>NZ_JAFCUO010000006.1:0-312568 GCF_049896545.1 Pseudomonas sp. TWR3-1-1
GCTGCGGGTGATGCGTTCAATCTGGCCGTGGATGCCGTTTTGCGCGTTGAACGCTAAAAACGCAGGCTGATGCAGCAACGCTTCAAGGTCGAGATTGGCACGGTCACTGACCAGTTGGATGGCGAAGGAAAACGGCTGACTGATGGCCTCCTTGCCTTTAAATGCCAGTACCTGAAGCGAATCGTCACTGCCGGTTATCACCAGGCTGAAACGCGATGGGGGGCGAAGGGTAGACATCCGTGACTCCTCTGAAACAGAGGCGCTGACGCTAACGGATAAGCCTAATGATCATGCGTAGGAGGATTCCCAAAGATCCAAAAGAAACGGATCGAATTAACTACCAAGGCTGTAAACCCATCCAACTGAATGTGTACAAAACCTTTTTGACAGCCCTGCAATTACACAGGTTAGAATCGCTGGCACGCAAACTGCTTCAACAGTGAGCGCCCTGCCTATGAGTTTTCTGGAGTACTGCCTTTGAATGCGACGACCATCAACAGCCTGTTCTTGATCGGCGCGTTGCTGGTGGGTGCAAGCATTCTGGTGAGTTCACTTTCTTCACGCCTGGGCATCCCGATTCTGGTGATTATCCTGGCGGTGGGCATGACCGCGGGCGTCGACGGCGGCGGCATTATTTTTGATAACTACCCAACGGCTTATCTGGTGGGCAACCTCGCCTTGGCCGTGATTTTGCTCGATGGCGGCCTGCGCACCCGCGTGTCCAGTTTCCGCGTCGCCTTGTGGCCTGCGTTGTCGCTGGCCACGGTCGGGGTGATGATCACCACCGGGCTGACCGGGCTGATGGCCGCGTGGCTGTTCAATCTCAACCTGATTCAGGGCCTGCTGGTGGGTGCCATCGTCGGCTCCACCGATGCGGCGGCAGTGTTCTCGCTGTTGGGCGGTAAAGGCCTGAACGAGCGGGTATCGGCCAGCCTGGAGATCGAATCGGGCAGCAATGACCCGATGGCGGTGTTCCTCACCGTGACCCTGATCGACATGCTCGCCAGCGGCGAAACCACGCTGCACGCCAGTTTGCTGCTCAATCTGTTACGCGAGTTCGGTATCGGCGGCGCCATCGGTCTGGCCGGGGGCTGGATGATGCTGCAACTGGTTAACCGCATTAATCTGGCCAATGGCCTGTATCCGATTCTGGTGGTCGCGGGCGGGCTGGTGGTGTTCGCACTCACCAACGCCCTGCACGGCAGCGGCTTCCTCGCGGTGTACCTGTGCGGCCTGGTGATCGGCAACAGCCCGATCCGCAGCCGCCACGGCATTTTGCACATGCTCGACGGTATGGCTTGGCTGGCTCAGATCGGCATGTTCCTGGTGCTCGGCTTGTTGGTCACACCCCACGATTTGCTGCCCATCGCAGTGCCTGCTCTGGCGCTGGCGTTGTGGATGATTCTGTTCGCACGGCCGTTGTCGGTGATGGTCGGGCTGCTGCCGTTCAAAGCGTTCCACACCCGTGAAAAAGCCTTTATTTCGTGGGTTGGGTTGCGCGGTGCGGTGCCGATTATTTTGGCGGTGTTCCCGTTGATGGCCGGGCTTGAGAATGCGCAGCTGTACTTCAACCTCGCGTTTTTCATCGTGCTGGTGTCCCTGTTGGTGCAAGGCACCAGCCTGCCGTGGGTGGCCAAGCTGCTTAAGGTGACCGTGCCGCCAGACCTGGCGCCGATCTCGCGCGCAGCCCTTGAAGTGCATGTCACCAGCGAGTGGGAGCTGTTCGTTTATCGCCTCGACGCACAAAACTGGTGCATTGGCGCCGCCTTGCGTGAACTGAAAATGCCCGAAGGCACGCGCATCGCAGCCCTGTTTCGGGGTCAGCAACTGCTCCACCCGTCGGGTAGTACCACCCTTGAAATTGGTGATCTGCTCTGCGTGATCGGCCACGAACACAACCTGCCAGCCCTCGGCAAACTGTTCAGCCAGCCGCCTACCCGCGGTTTGGACCTGCGCTTTTTTGGCGACTTTGTACTCGAAGGCGACGCCCAGCTGGGCGCGGTGTCTGCACTCTACGGCCTGAAGCTGGACGGCATTGACCCCGACTTGCCGCTCAGCAGCTTCATCGCGCAGAAGGTCGGCGGCGCACCCGTGGTGGGCGATCAGGTTGAATGGAACAACACCATTTGGACCGTGGCCGTGATGGACGGGAACAAGATCGGCAAAGTGGGCGTCAGATTCCCCGAAGGAAGTGCCCCGGGTCCGGGGTTGTTCCTCTAAACTCCCCCTCTCCGCCCCTTGTATGACCGGTATCTATGCCCACTCTGCGCACGCTCTTCGCCACCGTCCTGCTCGGCTTGAGCCTTTGTGTCGGCCCGCTACAGGCTGCCGAGCCTCCAACCACCGAGTCGGTTCAGCAAAGCCTGGACAAAATTGCCGACCGCAAACTGCCGGACGCTGACCAAAAAGCGCTGCAAGCGGTCCTCGAAAAGACCCTTGCCCACCTGGCCAACAAAGCGGATTACGAACAAAGCCTGAGTGAGATCAAGCAGCAACTCAGCACCGCGCCGCAGCAAACCCTCGAAAACCAGCGAGAACTGGCCAAGCTCAAAGCCAGCACCGTGGTGCCGGTTGCCCAGCGGTACAGCAATCTCAGCGTGCAGCAGCTTGAGCAACTGCTCGCCGACCGCACCACGCAGCAAGGCGAGCTGCAAAAAGCCCTGGCCAGTGCCAACAGCATGACCATCGCCGCGCAAACCCGGCCAGAGCGGGCACAAGCCGAAATCAGCACCAGCCAAACGCGCATCCAGCAGATCAACAACATCCTGAAACTGGGGCGCGACAACGGCAAACTGCTGACGGGCGACCAACGTAACCAGCTCAATGCCGAGGCGGGCGCGCTGACCGCCCTTATCGCGCTGCGCCGCCAAGAACTGGCGGGCAACAGCCAGTTGCAAGACTTGAGTGGCAGCCAGCATGACTTGCTGATGGAAAAAACCGCTCGTCAGGACCAGGAAATCCAGGAACTGCAAACCCTGATCAACCAGAAGCGTCTGGCGCAATCGCAACAGACCGTGACCCAGCAATCCATCGAAGCGCAAAAGTCCGGCAGCAGCAGCCTGCTGTCCACCGAAAGTGCGATCAACCTCAAGCTCTCCGACTACCTGTTGCGCAGCACCGACCGCTTGAATGAAGTCACGCAGCAAAATCTCGAAACCAAACAGCAACTCGACAACGTGACCCAAAGCGATCAGGCGCTGGACGAGCAGATCAGCGTGCTAAAGGGCAGCCTGCTGTTGTCCAAGATTCTCTATAAACAGAAACAAGCACTGCCGCGCCTGCAAAAGATGGACAAGAACCTGGCTGATGAGATCGCGGACATCCGCCTGTATCAGTTCGAGATCAACCAGCAGCGCGAGCTGATCAGCAACCCGACCACTTATGTCGACAACCTGCTGTCCACCCAGCCAGCCGATCAAGTCACCCCGCAGCTGCGTAAAACCCTGCTCGAACTGGTCGGCACCCGGGGTGATTTGCTGGAGCGCCTCAACCGCGAGTTGAGCGCCCTGCTCAACGAAACCATCACCTTGCAACTGAACCAGAAACAATTGCTCAGCACCGCCCAGAGCCTGCGCGCCACGCTGGACGAGCAAATGTTCTGGATCCCCAGCAACAAGCCGCTGGATCTGGAGTGGCTGGAAACCGCGCCGCACTACCTCAAACAGCAATTACTGACTTTGCCCTGGACTTCCGGTTTCAGCGAGCTGGCGGATGGCTTGTCGCAACGCCCGTGGCTTTTTTCACCGCTGGCCTTGTTGATCGTGGCGTTGCTGTGGAAGCGCCGCTACCTCTACACCAAGTTGAACAAAATCCACCAGGACATCGGCCACTTCAAGCGTGACAGTCAGTGGCACACGCCGCTGGCGATTTTGATCAACGTGTTGCTGGCGATGCCGGTTTCTCTGGCGCTGGCCTTATGCGGCTACGCCTTGCAAACCGACGCCCGCGGTATGAACGCCAACCTGGGCGCCGCCTTGATTCAAATGGCCCAGGCCTGGCTGGTGTTTTACACCGCCTATCGCACTCTGGCGCCGGGCGGGGTGGCCGAACTGCATTTTCGCTGGGAAAAACCGCTGGTCGAGTTCCTGCAACGCTGGGTGCGCAAGCTAGGTTTTGTAGTGCTGGCACTGGTGGCCGTGGTCGCGTTTGCCGAACAACAACCCGCCGCATTGGCTGACGATGTGCTGGGCATTGTCATTGTGCTGGGCTGCTATGCCGCTATGGCCTGGCTGCTGTGCAGCTTGCTGCTCAAGGATTTCGAAATCGAGAAAAAGGGCTATCGCCTGCGTAAGTTGCTCGGTTTTGCGTTTGCCCTGCTGCCGCTCGCTCTGTTTGTGGCGGTGTGCTTTGGCTACTACTACACCGCACTCAAACTCAGTGATCGCCTGATCAACACCTTGTACCTGTTGATGTTTTGGCTGGTGGCCGAAGCCGCCTTTGTCCGCGGCCTGGCCGTCGCTGCCCGTCGCCTGGCCTATCAACGGGCGCTGGCCAAACGCCAGGCCGCCAAAGAAGCGGGCGAAGGCAACGACATCATCATTGAAGAACCCACGCTGGACATCGAGCAGGTCAACCAGCAATCGCTGCGCCTGATTCGTCTGGCCTTGCTCGCAGGCTTTATCGGTGGGCTGTATTGGGTGTGGGCAGACTTGATCTCCGTCTTTTCCTACCTCGACAACATCACCTTGTACGAATACACCAGCGGCACCGGCGCCAACATGAGCATGGTGCCCATCAGCATTGGCGATGTGATCGGCGCACTGGTGATCATCGGTATCAGCATTGCCCTGGCCCGCAACCTGCCCGGCCTGCTGGAAGTGCTGGTGTTGTCCAGGCTCGAACTCGGGCAGGGCAGCGCCTACGCCACCACCACCCTGTTGACCTACGTGATCATCGGCGTGGGCTTTGTCGCGACCCTGTCGACCCTCGGCGTGAGCTGGGACAAGTTGCAGTGGCTGGTGGCCGCACTCTCGGTGGGCCTGGGCTTCGGCATGCAGGAAATCTTCGCCAACTTCATCTCCGGCATCATGATTTTGTTCGAGCGCCCGGTGCGTATCGGCGACACCATCACCATCGGCAACCTGTCGGGCACCGTGAGCAAGATCCGCATTCGGGCAACCACCATCACTGACTTCGACCGCAAAGACATCATCGTCCCGAACAAAACCTTCATCACCGGGCAACTGATCAACTGGTCGCTGACCGACACCATTACCCGCGTCACCCTCAAGTTGGGGGTCGATTACGGCTCCGATCTGGACCTGGTCAAACACCTGCTGCTCAAGGCCGCCCAAGAAAACCCGCGCGTGCTCAAAGACCCCGAGCCGCATGTGTACTTCCTGAACTTTGGCCAAAGCACCCTCGACCACGAACTGCGCATGCACGTACGCGATCTGGGCGACCGTAACCCGGTCATCGACGAGGTCAACCGCTTCATCAACCGCGAGTTCAAGAACCACAGCATCAACATCTCGTTCCAGCAGATGGAGGTGTACCTCAAGAACTTGCAAGGCCAGGAATACAAACTGGTGCCCGTCGGGCCAGAAGTGCCGAATTCAACACCGCGCCTGGACAAGCCAGACAATGCGCCCAAAATGCCGTAGCCATTGCACAAGGCCCAGATAAGCCCCCGGGCCAGCAAGACAACGGGTTGCCAGGCAACCCTTCACGGCCTGCGGCAGTCATTACACCTCTGGCTGCACCTTAAATTTATGTGGGAGACGGCCATTGAAAGCCCTCGACGATCTGACATTCGATAACCGCTTCGCGCGTTTGGGCGACGCGTTTTCGACCCACGTATTGCCCGAACCTCTCGACGCACCACGGCTGGTAGTGGCCAGCGAAGCAGCGATGGCTTTACTCGACCTTGACCCATCCGTGGCCCACGATCCGGTCTTTGCCCAACTGTTTGGCGGCCACACCTTGTGGGCCGACGCCGAACCGCGTGCCATGGTGTATTCCGGCCACCAGTTCGGCTCCTACAACCCGCGCCTGGGCGATGGCCGCGGCTTGCTACTGGGCGAGGTGTACAACGACGCCGGTGAACATTGGGACTTGCACCTCAAAGGCGCGGGCATGACGCCCTACTCACGCATGGGCGACGGCCGCGCGGTATTGCGCTCCTCAATCCGTGAGTTTCTGGCCTCTGAAGCCTTGCACGCACTGGGCATCCCCAGCAGCCGCGCCGCCTGTGTGATCGGCTCCGACACCCCGGTATGGCGTGAAAAACAAGAACGCGGCGCAATGGTGCTGCGCTTGGCGCCCAGCCACATCCGCTTCGGGCATTTCGAGTACTTCTACTACACCCAGCAACCCGAACAGCAAAAGCAGTTGGGCGAACACGTGCTGGCCCTGCACTTTCCCGCATGCCTGGAACAGCCAGAACCGTACGTGGCGATGTTCCGCGAAATCGTGGAGCGCAACGCCGAACTGATCGCCAAATGGCAGGCTTACGGCTTTTGTCATGGCGTGATGAACACCGACAACATGTCGATACTGGGCATCACGTTTGACTTCGGTCCCTTCGCCTTCCTCGACGACTTCGATGCGCAGTTCATCTGCAACCATTCAGACCACCAAGGGCGCTATTCCTTCAGCAACCAGGTCCCCATCGGTCAATGGAACCTCAGCGCACTGGCGCAAGCACTGACGCCCTTCATCAGCGTTGACGCCCTGCGTGAAACCCTTGGCTTGTTTTTGCCGCTGTATCAGGCGCACTACCTGGACCTGATGCGCCGCCGCCTTGGCCTGAGCACGGCACAAGACACGGATCAAACACTGATCGAAGACCTGCTGCAACGCATGCAGGGCAGCGCCATCGACTACACCTTGTTCTTCCGTCAGTTAGGCGAGTTACCGCCCGAACAGGCCGTGGCGCGCCTGCGCGAAGACTTTGTCGACCTCAAAGGCTTTGATGAATGGGCCGCACAGTATGTAGCGCGGGTAGCAAGCGAAGGGATCATTGACCAACAGGCGCGTCGTGAGCGCATGCATGCCGTGAACCCGCTCTACATCCTGCGCAACTATCTGGCACAAAAAGCCATCGATGCGGCCGAAGCCGGGGACTACAGCGAAGTACGCCGTTTACACAAGGTTCTGACTCGACCCTTCACCGAGCAACCGGGCATGGAGGGCTATGCCGAGCGACCACCGGAATGGGGCAAGCACCTGGAGATCAGCTGTTCGTCGTGAGGGGAGAGTGTAGGGCAATGCTTCGCTCGGCAGAGCGACAGGCTCCTCTCAGACTTCAGTCGTCAGGGGGTATACGTTTACAACTCCAGGGGTCTGGCATGCACAAGGAGAGCCGCATGAAGGTGTTAATGCGCTTAGTACCCGTAGGGATACTCGCACTGATGCCGTTTCTCACGCTGGCAAATGGGAGATAAGACGACAAGCCTGATGAGCGCACGTTAAATACCCTTAAACAACTGGACACCAACTCATTTAACAGCTCATTGAAACCAAAAAAATTCAAGCCCGGCACAGTACTGAATCAAACACCTTTTAACGTTTATTAAAAGACTAAAAGCCTTAAGCATGCAGTCAGTGCCACTGACGATGAACGCAGCCGGGTCTATACCGTAACGCTATTAGAGACTCAAAAAGACGGCGCGACTGTTTGCTTTATAGATAACAGTTTGCAGGACACCTATTTATCAGCCCCTGCTCTACGCCTACAAAAAAGCACAGCAGGGCATTACATGGCGGCAAAACAATTACCCCGCAGCACGACGTGTGACATCACGCGCACTTAATGGAGGACCGCCCCAAACTCATGGTTTCCACCAAGACCCTTGAAGCGCTTCTTAGCCAACGCAGAAACTTTGCTCAAAAACCGCACTGATGCTTTTTACATCGGCCTGCGTCATGTTTTTTTCACGTCAGTTCAGCGCACTTTTTTCCAACGACACCGGCTGATCACTGTCCAAGTGCCGCGTTAGAACCATGACCTCATCGACAGCAGGGACTGCGCCTTTAAACCCAAGCGCAATAAATAACCCGAGGGTGACCATAACCCCTGAAAACAACCCTCCATAAAAAATGCTCACGACTATGCAGGCAGGGAACCAGATAATGCTAAAGGGAAGCAAAAACTTACCCGACGTAGCCAAATGATTGTCAATGGCAGATAAAGCGCTTTGATCCTCTGCGCACGCTTTGATAGTTGCCTGACAGTTGCAGCAAGTGACGGTTGCGGCCTCTGTCAATCGTGATACCTCCCCAACAGACAAGGGCAATGAATGCTTGCACTGCTCGCATTCAAACGTCGCATATTCATACTTTGAGGCCAGGTACTCACCCAGATCACTCACACTCACCTCTGCACGAGCTTTTAGGTTTTAGGTCTTTAACCCATTAGTCACTCACCGAACCGTAGCTGCCATTCATTACGCACCCGAGTGAAGGAGCCGAATAATAATGCAGCACTTAAAATACATATGTCAGAACCCCCTAAAACTTGGCGTAAGATCATTCTCCAAACTTAAGAGCTCATTCAATTTGCGCACGATGACATTCCATAAGATGGGCCTTCTCTTTCAGATAGCAGTGGCCGATGGAGCATTCATCTGCTGAACTTGTACGCCACGCACCTGTAGAGCATGACGCACGCAATAATCTGTAGGCGTCGACCAGCCGTCGCAGTCATCGGGTTTGCAGCCGCTTCGCGCCCGATCACAGCCTCGTGCAATGCGTGAACGAACCGTACGATCCAGAACCTTTCTTTGGAGTTTCGCCCATGACCGAACCGCTACTGATCCCCTGCCCTCACTGCAACGGCCTGAACCGCATCCCCGCGGCACGTGTGGGCGAGCACCCTAAATGCGGTCGCTGCAAAAACGAGGTGCTGCTGAGCAAGCCATTCGATTTGAAACAAATTGACTACACCAGCCAGATCAAGGGCGATCTGCCGCTGTTGCTGGATGTGTGGGCGCAGTGGTGTGGGCCGTGCAAGTCATTCGCGCCGGTGTTTGAACAAGCCGCGAGCGAATTGGTTGGCAAGTGCCGCTTGGCCAAGCTCGACAGTGAAGCCAATCAGCAACTGGCCGGGCAACTGGGCATTCGTTCGATCCCCAGCCTGATCCTGTTCAAAAATGGACGGGAAGTCGCTCGCCAAAGCGGCGCCTTCCCGTTGCCACAGCTCAAGGCATGGCTGCGCAGCCACGGCATCAGCGCTTAAGCGTTCTGATCCAGGTAGTCGTGCAGTTCAATGAATTGCCGGGTGAGTTTGTGCTTGGGGTCGTAATGCACTAACGGTTGGCTGGCCTGGTGCGATTCGCGCATGCGCACCGAGCTGCTGAGGTACACCGGCAGCACCGGCAAGCCTTCGGCAATCAGTTCGTCGAGCATTAGCTGCGGCAAACTGGCCCGGGCCTGAAACTGATTAACCACGATGCCTTCGACTTGCAGCGCGTCGTTATGGTCTTCTTTGAGCTCTTCGATTTCGGCCAGCAGGCCGTACAACGCCTGACGCGAGAAGCTGTCGCAATCGAAGGGGATCAATACGCGATCGCTGGCAATCAGTGCCGACACGGCATAAAAGTTCAGCGCTGGCGGGGTGTCTATGTAAATGCGGTCGTAATCTTCAGCCAACTCATCGAGCAACTTACGCAGCTTGTTGATCTTGTGCTTGGCCTCAAGCTTGGGCTGGAGGTCTGCCAGCTCCGCAGTCGCGGTGATGACGTGTAAGTTCTCGAAGGGCGTTTCGTAAATATCAACACGATTTTTCTTGCCCCCCACCCCGGCTGACAGGCTCTGTTTAAAGAACTCGGCAATCCCCATCGGAATATCGTCACCGGTCAAGCCCGTGAGGTATTGAGTGGAGTTGGCCTGAGCGTCGAGATCGACCAACAAGGTTCTGTAACCCTCGCTGGCACTGACGGCAGCCAGGTTGCACGCGATGCTGGACTTGCCCACACCGCCTTTTTGATTGAACACCACGCGACGCATTTCATGACCTCCGTGTATCAATGAATGCCCGAGTGTAGATGCCCTTGGCGCGGCTTCGCTACCTCGTGGCGAAATCAACTACAGCTCTAAGCCGGTTATCTGCGAGCACTGACGAATATCTCTCACACCTTCAATCCATTTGCCCTTCCCTTAGACCAATACTGGCAAAAAGACAGTGGCTTTTTTGTAGATCGTTAAAAAACCATACTAAATCTGTAAGCAATATTTGCTACCAGCCAACTGCACCGGGATAATGCCGCCACTCTGTTACAGGTGTGGCGTCGGTCGATGCCCACTTTCGCATCAAGGAAGCCTGCAAAGGCGGGATGATTCTCCAGTGATCAATTTCAATATCGCCGCGTGGCGAGCCTGGGCACCGGGCCTCGACAGCGTGGCCGATTGGCAGGCCTGGAGCCAGCAACCCGGCGTATTTGCCGCCAGCGGTGCAGCCCCCGACGTCTCGTTTTTACCCGCCATGCAACGGCGTCGCCTCAGCCGCCTGGCACGTATGGCGTTCAGCGTGGGCTGGCCATTGGCCGAAGGCCATCAGGCGCTGCCGCTGGTGTTTGCCTCGCGCCACGGCGAAACCCCACGCACCTTCGACATCCTCAGCGACCTGGCGGCCGAACAACCGCTGTCGCCCACTCAATTCAGCCTGTCGGTGCATAACGCGGTGATTGGCCTGTGGTCGATCCTGCGCGGCGAAACCAGCGAAATGACAGCACTGGCCGCCGCCGGTGACGGGTTGGAACACGGCCTGATTGAAGCCTGCGCGCTGCTCAATGAAGGCGCGCCGGCCGTATTGCTGGTTATTACCGAAGAACAGCCCCCTGAAGCTTACGCCTGCTGGATCGACGACGTGCCCTTCCCCTATGCCGTGGGCCTGCTGCTGACACCGGGTTCACAGTGGCAGGTCACGCTCACCAGCGGCCCGGCCGACGCCGAAAAAGCCCCGTGGCCGCACGCCCTGAACCTGCTGCGCCAACTGCTCGATGGGCAGGTTTCATTCCAACACGCCTGGAAAACCCGTGTATGGAACTGGCAACGCAACCTGTGAGTACGCGACAGGACGCGTGGTACTGGCGCCTGATCGCGACGGCGATCAGTTTCGGCCTGTTCGGGCTGGGCTGCCTGGGCCTGCGTTTGATCATCTTTCCGGTGTTGAGCTGCCTGCCGGGCAATACCGTTCGTCGTCGCGAACGCGCCCGCGCAACGGTCAGCCGGTTGTTCTGGCTGTTTATCCGCACAATGGCCCGTATGGGCGTGCTCACCTATGACGTACAAGGCGCCGAGCGGCTTGGCCGACCAGGGCAAATGATCATCGCTAACCACCCGTCGCTGATCGACGTGGTTTTTTTGATTGGCCTGGTGAGAAACGCCAATTGCGTGGTCAAACAAAGCCTTTGGCAAAATCCGTTTACTCGAAGCCCGGTGCGCGCCACGCAGTACATCAGCAATGATGGCAGCGTCGACATGCTGGACAACGCCGCCCGCGCCCTGCAAGAAGGCCAGACGCTGATTATTTTCCCGGAGGGGACACGCACGCAGCCGGGACAATCGCCCGCCTTTCATCGCGGCGCAGCCTCCATTGCGTTGCGAGGTGCCAAGCTCCTCACCCCGGTGATAATCAAGGTCAGCCCCACCACGCTGACCAAAGCCGAACCCTGGTACCGCATACCCGATCGGCGCGTGCACTTCAGTTTTCGCGTGGGGGCCGATATAGACCCACACACCTTTACTGCGCTGGGCCCGCCACCTAAAGCCTCGCGCCTGCTCAATGACTTCGTGCATGACTACTTTATTAAGGAGCTCGCCACAGATGAGCGATCTGAACACCCACATTAAACAACTGATCATCGACGCCCTGGGCCTCGAAGACATCAGCACCGACGACATCGGCGACGAGCAAACCCTGTTTGGCGAAGGGCTGGGACTGGATTCGGTCGACGCACTCGAACTGGGCCTGGCGATTCAAAAAACCTACGGCATCAAAATAGACGCCGACGCCAAAGACACCCGCAATCACTTTTCCAACGTGGCCAGCCTTGCGGCTTTTGTCACGGCCAAACAGGCAGCCTGAGACCGAACCATGCAAACCCGTGACGACATTTTCATTACCCTGCGCGATGCTCTGGTCGAACTGTTTGAGCTAGAACCTGAGCGCGTGACCCTGGACGCCAACCTGTACCAGGACCTGGAAATCGACAGCATCGACGCCGTCGACCTGATTGACCACATCAAGCGTAAAACCGGCAAAAAAATTGCCGCCGAGGAGTTTAAATCGGTACGCACCGTCAATGACGTGGTCGAGGCGGTTTACCGTCTGGTTCACGCTGACGCATGAGTCGCCTGATTGGCCTTGGCCTGTTGCTGGCCGGTCTGCTGTACCCCTTCGCGGTGTATTTCGGCATGGCCCATTTCGCCCCGTGGCAGTTTGCGCTGCTGCTCGGCGGCCTGTGGCTGGCCCGCGCACTAACCGGCCAGCGGCGCCCAGGCAGCCTGTGGATGGCCGTTGTGGCACTGGCGTTTTGCGCACTGCTGGCGCTGTTCAACAGCCCCGCGCTACTGCGCTGGTACCCGGTGCTGATCAGCGGTTTCATGCTCAGCCTGTTCGGTTTGAGCCTGAAGTTCGGGCCGCCGATGATCGAGCGTCTGGCGCGCCTGCGCGAGCCGGTACTGCCCGACATTGCGATTCATTACACGCGACAGGTGACCAAGGTCTGGTGCCTGTTTTTTCTGCTCAACGGGTTAGTCGCAGCCGGTTTGACGCTGTGGGCGCCGTTGAGCTGGTGGACGTTGTACAACGGCCTGATCGCCTACGGGCTGATGGGGCTGCTGTTTGCCATTGAATGGCTGATACGACAACAGGTAAGAGGCCGGGCATGAATTGGATAAAGCTTGAGCAGTTGTTGCTCAAGGGGCACGCCGGACGCGCGGTCACGGTTGACCCGACGCTGGACCACGCCACCCTGTGCGAACACGCATTGCGTCTGGCTGGCGGCTTGCAACAGCACAACGTGCAGCGCATTGCCGTACACCTTGAAGACGCCGCCGAGTTGGCCGTCGCTTTGCTTGGCGCCTGGCGCGCCGGGGTCAGCGTGTTGTTGCCTGCCGACCTGCAAGCGCAAACCCGTCAGCGTTGGGATTCGCAGGTTGACCTGTGGATAACTCAAGGCAGCGAGCTGGAGGCGTTATACGCCGAGCCGCTGGCGGCCGCGCAACTGGATCTGGACGCCTGCCAGCTCAGCCTGTGCACCTCCGGCTCCAGCGGCGAGCCCAAACGCATCGACAAAAGCTTGCGCCAGATCGCCAACGAAGTTCAGGCGCTGGAGCACTTGTGGGGCGCCGAGCTGGGCGAGGCGTGCATCATCGCCAGCGTGGCGGCGCAGCACATTTATGGGTTGCTGTTCCGCGTACTGTGGCCGCTGTGTGCAGGCCGGCGCTTTGTGCGCAAGCAACTGGCGTTCCCTGAAGACATGCAGCGCGCCAGCCGCGAGCACGCATCGTTCGCATGGGTTGCCAGCCCGGCACTGCTCAAGCGCACCAGTGACAACCTCGACTGGCCCGCTTTGAGCCAGGTGCGCCGAGTGTTTTCCTCGGGCGGCGCTCTGCCGGACGAGGCCGCGCAGAGCCTGCATGAACGCTTGGGGCAGTGGCCCACCGAAATCCTCGGCAGCTCCGAAACCGGTGGCATCGCCTGGCGCCAAGGCCCCGGCCTGTGGCAGCCATTTGCCGATGTGCAACTGAGCCAGAATGAAGAAGGCGCCCTGCTCATCGCCTCGGCGTACTTGCCCCACGGCCATCTCGAACACACTGCCGACGCCGCACGCATCGAAGCTGACGGACGATTTGAGTTGCTGGGGCGGCTGGACCGCATCGTCAAACTCGAAGAAAAACGCATCTCCCTGCCGATGCTGGAACAGGCGCTGGTCAACCACGACTGGGTGGCCGAAGCCCGCTTGGGCGTGATCCATGAAAACCGCGCCTCGCTGGGCGCCCTGCTGGTGCTCAGCGACAGCGGTCTGTATGCCCTGCGCGAACACGGCCGCCGTGCCCTGACCCACGGTCTGCGCCAGCACCTGAGCCAACACTGCGAAGCGCTGGCCTTGCCACGTCGCTGGCGGTTGCTGCGCCAATTGCCGCTCACCAGCCAGGGCAAATTGCCTCAGGCACAGGTAGATGCACTCCTGTTGGCGCCACGCCCCAAACTGCCGCAAGTGCTGAGCCAGACCGAGACCGACGGGCAATGGACGCTCAACCTGTCGATCCCGCCAGACCTGGCGTTTTTCAGCGGTCACTTTCCCAAAACCCCGGTGCTGCCGGGCGTGGTGCAAGTGGATTGGGCGTTGGCCTTGGGCCAGCAACTCCTCGACCTGCCGCCGCGATTTGCCGGGATGGAAGTGCTCAAATTTCAGCAATTGGTGCGCCCCGGCGACGCCATTGAATTAACCCTGCGTTTTGACCGTGAGCGCGGCAAATTGCACTTCGCCTACCGCAACGCCACAGCGCCGTGCGCCAGTGGTCGCATTCTGCTGGAGGCGACCTGTGGATAAGTTACGTGACGCAACGCTCTCTGTAGCCGCTGCCGCAGGCGGCGTGCGGGGGCCAAGCGCAATCTTGTGCCTGGAGGTGACTGAGCATGCATAACCCTTGCGCCGTGATCCCGGTTTACAACCATGAAACCGCCGTACCTGCGGTGGTCGACGCCCTGCTCGCAGCCCAGTTGCCTTGCGTGCTGGTCGATGACGCCAGCAGCCCGGCCTGCCGTGATGTGCTCCAACAGCTGTCGCTGCGTGAACACGTCTTCCTGATCCGCCTGGCGGTCAATCAGGGCAAGGGCGGCGCGGTGATGGCCGGTTTGCGTGAGGCTTCGCGGCTGGGGTTCACCCATGCCCTGCAAGTGGACGCCGACGGCCAGCACGACCTGCGCGACGTCGCCACCTTCCTGCAAGTCTCGCAACACAACCCCGACGCACTGATCTGCGGTTACCCACAGTACGACGCCAGCGTGCCCAAAGGCCGTTTGTATGCGCGCTACCTGACCCACGTCTGGGTGTGGATCAACAGCCTGTCGTTACAGATTCCCGATTCGATGTGCGGTTTTCGGGTGTACCCGCTGGCGCCGACACTGGCCCTGATCAACTCGGTCAAGCTGGGTAAACGCATGGACTTCGACCCCGAAATCCTCGTGCGTCTGGCCTGGCGCAACCAACCCATGCGCTGGCTGCCAACCCAGGTGCATTACCCGCAAGACGGCCTGTCGCACTTTCGCCTGTTCCACGACAACGCGCTGATTTCCAGCATGCACACCAAGCTCTTTTTCGGCATGTTGCTGCGCTTGCCGAGCATTCTCTGGAGACGCTGTAAAGCATGAGCGACCCTCAACAGCATTGGGCTGACCACAAGGAGCGCGGCAGTTTCCGGCTGATGAAGCTCACCGCCTTTGGCGTCAAACTCCTCGGCCGCCGCGTCCTCGCACCGGTGCTGTACGCCATCGTGTTGTACTTCTTTTTGTTCGGCACCCGCGCGCGGCGCAGCATTTGGCAGTACCAGCAACGCTTGGCCGACTGGAGCGGGCAAAGCGCGCTGCGCCCCACCCGCCGCCGCGTGTTCCGACAGTTCATGGCCTTTGCCGACGCCCTGCTCGACAAGCTCGACGTGTGGAACGGCCGTTTGAAGATTGAAGACATCGACATCGTCGACCCCGCTCGCCTGCGCGACCAATTGCGTGGCGAGCGCGGGCAACTGCTGGTGGGCGCACATTTGGGCAACCTTGAAGTGTGCCGCGCCCTCGCCGAGCTGGGTGAGCAAGTCACCATGAACGTGCTGGTGCACACCAAGCACGCCGAACAGTTCAATCGCCTGCTGGGCGAGGCGGGCGCCAGCAACCTGCGCCTGATTCAGGTCAGCGAACTCAACCCTGCGGTGATGCTGCAATTGAGCCAGCGTCTGGAAAACGGCGAATGGCTGGCGATTGCCGGTGACCGCGTACCGCTGCATGGCGGGCGTAATGTGCAGGTGGATTTCCTCGGCCACACGGCGGCCTTTCCTCAAGGCCCGTGGCTGCTGGCCGGATTGCTCAAATGCCCGGTCAATCTGATGTTTTGCCTCAAACACCAAGGCCGCTATCGGGTAATCCTCGAACCGTTCGCCGAGGCCGTGCACTGGCGGCGCAGCGACCGCGAACAGGTGATTGCCGACTGGACCACCCGCTACGCAGAGCGCCTGGGGCATTACTGCCTTCAGGCGCCGCACCAATGGTTTAACTTTTACCCATTCTGGAAGACCGATGACGACGCATCCGCATGAGCCAGTAACCTTCGGCCAAACCCCTTTGCGCATTGAAGACGTGCTGGCCCTGGCCAATCGTCAGGTGCCGACCCAACTGCAAGACGACGCCCAATACCGCGAACGCATCGCCAAAGGCGCACGTTTTCTGGATTCGTTGCTCGACAAAGAAGGCGTGATCTACGGCGTCACCACCGGTTACGGCGATTCGTGCGTGGTGGCGGTGCCGCTGGAGCATGTCGAAGCGTTGCCGCGCCACCTCTACACCTTCCACGGCTGCGGGCTGGGAAAATTGCTCGACGCTCAAGCCACCCGCGCCGTGCTGGCAGCGCGCTTGCAGTCGTTGTGCCACGGCGTGTCCGGGGTGCGCATCGAGCTGCTGGAGCGTCTGCACGCCTTCATCGCCCACGACATCCTGCCGCTGATCCCCGAAGAAGGCTCGGTGGGCGCCAGCGGCGACCTGACGCCGCTGTCGTACGTGGCCGCGACCTTGTCCGGTGAGCGCGAAGTGCTGTTCAACGGCGAGCGCCGCTTCTCGGCTGACGTACACCGCGAGCTGGGCTGGACCCCGCTGGTGCTGCGCCCCAAAGAAGCGTTGGCGCTGATGAACGGCACCGCGGTCATGACCGGCCTTGCCTGCCTGGCTTACGCGCGCGCCGATTACCTGCTCAAACTCGCCACGCGCATCACCGCGCTCAACGTGGTGGCGCTGCAAGGCAACCCGGAACACTTCGACGAACGCCTGTTCGCCGCCAAGCCCCACCCTGGGCAAATGCAAGTGGCCGCATGGCTGCGCCAAGACCTGGCCATCGACGCCCCGACCGCGCCGCTGCATCGCCTGCAAGACCGTTACTCACTGCGTTGCGCCCCGCATGTGCTCGGCGTGTTGGCCGACAGCCTGGGCTGGCTGCGCGGGTTCATCGAAACCGAACTCAACAGTGCCAACGACAACCCGATCATCGACGCCGAAGAAGAACGCGTGCTGCACGGTGGGCACTTCTACGGCGGGCACATCGCCTTTGCCATGGACAGCCTCAAAACCTTGGTGGCCAACGTCGCCGACCTGCTGGACCGTCAACTCGCGCTGCTGGTGGACGTGCGTTACAACCACGGTTTGCCGAGCAACCTGTCGGGCGCAACGGCCGAGCGCGCCATGCTCAACCACGGTTTCAAAGCGGTGCAAATCGGCACCAGCGCCTGGACCGCCGAAGCGCTGAAAAACACCATGCCGGCCAGCGTGTTCTCGCGCTCTACCGAATGCCATAACCAGGACAAAGTCAGCATGGGCACTATCGCCGCCCGCGATGCGATCCGCGTACTGGAACTGACCGAACAAGTGGCCGCCGCGGCCTTGCTCGCGGCCAATCAGGGCGTGTGGCTGCGCAGCCGCGCCGAAGACGCCCGTGCACTGCCGCCCGCTCTGGCGGTGATGCACGCCGAACTGGCCAAAGACTTTGCACCGGTGGTTGAAGACCGCGCCCTCGAAGCTGAACTGCGCCTGTGCCTGAGCCGTATTGCCCAACAACACTGGAGGCTGCATGCGTAGCAAAGGCGTGTTGCACGTTGATACCGAAGTGTTGGTGCCGTTTTTCGACATCGACACCCTGCACGTGGTGTGGCACGGGCATTACGTCAAATACCTCGAAGTGGCGCGGTGTGCGCTGCTCGACCATGTGGGCCACAACTACACGCAGATGCTCCAAGCGGGCTACGCGTGGCCGGTGATCGACCTGCAACTGCGTTACGTGCGCGGCGCCACGTTTGGTCAACGCATCAACGTGCGGGCCAACCTGGTGGAGTGGGAGAACCGCTTGAAGATCAGCTACCTGATCACCGATCTGGCCAGCGGCGAGCGTTTGACCCGGGCTTGTAGCGTGCAAGTGGCGGTTGAGATTGCCAGCCGTGAAATGCAACTGGCGTCGCCCCAGTGCTTTATCGATGCAGTTGAGCGGGTGTTGTCATGAGTGTCTGTTTAACGGCAAAAGCCCTTCACCCCACCCCTCTCGCGCAGGCTTGGGATGAGGGCAAAAAACGCGCCCGAATCTGCAGGGTGTTCGCCGCTTTATTGGCCTTTTCACCGCTGGCCCACGCCTTCGACCTGCAACAACTGAGCGAGCAACTGGCCAAACCCCACGTGATCCACGGCGACTTCATTCAAGAAAAACACCTGCGCGCCCTGCCCAAGCCCCTGACCAGCACCGGCACGTTTGTACTGGCCAAAGATCACGGCCTGCTCTGGCAGTTGAAAACCCCGCTGCAACAGGATTACCGCATCACAGCCCTTGGCATCGCACGGCGTAACGCCAACGCGTGGCAAATGCTCCCCGGCAAAAGCGCAGGCGCTGAACAAAACCGCTTGTTCCTCGCCGTGCTGCAAGGTGACAGCAGCGGTTTGCAACGCGATTTCGACCTGCAACTGCACGGCGAATCCGCGCACTGGACGCTGACCCTGACCCCGCGCTCGCTGCTGCTCAAGCAAGTGTTCAAGCAGATCAACATCGACGGCGGCGCACTGGTGCAGCGCATCGAGCTGCAAGAAACCCAAGGCGACAGCACGCTGCTGAAGATGCAAAACAGCGTCAGCAACCAGCCGTTGAGCGACGCGGAGCAACTCGATTTTGCGCAGTGAATATTGGCTGCCCCGAGGTTTTTTGATCTTGCTGCTGGTCGTGCTCGCGCTCGCCGGGTGGCAGTGGCGTCACGGCGCACCGCTGTCGGCCAACTTGATGGAGCTGGTGCCCGGCGACGCACCCGACGCGCTGCAACTGCGCGCCGAACAGCGCATGCAAGAACCCCTGAACCGCGAAATGCTGGTACTGGTGGGCAGCACGGATCGGCAACAGGCCGTCGCCGCCGCGCAGCAATTGGGCGAGCAATGGCAGGCCAGCGGTCTGTTTGAAAGCGTGCAATGGAACCTGCAAGCCGACCTCCCCGCGCTGCGCGAGCAACTGCTGCGCGGGCGTTTGGCGATGTTGTCCAGCGCCGACCGCGAACAACTGATCGACCACCCACAGGCGTTTATCGAGCAACGGGTGCAAGCGCTGTTCGACCCGTTCACCGGGTTCAGCCTGGTGCCCAGCCAGGACGATTGGTTGGGCCTCACCGGGCGTATTCAGAACAGCCAGCCGCAACGGGGCGCGGTGCAACTGGACATTGGCAGCGGCGCCCTGATCGCCGATGCCGATGGCAAAAGCTGGGTGCTACTGCGCGCCCGCACCCAAGGCAACGCGTTTGACATGACCCTGCCACTGCACGTCGCCGCGCTGCTGGAGCGCAGCCGTGAGCACGTGGCCAGCCAACACGTCGAGCTGCTGGCGGCCAGTGGCTTGCTCTACGCCGCCAGCGGTCAGCAGCAAGCCACCCGCGAAATCACCTGGGTCGGCGGTGGCGCGACCGTTGGCATCCTCTTGTTGCTGCTGCTGGCGTTCCGCCGCTGGCGGGTGCTGTTGGCGTTCGTGCCGGTGCTGGTGGGCATGCTGTTCGGCGCCGTCGCGTGCGTCGCGTTTTTCGGCAGCATGCACGTCATGACGCTGGTGCTGGGGTCCAGCCTGATCGGCGTGGCGGTGGATTACCCGCTGCATTACCTGTCCAAAAGCTGGAGCCTGAAACCCTGGCGCAGTTGGCCCGCCTTGCGCCTGACCCTGCCCGGCCTGAGCCTGAGCCTGGCCACCAGTTGCATCGGCTATCTGGCATTGGCCTTTACCCCGTTTCCGGCCTTGACCCAAATTGCCATCTTCTCTGCCGCCGGTTTGATCGGCGCCTATCTGAGTGCGGTGTGTTTGCTGCCAGCGTTACTCAACACAGTGGAACTGCGGCCCGCGCAATGGCCACTCACGGTCGCGCAAGGTTTGCTCAACCTGCGCGACGCGTTGCTGAGTAAAGTCCCGACGCCTGCGCTGCTGGCCTTGCTGGTGGCGTTTTGTGCCGCCGGCTTGTGGCAACTGACCAGTAAAAACGACATCCGCCAGTGGGTCGGTGCGCCGCCGCAGTTGACGGCTGAAGCGCAAGCGATTGCACGCATCACCGGGTATCAGCCCACTAGCCAGTTTTTTCTGGTGCGGGCCGAGAATGAACAACAACTGCTGGAGCGCCAAACCGCCCTCAGCGAGCGACTGGATCAGTTGATCAACATGGGCAAATTGCAGGGTTATCTGGCGCTGAACCAGTTGGTCAGCCTGCCCCGCGAGCAACAGCAAGTGCGCGCTGCGCTCAACGCCCTGCCCCGGCACTGGCAGCCGCTGCTGGCGCTGGGCGTGCCGCAAGCGGCGCTGCAACACGAGTTGAGCCAACTGCAAAGCTTGCCCGAGCAAGGTATCGACGACGCACTCAACGGCCCGCTGGCTGAGCCGTGGCGCCTGCTGTGGCTGGGCAAACAAACCGAAGGCGTGGCCGCGATGGTCAGCCTGCAAGGGCTGAACAACGCCAGCCTGCTGCGGGTGCAAGCGCACGATTTACCCGGCGTCGAGCTGGTGGATCGTTTGGGCGACTTGAACAACGTGTTCGCCGCCACACAAATCAGCGCCGCCGAATTGAAGCTGTTGTCCTGCGCCCTGATCGTGCTGTTGCTGATCGCCCCATTCGGCTTTGGCGGTGCGCTGCGCATCGTCGCCCTGCCGCTGCTGGCTGCGCTGTGCAGCCTGGCCAGCCTCGGTTGGCTGGGTCAGCCACTGACACTGTTCAGCCTGTTCGGCTTGCTGCTGGTGACGGCGATCAGCGTCGACTACGCGATTTTGATGCGTGAGCAAATAGGCGGCGCCGCCGTCAGCCTGCTGGGCACACTGCTGGCGGCGCTGACGACGTGGTTGTCGTTCGGCTTGCTGGCCGTCTCCAGCACGCCTGCGGTGAGCAACTTCGGCCTGTCGGTGAGCCTGGGCCTGGCGTTCAGCTTTATCCTCGCGCCATGGGCTGGCAAGCAGGAGCATCGCGCGTGATGACGCTTGTGTTCTGGCTGCTGGCCTTGGCCTTGTTTGCGCTGGCGACCCGTGTGGGCCGCCATTTTGGGCTGATCCCGATTGTCAGCCAGTTACTGCTGGCGTCCATCGGTTTGCCGCTGTTGATGCTGCTGTGGATCGAACCGCACTGGCAACTGACTGGCGCGCAACTGGTCTCGCCGACGTGGCTAAAAAGCCTCTACAGCCTCAGCTTCGCGCTGTTGCTGGGGCATATTTTGAGTGACGTGATTGACCTGCGACTCGACCGCCAAAGCGTGAAAATCGCCCTGCCCAGTTTTCTTGTGCCCTTCGCCTGCGGGCTGGCTTGCGCCGTATGGTTGCTACCGCCACAGCCGTGGCTGAGTTCGCTGGCGGTCGGGCTGGTGTTTGCCATCACCGCCATTCCGGTGTTGTACCTGTACCTGCGCCACATCGGTTACCCGCCCGCCGCCACCCGGCGGCTGGTGCAAAGCGCAATCCTCATCGACCTGACCTGCTGGAGCCTGTTCGGGCTGGCGCAGGGCAGCCTGGACCTCAACAGCCTGTTGCTGCCCATCGCCGCAGCCTTGCTGCCGTTGCTGCTGCGCGCCCTGCGCATCCGCCAGCCGCTGTGTTACAGCCTGAGCTTTTTTGCCTTGCTGGTGGTGGCCGAGCATTACCGCCTCAATGCGCTGATTTTTGGCGTGGGCTATTTGTTGTGCATGGCGTGGCTCAAGGTGGCGCTGGTGATGCCGTTAAAGGCTGTCTGGCTTGAGCGTTTGCAAACCTTTGTAGCGATTCCGCTGATCCTCACGTTCGGCATTGTGCAGATCAATGTGCACAGCGCCTTGAGCGCCATCAGCCCGCTGCAACTGTGCGCGCTGCTGATGCTGCCGGTGCTGAGCAAAGTGTTGGGCAACTGGCTGGGCCTGAGCTGGGCCACGCCCTCGTTTGCCGGTGCCAGCCGCTGGCGTGAAAGCCTGTTACTGAATATTCGCGGGTTGAGTGAAATCGTGTTCCTCAACCTGCTATTGCAACAACAGCTCATCAGCCCCGCGCTGTACTTCGCGCTGATGCTGATGGGCCTGGCCGCCACGCTGTTACCGGCGCTGGCGGGCATGAACAAAACCCCTTTGAAGTCTGCCGTAGTCCCCGGCAAGGAGCCCTTGTGTCAGTAGTAGAAATGGAACGTCGTCAGGTGGTAGTGATCGGTGCCGGGCCGTCTGGTGCGATTGCTTCGGCCTTGCTCAAGCGCAAAGGTCACGATGTGTTGATCATCGAGCGCCAGCACTTTCCGCGTTTCTCGATTGGCGAAAGCCTGCTGTCGCATTGCATCGATTTTCTCGAAGAAGCCGGCATGCTGGAGGCCGTGCAAGCCGCGGGTTTTCAGGTCAAAAACGGTGCTGCATTCGCCTGGGGCGAGCAGTACAGCGCGTTCGATTTTGGCGACACGTTCAGCAACGGCAAACCCACCACTTTTCAGGTACAGCGGGGCGACTTCGACAAGTTGCTGGCCGATCAGGCCGCGCTGCAAGGCGTTGAAATCCGTTACGGCCAAACCGTCATCGCCACCGACATTGAACGGGCCAAACCGCAGTTGCAGGTCGAACGCGAAGACGGCAGCCGCTACACGGTTGAAACCGACTTCATCCTCGACGCCAGTGGTTATGGGCGCGTGCTTCCACGCTTGCTCGACCTTGAAGCACCCTCCAACTTCCCGGTGCGCCAAGCGGTGTTCACCCACGTCGAAGACCGCATTGATTGCCCAGGTTTTGAGCGCAACAAAATCCTCGTCACCACTCACCCCACCCACCGCGACATTTGGTTCTGGAGCATTCCGTTCAGCAATGGCCGCTGTTCGGTGGGCGTGGTCGCGGCGGCGGAACATTTTGCAGGGCGCAGCGAAAACCTCGATGAGCGCCTGCGCAGCTTCATCGACGAAACCCCGAGCCTGCAACGGGTGCTGGCCAACGCGGTATGGGACACCCCCGCACGCACCATTGGCGGCTACTCGGCCAATGTCAAAACCCTGCACGGCCGGGGTTTTGCCTTGCTGGGCAACGCGGCTGAGTTCCTCGACCCGGTGTTTTCTTCGGGCGTGACCATTGCCATGCGTTCGGCGAGCATGGCCGCAGGCGTGCTGCACCGTCAGTTGCAAGGCGAGGCCGTCGATTGGCAAACCGAGTTTGCCGACCCGCTCAAACGTGGGGTCGACACCTTCCGCTGCTACGTCGAAGGCTGGTATGCCGGGACCTTTCAAGACGTGATTTTCCACCCCGGCAGCTCGCCCCAGATTCGCCGCATGATCAGCTCGATTCTGGCGGGTTATGCCTGGGATGAACGCAACCCATTCGTCAGCGAACCCAAGCGCCGTTTGCGCATGCTGTCAGATATCTGCGCCACGGAGCCTGCATGAAACCTCTGAGCGACACCTATGTTGAAGAAACCCGTTTCGGCTTTTGGTTTTTGCGCAGCCACACTTGGCAGCACCACGTATTGCGCGTGGCGATCAACGACCTGCACGGCCTGTTCAGTGACCACCTGCCCTGCGCACCGGTGATCCTGGATGCCGGGTGCGGTCAGGGGAAGTCGTTCCAGTACCTGCACAAAACCTTCGCCCCGCAGCGTTTGATCGGCCTCGATGCCGACCCGCTGAGCCTTGAGATGAGCCGCGCAGAAGCCGCGCGCCAGGGCATCGACATCGAACTGATCGGCAGCGACTGCGCGCAACTCGACGTGCCTGACGACAGCGTCGACCTTCTGTTCTGCCACCAGACGTTTCATCATCTGGTGCAGCAGGATCGGGCGCTGACCGAGTTTTACCGAGTGCTCAAACCGGGCGGTTACTTGCTGTTTGCCGAGTCCACCGAAGCCTACATCGACACCTGGGTGATTCGCTGGTTGTTCCGCCACCCGATGCACGTCCAAAAAAGCGCCGCGCAATACCTCGACATGATCCGCGATCAGGGCTTTGAGTTTGATGCGCAGAACGTGTCCTACCCGTACCTGTGGTGGAGCCGTTCCAAAGACTTCGGCCTGTTGGAGCGCTTTGGCCTGCGCCGCCCCAAACCGGTGGGCCAGCGCGAGGAGACGCTTGTTAACGTCGTGGCCCGCAAACCCCTGTCAGGCACACCGACATGCTAAACACACGCCCCGCAGGCGGCCAAACGTTGCGGTGCAAAGGGCCTGCGGCGCTTATCGACGCCGTTGCCAGCCGCTACAGACTCTGCGCAGCGTTGTGTGTGGCGCTGCTCCTGAGCGGTTGCAGCACTCAGCCGTTGCCGCGTCAGACCCCGACTCTCGCGCTGCCGATGCAACTGCATGTACAGCGCGAGCAAGCCGATCAGCGCCAAGACTGGTTGCTGGTCATTCAGCAGGAAGACGGCGGCCTGCGCTGGTCACTGATGGACCCGCTGGGGATTCCGCTGGCGCGCCAGTTGCTCACGCACAACCGCTGGCACGCCGACGGCTTGTTGCCGCCCAACCCCGAGGCCCGAGAGTTGTTCGCCGCACTGCTGTTTGCGCTGACCCCGGCCCATGAGTTGAAGCGTAATTATCCACAGGCCAAGTCCGTGTCCAATGTGCGCGTGATCAGCCAGCGCTGGCAGATCCAGTACGACCAGCCGCAGGTGTTTCGCATCGATACCCAAGGCGATGTGTATTACGACATCAGCCCACTCAACGCCGAGGCGGCTCAATGACTGCGTATCTGAATGCCGTGGGCGTGATCTGTGCGCTGGGCCGTGGCCCCGACGAGGTCGCGCGCAACCTGTTTGCCGGTGATTGCACCGGCATGCAGCGCGAAAACGGCTGGGTGCCAGAGCGCTCGCTCACCGTGGGCGCAGTGCACGACGCGTTACCGGTCATCCCGCCCGAGCTGCGCCAGCAAAGCAGCCGTAACAACCAGCTGTTGCTTGACGCCGCGTTGCAGATTCACAGCCAAATCCAACAGGCGATCAGCACCTACGGCCCGGCGCGCGTAGCCATTGTGTTGGGCACCAGCACCTCGGGCATTGATGAGGCCAGTCGTGGCATCGCCCACTACTTGCAGGCGCAGCTTTTCCCCGACGATTACGACTACCGGCAACAAGAGTTGAGCGCCCCGGCTACCTTCCTCGCCGACTGGCTGAACATCACCGGCCCCGCCTATGTGATTTCCACGGCCTGCACCTCCAGCGCCCGTGCCCTGATGAGCGCCCAGCGCTTACTGGACATGAACCTGTGCGACGTGGTGCTGTGCGGTGGCGTCGACAGTTTGTGCAAGCTGACCCTCAACGGTTTTAGCGCGCTGGAAGCAGTGGCGGATGAACGCTGCAACCCGTTCTCGGCCAATCGGCGCGGTATCAATATCGGCGAAGCAGCCGTGCTGTTTGTGATGAGCAAACAACCGGCCGCTACACATGCCATCGCACTGCTGGGCGCCGGCGCCAGTTCGGATGCGCACCATATTTCGGCCCCGGAGCCGTCCGGGCGCGGCGCGGCGCAAGCCATGCGCAAAGCCTTGAGCCGTGCGGGCCTGCAACCCGGTGACATCGGCTACCTGAACCTGCACGGCACCGCGACCCATCACAACGATGCGATGGAAAGCCACGCCGTGGCGCAGGTGTTCCCGCACGGCGTGCCGTGCTCCTCGACCAAACCCATGACCGGCCACACCCTCGGCGCGGCCGGTGCCCTTGAAGCCGCGTTTTGCTGGCTGAGCCTGACCCACGCCAACGCCCTCGCGCCGCATGTGTGGGACGGCCAGCCCGACCCGACGCTGCCCGCGCTGGATTGGGTGACGCCCGGCCGCACCCTGGCTTCTAACGCACAGCGCTGCCTGATGAGCAATTCGTTTGCCTTCGGCGGCAACAACGTCAGCCTGATTATCGGAGACGCCCCATGATTGATTGGCCTCTCGCCCAATTGCTGCCCCACGCTGGCGACATGATCCTGATCGATCAGGTGCTGGCGTTCGATCAAGAGCAGATCCACACCCGCCTTACCGTGCGCGCAGGTGGCTTGTTCAACCGCGAAGACGGCAGCCTGCCCGCCTGGGTCGGCGTCGAGTTGATGGCACAAAGCGTGGCCGCCTACGCCGGTTGCCGCGCCCGCGTGCAAGGCGATCCGGTCGAGCTGGGCTTTTTGCTCGGCACGCGCAAATTTGAATGCAACGTCGACCACTTCCCGCTGGGCTGCGAGTTGCATATCCATGCGCTGCGCTCGCTGGAAGACGACAACGGCATGGGCGTATTCGAGTGCCACCTCACGGGTCCCGATATCCATGCCACCGCCCGCCTGAACGTGTTCCGTCCGCCTCAGGCCGATAACTACCTTGCTCAAGCATCTCAGGAGACCCGCCATGACTGAGTCTATTTTGGTCACCGGCTCCAGCCGTGGCATCGGTCGCGCCATCGCCTTGCGCCTGGCGCAGGCCGGTTTTGATCTGGTGCTGCATTGCCGCAGCGGCCGCAGCGAGGCCGACGCCGTGATGGCCGAGGTGCACGCCTTGGGTCGTAGCGCACGCGTGCTGCAATTCGACGTGTCAGAGCGCGCCCAATGCAAAGCCATTCTGGAGGCCGACGTAGAAGCGCATGGCGCTTATTACGGCGTCGTCCTCAACGCCGGTCTGACCCGCGACGGCGCCTTCCCCGCGCTCAGCGAAGACGACTGGGACGTGGTGATGCGCACCAACCTCGACGGTTTTTACAACGTGCTGCACCCGGTGATGATGCCCATGATCCGCCGCCGCAAGGCCGGACGCATCGTGTGCATCACCTCGGTGTCGGGCCTGATCGGCAACCGTGGGCAAGTCAATTACAGCGCCTCCAAAGCCGGGCTGATCGGCGCCGCCAAGGCGCTGGCCATCGAGCTGGGCAAGCGCAAGATCACCGTCAACTGCGTAGCGCCGGGGTTGATCGACACCGCCATGCTCGACGAAAACGTCCCTGTAGAAGAACTGATGAAAATGATCCCGGCACAACGCATGGGCACCCCGGAAGAAGTCGCGGGCGCGGTTAACTTTTTGATGTCGGCCGAAGCCGGTTACATCACCCGCCAAGTGCTGGCCGTCAACGGGGGCCTGTGCTGATGAAACGCGTTGTCGTCACCGGCATGGCCGGCATCACCTCGCTGGGCAGTGACTGGGCCAGTATTGAAGCCCGCTTTGTGGCCGGACGCAGTGGCATCCGGCGCATGGATGAATGGGACCGTTTCACCGAACTCAACACGCGCCTGGCCGGGCCGATTGATGACTTTGCAGTGCCCAAACACTGGACCCGCAAACAACTGCGCAGCATGGGCCGCGTGTCCCGGTTGGCGGTGGGTGCGGCCGAGCAGGCGCTGCAAGACGCGGGCTTGCTGGGCAACCCGATCATTCGTGACGGGCGCATGGGCGTGGCCTGCGGCTCGTCCACCGGCAGCACCGACGAAATCAAAGCCTTCGGCAACATGTTGCTCAACTCCGTGGCCGAAGGCCTGAACGCCAACAGCTACGTGCGCATGATGCCGCACACCACAGCGGCCAATATCAGCATCTTTTTTGGCCTCACCGGGCGTTTGATTCCCACCTCCAGTGCCTGCACCAGCGGCAGTCAGGGCATCGGCTACGCCTACGAAGCCATCAAGTTCGGGCGTTTACCGCTGATGCTCGCCGGGGGTGCCGAAGAACTGTGCCCCACCGAAGCCATGGTGTTTGACGCGCTGTACGCCACTAGCCTGAAAAACGACGCCCCGCACACCAGCCCACGGCCTTACGACAACGGCCGCGACGGCCTGGTGATCGGGGAAGGTGGCGGCATGCTGGTACTCGAAGAACTGGAACACGCACTGGCGCGTGGCGCTCACATTCACGCTGAAATCGTCGGTTTTGGCAGCAACGCCGATGGCCAGCACACCACGCGCCCGGAAGTCAGCACCATGCGCCGGGCGATGGAGCTGGCGCTGGAAGACGCAGGTATCGAGGCCAGCGCCATCGGTTACGTCAACGGTCACGGCACCGCCACCGAACAGGGCGACATCGCCGAAACCCTGGCCACCAGCGAACTGTTCGGCCCAAGCATGCCGATCAGTTCACAGAAGAGCTTTTTGGGCCACACCCTTGGCGCCTGTGGCGCGCTGGAATCCTGGTTCTGCATCGAAATGATGAACAGCGACCGCTACGTGCCGACCCTCAACCTGGATGTCATCGACCCGCGCTGCGGCGAGCTGGACTACCTGCGCGGCGAGTTGCGCACGATGCACAACGATTACGTGATGAACAACAACTTTGCCTTCGGCGGGGTCAACACGTCGTTGATCTTCCGTCGCTGGTCGTGACCTTCTGGAGTCAATGGAATGCCTTACCTGTTACGCGCAACCCTGATCGCCCTGGCGCTGCTGAGCACAGTGTCGTGCAGCAGCAAACGCCTGCTCACGCCCGACCGCAGCGTGCCGGTGTCGATCCAGACCGACCGGGCGAGCATGCAGCACGCCATCGTCAAAACCCTGGTCGCGCGCCAATGGACGGTACAGAAAATCACTCCGCAGTTGGTGCAGGCGCACATTACCGTACGCGGCCAATACCACGCCGAAATTGACATCCCGTACAGCGCCGACCACTACCGTATCCAGTACCGCGACAGCAGCGGCCTGGACTACAAGGACGGCAAGATTCACAAGAATTACATCCGTTGGGTGCGCCTGTTGGACAAAGGCATCCTGCGTGAGTTGAAAGACCACCAGAACGAACAGACCGCTCAACAGCTGTCGCAATCGGCTTTGGCAAAACCGCAATAACACACCTTTTTGACGTCAAGGAGACTTCAATGCAATTCAAAACTCTGGCCGCTGCCACCACCCTGCTGCTGTGCACCCTGCCAGCCGTGAGTCAGGCGCGTGATACCGCGCTGTACCTGCCATTTGACCAGGTGGTGACCGAAGCCATCAGCACCGGCAAAATCGACGGCAGCGTCAAGTTCTACCTGGCAGGCAACACGCCACGCGGCAAAGTCACCGTGGTCAGCCCGGGCGCTGTGACCAACAAAAAGACCAACGCCTTCAACAAAAGCGACGAACAAGCCTGTTCTTGGGCCCTGCAATCGGCGCTGATCACAATGCACGAAGCGGCGAAAAAAGTCGGGGCCAACGCCGTGACCAACATCGCCAGCTTCTACAAGCGCAACGAACGCAAAGACCCTAAAACCTACGAATGCCATGCGGGCGCGGTCATCGCAGGCGTGGCGCTGAAGGGTGATCTGGCGAAGGTGAACTAAGACCTCGTAGATACGCTGTACTCTCACGGCCTTGCCGTGCCTCCCGCAGGCTGCGATCTTTTGACCTTAAGAAAGATCGCAGCCTGCGCCAGCGCCTACGGGATGTTGGGGACGGTTTTACGTGTCAGCAGGTCGGCAAACGCATGGGCCATCGGTGAGTGCTGACCTTTGCGTTGCACCAGCCACACGGCGGTGTTGGCATCCGGGTCGAGCAACGCCCGGTACACCACGCCTTTGATACGCATGTGCTGGAACGACGCAGGTAAAACCGACACGCCCAACCCCGCCGACACCAGCCCGATGATGGTCATGGCCTCGCCGGCTTCCTGTGAAAAATGCGGGCTGAACCCGGCTTGCCGGGCCAGGCTCAGCAACTGCGCGTACAAGCCGCTGCCATAACTGCGCGGAAAGAATACAAACGGCTCTTCGGCCAGCGCCGCCAGGTGCAAGCCCTCTTCACTGCCTTCGGCCAACGGGTGGTCAGCGCGAATCACGGCGACCAACGGCTCGCGGAACAATTCCACGGCATGCAGCGAATCGGGCAATACCAGCGGGCGCATCATGCCCACTTCGATGGACTCATCCACCAGCCCTTCGGCGACTTCGCGGCTGCTCATTTCTTTGAGGTTCAAGTGCACGGCGGGGAATGCCTGACGAAAGGCAAAGATCGCCTGCGGGATGCTGGAGCTGAACGGGGCCGATGAGGTGAAGCCGATCTTTAATTCGCCCAGTTCACCCAACTGCGCGCGCCGCGCCACATCGGCGGCTTTATCGACCTGCGCCAGCACCACGCGCGCCTCTTCCAAAAACAATCGTCCCGCTTCGCTGAGTGCAACGCGCCGGTTGGTGCGCTCGAACAATCGCGCACCCAACTCCTGCTCCAGCGCCTGTATTTGCTGGCTCAGCGGCGGTTGGGAGATGCCCAGTAACTGAGCTGCACGGCCAAAGTGCAGCTCTTCGGCGACGGCGATGAAGTAGCGCAAATGACGCAGTTCCATACAGGCTCCATTGAGTCGTAAAACCTATCAAACAGGTCGAACAATATATTGGAAAGAATCGTTAGCCGCCTATATTCTTTTGCCATTGCCGCCCGGCTTTACGTGTTTTTTGAGGTCTCCCGTGAAAACTGCTGTTGCCCCGCTCGCCCACGAAGTCCCGCCTTCTGCGCTGGATGATGTTGTCGCTGAACTCAATGACGTGTTTATCGAAAAAGGCACACCGATGTTTATGCGCACGGTGCTGGCGTTGTTCTCGGGCGGGTTTGCGACCTTTGCACTGCTGTATTGCGTGCAGCCGATGATGCCGGTGCTGTCCCATGAATACGGGATCAATGCAGCGCAAAGCAGCCTGATCCTGTCGGTCGCCACCGCGATGCTGGCCATTGGTCTGCTGGTAACCGGCCCTATTTCTGACGCCTTTGGGCGTAAACCGGTGATGGTGTTTGCGCTGTTTTCAGCCGCCGCTTTTACCGTACTCAGTGCCTTGATGCCGACGTGGGAAGGCGTACTGATCACCCGGGCGTTGGTGGGTTTATCGCTCAGTGGTCTGGCCGCAGTGGCGATGACCTATTTGAGTGAAGAAATTCACCCGCAGCACATCGGGCTGGCGATGGGGTTGTACATCGGCGGCAACGCGATTGGCGGCATGAGCGGGCGTTTGATCAGCGGCGTATTGATCGACTTTGTGAGCTGGCACACGGCGATGCTGGTGATCGGCGGGCTGGCACTGGTGGCGGCACTGGTGTTCGTAAAAATCCTTCCCGAGTCGCGCAACTTCCGCCCACGGGCCATGAACCCACGCAGCCTGCTTGACGGCTTCACCATGCACTTTCGCGACGCCGGGTTGCCGTGGCTGTTTCTCGAAGCGTTCCTGCTGATGGGCAGCTTCGTGACGCTGTTCAACTACATCGGCTATCGCCTGCTGGCCGACCCGTACAACATGAACCAGGCCGTGGTGGGCTTGCTGTCCATCGTGTACCTGTCGGGCATCTACAGCTCGGCGCAAATTGGCGCGCTGGCGGACAAACTGGGGCGCCGCAAAGTGCTGTGGGCGGTCATCGTGCTGATGCTGGCCGGGATTGCCCTGACCCTGCTGGAACCAATCGCGTTCGTGGTCATCGGCATGCTGCTGTTCACGTTTGGTTTCTTTGGCGCGCACTCGGTGGCCAGCAGCTGGATTGGCCGGCGCGCCACCAAGGCCAAGGGCCAAGCGTCGTCGCTGTACCTGTTCAGCTACTACGCAGGCTCGAGCGTGGCCGGAACCTTGGGCGGGGTGTTTTGGCACCTCGCGGGCTGGAACGGCATTGGTCTGTTTATCGGCGGTTTGTTGGTGATTGCCCTGCTAGTGGCACTGCACCTGGCCAAACTGCCCGCGTTGCCGGGAAATGTGAAGAACGCCTGAGCTTTCAACCCGCCATAAAAAAGGCCCGGGTCTCTAACGAGAACCGGGCCTTTTGCGTACCGCTACTTACTGGTGGTATTGCCCCGAGAACTCATGCACGGCGCTGATGAAGGCCCCTGCGTGTTCCGGTTTAACTTCCGGGGTGATGCCATGGCCCAAGTTGAACACGTGGCCCGAACCGTTGCCGTAGCTGGCCAGAATGCGTTTAACCTCGGTGCGGATGGCTTCGGGGTTGGCGTAGAGCACGGTGGGGTCCATGTTGCCTTGCAGCGCGACTTTGTTACCCACGCGACGGCGGGCTTCGCCCAGGTCGCAGGTCCAGTCCAGGCCCAGTGCGTCGGCGCCTGCATCGGCGATGCTTTCGAGCCACAGGCCACCGTTTTTGGTGAACAGGATGACCGGTACTTTGCGGCCTTCGTGCTCGCGGATCAGGCCGCTGACGATTTTGCGCATGTAAGCCAGGGAGAACTCCTGATACGCCGCCGACGACAGGTTACCGCCCCAGGTGTCGAAGATTTGCACCGCTTGCGCACCGGCAAGAATCTGCCCGTTGAGGTACGACGTCACCGACTGCGCCAGCTTGTCGAGCAGCAAGTGCATGGCCTGCGGGGTGTCGTAGAGCATGGCTTTGGTTTTGCGGAAGTCTTTGGACGAGCCGCCTTCAACCATGTAAGTGGCCAGCGTCCACGGGCTGCCGGAGAAGCCGATCAGCGGCACGCGACCGTTGAGTTCTTTGCGGATGGTGCTGACCGCGTTCATCACGTAGCCGAGGTCTTTTTGCGGATCAGGGATTGGCAGCGCTTCGATGTCGGCCAGGGTGCTGACCACCTTTTTGAAACGCGGGCCTTCGCCGGTTTCGAAGTACAGGCCTTGGCCCATCGCGTCGGGGATGGTCAGGATGTCGGAAAACAGAATCGCGGCATCGAGCTGCGGGAAACGGTCCAGAGGCTGCATGGTGACTTCGCAGGCGAACTCGGCGTTCTTGCACAAGCTCATGAAATCACCGGCCTTGGCGCGGCTGGCGCGGTATTCCGGCAAGTAGCGACCGGCCTGACGCATCATCCAGACAGGCGTTACGTCTACGGGTTGCTTGAGCAAAGCGCGAAGGAAACGGTCATTCTTGAGATCAGTCATGTCAGCATCCGGAAAAAAAGTGGGGGCATTTTCTCAGAGACGGACGCAAAAGGCACGGCAAGAGCCGTGCCTTTTATCTATCGGGGCGATTTGCCCCGTTTGGGGTGACGCTTTGCCCTCACCCCAACCCTCTGCCAAAGGGAGAGCGAGCTGTTTTATGGCGTTGCATAAATCTGCGGTACACCCAGTCAATACCCTCTCCCTTTGGGAGAGGGTTTTTAGACCCCCAAATAATCCATGATCCCTTCAGCCGCCGTACGGCCTTCGAAGATCGCGGTCACCACCAGGTCAGAGCCACGCACCATGTCGCCACCGGCAAAAATCTTCGGGTGGCTGGTCTGGTGCTTGAACTGCGACTGCTCAGGCGCAATCACGCGGCCCTGGCTGTCGGTCTGGATCTCAAACTGTTCAAACCACAGCGCAGGGCTTGGGCGAAAACCGAACGCGATGATCACCGCATCTGCCGGAATGATTTCTTCTGACCCCGGAATCGGCTCCGGGCTACGGCGGCCACGCGCATCCGGCTCGCCCAGACGGGTCTCAACCACCTTCACGCCTTCGACGCGACCTTCACCCACAATGGCAATCGGCTGACGGTTATAGAGGAACTTGACGCCTTCTTCCTTGGCGTTTTTCACCTCTTTGCGCGAGCCGGGCATGTTGGCTTCGTCACGACGATAGGCACAGGTCACAGACTTGGCGCCCTGGCGGATGGAGGTGCGGTTGCAGTCCATCGCCGTGTCGCCACCACCGAGCACCACGATCTTTTTGCCTTTCATGTCGACGAAATCGTCCGGCGACTTTTCAAAGCCCAGGTTGCGGTTGACGTTGGCGATCAGGAAATCCAGCGCATCATGCACGCCCGGCAGGTCTTCACCGGCAAACCCCCCTTTCATGTAGGTGTAGGTGCCCATGCCCATGAAGACCGCGTCGTACTCTTCCAGCAGCTGTTGCATGCTGATGTCTTTGCCGATTTCGGTGTTGAGGCGGAACTCGATCCCCATCCCGGTAAAGACTTCACGCCGATGGCTGAGCACGGTTTTTTCGAGCTTGAACTCGGGAATACCGAAGGTCAGCAGGCCGCCGATTTCCGGGTTTTTGTCGAACACCACCGGGCTCACCCCACCGCGCACCAGCACGTCAGCGCAACCCAGGCCCGCAGGCCCGGCACCAATGATGGCCACTCGCTTGCCGGTCGGTACGACCTTGGACATGTCCGGGCGCCAGCCCATAGCGAAAGCGGTGTCGGTGATGTACTTCTCGACCGAGCCGATGGTCACGGCGCCAAAACCGTCATTGAGGGTGCAGGCACCCTCGCACAGGCGGTCTTGCGGGCACACCCGGCCGCACACCTCGGGCAGGGTATTGGTCTGGTGCGACAGCTCGGCGGCGGCGAGGATGTTGCCCTCGGCCACCAGCTTGAGCCAGTTGGGAATGAAGTTATGCACAGGGCATTTCCATTCGCAGTATGGGTTGCCGCAGCCCAGGCAGCGGTGGGCCTGATCGGCCGACTGCTGGGGTTTGAACGGTTCGTAGATCTCCACGAACTCTTTTTTGCGTTGACGTAACAGTTTCTTCTTCGGATCTTTGCGCCCGACATCGATGAACTGGAAGTCGTTACTCAGACGTTCAGCCATGGTTAAAACCTCATCACACTATTCAGGCGCATATCACTGCGGGTTGGCACGGATGCTGGAAAGCAGCGATTTCAAGCTGGCAGCCTTGGGCTTGACCATCCAGAAACGACGCAGGTAATCATCGAGGTTTTCCGAGAGATTACGGCCCCACTCGCTGTTGGTTTCCTCGACGTATTCGTCCAGCACGTGTTGCAGATGGTTGCGGTACGCCTCCATCGCTTCGCCGCTGATGCGCTGGATTTCCACCAGTTCGTGGTTAACGCGGTCGACGAAGGTGTTGTCCTGATCCAGCACGTAGGCGAAACCGCCAGTCATGCCTGAGCCGAAGTTGTAACCGGTTTTGCCCAACACGCAGACAAAGCCGCCCGTCATGTATTCGCAGCAGTGATCGCCGGTGCCTTCAACCACGGTGTGAGCACCGGAGTTGCGCACGGCGAAGCGCTCGCCCGCGGTGCCCGCCGCAAACAGTTTGCCGCCAGTGGCGCCGTACAGGCAGGTGTTGCCGATAATCGCACTGTCCTGGGTTTTGTACACGCTGCCGGTCGGCGGCACGATCACCAGCTTGCCGCCCGTCATGCCTTTGCCTACGTAGTCGTTGGCATCGCCTTGCAGGTAGAGGTTCAAACCACCGGCGTTCCACACACCAAAGCTCTGACCCGCAGTGCCTTTGAAGCGGAATGTGACCGGCGCCTTGGCCATGCCCTGGTTGCCGTGGGCACGGGCGATTTCACCCGAGATGCGGGCACCGATGGAACGGTCGCAGTTGCAGATGTCGAGGTCGAACTCGGCACCGCTCAGGTCGTTGATGGCCGAACGTGCCATGTCGAGCATTTGCTCGGCCAGCAGGCCTTTATCGAACGGCGGGTTGCGCTCCACTTGGCAGAACTGCGGTTTGTCCGCCGGGATATGGTCGCTGCCCAACAGCGGCGTCAGGTCCAGATGCTGCTGCTTGGCGGTTTCGCCCGGCAGGAGGTTCAGCAGGTCGGTGCGCCCGATCAGTTCTTCGAGGCTGCGCACGCCGAGCCGGGCCAGCCACTCGCGGGTTTCTTCGGCCACGTAGGTGAAGAAGTTGACCACCATGTCGACCGTGCCGATGTAGTGGTTTTTGCGCAGTGATTCGTTCTGCGTGGCCACGCCAGTGGCGCAGTTGTTGAGGTGGCAGATACGCAGGTATTTGCAGCCCAGTGCGATCATCGGCGCCGTACCGAAGCCGAAGCTTTCGGCACCCAGAATCGCCGCTTTGATCACATCGAGGCCGGTTTTCAGGCCGCCGTCGGTCTGCACCCGCACTTTGCCGCGCAGGTCGTTGCCGCGCAGGGTCTGGTGGGTTTCAGCCAGACCCAGCTCCCACGGTGCGCCTGCGTACTTGATGGAGGTCAGCGGCGAAGCGCCGGTGCCGCCGTCATAGCCGGAGATGGTGATGAGATCGGCATAGGCCTTGGCCACGCCTGCGGCGATGGTGCCCACGCCCGCTTCTGCCACCAGCTTCACCGAAACCAGCGCTTTGGGGTTGACCTGTTTCAAGTCAAAAATCAGCTGCGACAAGTCTTCAATCGAGTAGATGTCGTGGTGCGGCGGTGGCGAAATCAGGGTCACGCCCGGTACGGCATAACGCAATTTGGCAATCAGACCGTTGACCTTGCCGCCCGGCAGTTGCCCGCCCTCGCCCGGCTTGGCGCCTTGCGCGACTTTGATTTGCAACACTTCAGCGTTGACCAGGTATTCGGGGGTTACGCCGAAACGGCCGGTGGCCACTTGCTTGATTTTTGAGCTTTTGATGGTGCCGTAGCGCGCCGGGTCTTCGCCGCCTTCACCGGAGTTGGAGCGCGCGCCCAAGCGGTTCATGGCTTCGGCCAGGGCTTCATGGGCCTCGGGCGACAATGCTCCGAGCGAGATACCGGCCGAGTCGAAACGCTTGAGGATCGATTCCAGCGGCTCGATCTGGTCGATGGCCAACGGCGTGTCGAGGGTTTTGACCTGCAACAGGTCGCGGATCATCGACACCGGGCGCTTGTCGACCAGAGCGGTGTATTCCTTGAACTTGTTGTAGTCGCCTTGTTGCACAGCCGCTTGCAGGGTGGCGACCACGTCCGGGTTGTAGGCGTGGTATTCGCCGCCGTGCACGTATTTGAGCAGGCCGCCTTGCTGGATCGGTTTGCGCGCGCTCCAGGCTTCGGCCGCCAGCAGTTTCTGCTCGGCTTCAAGGTCGACAAACCGGGCGCCCTTGAGACGGCTTGGTACGCCGCGAAAGCTCATGTCGCAGATTTCTTCAGACAAGCCAATGGCTTCAAACAACTGCGCGCCACGGTACGAGGCGATGGTCGAAATGCCCATCTTCGACAGAATTTTCAGCAGGCCCTTGGTGATGCCTTTGCGGTAGTTCTTGAACACCTCGTAGAGGTCGCCCAGCACTTCACCGGTGCGGATCAGGTCACCCAGCACTTCGTAGGCCAGGAACGGGTACACCGCCGAAGCGCCGAACCCGATCAGCACGGCAAAGTGGTGCGGGTCACGGGCAGTGGCGGTTTCGACCAGGATGTTGCTGTCGCAACGCAGGCCTTTTTCAGTCAGGCGGTGATGCACCGCGCCCACAGCCAGCGACGCGTGAACCGGCAATTTGCCCGGCGCGATATGACGGTCGCTCAGCACGATCTGGGTACGGCCCGCGCGGGCCGCTTCTTCGGCCTGGTCCGCAATGTTGCGCACCGCGGCTTCCAGCCCAAGGCTCTCGTCGTAGTTGAGGTCGATGATCTGACGCTCGAAACCCGGTAGGTCGAGGTTCATCAGCGAGCGCCACTTGGCAGGCGAGATGACCGGCGAGCTGAGGATCACGCGCGAAGCGTGCTCAGGGGATTCCTGGAAAATGTTGCGCTCGGCACCGAGGCAGATTTCCAGCGACATGACGATGGCTTCGCGCAACGGGTCGATGGGCGGGTTGGTGACCTGCGCGAACTGCTGGCGGAAGTAGTCATACGGGGTGCGCACACGCTGGGACAACACCGCCATTGGCGTGTCGTCGCCCATCGAGCCGACGGCTTCGTAGCCTTGCTCGCCGAGCGGGCGCAGCACTTGGTCGCGCTCCTCGAACGTGACCTGATACATCTTCATGTACTGCTTGAGCTGGTCGACGTCGTAAAACGCCGAACCGTGGTCATGGTCATCAATGGTGGCCTGAATGCGCAGGGCATTCTTGCGCAGCCATTGCTTGTACGGATGGCGCGACTTCAAGCGGTTGTCGATGGAATCGGTGTCGAGCACCTGACCGGTTTCGGTGTCTACCGCCAGAATTTGGCCGGGGCCGACGCGACCTTTGGCGATCACGTCTTCTGGCTGGTAGTTCCACACGCCGATTTCCGAGGCGATGGTGATGTAGCCGTTGGTGGTGGTCACCCAACGCGCCGGGCGCAGGCCGTTACGGTCGAGCAGGCAAACAGCGTAGCGACCGTCGGTCATGACCACGCCCGCCGGGCCGTCCCACGGCTCCATGTGCATGGAGTTGTACTCATAGAACGCCCGCAGGTCGGGGTCCATGGTTTCAACGTTTTGCCACGCAGGGGGTATCAGCATGCGCACGCCACGGAACAGGTCGATGCCGCCAGTGACCATCAGCTCCAGCATGTTGTCCATGCTGGAGGAGTCAGAACCCACACGGTTGACCAGCGGGCCGAGTTCGTCCAAATCGCCGATCAGGTCGTTGGCGAACTTGGTGCGACGGGCCAGCGCCCAGTTGCGGTTGCCAGTGATGGTGTTGATTTCGCCGTTGTGGGCAAGAAAGCGAAAGGGCTGGGCCAGCGGCCATTTCGGCAGGGTGTTGGTGGAGAAGCGCTGGTGGAACACGCAGATTGCGGTTTGCAGGCGCTCATCGCTCAGGTCCGGATAGAAGGCGGTGAGGTCCGCCGGCATCATCAGGCCTTTATAAATGATGGTCTTGTGGGAAAAGCTGCAAATGTAGTGATCGGTGTCGGCGGCATTGGCCACGGACGAACGACGGCGAGCGCTGAACAGCTTGATCGCCATGTCCTGATCGCTCAAGCCATCGCCTGCGATGAACACTTGCTCGATCTGCGGCAAACGCTCCAGCGCCAGACGACCCAGCACGCGGGTGTCGATCGGTACTTTGCGCCAGCCCACCAGATGCAGGCCGGCCGCGAGAATCTCGCGGTTCATGTTGTCGCGTGCCGCTTGGGCCTTGATCGGGTCCTGGTTGAAAAACACCATGCCGACTGCGTATTGCTTGGGTAAATCGGCACCGAACTGTTCTTTGGCGACTGCACGCAAGAACAGATCAGGCTTTTGAATCAGCAGGCCACAACCGTCGCCGGTTTTGCCGTCTGCGTTGATCCCACCGCGGTGGGTCATGCAGGTCAGTGCCTCAATGGCTGTTTGTAAAAGGGTATGACTGGGTTCGCCCTGCATATGGGCAATCAGGCCGAAACCACAGTTATCCTTGAATTCGTCGGGGTGGTACAGACCTGCTTTCATAGACACTTTCTCACCAGGCTGCCCCAAAAAGGGGCAAATTTCTTTTTAATTCAACCACTTGCTTCCCGCGCTGAACGTACGCCAGCTTGGCAGGGGCAAAAGGGTGGTCATTCTACACACCGCCAGAAACACCCACAAATTAAGCGGCGATTAACCGTACATTCGTGTCGCATTTATGAAAGGTTTAAAGAGATTACTTGTGCTAGTCAAAACATTTTTGATGTTGACTGCCACAAGGCGCAGACACCACAAGGCACACGGCTTGAAAAGCCGCATGCGCAAGCAGGAATGTTAGGTGTGAAGCACGGCGACCTGGGTAAGGTCGCCGGGGCATCAACGAGCGGCTGCCAGTTCTTGTTGGACGCTGGCGACAGTGCGAGGCCAAGGTTTACCAGCCTGAATCTTCGCTGGCAAGCTCTTGATAGCGGCGGTGGCCGCGGCATGGCTTGAGAAATTGCCGTAAGTCACGACATACAACGGTTTGCCGTTGAGCATTTTTTTGAAGTAACGGGAGTCGCCTCCTACTTCTTTGACGACGTTTTGCGCAGACGCTTCGGAGCTGGTGCCCACGATCTGGACAACATAATTACCCGCTGGCTGGCTGCTGTACCAGCTACCACCCGGTGCTGCTTTGGCCAGAGTCACCGGTTTTTCGGCTGGTTTGGCTGCAGGCTTGGCCGCTGGCGCAGGTGCTGGCTTGGCTGCCGGAGCAGGTGCTGGCGTCGGCTTGGCGGCGACAACCGGCGCGGGGGCCGGACGTGGCGCAGGAGCAGGCGTTGGCACGGGCTCAGGGCCTGCTGGCACACCCACAGGCGGTGCAGTGGTGGTCACGGTCGGAGGCACATTGGCACCACCTTCGACCGCAGGCACGCCGCCGTCATCGCCTTCAGAAATTCCGCCTGCTGCTTCCGCCAAAGGACCACGCATCACTGGCTGCGACTGACCCACCAGCGGCAGCGGCATAGGCTGCGAAGAGCCGGCGAAGTCAACCGACGGGTTAGCGCCGTTAGGTGTGGCCTGGCCCAATGGCAATTGGGCTTGCTCGGCAGTGGGCGCCGTCGGTGTTTTGCCGCGACCCGGAATCAGAATGGCGGCGGCGACGGCCACTACCACTACGGCACCAATGGCCAATACGTGTTTTTTCGGCATGTTGAACCCCATACTTGGACGCTTGACCGCTGTGCGGCTGGCAATCATGGCTTCGATCATTGCATCGCGGGCGACCTGATTGATGTTGCCAGGCCAGCCATCGGAGCTTTCGTGTATCTCTGAGATCTGTTGCGCGCTTAAGAGTTCGATTCCGGCGCCCGCGCCTTCAAGGCGCTGCGCCAGATATTCGCGGGTTTCTTCTTCGGTGTAAGGCTGCAATTCGATGACGTGAAAGCGTTCTTCGTCCGCGCTCAGCTGCTCAAGCCCGGCAATCATCGACGGCTCGCCAAACAGGAACACATGCGGACGGCCTTCGGGCGTGCCGCCTGCCAGCGCCAGCAGGGCTTCCAGTGCAGAGTCATCGAGCTGCTCGGCATCGTCGATCAGCAAGTAGACTTCTTGGCCGGTGAGGGCCAATTGCACCACTTGCGCCAGAATCGAGCCGACATCGGCATGGGCTACGTTGAGGGTTTGCGCAATCTGGCGCAACACGCCTGCCGCATCACCGGCGCCACGGGCCGACACCACTACACTTTGCACCGACTGTTTGTTGGTACTGGCGACCAACGCCTGACGCAGCAACGTTTTGCCGCTGCCCTCAGGGCCGGTAACGACCAGCAGCAACTGGCTGTAGCGGGCAAGGTGATGCAGTTGACCCAACACCGGTTTGCGCTGGGCCGGGAAAAACTTGAACCCAGGCACCCGGGGGGCAAAAGGGTCGTGGTTGAGCTGGAAGTGACCGAGAAACGCCTCGTCGGCATGCAAACTAGTCATCGGGATCTTATTAACCTTTGAGCTGAGCCAGCGCGCGGTAATCCGCACCCAGCGTGGCCTGTAGAACCTCTTGTGGATAATCGTCGGTCACTGTGGCTTCGCCCATCCGGCGCAACAGCACCAGGCGCAAGCGGCCGTCGATCACTTTTTTATCAATTGCCATGTGTTCCATGAAATCGGCCGGGGTCATTTCGGCCGGTGGCACCACTGGCAAACCCGCACGTTCAAACAAGCGAATACCGCGGTCACGTTCGGCGTGGGTGATCCAGCCCAAACGTGCGGACATTTCCAGCGCCATCACGGTGCCTGCCGCCACGGCTTCACCGTGCAACCACACGCCGTAGCCCATATGGGTTTCGATGGCATGGCCAAAGGTGTGGCCCAGGTTGAGGGTGGCGCGCACGCCTGCCTCGCGCTCATCCGCGCCCACCACTTCAGCCTTGGCCGCGCACGAGCGCTGAATGGCGGTCGTCAGGGCCACCTGATCGAGCGCGCGCAGCGCGTCGACGTGGTCTTCAAGCCAGGTCAAAAACGGTTCGTCGCAGATCAGGCCGTACTTGATGACCTCCGCCAGCCCTGCGGACAATTCGCGGGCCGGGAGCGTGTTCAGGCTGGTGGTGTCGATCAGCACCAGGTTGGGCTGATAGAACGCACCGACCATGTTTTTGCCCAGCGGATGGTTGATGCCGGTTTTGCCGCCTACCGATGAGTCCACTTGAGACAACAACGTGGTGGGCACCTGAATGAAATCAACGCCGCGCTGATAGCACGCCGCTGCAAAGCCGGCCATGTCACCAATCACGCCGCCGCCCAAGGCGATCACCGTGGTGCGACGGTCATGGCGTGCGGTGAGCAGGCCATTAAAAATCAGTTGCAGGGTTTCCCAGTTTTTAAACGATTCGCCGTCGGGCAGGATAATCGGCAGTACCGAATACGCCGCCAGGCTGCGGGTCAGACGCTCAAGATAGAGAGGCGCTACGGTTTCGTTGGTCACAATCGCCACTTGGCGACCGGCGATGTGTGGGGCCAGCAACTGCGGCTGATCCAACAGGCCTTCGCCAATATGAATCGGGTAGCTGCGCTCGCCTAGATCAACCTTCAGTGTCTGCATGAATCCCCGCATTGAAAAGGACGACGGGCGCCCTGTCTCGCAATTATCAAGTGTTGGCCGCGCCGGGTAATGACGCAGCCCAGTAGCCTTTGGCCATACCGCTGAACGGGCAAGGCCGGCGCCGAGGATAGCGCATTTTGTGACAAGCTTTAACGGGGAGGAAGCTGAGCCAGACGCTCCAGAATGTCCAAAACCACCATTCGCGGTGGCCGCTCATCGGTTTCGACCACTACATCGGCGATTTCGCGATAAAGCGGATCACGGATCGCCAGCAAATCGCGAAGGATTTTCTCGGGGTTGGCATTGCGCAGCAGCGGCCGATTACGGTCACGCGAGGTGCGCGCGACCTGCTGCTCAATCGAGGCATGCAAATACACCACACGGCCACCGGCATACAGCAATGCACGGTTCTCGGGGCGCATGACGGCGCCACCGCCGGTCGCAAGCACAATGCCATCTTCCTTGCACAGGCACTCAATCATGGCGGTTTCGCGATCACGAAAACCCGCCTCGCCTTCTTTATCGAAGATCCACGGGATATTGGTGCCGGTGCGCAGTTCGATTTCCTTGTCGGAATCTTTGAACGGCAGCCGCAGCTCCTTTGCCAGCAAACGTCCAATGGTGCTTTTACCGGCGCCCATTGGCCCAACAAGAATCAAATTTCGCACAGAATCAATGACTCGCAGCAATCGCCTGGTTGTTCATGATACGCGGAGTCAAGAACACCAGCAGCTCGGATTTTTTTTCGAGGACCAGGTCCCGGCGGAAAAGTCGGCCAACATACGGTAGATCGCCTAAAAATGGCACTTTATCTACCACATTGCTTTGCGTATTTGAGAACACGCCTCCAATCACGATGGTTTCACCATCTTTGACCAGCACCTTGGCCTGCACTTCGTTTTTCTTGATGGGGGGCACATTGTTGACCATGTTCAGGTAGTCAGGCTCATCTTTGGTGACGACGACTTGCATGATGACGCTGTTATCAGCAGTGATCTGCGGGGTCACTTCCAGCGACAGGGACGCCTCTTTGAACGACACCGAGGTTGCACCGCTGGAGGTGGACTCCTGATAAGGGATTTCAGTGCCCTTCAAGATGCGGGCGGTTTCCTTGTCTGCCGTGACGACCTTAGGCTGAGAAATAATCTCGCCATTCCCGGTTTTTTCCATGGCGCTGAGTTCAAGGTCCAGCAACACATTGTTGGTGATGAATGCGATGCCCAACCCCGAGGTATGGCCTGCAATGCCCATGTCCACAAACGGCGCACTCACCTCCCCTGCCCCCTGCACAACCGGTTTGGCGATGCCGCTCGCCGTCCACTGGCTGGCCTGGCGTAATGCCCCGCCCCAACGCACCCCCAGGCTTTTTTCGAAATCGACACCGGCCTCCACAATTCGCGCCTCGATCATGACCTGACGCACCGGCACATCCAGTTGAGCCACGATGCGCCGCAACTCGTCCAGCCGCTCGGGTGACTGAAACGCGATGATGTGGTTGGTGCGCTCATCCACTGTGATCGAACCGCGCCCTGGCTCGCCTGTTTGCCCACTGATCACTGACTGAAAGAGCGCCGCAATATCCGCCGCCCTGGCGTGATTGACCTGCACCAACTCACGCCGTAAAGGCGCCAGATCGGCCAGCGGGTTGCGCTCAGCCAGGTCCTGATGCGCGTAGCTCGCGATTTCGTCCTTGGGCGCAATCAATAACACATTGCCCTGCACGCGCTTATCCAACCCTTTGCTTTTGAGCACCACTTCCAGTGCCTGATCCCACGGTACGTCTTGCAGGCTGAGCGTGACATTGCCTTGCACCGTATCGCTGACCACCACGTTGAGCCGGGTGAAATCGGCCAGTACTTGCAGCACCGTGCGCACTTCGATGTCTTGAAAGTTGAGGGACAGCACGTCCCTTGAGTAAACCGGGGGCGTGCTCGGCACAGGCGATTCGAGCCACGGTGAGGCGTGGTCAGGCAACATCGCGGGCACGTTGGCCAGCACTGCCTGTGAATTCAGCGCACTCCATAGCGCCAGTCCACAGACCGGGAAAATCCTTTTCATGGTGTATTTCCGTTAAGACTGCTGTTTCAGAGAGATCGTCAGGGTTCGCTCAAGCCATCCGCCCCGACCATCGGAAATCACTTCAAACACGTCAACGTGTTGCGGGGTAATGGCGGCAATCTGTCCATTGTTGCGGCCAAGGTAATCACCTGGCTGCACACGGTGAACGACGCCCTTGGCGCGCAGCAAGGCGTTGGCCTGCTGCTGATTGGACAACGTGCCCACCAGTTCGAATTGCGCCAGCTCGGTGCCTTCCAACAAGCTTCTGCTGCGCGCCTCATGCTGTGGGTAGTCCACCAGGCTGGCTTGCCAACGGCTGCCGTCATCTTCGTACAACCCGTGAAAAGGGCTGCGCAATAAGGTGGCCTCGTAGACAAACGGCTGGCGTTGCACCCGCTCAGGCAGGGGGTCAATCACACTGACAACGTGCGCGTGGGCAGTGTGCAGGTCGCGCGCTAACTGCGCGGTGCCTTGCGGGCTGTCACACCCCATCAAACTGACCAGCGCCGCCGCGACAAGGCCGTGGGCATGCACACTCATGGGATCAATCCTTGATCATTGGCGCGATAGGTTTTAGCCAGCAACGTCATGCGCAACGGGCCGTTGGCGCCATCCGTGGCGGCCGTGAGGGTGAAGTCGTGGAGCGTGACGATACGCGGCAAAGTGGCGATGTCACTGAGGAAAAGCCCCAGATCGTGATAACCACCCACCAGCAGCAGTTGCAAGGGGAGTTCGGTGTAAAAAGGTTGCAGGGTTTGGGGCAGCCATTGCATGTGCTCGATGACCAGGCCACGGCTGAGGCTGATCCGTGACACTTCTTCCAGCAGGCCAGGCACTTGAGCCTGGCTGGGGAGCTGGCTGTGCACATCGTCGAAGGTGGTTTGCAGCGATTGCAGGTGTTGGCGATAGCGCTCAAGCGTCGCAACCTCCCGCACTCTGGCCTCCCATTGCGCTTTCAATTGCGGTTCAACACTGCGCTGCTGCTGAAGGTGTGCCAACCCGGGCTGCACTAAAAGCATGTACCCCAGCGCCAGGACTGCGGCCATCACTAGCACCGCCGTCGCTGCTTGACGCCCTGTTGTCCAGGCGCCTGCCTGCTTGAAACTTAACGTTTGCACGTCAAAAGTACGCAGGCTCTCCAGCCATTGCGTACCCATCAAAACTGACTGCCATCATGGGCGTTTTGCGACTGGTGCACGGTCATCTGAAACAGTCGGGTATGGCTGCCATCTTTTTCGATGCCCGCCTTCACTTCTATCAGTGCTGGCGCTTCGAGCCAGTGCGAGGCATCCAGGTTACGCATCAGCTCTGCAACCAGCGCGTTGGACTGCGCTACGCCCGTTATCGCGATTGTGCGCTCGGCCATTTTCACGTCGGTGAAATACACCCCGCCGGGCAAACTGCGCGCCAACTGATCGAGCACAATGCTGCTGCCGGACCGATTACCTTGCAGGGTCTCGATGGTTTGCATGCGTTCGAGCAATTGCTCGCGCCGCACTTTCAACTGATCAATTTGTTGCGCCCGACCATCGAGCTGCACCATCGCGCTGCGGATCAGATCATTGCGCGCCAGCTGGCGCTCTACCGCCCGGTCAACGAAATGATCCAGCGCATACAGCCCTGCGGCCGCAACGGCCAACAGTGCAACCAACACCATCACATAGCGTTTGCGACGTTTTTCGCGCAGCCACTCGCGCCAGGGCAGTAAATTGATTCCTGCCATTAATCGAACCCCCTCAAGGCCAGACCACAGGCTGTTAATAGCTGCGCAGCATCGCAGAACACAGCGTCGGGCGCGAGTCGGGGGTTACGCTTGATGCCCGCTAAAGGTTCGCTCACCTCATAGCCGGCCAAACGACTTAACCCTTCAAGCCCGCGGGCCAAGGCATGGCTTTGAACCTCAATGACACGCGGGTTCAAGCCTGCGCCCAACAACACAGCTTGATGCCAATCGAGGGTCTCTTGCCGGCACACGACCAGCAAAACATCCAGTTGTTGAGGGTCTACGTCTGATACCCCCAACACGTCGAAATCCAGTGCCGCTTCGTCGAGGCTGTACGGGACGTATTGCTCGGCCTCCAGCCGCACATGCAGCTCTAGATCGCTGGTGCTCAGGCCCGCCTCCACTCGAATGACTTTACTGATGACCTGTGTATCGGGCATCGACATCACGGCATCCCGCGCCTGCACCCCAGCGGCGCCGAGTGCCTTTAGTAACGCCTGTGCGACACTTTTTGCCGGGATGCCGGTCAGATCGTGCACAGGCATGGCTGGCAGAGGTTCTATGGCATAGGCTTCAAGCTGAATGCCACTGCGCGAGCGGCTCAGTTCGACCATATTGATCGACTGCGCACCGACTTCGATGCCCACATACCGCTGGGGCTTTGTCGTGAAAAATCCGGGCACTGCTGTTTTCCCTAATGCAATCCGTGACTTACGGAGGGTTAAAAATGAGATCCGTTCATATCCCGTTCCGACATGAGGCCCATGACGCTCATGCTCGAAAAATGCTTATAATGCCGGGCGTTTTTTTCCGCATTGTCGACCCGGCGCTCCTGCGCACTGCCCTGACGTGCAACCCATTTCTTAATCTGGAAATTCAAAAGCCTTGATTCGTCTGCTGAAGTTTTTCGGGTGGTCATTCGTTGCTGTGATCTGCGGGCTCGTGCTCGGGTTGAGCGGTGCGTTTCTCTATCTTAGTCCTGGCTTGCCGTCTGTAGAGTCGTTGAGAAGCATCCAGTTGCAGATTCCTTTGCGGGTCTACACCAGCGACGGCAAATTGATCGCAGAGTTTGGCGAAATGCGCCGCTCACCGATCAAGTTCGCCGACATTCCGCCCAATTTCATTAATGCGCTGCTGTCGGCAGAAGATGACAACTTCGCCAATCATTACGGGGTCGACCCCAGCAGCCTGATGCGCGCCGCCACCCAGTTGGTAAAAAGCGGACACATACAATCGGGCGGCAGCACGATCACCATGCAGGTGGCGAAGAACTATTTCCTCTCCAGTGAGCGGAGCTTTTCGCGCAAAACCAACGAAATTCTGCTGGCCCTGCAAATCGAGCGCGAACTGACCAAGGACGAAATCCTTGAGCTGTACGTGAACAAGATTTACCTGGGCAACCGCGCCTATGGCATCGAGTCAGCCGCACAGGTCTATTACGGCAAATCGATCCGGGACTTGAGCCTGGCGCAGATGGCAATGATCGCCGGCCTGCCAAAAGCCCCGTCGCGCTTCAACCCGCTGGCCAACCCGGTGCGCAGCAAAGAGCGCCGCGACTGGATTCTGGGCCGCATGTACAAGCTGGGAAAAATCGATCAGGCCAGCTACCAGGCCGCCATTGCCGAGCCGGTAAACGCCAGCTATCACGTGCCAACCCCCGAGGTGAACGCGCCTTACATCGCTGAAATGGCCCGCGCCGAAATGGTCGGCCGTTATGGCAGTGAGGCCTACACCGAGGGCTACCGTGTCACCACCACCGTGCCGAGCGATCTTCAGGAGCTGGCGAACAAGTCCGTCGAAGAAGGGCTGATCACCTACGATCAACGCCACGGTTATCGCGGGCCAGAATCGCGCTTCCCTGGCAAGACCCTGGCCGCGTGGACCCAAGAGCTGGCCAAACAACGTGCAATCAGCGGCCTTGAGCCTGCGATCGTGACCGAGGTCGACAAAGACGGCCTGCAAGTGCTGACCCGCACCGGTGAAGGCCGTGTGGCGTGGGACAGCATGAAATGGGCGCGGCGCTTTCTGAATACCAACAGCATGGGCCCGACGCCCAAGCAGCCTTCGGATGTGGCGCAAGTAGGCGATTTGATTCGTGTGCAGCCGCAAGCCGACGCCAGCCTCAAGTTCAGCCAGGTGCCCACTGTGCAAGGCGCACTGGTGTCTCTGGACCCGAACAACGGCGCCATTCGCGCACTGGTGGGTGGCTTCGCGTTCGAGCAAAGCAATTACAACCGTGCGATGCAGGCCAAGCGCCAACCGGGTTCAAGTTTCAAACCCTTCGTTTACAGCGCGGCGCTGGATAACGGCTACACCGCCGCCACGCTGGTGAACGATGCACCGATCGTGTTTGTCGACGAGTACCAGGACAAAGTCTGGCGCCCGAAAAACGACAACAACACCTTCCTCGGCCCGATCCGCGTGCGCGAAGCGCTGTACAAGTCGCGCAACCTGGTATCGATTCGCCTGCTGCAAAGCCTGGGCGTCGACAAGACGGTCGACTACATCAGCCGTTTTGGCTTCAACAAACAGGACCTGCCGCGCAACCTGTCGCTGGCACTGGGTACCGCGACGTTAACGCCGATGGAGATCGCCACCGGCTGGAGTACGTTTGCCAACGGCGGTTACAAAATCACGCCGTATCTGATCGACAAAATTGAAAGCCGCAACGGCGAAACGCTGTTCGTGGCCAACCCGCCAAGCGTGCCGAAAACCGACAGCAAAGACGTACCGCCGCAGGCCGAAGCGCTGACCATCGACACGATCAATGCCGCACCGGGCCTGCCGACCGTTGAAACCCAGGCGGTCGCCGAGCGCATTATTGACGGGCGCACCGCCTACATCCTGACCAGCATGTTGCAGGACGTGATCAAGCTGGGCACCGGTCGCCGCGCACTGGCCTTGGGCCGCACCGATCTGGCGGGCAAAACCGGTACCACCAACGAATCCAAGGATGCGTGGTTCTCGGGCTATAACGCCGATTACGTGACCACGGTCTGGACCGGTTTCGACCAGCCTGAAAGCCTGGGTCGTCGCGAATATGGCGGTACGGTGGCGCTACCGATCTGGATCAACTACATGGGCGGCGCGCTCAAGGGCAAGCCCGCGCATACTCAGGCAGAACCCGAAGGCATCCTCAGCCTGCGAATCGACCCGATCAGCGGTCGCGTCGCCTCGCCGGGCACACCGGGCGCGTACTTTGAGTTGTTCAAAAGTGAAGACACGCCGCCGTCCAACAGCGAGTTGGGCAATGGCGTCGCACCGGGCAGCCCGTTGCCGGCGGATGAAGGCGCCCCGATCGACCTGTTCTAATCCCCGACGACACGCTGCCATGCATGGGCAGCGTGTCGTTAGGCCCCTTTCAGAAGGTCATCAATATCAAACGGCGCACCGATTACATGCTCCCTGAAGCCGGTGATCGAGGCCGTTAACTCCCGCATCGACAGCCCAGGCGGCGCCATCGCCAATTGCTCTTTGCGCTTATTTTCAGCGTGGGCCAGCCAGCGCTCGATATTCACGGCCAGCGCCTCAGGCTGGGCAGCGTGATGGCCATACACTTCGTCCGCTTCGAGCGCTTGATGCTTCAAGTGCAGTAAGCGCATCAGGGTCTCTTCGATCTTTTTGGCCTCCAATTGCAGCGAACTGATCGCATATTGCGTGGTGCGCCGATAAGGGTCCGCCGAACTGCGCAACTCCCTGCTGCGCTGAATCACTTGCTGCTTGACCCGCTCCAGCAAGGTTTCGACCCACTCCAGCTCCAGATCGGTAATGCGCGCGCGGTTCAGGTCCAAGGCCTCCTGCCAGCGTTTTAACGTCGCCCAACTGCACGGCACATACCCGTGGGTCATGGAGTGATCCGCCGCGCTCAGCATCTGCTCCACCATCCCGGCCCGCCGGGGCAGCCCTTCATACACCCCAAGCGCCAGAGAGCAGGCCGCGTGCTGAGCCAGGGTTTCGCAGGCCGGCGCCCACAAAATGTGCGACCTCTCGCCTTTGCCCAAGTCCACCGGCATAAAGTGCTGCAACTCGCCGTGATGGCCAAAAGGCTCACCGTCCCAATTGATGATGCTGGTGACATACGCGCCAATAAACCTGGGCACCCCACCAAACAACAGGCCGGACCGCGGCTCATAGTCTGAGGGTTTAATCTTCATCCACGTCATTGGCACACTGGGCACCGGGTCGTTGTGATTGACCATGCGGTGATGCACCAACGGCTTGGCGCCAGCGATAAACACCTCATCCCCCGCACGGGGCGCGCCGTAAGTGTAGAGAACGATGTTGTAGCCTTCAGGTCGGCGACGCAGGGTTTCGGCAAGGATCAAGGCAATCGCACCCCCCAGGCTGTGGCCACAGATCAGGAGGGTTTGGCCGGAGTAGAATCTTTCTAGATATTCAGTAACAAATTTTGCTGCCACCTTCGCTGCTTCGTAAAACCCACGATGTACAGCACCCACGCCTTCATCGAAAGGCACCTGGAACGCATCGATATCACGCGAACCGTCCGGGCCGATTTCGCTGGTACCGCGCACGGCTATCAGGATGATTTCGTCGCTGTGGGTCGCGAACGCTTGAGTATCGGTACTCACTATCTGATCGCGATCATCCAGAAAATGCACTTTGGCGGGGCTTTCCTGATCTTCTCCAAGTGCAGGGTCATTTGACGGGTACAAGGCAGGGTCGAACGGAACAATCTCGAAACGCCGGGAGTAAGCCACGTCTTCATACAGCGGGTAATACGCATGCGTTTGAGCGGCATCCACACGCCATACTTCCTCGAAAGTGGCCAGTGCATCCCCGAACCAGTTACCCGAACTGGGGGTATGGGCGAAGCTCACACTCGGTTCAGAAATGGGGTGTTTGTCCGGTCGCTGACCGAAGGGGCAATAACTCAGCGTGGCCATCAACGCCAGTTGATAGAGGTTCAGCGCGCAGAATTTGGGCGCGGTGGACAATAAAGGCCGCAAAGCGCGCAGTGGCCGCACTTGCAACACCGTATGCCGACTGCCCGAGATACACACCCCTCGCTGGCCGTGCTTGCCCATCAACCGTTTGGCGCCTATGCAGGGAGGGTAGTGCGACTCGACTTCTGGCGGTAGATGCGAAACATGGTCCACCAGGTGACGAACTTCTATCTGGCAGAAATCGGTGTCCCCATCTTTTTTATAGGGGTTGCTCTGAGGGCGGCTGGCGTCTTGGTTGATAAAACGCGTTTGCTCGGCGCGAACTTGGAGTTCGGTTATTTTTAGGGGGTAATTCTGACGATCCACCAACTTCGCATATAACTTTTCGACGCCATCATACAAAACCGACATCGCAAGTGCTAAAGGACCGGAAAAATGATCATCAACAATACCTACGCCTACTGAATTTAAAACGCCTTGGTACTTAATACCTTCTGCATCAACACATTCATAAGCCAGCCCTGCATAACGCTCACCACAACCAAATTCATCTACCAAACTGAAAGTTGATCGCTTACCTCCTACAGGGCATGTAAACGTGACTGATTCTTGCCCAACCAGCTTCATGTCATTTAAAAGAGGCAATGTGAAAAACTCCTTATTCAGTACAGCCTGGGTAAATAGTGCAGGGCGTTCCATCCGACATAATGAAATGACTGAAGTCTTTTTCATTGCCGTCACAAAAAGCATGTTGATCTTCGAAGCCTTCCCCCATACAGCGCTTCCATCCATCTTCAAATTTAACCCAAGCCCTCTTATAATAAGGCGTCTCTTCTTTAGCCATGACTACCTTCATTTTGATGGTCTTATTCGCAAGCTGATCAAATGTATATGCCGCAATAGGTACGCCTCGCGAAGACGGCCGACCCTGATTTAAATCTTTGCAATTAAGTAATTTTCTAAGCACCCGGGTCTTCCCCGACGTACGAAACCACCATTCACATTCACCCGTGAAGGTGCTGACACCTGAAGCATCAAAAAACTCTCGATGTATTTCATCGGACAGTTCTTTTTTGAATACAACCTGCGCACCTGACCTTCCAAAATCATCCCACGATTTTCCATACATGCCATAAATATCCAGCCGTATATTCTTCACCACCAAAGGGCAGCCATTACGGGTGCGATAAATAGGCACTTTGAAATCGGGTTTATAGTCTTGCCACCATCGATAGTTAAACGTGGGCGCCAAGTTATCTTTTGTGGCGACCGTACAAGTCTCGCCCGGCGCCGGAACGTAATACACCGCTACTTTATATTTAAACCCCGGCGGCATATCCACGGTAAACATGAAGGTATTTTGCTTGCGGGCATACCAAATACTGGCAGCAATTCCACACCCAAGTATTATCAGAATCACATAAACCACACTTCGCCTCATCACCATAGCCATCTACTCAGTACAACCGGGATAAATAGTGCACGGCGTGCCGTCCGACACAATGAAATGACTGAAATCTTTTTCATTACCGTCACAAAAGGCATGTTGATCTTCAAAGCCCTCTCCCATACAGCGCTTCCATCCATTTTCAAATTTAACCCAAGCCCTCTTATAATAAGGCATCTCTTCTTTAGCCATGACCACCTTCATTTTGATGGTCTTGTTCGCAAGTTGGCCAAATGTATATAAAGCTATAGGCCCACCTCGTGAAGAAGGGCGCCCATAATTCAAGTCCCTGCAATTAAGTAACTTTCTGAGTACCCGTGTTTTACCCATCGTCCGAAACCACCATTCACATTCACCCGCGAATGTACTGACACCTGACGCATCAAAAAACTCGCGATGTATTTCGTCAGGCAACTTTTCTTTCAAAACTACCTGAGCCCCACTTGAACTAAAATCCGCACGAGACTTTCCATAGGTCGCAAATATTTCAAGCTGGATATTATTCACTACCAGAGGGCAGCCTTTACGAACACGGTAAATCTCAATCTCCGAGTCCGCCTTATAATTTTCACGCCACCAATAATTAAACGTGGGTGCCAAGTTATCTTTTGTGGCGACCGTACAGGTCTCGCCCGGCGCCGGAACGTAATACACCGCCGCTTTATATTTAAACCCCGGCGGCATATCCACGGTAAACATGAATGTATTTTGCTGTCGGGCATACCAAATACCGACAGCAATCCCACACCCAAGTATTATTAGAACAACACAAACCACACTTCGCTTCATCACCATAGTCATCTACTCAGTACAACCGGGATAAATAGTGCACGGCGTGCCATCCGACATAATGAAAGAACTAAAATCCGTTTCATTACCATTACAAAAAGCATGCTGATCTTCGAAACCTTCCCCCAGACATCTTTTCCACCCCAGGGGAAATCTCACCCACTTACCCTCATAATAAGGCGCCTCTTCTTTAGCCATGACCACCTTCATTTTAATTGTCTTATTCGCAAGCTGATCAAATGTATATGCCGCAATAGGTACGCCTCGCGAAGACGGCCGACCCTGATTTAAATCTTTGCAATTAAGTAATTTTCTAAGCACCCGGGTCTTCCCCGACGTACGAAACCACCATTCACATTCACCCGTGAAGGTACTGACACCTGAAGCATCAAAAAACTCTCGATGTATTTCATCAGGCAGTTCTTTTTTGAAAACAACCTGCGCGCCACTCGAGCTAAAATCGGCCCACAACTTCCCATAAGTAGCATAAATATCCAGTCGTATATTCTTCACCACCAAAGGGCAGCCTTTACGAGTGCGATAAATAGGCACTTTGAAATCGGGCGTATAATCTTGCCACCATCGATAGTTAAATGTCGGCGCCAAGTTATCTTTTGTGGCGACCGTACAGGTCTCGCCCGGCGCAGGAACGTAATACACCGCCGCTTTATATTTAAACCCCGGCGGCATATCCACGGTAAACATGAAGGTATTTTGCTTGCGGGCATAGCCAATCCCCACCGCTGTACAGCACGCGATAAACACCAGCAACCCATAAACTAGTACGCGTTTCATAACTCGCCCTCGCCCGCCCAGTACTTGGCGGTCAGGCTCACGCGTTCAAAATGGGCCACGGGGTCTTCATGGGGTTGCGGGTGTAAGTCTGACGGCAGTTCGCCGGGGGGAAATCCCAGGCTCAGGGCCAGCAGGGTTTCGAATTGTTTGGCGCCGCTCCACCCCCATTTGTCGGCCTGTAGCCAGCGTTCATGGGCCCATGCCGCAGGGCATTGTTGCGCTGCCAAGCGCTGGTACGCGGGCAAGTGGTGATCCAGCAAGTATCGGCGGGCGTTGGTTTCCCGGATGGCTGCAATCTGTGGTGGCTGCAAGGGCGCGTGCAGCCACGCGGGGTCTTGCGGCACGGGGTAGGTGCCCGGTGCCGGGTTGTGAGGGGTGGCCCAGGTGTCACCCGCCCAGTAGCACACGCTGATGGCCGGGCCGAGGTAGGCAGGGTGCGTGTCTTCAGGCAGCCAGGCCAAGGCTCGCGTGAGTACGCGGTTGTCGTGGAACCGGTACAGGGCAAGGTGAGGTCGCGTACCAGACACACACCGTTCACGCCAATGCGCTGTCCACGCCGGTAACGCGCCCGGTGGCAAACTGGCGAGCCAACCCCAGTCACGTTGCGGTGCGCTGCACAACGCTCGTACAGACTTCGTGTCGGCGGGGTCGAGCAGGATCAAAAAGGGACTGGCGGCGGCAAGTTCGGCGACGACGGTTTGGGCGTAGACGTTGCTGTACCGGTCGTGCGCCCGCCCCTTTAGCAGCCTTTGGAGGGCGGGCAGTGCGCTCTGCGAGTCCAGGGTCACACACAGTTCGTTGCCCAGTCGCCGTTGCTCCTCTAGCCACTGGCCCGGCACGCTCGTGCTCATGACAGGCTTCCTTGTGGTGAACCCGGCGCTTGTTTACAAGCCTCGCAAATGGGGCATTGGCAGGCACCCAACTGGCGGCTGTCGTCGATGATCAGCGACAGCGCGGGCGACATGGCTGGCAACTGCGCAAGCGCTGGTTGCATGGAGGCGACTTGCCCCGGCAGCAAGGGCGCAGCCGCGAGCACAGCCTGCGGCACACCTCCGAGTTCAAGCGCGGTGCTGCTGAAAATACCTGCCGCATTGATCACCAGGTGCTGCCCGCCCGCCGTGAGCGTGAGGCTCTGCCCGCCGTCCAGCACCATGTGCCCACCGGCCTTGATGTGAACCTGTTGTCCGGCTTGCACCAGCAGGTCTTGCCCGGCGCAGGTCTGGATACTGGCCGCGACGTGCAGATGGTCGTCAGCCTTGAGCTGTACTTTGCGGTCGGCCCCGACGGTGTGCTGTTCTTCGCTCTGAAACACGCAGCGGCTGGTGCCGCTGATGTGCGCTTCACGCTGACCCTCAATGTGCACGCGGCTGTCGTGCTTGATGATGTGGTGCATGTCGCGCTCGGCGTGCAGGTAAATCAGTTCCTGGCCTTTGCGGTCTTCGATGCGCAGTTCGTTGTAACCCGCGCCGCCGGGTGTACTGCGGCTACGAAATACGCTCTGGGTTTTATCGGCGGGCAGCGTCAGCGCAACGGGATGCGTGCTATTGGCCAGGCAACCGCAAATGATCGGGCAGTCCGGGTCGCCATTTTCGTACTCAATCAGCACTTCCATGCCCACCCGCGGGATGGTCACCGCACCGTACTGTGCACCCGCCCAATTCGACGCCACCCGCACCCAGCAACTGCTGCTGTCATCGTTGGCCTCGCTGCGGTCCCAATGGAATTTAACCCGCACCCGGCCGTATTGATCGCAGTGGATTTCTTCGCCCGCAGGCCCGGTCACGCGAGCCGTCTGGCTGCCAAAGATGCGGGGTTTGCCGTATATCTTTTGCGCCCGGTACGTACCCTCCTCAGGCGTTGCCCGAAACACGTTGCGGTAGCCCTCAGTGAAATCCAGCTCGTGTTCAAGCGTGGAGTGGGCCGCGTATTGCTCAAGGACCTGCGGCTGTTTGCCTTCGTGCTGAAGGTGCGTCAGCAGCCACTGCACGTTGCAGGCGGCAGCGGGATGCTGGCTCAGAGTAAAAAAGTGGCCGCTGAGCCAGGCGGGCTGATCGCTGCTGCCCGTCACCAAAGAGGCTTCAGCCTGATGGCGCTCAAGGTTTCGCTGGTTGTAGCGCTCGCCCTGCTGGGCAGTATTGAACCGGCCGGGGTAGCTGTAGTGCTCCAGCACCCGCTCGGTATCGGGCTGGGCCGTGCGGCTGTCCGCTTCCAGCGTTCGACTGGCGGTGTCGAAGTCGTAGTCACGGGTGAACGTTTGATTGGTGCAGGCCTGGCGTTGTAGCGAAAAGCGATTAACCGAAGGCTCAGTGGCCACCAGCCCTTAGTCGGTGACGTAAGGCGTCGGCTGTTCAATGGGGCTAAACGCCTGCTGTTTGTCCCCGAACACCACATGGTGGTGCTCTGGCGTATGCTTGAAGTGGTAATGAAAGCCCTCTTCAAAACACAGGCGTTGAATAAACGCCAGGTCGGACTCGCCGTACTGAACGCAATATTCACGCGGCGCGTAAGTCGAGAACGCGACGAAAGTGTAAGCGTCGCTGAAAATGCCGTGTTCTTTGAGCACCTGCTCGATGATCTGCTGCACGCTCTGGTGCTGAAAGATTCGATGCTGGGTACGCAAGGCCAGATACGCCAGGCTCGGCACCAGCGTCAGTTGATAGTGAGCCAGCCGTGTATCGGCGCGTGTTTGAGCAATGCGCTGGATCTGCCCGTGGATACCGTGGCGTTGGTTAAACGCCAGATACGCGCTTTGGTGCAGCAGCGCCTTGAGGTCCAGCGAGGTGCGATCACTGACGAGTTCAACGTTGAAGGCATAAGGTTCACTGATGGCCTCGTGACCTTTGAACGCCAATACGTGCAACGCGTGTTGGCAGGCAGGCACCGTCAGGCTAAAGCGGGCGTGGCGAGTGAGCGTGGACATCCGTGGTCCCTCTTAAAAGCTGAGGCTCGCTTCAACCAGAAGCCGCCCTCATTAAGAGATGAACGCTAACGGATAGCCCTAGGCGTCACGTGTAGGTGCTTTCCTAATTTTTTATAAGATGCCGATAAATGACTACGCGTTAATTCACTGAGCATAAAAAAGCCCCGGCTCTCACGAGCCGGGGCTTAGGTAAAACGCTATCGCGTCTTAGCCGTTGAACACGTCATCCACGCTTTTGAGCGGGTAGTTTTTCGGGTACGGCAGGGTCGCAACGCCGGTCTCGATGGCAGCTTTGGCCACAGCATCGGAGATCACGGTGATCAGGCGGGCATCCATTGGTTTGGGAATGATGTACTCACGACCAAATTCCAGCTTGATACCGCCGTAGGCGTCACAAACCTCTTGTGGTACTGGCAGTTTGGCCAGTTCACGCAAGGCGTTGGCCGCTGCGATTTTCATCTCTTCGTTGATGCGCTTGGCGCGAACGTCCAAAGCACCGCGGAAGATGAACGGGAAGCCCAGCACGTTGTTGACCTGGTTCGGGTAGTCCGAACGGCCAGTGGCCATGATCACGTCGTTACGCGTGGCGTGTGCCAGCTCTGGCGCGATTTCCGGATCGGGGTTCGAGCACGCGAACACGATCGGGTTCGGCGCCATACGCAGCAGGTTTTCAGCGCTCAGCAAGTTTGGACCCGACAGGCCGACAAACACGTCTGCGCCGTCCAAGGCATCTGCCAGGGTGCGTTTTTCAGTCGCGTGAGCAAACACTGCTTTGTACTGGTTCAGGTCGTCGCGGCCGGAGTGGATCACACCGGTACGGTCAACCATGAAAATGTTTTCGAGGGTCGCGCCCATGCTCACCAGCAACTTCATGCAGGAGATGGCCGCAGCGCCAGCGCCCAGGCAGACGATTTTGGCATCAGACAGGGTTTTGCCTGCGATTTCCAGGGCATTGATCATGCCGGCCGCCGTCACAATCGCGGTGCCGTGCTGGTCATCGTGGAATACCGGAATATCGCACTGCTCGATCAGAGCACGTTCGATCTCAAAGCACTCAGGGGCTTTGATGTCTTCGAGGTTGATGCCGCCGAAGGTGATGGAAATGCGTTTAACGGTGTCGATGAAAGCCTGTGGGCTCTCGGAATCAACTTCGATATCGAATACGTCGATACCGGCAAAGCGCTTGAACAGTACGCCTTTGCCTTCCATTACAGGCTTGGAAGCCAATGGGCCAAGGTTACCCAGGCCCAGAATGGCGGTGCCGTCAGAAATCACTGCGACCAGGTTGCCCTTGCCGGTGTACTTGTAGGCCAGTTCAGGATCGCGGGCGATTTCACGCACTGGTTCGGCTACACCCGGGCTGTAGGCCAGCGCGAGATCGCGGGCAGTAGCGGTAGGTTTGGTGAGCTCGACACTCAGTTTCCCTGGACGTGGCTGGGCATGATATTCGAGAGCGGCGGTTTTCAAATCAGACATAGGGGCATTCCGCTTTTTTGCTGTTGGACAGACGGATCGCCGAGCATACGCGTGTCGTAAAGTCCCGACAAGACTGACCAGTCAGCAGTGTCAAGGGCTTTACCCTACGACTTTGGACCAAGAGCCGCGGCCCGTAAGGGCTACAGTGTTCACAATCCACATTAAAAATTGTCTACAATTTTTAGCGGGCGATGACTTTAAACATGCCCGGATGCGTCAATGGCAGCATCCAGCGCGCCTGACCCGGCTTCAACCCGCCACGCCGTGAACGGTCCAGCACCCAGCCACGCGCCTCAAGCTGCGTGCCCTTCAAGTTCGCGAGACGTTTTTGATCGAAATGGGTCAGTTGATTGGGTGCAATGTGCAGCACCAGTCCGCCCTCAAGGTCGATCCAAAAACCACCACGATTGCGCTGAACCCGACTCACTTTTGCACCCACTATCGCGAAACCGGAGCGGGTGATGTGCTGCGGCGCCTGCACCGGCGATTGGCGCCACACCCCGGCCCTGGCGGAGCGTGCGCGCTGCTCTGCCGCCTGTTGGCAGCCCAGCAGTTCGGTATTGGGTGCAATGGCCACCTGATAACCCAGACCGTCTGCCAGCAGTTGAGCTTCAAGGTTGCTGCCGTCTGCCCCGAACACATGGGCCAGGGTGCGCCCATAGCGGTCCTGCGCCTGCTTGCCTGTCAGCAACCCCACGCGGCCATCACTGCGCGCCACCAGCGCTTGCAGCCGTTGGCGCGCCGCCTCCGCAAAAGGTTCGGCGGTTTGGCCTTTTTTGCCGGTTTCTGGCGCATTGAGACCGATCATGCGCACGCTGCGCCCGTCTTTGAGGCGCAAGGTGTCGCCATCGACCACGCGCTCGACTTGCGCGGGTGTGGGCGCTTTTGGCGCAGGGCAAAGCACCTGGGCCTGTACGCTGGAAAGCCAAATCGCAGGCACAAAAAAGGCGCCCGCAAGGGACGCCTTTTTCAATAACCCGGCCAGCCTCAAAAGGTTGCCCAAGGTCATGCGCCTTACTCGGCGGCTTTTTCTGCTTCTGCTGCTGGAGCGGCTGCTTTAGCGCCGAAAGCACCAAAACGAGTCTTGAAGCGATCAACACGACCGCCAATGTCCAGAGTTTTTTGCTTACCGGTGTAGAACGGGTGGCACTCGTTGCATACGTCAGTGCCCAGTGGCTTGCACAGGTTCGAACGTGTTTCGAACTTGTTGCCGCAGCTGCAAGTTACCAGGATTGTTTCGTACGCTGGATGGATATCGGCTTTCATGGGGTATTCCTCAGGCTAGCGTGCCGCCACTCAACACCATTGTTGAATACCGCACGTAAATTTAGGGCGCCGATAATACCAGACCTATGCATTGACGCAAGCAGCCAATCATGCTCCCGCTAAAATCATTCGCCTTTCAGTGCCCTGCCTTTTAGTCGCGCAGCGCTTTGTCTGCTAGGCTCCGGGCCATCTTTGCCGTTCATCACTTGAGAGCCCCGCGTGCCCGACGCCATTTTGCGCCTTGCCCTGCCTTCCCCCCTGCGCCGCCTGTTTGACTATCGGGCGCCTGCGGGCGTGCGACGCGATCAATTGCAGCCGGGTATGCGCTTGCGGGTGCCGTTCGGGCGGCGCGAGATGATCGGCATTCTGGTTGAAGTGGTCGATCACAGTGACGTCCCGGCCGACAAGCTCAAACCGGCGATTGCATTGCTCGATACCACCGCGCCGCTGCCCGCCTCGCTGCTCAAACTGTGTTTATGGACCTCGCAGTACTACCAGCACAGTCTGGGCGACACCCTGAGCTGGGCCTTGCCCGTACTGCTGCGTCAGGGGGAGCTGGCTGAAACCCGGCAAGAGCGGTTTTGGCAGATGGCGCCCGGCGCCCGTCTCGACGACCCGCGCATCGCCCGCGCACCCCGTCAGCGTGAAGCACTGGCCACTCTGGCCCAGCACCCGCATGGCGTCGCACATACGCTGCTGAGCAAGTTAATGCTGAGCAAAGACAGCCTCGATCTGCTGCTGGCTAAAGAGTTGGTCAGCGTAGAAATCCGCCGCCACGCCCCCCTTGAGCGTCACGACCACTGGCTGGCGCAGCCTGAACTGCCGCTCAACAGCGAGCAGCAGGCGGCCTATGAAGCCATCCACGCAGGACTTGGCAGCTTCCATGCATTTCTATTGGCCGGGGTAACCGGCAGCGGCAAGACCGAAGTGTATTTGCAACTGATCCGCGAAACCCTTCAGGCTGGCAAACAGGCGCTGGTCCTGATCCCGGAGATCAACCTCGGCCCGCAGACCCTGGCCCGCTTCGAGCAGCGTTTCAATGCGCGTATTGCGCTGGTGCACTCGGCGGTTAACGACCGCGAACGTCTGGAAAGCTGGTTGGCCGCTCGCGATGGCGAAGCCGACATTATTATTGGCACCCGTTCGGCACTGTTCACCCCGATGAAAAACCCGGGGCTGATCATCATCGACGAAGAACACGACGGCTCTTATAAACAGCAAGAAGGTTTGCGCTATCACGCCCGCGATTTGGCGCTGGTGCGCGCACGCCAGGAAAACATCCCCATCGTGCTCGGCTCTGCCACGCCATCTCTCGAAAGCCTGCATAACGCCTACACCGGTCGCTATGGTTTGCTGCGCCTTAATGAGCGCGCAGGGGGCGCCAGACAGCCACGGTTCCTGCGCCTGGACGTGAAAAGTCGCCCGCTGGACAGCGGCATATCCGGGCCAATGCAACAAGCCATTGGTCAGACCCTGGCGGCAGGCCAGCAAGTGCTGGTCTTCCTTAACCGCCGTGGCTTTGCCCCTACGTTGCTGTGCCATGACTGCGGCTGGATGTCGGAATGCCAACGCTGCGATGCGCGCATGACCGTGCACCAGCGCTCAGGCGAGTTGCGCTGCCATCACTGCGGCCATGTTGAGCGTGTGCCGCGCAATTGCCCGCAATGCGGCAAAGTTGACTTGCGCCCTGTCGGTGCAGGTACCGAGCGGGCTGAAGAGCGGCTGGGGATTTTATTTCCCGACTACCCGGTTTTACGGGTCGACCGCGACAGCACTTCGCGCAAAGATGCGATGAACCAGCTGTTTGCCACCATCCAGAAAGGCAAGCCGTGCATTTTGATCGGCACACAAATGCTCGCCAAGGGTCATCACTTCCCACGGGTGACGCTGGTGTCGATTCTGGACGCCGATGGTGGCCTGTTCTCCGGCGACTTTCGCGCCAGCGAACGCATGGCCCAATTGATTGTGCAGGTGGCCGGGCGCGCCGGGCGGGCGCAAGAGCCGGGCAAAGTGATTATCCAGACCCACTTGGCTGACCACCCGCTGCTGATTCAACTCACCGAACAAGGCTACTTTGCCTTCGCTGAACAAGCGTTGAGCGAGCGGCGAGCAGCGGGCCTGCCGCCTTTTGCGCACTTGGCCCTGCTACGGGCCGAAGCCCACAAACCGGGGCAAGCCGAAGGCTTTTTGGACCAGGCATGCAGCGAGGCCGAACGCCTGCTGGGCGAGCTGAACCTGACCGGCGTCGAACTGCTCGGCCCGGTGCCTGCGCCCATGGAACGCCGTGCCGGACGCTACCGCGCGCAACTATTGTTACAAGCCAACGCGCGCGCGCCGCTGCACCGCTTGCTCAACCAATGGCTGCTGCTGCTCGAACAAATGCCCAGCGGGCGGCAAGTGCGCTGGTCCCTGGACGTTGATCCGGTCGACCTGTATTGACCGCCAAACTGTTGATCGCGAGCAAGCTCACGCCGCAAAATTTATGCACCCTGATAAGAGCGAAGTGATCCGGGACCACCGCGTGATCATCACCGCAGATCCATTACCCAACTGCCAAGGTTGGCAAGGCCGACCCGGCAACGGATAATGCCCAGTTTTTCCACCTGCGCACTGAAGCGCTACCGCGCTTGCGGTCGAAAGAGAAGACCATGAAAGACACCATTCGCCAGCTGATTCAACAAGCCCTAGCTCAACTCGTCACAGAAGGTGTGTTGCCTGAAGGCCTGACGCCAGCGATTCAGGTGGAAAACGCCCGTGACAAGACCCACGGCGACTTTGCCAGCAACATCGCCATGATGCTGGCCAAGCCGGCCGGCATGAAGCCGCGCGATCTGGCTGAAAAAATCATCGCCGCCCTGCCGGCCGATGAACAAATCAGCAAAACCGAAATCGCCGGTCCCGGCTTCCTGAACTTCTTCCAAAACACCCAGGCACTGGCCTCACGCCTGGACGCAGCCCTGGCTGACGAGAAAATCGGCGTACGCAAGGCTACCCCCGCCATGCGCACCGTGATCGACATGTCCGCGCCCAACCTGGCCAAAGAAATGCACGTCGGCCACTTGCGCTCCACCATTATTGGCGACGGTGTGGCCCGGGTACTTGAGTTCCTCGGTGACGACGTGATTCGTCAAAACCACGTGGGCGACTGGGGCACTCAGTTCGGCATGTTGATGGCCTACCTGGAAGAAAACCCGATCACCAGCGACGAGCTGTCTGACCTCGAAAACTTCTACCGTGCGGCCAAACAGCGTTTCGACGAGTCGCCAGAGTTCGCCGACCGCGCCCGTAGCCTGGTGGTCAAGCTGCAAGCCGGCGACCCGGACTGCCTGGCACTGTGGGCCAAGTTCAAAGACATCTCGCTGTCGCATTGCCAGAAAATCTACGAACTGCTGAACGTCAAACTGACCATGGCCGATGTGATGGGCGAAAGCGCCTACAACGACGACCTGATCAACGTCGTCAACGACCTCAAGGCCAAAGGCATGCTGGTCGAGAGCAATGGCGCACAATGCGTGTTCCTCGACGAGTTCAAAAACGCTGACGGCGAGCCGTTGCCGGTAATCATCGTCAAGGCCGACGGCGGCTACCTGTATGCCACCACCGACCTGGCAGCCATCCGCTATCGCAGCGGCGTATTGAAAGCAGACCGCGCCCTGTACTTTGTAGACCAGCGTCAGGCGCTGCACTTCCAGCAAGTGTTTGCCGTTGCGCGCAAAGCCGGTTTCGTGACCCACCCGATGGAAATGGAACACATGGGCTTCGGCACCATGAACGGCGCAGACGGCCGCCCATTCAAAACCCGCGACGGTGGCACGGTTAAATTGATCGACTTGCTCAATGAAGCCAAAGAGCGCGCCTACACCCTGGTCAAAGAGAAAAACCCTGAGCTGCCAGAAGACGAACTGCGTGCCATCGCCAAAGTGGTCGGCATCGACGCGGTGAAATACGCCGACTTGTCCAAGCACCGCACCAGCGATTACAGCTTCAACTTCGACCTGATGTTGAACTTCGAAGGCAATACCGCGCCTTACTTGCTGTACGCCTACACCCGTGTGGCGGGCGTGTTCCGCAAATTGGGCAAGAACTTCACCGAAGTTGAAGGCCAGATCGTGCTGCAAGCGCCACAAGAGCAAGAGCTGGCCGCCAAGCTGGCGCAGTTCGGTGAAGTGCTCAATAACGTGGCTGAAAAAGGCACGCCGCACACCTTGTGCACCTACCTGTACGAAGTGGCAGGCCTGTTCTCCAGCTTCTATGAGAACTGCCCGATCCTGAACGCCGAAGACGAAGCACAAAAACAAAGCCGCCTGCGCCTGGCAGCCCTGGCGGGCCGTACCCTCAAGCAAGGTCTGGAATTGCTGGGCCTGGAAACTCTGGAGCGCATGTAAGTTGGCCGCCAAGAAAAAACCTGCACCCAAGCGTGGCGCCAGCCGGTATCAGGCGCCCGCCAAACAACCGATTCCAGGTTGGCTGTGGATGGCCATCGGCCTGACCGTGGGCGCATTCATCGTATTTTTGATGAAACTCGAACCCGGCAAGGGCGACGACGTCAAACGCGTCAAGCAAGAGCAGCAAAAGGCGGCGCAAACGGCCCAGGCGAATAAAACGCCGCCAAGCCCTGCGCAACCGGTCAAGCCCAAGTACGACTTCTACACCTTGCTGCCCGAGTCTGAAGTGATCGTGCCGCCAGAAGCCGTACCGGAAAAAACCCCACCAACGCCGCAAACTGCGCCGCTGGCACCGGTAACCCCGGCCGAAGCGGCAAAAATTGACACGGCCCGTGCTCAGGCTGCCTTGAGCGGTGTAACCCCGCCACCTGCACCGCCCGTGGTAAAAGCGGCGCCGGTGACCAAGTTCTTCTTGCAGGCGGGCTCGTTCCGCAAACAAGCCGACGCGGAAAAAGTGCGTGCGCAAATCATCTTGCTCGGCCAAACCGCCACTGTTGAAGCCGGCACCGTGAAAGACGAAACCTGGTACCGCGTGCTGGTTGGTCCCTTCAGCAACCGTGACCAACTGACTGTTGCGCAAAAGCAACTGGCGGGCAGCGGCTTTAGTAACTTGTTGCTACAGCAGCGCCGCTGATACCCGTCGGCTTGACCCGTAGCAGTTGCCGAAGGAACGAGGCTGCGTCCGATTGCGAAGCGATCGTAAAACCCAAGTCCGAGATTTAACTGACAGATCACGACTTCAGGTTTTACGACGGCTTCGCCGACGGACGCAGCCATCGTTCCTCGACAGCTGCTACAGGATTTGTCCTTTCTCCGTTCATCCGCATTCCCTCCCCACTGTTGAAATATTCGCTACAACCCCCATATGTATCTCCATCAGGCATTTTCGCCCCGCTGCGTGGAGACTCTTCCCTTGACCACCATCGTTTCAGTACGCCGTCACGGCAAAGTTGTCATGGCTGGCGACGGCCAGGTTTCACTTGGCAACACCGTCATGAAAGGCAACGCGAAAAAAGTCCGTCGTCTCTATCACGGTCAGGTCATTGCCGGTTTCGCCGGTGCCACCGCTGATGCATTCACCCTGTTCGAACGCTTTGAAGGCCAGCTTGAAAAACATCAAGGCCATCTGGTTCGCGCAGCCGTCGAGTTAGCCAAAGAATGGCGTACCGACCGCTCGCTGAGCCGCCTTGAAGCCATGCTGGCCGTGGCCAACAAAGACGCATCTTTGATCATCACCGGCAACGGTGACGTGGTTGAGCCAGAAGACGGCTTGATCGCCATGGGTTCGGGGGGTGCATTCGCCCAGGCCGCAGCCCGCGCGCTGCTGATGAAAACCGATCTGTCGGCCCGCGAAATTGCCGAAACTGCGCTGGGCATTGCCGGCGACATCTGTGTATTCACTAACCACAACATCACTCTTGAGGAGCAGGACCTCGCCGAATAAGCCACTGGCCGGGTCAATTCACCGACCCGTTTGTGCCCCTTCATTCTGCTAGAGGAACGCCAACTACTATGTCCATGACTCCCCGCGAAATCGTCCACGAACTCAATCGCCATATCATCGGCCAGGACGATGCCAAACGCGCCGTCGCCATCGCGCTGCGTAACCGCTGGCGCCGCATGCAGCTGCCCGAAGAGCTGCGTGTTGAAGTGACCCCCAAAAACATCTTGATGATCGGCCCCACCGGTGTCGGTAAAACCGAAATCGCCCGTCGCCTGGCCAAACTGGCCAACGCACCGTTCATCAAAGTCGAAGCCACCAAGTTCACCGAAGTGGGCTATGTCGGCCGCGACGTAGAGTCGATCATTCGTGACCTGGCCGATGCAGCCATCAAACTGCTGCGCGAGCAAGAGATCGTCAAAGTTCGCCATCGTGCAGAAGACGCCGCAGAAGAGCGCATCCTTGACGCACTGCTGCCACCGGCTCGCACCTTCGGCGAAGAAGCGGCCACCCCGCAGGATTCCAACACCCGTCAACTGTTCCGCAAGCGTCTGCGCGAAGGTCAGCTGGACGATAAAGAAATTGAAATCGAAGTCGCCGATGCTGTGGGCGTCGATATTTCCGCGCCGCCTGGCATGGAAGAAATGACCAACCAATTGCAGAGCCTGTTTGCCAACATGGGCAAAGGCAAGCGCAAGAGCCGCAAGCTGAAAGTCAAAGAAGCCCTGAAAATGGTGCGTGACGAAGAAGCGGGCCGCCTGGTCAACGACGAAGAACTCAAAGCCAAGGCGCTGGAAGCGGTTGAGCAGCACGGCATTGTGTTCATCGACGAAATCGACAAAGTGGCCAAGCGTGGCAACGTGGGCGGTGCTGATGTATCGCGTGAAGGCGTACAGCGCGACCTGCTGCCGCTGATCGAAGGTTGCACCGTCAACACCAAACTGGGCATGGTCAAAACTGACCACATCCTGTTTATTGCTTCGGGCGCCTTCCACCTCAGCAAACCTAGCGACCTGGTACCTGAGCTGCAAGGCCGTTTGCCGATTCGGGTTGAGCTCAAAGCGTTGTCCCCGGAAGACTTCGAACGCATCCTCAGCGAACCGCATGCCTCCCTGACCGAGCAATACCGCGAGCTGCTGAAAACTGAGGGCCTGAACATCGAGTTCATGCCTGAAGGCATCAAGCGCCTGGCTGAAATTGCCTGGAAAGTGAACGAGAAAACCGAGAACATCGGTGCGCGTCGCTTGCACACGTTGCTGGAGCGCTTGCTCGAAGAGGTGTCTTTCAGTGCCGGTGATATCGCCAGCGCTCATCAAGACGAACCGATTCGTATCGACGCTGAATACGTGAATAGCCATTTGGGCGAATTGGCAGAAAACGAAGACCTGTCGCGCTACATCTTGTAAAAGCGCTTGCACCTCCTGTAGCCGCTGATGCGGACTGCGATAAGGCCACCGGCCTTCAGTGATCTTAGTATCCTGCGCCAACGTCGTTGGCGATTGCAGTCTGCGCCAGCGGCTTTATTGTTTGTGTGAAACCAAAGGTTATGACCATGATCCCGAGCGCCATCAACCTGCACAAAGCCTCGAAAACGCTGACGCTGAAATACCCCTCAGGCGAGGAGTTTCATCTGCCTGCCGAGTTTTTACGCGTGCACTCCCCCTCTGCCGAGGTGCAAGGCCACGGTAATCCGATCTTGCAACACGGCAAGATCAATGTGGGCATCAACAAAATTGAGCCCGCAGGCCAATACGCCTTAAAGATCAGCTTCGATGACGGCCACGACAGCGGGCTGTTTACCTGGCAATACCTGTATCAATTGGGCCAGCGCCAAGGCGCGCTGTGGGCAGACTATCTTGAAGAATTGAAAAAAGCTGGCAAGTCACGCGACCCGTCCGAGTCCATCGTCAAATTGATGCTGTAACGCCTGCTTGCTCTGTGGGTGCGCGATTACCGGCCAGGCCCGCGCCGTGCTGGTTATTTTGTAGTCGCTGACGAGTAATGCTAGGCTGCGATCAAGTGCGCAGCGCTCCTAAACCCGAACGCTGCGGCGTGGCTCAAGTATCGCGTTAAATGACTTTACGGCCGCTGCGCGCCCGATCGCAGCTACAGGAACACTAGTTTGTGTAGTCGCTGACGAGTAATGCGAGGCTGCGATCAAATGCGCAGCGCTCCTAAACCCGAACGCTGCGGCGTGGCTCAAGTATCGCGTTAAATGACTTTTACGGCCGCTGCGCGCCCGATCGCAGCCTCGTACCTCGACAGCGACTACAGGAACACTGGTTTGTGTAGTCGCTGACGAGTAATGCGAGGCTGCGATCGAGTGCGCAGCGCTCGTAAACCCGAGCGCTGCGGTGTGGATCAAGTATCGCGTTAAATGACTTTACGGCCGCTGCGCGCCCGATCGCAGCCTCGTACATCGACAGCGACTACAGGAACACTAGTTTGTGTAGTCGCTGACGAGTAATGCGAGGCTGCGATCAAATGCGTAGCGCTCCTAAACCCGAGCGCTGCGGTGTGGATCAAGTATCGCGTTAAATGACTCTACGGCCGCTGCGCGCCCGATCGCAGCCTCGTACCTCGACAGCGACTACAGGAACACTGGTTTGTGTAGTCGCTGACGAGTAATGCGAGGCTGCGATCAAATGCGCAGCGCTCCTAAACCCGAGCGCTGCGGCGTGGCTCAAGTATTGCGTTAAATGACTCTACGGCTGCTGCGCGCCCGATCGCAGCCTCGTACCTCGACAGCGACGACAGGAACACTAGCTTTTGTAGTCGCTGACGAGTAATGCGAGGCTGCGATCAAATGCGCAGCGCTCCTAAACCCGAGCACTGCGGCGTGGCTCAAGTATCGCGTTAAATGACTCTACGGCCGCTGCGCGCCCGATCGCAGCCTCGTACCTCGACAGCGACGACAGGAACACTGGTTTGTGTCGTCGCTGACGAGTAATGCGAGGCTGCGATCAAGTGCGCAGCGCTCCTAAACCCGAGCGCTGCGGTGTGGCTCAAGTATTGCGTTAAATGACTCTACGGCCGCTGCGCGCCCGATCGCAGCCTCGTACCTCGACAGCGACTACAGGAGGCGCTGACGAGTAATGCGAGGCTGCGATCGAGTGCGCAGCGCTCGTAAACCCGAGCGCTGCGGTGTGGATCAAGTATCGCGTTAAATGACTCTACGGCCGCTGCGCGCCCGATCGCAGCCTCGTACCTCGACAGCGACTACAGGAACACTAGTTTGTGTAGTCGCTGACGAGTAATGCGAGGCTGCGATCAAATGCGCAGCGCTCGTAAACCCGAGCACTGCGGTGTGGATCAAGTATCGCGTTAAATGACTCTACGGCCGCTGCGCGCCCGATCGCAGCCTCGTACCTCGACAGCGACGACAGGAGGCGCTGACGAGGCTGCGATCAAGCGGCGGGCGAATCAGGTTTCGGAGCCGCAACCGCAGCGGCTTTAGGGGCCATCGGTTTTTTGCTCACCGCCGGCTTCTTCACAACAGGTTTGGCCGCCGCAGGTTTACCGGAAGCCACAGGCGCTTTTTTGACTGCGGGTTTCACAGCAGGTTTGACCACGGGCTTGGCTGTAGTTTTAGGCGTAGGCTTGGCCACAACCGGTTTGGCCGCAGGCTTTGCTGGCAAAGGTTTGCTGGCAACAGGTGCTTTGGTCGCCGTGACTTTGGCCGCCGCTGCCGTCAGCTTTTCAATGTGTTTGGTCAGCGTTTCTACTTTGGCGTGCAGCGCTTTGACTTCTTCCCGACTCGGCACACCCAACCGGGAAATAGCGCTGTTCAGGCGTTTATCGAAGGCTTCTTCCAGCTCACCCCATTTACCCAATGCCAACTCTTTAACATCGTCAACTTTAGAACGCGTAGACGATTTGGCCGCTTTAGGCTCAGAGGTCTTGGTCAATTTTTCGGCCTTTTCCCCGTCCTTGACCAAGCTGTCAAACAACTTGCTGCCGTCCGTGTCAATTTTCGAGTACACACCCAAGCCTGCGAGCCAGATCTTGCGCGAGTACTCTTCAACCTTGCCAACCCAGGAATGGCTGTCTTTTACAGGTGCCGCCGGTTTTTTAGCCGCCATCGTGTTCCCCTCAATGTTCAATTGCGACGTCCATCAACAGACTGTCGGCCCATCAAGGTGAACAACCTGTTCACCTGCACTAGGTTTAGACCTTAATCAGGACTGTTTCAAGGCATGTGTATACGGTTTCACAGCACACTCAATTACAGGGTTATTGAATGAGTAACTTTTTAACTCAGGGCCACACGAAAAACTTGCTGCGCGTCATAACTTTTCTGCGGTACCGGCTGTCGAAAACATTTGATCCATGAGGTCAACCATATCGGCCTCCATGTTCCATGCTTCTTCAGCCGCTGCCGCGCCGTAAACGGTAAACAACACGCTATTGATCAAAACAAACAACTTACCTATCACAACGTTTTTATCGTTTGTTATTACAAACTCTGTGACCTCTTGCCCCGCCACATGTTCAGTCAAAGTAAAACCCACTCGTGTTTTCACGAATTGCTCAACGACATATTTAGACTTGTCGCGTGCAATGTCATGTGTACCCGCAAACTGGCGAACAACTTTAAATCGATAATCTGACATTTAACAGCTCCTTGTGTGTATTTGATCTTCCTGAGAAAACGGTAGTTCAACTCACGCCACACAGGACTCGCCCCGACTTCGCTGTTATTAGTCAACCGCACGCTCTAGATCAATACTGAGAGCACTTTCATATTTAGCACTCCCTCTGTTCAGCGCTTTAAAGTCTCACTGCCTACACTCTAAAGCGCTCTTACCCGTCACACTTCTTCTACCGAACAGTCGGCGCGTATGACGCCATTACTGCTTACACCAAGGCCTTATCCAGCGAGCGTTCAATTTCGGACTGGATCATGCCGCTCATCGGCGACATCAGCATCCCGAGCTTCACGTCGACCTTGACCGTGCGCTCACCGATTTCCAGCAAGCCGTCTACCCCCGAGCGCTTCAATTGGACCTTGTCACCTGACCAGGTAGGTTGCAGGCCATACTGCGCCGCCAGCTTCTCAACCACTTGCTCAGCTTTTACCCGTGCAGCCTCAATGCCCAGGGCATGGGTGCGTTCAACGCTGATGCGAGCCATGGCTTCACTCCTCATAAATAAGCCGACCACTATACTTACATTGACCCTCGCCAAGACAAAGTCGGCCTCCGGGATTAGAATGGCCAGCATTCTCTTTTGGTGACAGCGATATGACTGATCAGCGCAAAGGCAGCGATGCCGAACCCACCACGCACTTCGGCTTCAAAAACGTTCCAGAAAGCCAAAAAGCGGAAAAAGTCGCGGAGGTGTTCCACTCCGTCGCGGGCAAATATGACCTGATGAACGACGTTCTGTCGGGCGGTATGCACCGTCTGTGGAAGCGCTTCACCATCGAGCTGTCGGGTGTTCGCCAAGGCAACAAGGTGCTCGACATCGCAGGCGGCACGGGCGATCTGGCGCGCAAGTTTTCGCATCTGGTCGGCCCCACCGGTCAAGTCGTGCTGGCTGACATCAACGCTTCCATGCTCAAGGTTGGCCGTGACCGTCTGCTGGACAAAGGTGTGGCGGGCAATATCGAGTTCGTTCAGGCCGACGCTGAAAAACTGCCGTTCCCGGACAACTACTTCGATTGCGTGACCATCGCCTTTGGCCTGCGCAACGTGACCCACAAAGAAGACGCCCTGCGCTCGATGCTGCGTGTGCTCAAGCCCGGCGGCCGTTTGCTGGTGCTGGAATTCTCCAAGCCCACCAACGCGCTGATGTCCAAGGTCTACGATGCCTACTCGTTCGCCTTTATGCCGATGGTCGGCAAACTGATCCTCAACGACCCGGAAAGCTATCGCTATCTGGCGGAGTCGATCCGTATGCACCCGAATCAGGAAACCCTGAAGTCGATGATGGTCGAGGCCGGTTTTGACCGCGTGACTTATCACAACATGACCTCTGGCATCGTTGCACTGCACCGCGGCATCAAACCCTGATGTTGCTCAGGGGCCTTCTCGCCAGCGTTGAGAGCGGTGTTAACCGCTTCTTGCGCCTGGACAGCACAGCACTGGCGCGCATGCAGCCATTGACCGGCAAAGTGATTGCGGTTGAATGCGCCAGCCCTGCGCTGCATCTGTTCATTTTGCCCAGCGATGAAGGCCTGCTGTTAGCCACCCAATGGGCCGCCGACGCCGATTGCACACTGCGTGCCCCGGCAACCAGCCTGCTGCGTTTGGCCTTGAGCAAAGACAAAACCGCTGTGCTGCATGGCCCTGAAGTCGACCTCGAAGGCGACAGTCATGTGCTGATGGCGCTGGCGGCGATCCTGCAAGATCTGGAACTGGACTGGGAGTACGAACTCTCACGCTGGATTGGCCCGGTGCCTACCGCACTGATCGGTGGCCACTTGCGTAGCCGCGCTAACTGGTACCAACAAGGGTTCGCCAGCCTCAATCAGAACTTGGCCGAATACCTGAGCGAAGAAGCCCGCACATTGGTCGGAGAAAGTGAAGCGCAAGCGCGTTTTGACGAACTTGACCATCTCAAACTCGACCTGGACCGACTGGAAGCGCGCATTGAGCGCCTCTCTCGATCCCTCAATTCCAGCGATGTCGCATGAAGCTGCTTGCCATTCGTCGTTTGTTTCGCATCCAGCGTGTGGTCATTCGCTACCGACTGGATGACCTGCTGTTCGCCCTGCCTTTGCCGTGGTGGATGCTATCGCTGCGCTATGCGTTGCCGTGGCGCTGGTTCCCGCGCAAAAAGCTGGAATTGAGCCGCGGAGCGGCCTTGCGTCTGGCGCTACAGGACTTGGGACCGATCTTCATCAAGTTCGGGCAGATCCTGTCTACCCGTCGCGACCTGCTGCCGCCTGATATCGCCGATGAATTGATGCTGCTGCAAGACCGTGTGCCGCCATTCGACCCGCAGCTGGCGGTCAAGCTCATCGAAGAGCAATTGGGCGCAACCATCAGCGAAGTGTTCAGCCGGTTTGATATCGAGCCGCTGGCCTCGGCGTCGGTGGCGCAAGTGCATAGCGCCAAGCTCAAGACCGGCGAAGAAGTGGTGGTCAAGGTGGTTCGTCCCGGCCTCAAACCGATCATCGGCTCTGATTTGGCGTGGCTGTTCATCCTGGCCAAAACCGCTGAGCGCCTGAGCGCCGATGCCCGTCTGCTGCACCCGGTAGACGTGGTCAGTGATTACGAAAAAACCATCTACGACGAACTCGACCTGCTACGCGAAGCGGCCAACGCCAGCCAGCTCAAGCGCAACTTCGAAGGGTCGCCGCTGCTTTACGTGCCGCAGATTTACTGGGACTGGTGCCGTCCCAAAGTGCTGGTAATGGAGCGTATCTACGGGCTTCAAGTCACGGACCTGGCCGCCTTGGCCGACCAGCGCACCGACATGAAAATGCTTGCCGAGCGCGGGGTCGAAATTTTCTTCACCCAAGTGTTTCGCGACAGCTTCTTCCATGCGGACATGCACCCCGGCAATATTTTTGTCAGCACAGTCAGCCCCTGGAGCCCGCAATACATCGCGATCGACTGCGGCATTGTCGGCAGCCTGACCCCCGAAGATCAGGACTATCTGGCCCGCAACCTGTTTGCTTTCTTCAAGCGTGACTACCGCCGCGTGGCGCAGTTGCACATTGATTCGGGCTGGGTGCCGGCGCACACCAAACTCAACGAATTCGAAGCCGCCATTCGTACCGTGTGCGAGCCGATCTTCGAAAAACCGCTGAAAGAAATTTCCTTTGGTCAGGTGCTGATGCGCCTGTTCCAGACGGCCCGACGTTTCAACATGGAAGTCCAACCGCAGTTGGTGTTGCTGCAAAAAACCTTGCTTAATATCGAAGGCCTGGGCCGTCAGCTTTACCCCGATCTCGACCTGTGGAGCACCGCGCAGCCGTTCCTTGAGCGCTGGATGCGTGAACGCGTCAGCCCCAAAACCCTGCTGCGCAACCTGCACAGTCAAGTCGAGCAACTCCCGCATCTGGCAGGCATGACCCGGGATTTGCTGGAACGCCTGTCGCAGCCCCATGCAAAAAACCAGAAATTGGTGGTAACGGAACCCCGAGACAGTTGGTTCTTGCGCTTGCTGGGAGCGGGACATTTGGCCGCAGGTGCCTTACTGGCCACCGTCGGCCCACTGCACACCCTGGGCTATTGGCCGGCCGGCATCATGCTGGCCGTGGGCTTGTATCTGATCGTGCGCCGATAGCCAGCCCCCGAGCAGGCTGGCAAACTGTGCATTCGCCGGTCCGGGCCTTTAGCCGCGGACCCGTTGTCGGAGTCAAACATGAAACACTGGCTGGACGAGATCAAATGGGACAGCGACGGCCTGGTGCCGGCGATTGCCCAAGACCACAAAACCGGGCGCGTCTTGATGATGGCCTGGATGAACCGCGAAGCGTTGAGCCTGACCGCTGCCGAGAACCGTGCCATTTACTGGTCACGTTCGCGCGGCAAACTGTGGCGCAAGGGCGAAGAGTCGGGCCATGTACAAAAGCTGCATGAAATGCGCCTGGACTGCGACGCTGACGTCATCATTTTGATGGTTGAACAGATCGGTGACATCGCCTGCCATACCGGCCGTCAGAGCTGCTTCTATCGCGTGTACGAAAACACCGAGTGGAAGACCGTAGACCCGGTTCTGAAAGACCCGCACGCCATTTACCAAGCAGGGCACTCCCATGACTGACACCTTGAGCCGCGTTGCCCAAGTGATCGAAGAGCGCAAGAATGCCGAACCGGGCAGCTCTTACGTTGCCAGCCTGTACCACAAGGGCCTGAACAAGATTCTGGAAAAGGTCGGTGAAGAATCGGTCGAGACCATCATTGCTGCCAAGGACGCCGCCATCAGCGGTGATTGCAGCGATGTGATCTACGAAACCGCCGACCTGTGGTTTCACAGCATGATCATGCTCGCCCAACTGGGGCAGCATCCGCAGGCTGTACTGGATGAACTGGAGCGTCGCATCGGCACCTCCGGCCACGTGGAAAAAGCCTCGCGGCCGTCCGCTTAACCCTCTTTTGCAAAGGAACCGATCATGGGCATTTTTGACTGGAAACACTGGATCGTCATTCTGGTAGTCGTGGTACTGGTCTTCGGCACCAAAAAACTGAAAAACCTCGGCACTGACGTCGGCGAATCGATCAAGGGCTTTCGCAAAGCCATGAACGACGACGAAAAACCGGCTGAACCGGTGGTGCCACCTGCGCAGCCGACTGCCGCGCCACAACCCCACACCACTTCGACCTTGAACGAGCCGCACACCATCGACGTGCAGGCACAAAAAGTCGAAGAGCCGACCCGCAAAGACGTGTGAGCCAAAACTAATGTTCGGTATCAGCTTCAGTGAACTGCTGCTCGTCGGCCTGGTGGCTCTGCTCGTGCTCGGGCCAGAACGCCTGCCGGGTGCGGCACGCACGGCGGGCCTGTGGGTCGGGCGCTTGAAACGCAGTTTCAATGCGATCAAACAGGAAGTTGAACGTGAGATCGGTGCCGATGAGATCCGGCGCCAGCTGCACAACGAACACATCCTGTCGATGGAAGAAGAGGCCAAGAAGATTCTGGCCCCGCTGCAAGACGCCGTGAAACCTCTCACGCCTGTTGAGCCGCCCGCGACACCGGTGGCCGTTGCACCTGTCGAACCCGCCAGCCCCGCGCCCGTGAGCCTGAGCAAAACCGCGTCCGGGCCTGCGCCTCAAACGCCAGCGCCACACGACCCAACCCTGCCACCGCGAGCCCCTTAAGCGCATGAGCGACATTCCTGAAAATGACCAGCCAATGCCGCTGGTTTCGCACCTGACCGAGCTGCGCACCCGCCTGTTGCGCTGCATCGCGGCGATTTTCATCATCTTCGCCGGCTTGTTCGCCTTCACGCAGCAGATCTACACGCTAGTCTCCACGCCCCTGCGTGAGTACTTGCCAGTGGGCGCCACGATGATTGCCACTGACGTGGCCTCGCCGTTCCTTACGCCGCTCAAGCTGACCATGATGGTGTCGCTGTTTATTGCCATCCCGGTGATCCTGCACCAGATCTGGGGCTTTATCGCGCCGGGCCTGTACAAGCATGAAAAGCGCATCGCCGTGCCGTTGCTGGTGTCGAGCATCTTTCTGTTCTATGCAGGCATGGCGTTTGCCTACTTCCTGGTGTTCCCGCTGGTGTTCAAGTTCTTCGCCGCCGCCACCCCCGAAGGCGTCGCGATGATGACCGACATCAGCAGTTACCTTGATTTCGTCATGACCCTGTTCTTCGCCTTTGGCGTGGCCTTTGAAATCCCGGTGGCCGTGGTGCTGCTGGTGTGGATTGGCATTGTCGACGTCAAATACCTGCGCAAAATCCGCCCGTACGTGATCATCGGCTGCTTCGTGGTCGGCATGATCCTGACCCCGCCGGATATTTTCTCGCAAACCTTGCTGGCGATTCCGATGTGGATGCTGTTTGAAATCGGCATTCTGTTTGGCAGCCTGGTGAGCAAAAACAAACGCGGTGACGATACCGACGATCAACCGGCTGACCAGAACGCCCAACCGCCAGCGCCTCAAGCGTGAACCTGCTGCTCCTCGAAGAGGCCGATTTCATTGCTGCCGACCGCGTGATCCTGCGCGACCGGCGCTTGACGCACATGCAGGAAGTTCACCGCGCTGTTGTAGGCGACAGCCTGCGAGTAGGCCGGATAGGTGGCTTGATGGGCAGTGCCGAACTGGTGCGCCTTGAAGCCAAAGAGGCCGAGCTGGTGATCCACAGCCTCGACCAGCCGCCCCCGGCCAAACTGCCCCTGACCTTGCTGCTGGCCCTGCCGCGCCCGAAAATGCTGCGCCGGGTGCTACAAACCGTGGCCGCCATGGGTGTACCCAACGTCGTGTTGGTGAACAGTTACCGGGTCGAGAAAAGCTTTTGGCAAACCCCGTTTCTGGAACCTGAAGCCATTCGCGAGCAGTTGATCCTGGGGCTTGAGCAAGCCCGTGACAGCGTGCTGCCGAACATCACCCTTGAAAAACGCTTCAAGCCGTTTGTTGAAGACCGCCTACCAGCCTTGGTTGATGGCACATTGGGGCTAGTGGGCCATCCCGGTGATTACCCTGAATGCCCGCGCGGGCTGGACCAAGCCGTGACGCTGGCCATTGGCCCGGAAGGTGGCTGGATCCCTTACGAAATCGACCTGCTGGCCAAGGCCGGGTTGCAACCGGTGCAACTCGGGCCACGCATTTTGCGGGTTGAAACCGCCGTCACCGCCCTCCTCGCCCGCTTGTTTTAAGGCGCCCACCCTGTCATCGGGTTTACGGCTGCTTCGCCGCCGCGTGCCTCGTCAGCGCCTGCGGGCATTTGAAATACAATTTGTATAAAACCCCTCAAGTCCGGCCCTTTGCGGCCGATAAGCTGGCTCCTCAAAAGCATACTCAGTGGCCATGGACGGCGCGCATCGATGTGAATCGATCAGATAAGGAGCATCACCATGAACCATTGGTTGACCACCACGCTGGGCAATATCAGCGTCAATCGCAAACTCAGTCTCGGCTTTGGCCTGGTGCTGATCATGACGCTGTTGATTACCGCCACCGGCTGGAGCGGACTGACGTCGATCATTGATCGCAGCAAAAAGCTCAGCACCATTTCCGACACCGTGGCGCTGGTCAAAGACCTGCGCATTGCCCGCGTGTCCTACGACCGGGATAACGGTGAGAATGGCCCCGGCGAGGTCAATGACCTGCTGAACGATATCGATAACAATCTGACGCTCGCCAGCAAGCAGTTGGTGGTCTCGCAAGATCTGACCATGATCAACCAAGAGTTGCAGGCGGTCGCGCAATACAAAAACATCTTCAGCGAAATCGACAAGGCCACCCAGGCCCGCGAGCTTAATCGGGCACGCCTTGGCAGTAGCGCGCAAAGCGCCGCCGACAGTATCGATGGCATCGAAAAAGAGGTACTCAAGGGCAATGACCTGGCCATGCTCAACCGGGTCAACGAACTCAGCCGCCAAGTGCAACACGCGCGCTATCAAGTGCGCGGCTATACCCACAGTGGCGAAGCCGATGCCGCGCAACCCGCACTGGATGCCATCCTCGTCGCTCAAAACGAACTCACCCGCCTCACGGCGCAATTGCCCGGCGAATACAGCCCGCAGTTGCAACAAGTCGCTCACTCGCTGAAAAATTACGGCGAGACGTTCGGGCAGTTCCGTGACTCGCAGCTGCTCAGCGACCAGCAACAGAACAGCCTGCAAGCCTTGGGCGACAGCCTGGTGAACCTCAGCCACGCACTGGCGACCTCGCAAACCACCAAGCGCGACAACGATGCACAACAGGCCAAAACCGCCCTGATTGTTTGCGCCGTATTGGCCCTGTTGCTCGGCACACTGGCAGCCTGGCTGATTACCCGACAGATCGTCACCCCGCTGCAACACACCCTGCGCATCGTAGAAGCCGTAGCCGCAGGCGATCTCAGTCAAGATCACCCTACTCAGCGTCGCGACGAACTGGGCCAGGTGCAGCAGGCCATTGCCCGCATGACCGGCGAACTGCGCGACCTGATCGGCGGTATCAGCGACGGTGTGACCCAGATCGCCAGCGCGGCCGAGCAGTTGTCAGCCGTGACGGAGCAGACCAGCGCCGGGGTCAACAGCCAAAAGGTTGAGACCGATCAAGTGGCCACCGCCATGCACGAAATGGCCGCCACAGTGCATGAAGTCGCGCGTAACGCCGAAGAAGCCTCTGAGGCTGCCGTCGCCGCCGATCAACAAGCGCGTGAAGGTGACACGGTGGTCGCGCAGGCCATTGAACAGATTGAGCACCTGGCCGCCGAGGTGCTGAAGTCCACCGACGCCATGACGCACCTGCAACAAGAAAGCGGCAAGATTGGCAGCGTGCTGGACGTGATCAAATCAGTGTCGCAACAGACCAACCTGCTGGCGCTCAACGCGGCGATTGAGGCTGCACGGGCGGGCGAGGCGGGCCGCGGGTTTGCCGTGGTGGCCGATGAAGTGCGCAGCCTGGCGCAACGCACCCAAGCCTCTACCGAAGAAATCGAAGAGTTGATTGTTGGCTTGCAGAGCGGTACGCAACGGGTGTCCACCAGCATGGACAACAGCCGCGTGTTGACCGACAGCAGCGTCGAGCTGACCCGTCGCGCCGGGGCCTCGCTGAGCACCATCACCCGTACCGTATCGACCATCCAGGGTATGAACCAGCAGATTGCAGCTGCCGCCGAGCAGCAAAGCTCGGTCGCCGAAGAGATCAACCGCAGCGTGCTCAACGTGCGCGATGTGTCTGAGCAAACCGCTGCGGCCAGCGAAGAAACCGCCGCTTCCAGCGTGGAACTGGCCCGACTGGGCACTCACCTGCAAACCTTGGTGGGCCGTTTCAAGGTCTAACCCCTGTAGCCATTGGCGAGCAGCCCGATCACAACCTCGCGCTGCTCGACAACGGCTACACTGCGTGATGGCACTAAGCCTGCGACGTCCATCACACTCTGAGCGACCGGGTTTTAGTTATGTTGGCTCGCGCCGATGGCCTGATAACTAATAAAAAGACCGCGAAGCACGGGACTGCTTGTCATGGAGTCGGTTCGGTCAAAAAAGGAGCACCGCCATGTACCGTTGGTTGGCCCACACGCTAGGCAATATCAGCGTTATTCGTAAACTCAGCCTGGGCTTTGGCCTGGTGTTGATCCTGACCTTGCTGATCACCGCCACCGGCTGGAACGGCCTGGCGTCCGTGATTGACCGCGGCGACAAGCTGGCGAATATTTCAAAAATCATTGCCCTGACCAAAGACCTGCGCATCGCGCGTCTTGATTATGAAAGGGAGCGGGGCGACCACGGCCCCGGCGAATTGAACGGGCGCCTGAGCGAACTGGACGAGGCGCTGGAAACCTCGCGCCGTCAACTGACCACGCCTGAAGACATTGAGTTGGTACAACAACAGCTGGCCGTTGTGGCCGATTACCGGCGCGCCGTGGCTGATATAACGCTCGCCACTCAAGCCCGCGAAACCAGCCGCACACAACTCGGCGCCACGGCTGACGCGGCTGTTGCCAACGTCACAGCCATTGAAAAAGCCTTGTCGCAAGGCGATAGCGTGCCCCAGTTCAACAGCGTGATTGAACTGAGCAAATTGCTGCAACAAGCGCGCTTTCAGGTCCGCGGCTACACCTACAGCGGTAAACCTGAGGCCGAACAACCGGCGCTGGACGCCATCGACAACGCCCTCAAAGCACTCAACAGTTTGCCGACCAAACTCCCCGACGAGCACATCGCCAACCTGCAACAGGCTGCACAATCGCTGCAAAACTACCGCGCCGCCGTGACCACGTTTCGTGACGCCCAAGTCGCCAATACCCACGCGCTTGAGCGCATGCAGGCACTGGGCAACAACCTGATCGACTTGAGCAAGCAACTGTCAGGTATGCAAACCGCCAAGCGTGACCTGGACAGCCAGCGGGCCAAAACGCTGCTGATCGGCTGCACCCTGCTCGCCTTGCTACTGGGCGTGATTGGCGCCTGGAGCATCACGCGCCAGATCGTCATCCCGCTGCGTCAAACCCTTAAAACCGTTGAGCGCGTGGCCGCAGGTGATCTGACGCACGACTACGACACTGCCCGGCGCGATGAGTTGGGGCAACTGCAACGCGCCGTACAGCGCATGACCGTGGGCCTGCGCGAGTTGATCAGTGGGATCACCGATGGCGTGACGCAAATCGCCAGTGCCGCCGAAGAACTCTCCGCCGTTACCGAACAGACCAGCGCGGGGGTCAACAGCCAAAAGGTGGAGACCGATCAGGTGGCCACCGCCATGCACGAAATGGCCGCTACCGTGCAGGAAGTGGCGCGTAATGCCGAAGAAGCGTGCGAAGCCGCCGTGGCCGCCGACCAGCAAGCCCGTGAAGGTGACAAAGTGGTCGCCCAAGCGATTGCACAGATCGAGAAGCTGGCGATTGAAGTCGGTCACTCCACCGAAGCGATGGACCATTTGAAGCGCGAAAGCGACAAAATTGGCAGCGTGCTGGACGTGATCAAGTCCGTGGCCCAGCAAACCAACTTGCTGGCCCTTAACGCGGCGATTGAGGCGGCCCGGGCCGGAGAAGCAGGACGCGGCTTTGCGGTCGTGGCCGATGAAGTGCGCAGCCTGGCACAACGCACTCAGCAATCGACCGAAGAGATTGAAGAACTGATTGCCGGCCTGCAAAGCGGCACGCTGCAAGTGTCCAGCAGCATGGACAGCAGCCGCAGCCTGACCGACAGCAGTGTTGAACTGACACGCCGCGCAGGCGATTCACTGGGCAACATCACCCGCACCGTGTCGGCCATTCAAGGGATGAACCAGCAGATTGCCGCAGCGGCAGAGCAGCAAAGCGCGGTGGCAGAAGAGATCAACCGCAGCGTATTGAACGTGCGCGATGTGTCTGAGCAGACCTCGGCCGCCAGTGAAGAGACCGCTGCGTCGAGCATGGAACTGGCGCGGCTGGGCACGCATCTGCAAGGGTTGGTGGCACGGTTTAAGGTGTAACTCGCGCACGCAAAACGTAGCCGTTGACGAGTCATACGAGGCTGCGTCCGGGCGCGAAGCGGTCGTAAAAACCAACCCGCGCGGTGTCTCAGAGACACCGCAGTCGTCGGGTTTATGATCGCTTCACAATCGAACGCCGCCTACGCCAACCTCGGCCATTCCCTCGTGAGCCGGGGCTCACAGCACCTGGCGCAAAAAAGCCTGTGCTCGCAGGTCTTTAGGCGAATTGAAGAAGTCTTGCGGGGCGCTGTCCTCCAGCAATTTGCCGTGATCGAAGAACAACACGCGGTTCGCCACTTCACGGGCAAAACCCATTTCGTGGGTCACGCACACCATGGTCATGCCTTCGCGTGCCAGGGTTTTCATCACGTCGAGCACTTCGCCCACCATTTCCGGGTCTAGCGCCGACGTTGGCTCATCAAACAGCATCACCTTGGGTTCCATTGCCAGCGCACGGGCAATCGCCACGCGCTGCTGTTGGCCACCCGACAGGCGCGAGGGGTATTCATTGGCTTTCTGGCCGATGCCGACCTTTTCCAGCAGCGCACGGGCCTTGGCCTCGCGCTCGGCTTTGCCACGTTTGCGCACCACTTTCTGCGCCAGGCACAGGTTTTCGAGCACGGTCATGTGCGGGAACAAGTTGAAATGCTGGAACACCATACCGACTTCACGGCGATAGGCGTTGACGTCGGTTTTAGGGTTGGCCAGGTCGACACCGTCGATGCTGACCGAGCCTGAGTCGAAATCTTCCAGGCCATTCAAGCAGCGCAGGAAAGTTGACTTGCCCGAACCTGACGGGCCGATCACCACCAGCACCTCGCCTTTGGCGACGGTGGTGCTCACGTTGTCCACGGCGCGGACGAGGTGCCCACGCGTGTCAAAAACTTTTACCAGTTCGCGGACTTCAATCACTTTGCGCGAGCCTCCGCTCAAGCCGGCTGGCCAAATGCGACAGCGGCAGGTTGATCAACAGGTACAGGCCCGCCACGCAGAACAGAATCTCGAACGGCGAAAACGAGGTGGTAATGACTTCGCGGCCGCTTTTGAGCAGCTCGGTGATGGCAATCACCGACACCAGCGAGGTGTCTTTGACCAGGCTGATAAATTGCCCGGCCAACGGCGGCAGTACGCGCTTGAACGCTTGCGGCAGCACCACGTAACGCATCGACTGGCTGGCGTTAAGGCCCAAGGAGCGCGCGGCTTCGTTTTGCCCGCGGGCGATGGACTGCACACCCGAACGCACAATCTCGGCCACGTATGCACCGGTAAACAGCGACAACGCGGCAATACCGGCGAACTCGCGGGACAGATTCAGCACGGTGCCAATAAAGAAGTAAAAGATGAAAATCTGCACCAGTAGCGGTGTACCGCGCACCAGTTCGACATAAAGCGTCGAGAGGTCACGCAGGGTCGGGTTATTCGACAGGCGGCACAACCCGGTGGCCAGGCCGATAATCAGGCCCAACACCCCTGACACCAGCGACAACCACACGGTGGTCCACAACCCCAGCAGCAGCGGTCCGGCGGCCCAGTGACGGTTCACGCCGACTACATCGCCCTCGGCCACGTCATCGCCTTCGGCCAGTTGCACGCTGTTGTCAGCCACGCTCAGGCGTTGTTCAGTGCCATCTTCGGCACGCAGTACGACGTCGGCTTGATCGCCTTTGCGCACCAACTCAATCACGGTGGAAGCTTCAGTGGCCCGCTGGGCTTCTTCGGCCTGATAGACGAAGTATTGCGGGACTCGGTTCCAGCGCCATTCGTAGGACATCAGCGAGGTGGCGTAATACAACGCGCCCGCCAGACCGATGAGCACCAGCACGGTTAACACGTGCCAGGGCCACTGGGCTTTTTTTTGTTTGATCACGTTCAGGTTCCATCAGGAGTAAAGCCGGGCCCGTAGCCGTTGCCGAAGGCTACGTGCGAGGGCGAAGCGCTCATATCTGGAGCGCCTCGGTGTTTCATCTGAATCGCATTACGCTTTTTTACGGCTGCTGCACAACCGTGCACAGCCTTCGGCAACGGCTACAAAGCATCGCGCTTATTCCATGTCCTTGAGCCAGGTGGTGTCTTTGAACCACTTGTCATGGATGCGATCGTAGGTGCCGTCTTCGTGGATCTGGTGCAGGAAGTTGTTGATGAAGTTAAGGCTGTCGTAGTCGCCTTTCTTCAGGCCAAAGGCCAACGGCTCGTAGGTAAACGGCTGATCGAGGTACACCAGTTTGCCGTCACCGAACTTGTTAACCGCCACTACGTTGTAAGGCGCATCGTAAACAAAGGCATCTGCCTTGCCGTTCACCACGTCCAGCACCGCTTCGGGTTCGTTGTCGTAGCCGTGGTACTGAGCTTTGGACATCAGTTTTTTGGCGATCATTTCACCGGTGGTGCCCAGCTTGGAGGTCAGGCGGTATTGCGGGTCGTTGAGGTCTTTGTAGGTTTTAACCTTGTCAGCCAGTTCCTTGCGGATCAGCAGGGTCTGGCCCACAACGATGAAGGGTTCGCTGAAGTTCAGGCGCAGGTTACGTTCCTGAGTCAGGGTCATGCCGCTGCCGATCATGTCGAATTTGTTGGTCATCAAGGCCGGGATAATGCCGTCGTAGCCCGTGGACACCAGCTCCAGCTTGACCCCCATCGACTTGGCCATGGCTTTGAGCAGGTCGACTTCGAAGCCAATGATCTGGCCGCGTTTGTTGGTCATTTCGAATGGCATGTACGTCGGGTCCATGCCCACCTTCAACGTGCCACGCTGGACCGCGTCATCAATTGCGCCTGCATGGGCTGCGCTAACCGCCAGTAGTGCAGTGACACTGAACATCAGTTTCGACAGAAACTTCTTCATCATCAACTCCCCGGAACCTACTCAATAAAGGTGTTGGCCTACGGCCGGCTCCAGACTCAAAGCCAATACCGCCGGGCACTCACCCATTCGAAGATGGATGCTAACTCAGAGCAGGGGGAGGACAAAGACTTTGCATCACAAAAGCGCGACAGATCATCCGTAGCCTCTGGCGCAGGTTGCGAAGCAAGCCGGGACGTCGCCTTGGGCAACGACCACAAAAAAGCCCGTCCGCTCGGGTGAGGGGACGGGCTTGGGGTCAAGCGGCTGGCTGTAACGGTAACAGCGGCGCGTGGGCGTCGGCTGTGACCGACTCACGCCAGGCGTTGAGCCAGTCTTGATGACCTTCGCTCCACACCAGCGCGTGCAAGCGTGCCAATGCCACCGGATCGCTCAGCAGCGCCATGCGCTCGTTGTTGTTAAGCCCCGCAGGCCCCACTTTCAAGGCATGTCGAACGCGTTCGGTACGTAGCCATTCAATCGGCTCGGCTTCACGGTGACGTGAGGTCGCCAAAGCACACGCCAAAGCGTTCTGTTGTGGATCAACCACCGAACGGATGAAGCCGTCGTGCAGCGCGTGGTAACGATTCTCGTGGGTGTATTCAGCCGTAGCCGACAACTCACGGGGCGGCGCGTATTCCTCAGGAATCAGGAACAAGCTGGCGTCACGGGACTTGAGGCCCAACTTCACACGGCTGGAAATCACGGACACCGGGATCGACAGCATCAGCGAACCGACAATCGGCACCAACCACCACAGAAAGCTTGGGTTCAACCACAGCACCAACGCAGCCCAGGCCGCACCCAACAGGGTTTGCGGGCCATGACGGCGCACGGCTTCGCTCCACGGCGTGGAATCATCGTCACGTTGTGGCGAGTTCCAGGTCGCTGCCCAGCCCAGGAACGCAGCCAGTACAAAGCGGGTGTGGAAGATCATGCGCACCGGCGCCAGCAGCATGGAGAACAGCATCTCCAGCAGCATCGACAATGTGACCTTGAACTTGCCACCGAACTGTTTCGCGCCTTTGGCCCAGATCAAAATGATGCTCAGCAGTTTAGGCAGGAACAGCAACACGATGGTGGTCGAGAACAACGCTACGGCTTTTTCCGGGTGCCATTGAGGCCACAGCGGATACAGCTGACGCGGTTCCATGAAGTACTGCGGCTCCATCAGCGTGTTGACTGCCAGCAAGGCCGTCGACAGCAGCAAGAAGAAGAACCACAACGGCGCCGACAGGTACGACATCACGCCTGTGAGGAACACGGCCCGGTGAACCGGGTGCATGCCTTTGACCAAAAACAGGCGGAAGTTCATCAAGTTGCCGTGGCACCAGCGACGGTCACGCTTGAGTTCGTCCAGCAAGTTAGGCGGCAGTTCTTCATAGCTGCCCGGCAAGTCGTAGGCAATCCACACCCCCCAACCGGCACGGCGCATCAATGCCGCTTCAACGAAGTCATGGGACAGAATCGCGCCCGCAAACGCTCCTTTACCCGGCAATGGCGCGAGGGCGCAGTGCTCGATAAAAGGCTTCATGCGGATGATGGCGTTGTGGCCCCAGTAATGAGATTCACCCAACTGCCAGAAGTGCAGACCGGCGGTAAACAACGGGCCGTAGACCCGCGTAGCGAACTGCTGCATACGCGCATATAGCGTGTCCATGCCCGAAGCGCGTGGCGCGGTCTGAATGATGCCCGCGTCTGGCGTGGCTTCCATCAAGCGCACCAGGCTGGTCAAGCATTCGCCGCTCATCACGCTGTCTGCGTCGAGCACCACCATGTACTTGTAATCACCGCCCCAGCGACGGCAGAAGTCGTCGAGGTTGCCGCTTTTGCGTTTCACACGACGGCGACGACGGCGATAGAAAATCCGCCCGAAGCCTTCGGTCTCGCGGCACACGTCCAGCCACGCCTGCTGTTCAGCCACGCAGATATCCGGGTCGTTACTGTCGCTGAGGACGAAAAAGTCAAAACGGTCCAGGTCACCGGTCGCTGCCACCGATTCGTAAGTCGCACGCAAGCCTGCAAATACGCGGGTTACGTCTTCATTACAGATCGGCATCACCAACGCGGTACGGGCGTCTTGGGGGATCGGCTCATTACCCGCGCTGGCGCCTGAAATGCGGTATTTGTCGTGACCGGTCAACAATTCCAGAAAGCCCATCAAGGCTGTCCAGAAACCCGCCGACACCCAGCAAAACAGAATCCCGAACAGAATCAGGATGCTGGTTTGCAGCGCATAAGGCAGCACTTGTTGCGCCGTTTGCAGCAACGGCTGATGAACCACTTCATCAAGATCAACGAACGACCAGCCCTGGTACGGCATGATGCCTTTCATGTACCAGCCAGCGACGATGGTTTGGCCCAGCATCAAAACCAACAGAATGTAACGACGAATCGAACCCACGGTGCGCCAGCGCGCCTTGGGCAGAACGCGTTCATCTTTAGGCGGAGCCGGCGGGTTGCTGCGCCCGGTCAGGCGCCGCCAGCCGCGTACCAGAATGTTGGTACGCCACGGTTCAGGCACCACCTTGGTACGGCGAATCGGCGGCGTGGCTTTGAGCATGACCCGGCCACTGGCGTCGACGGCCAGCATTTCTGCGTCCTCCAACGCCTCGGCCGAACCGAGTGTCAGCCGTGTGCCCACCGACGCCTGAGCGGCCTCGGCGCAGTTCACGTCGGCGCGGGCCGAAAGGCGCTCGTGCAGCTGCTCGAACGAGGTGCAGCTCGCCAGTTCGGCGCGCTGCTCATCGCTCAGCGGCAGATGCGCCAGGTACTCGCTGAGCGAGACGGGTTGTGCGTGAGCATTACTCATCGGCTGGCAACTGATAGCTCCAGGTCTCGGTCAGGACTTTTTCAGTCTTGACTGGCGCTGGGGTAGCTGGAGCCGCCTCGGCCGCAGGCGCTTTGGCGTCCTTGGCTTTGAGCTGCTCTTTCTTTTCCTGCGCCTTGGCCGCTGCTTTTTCAGCCTTGGTCAACGGAGCAACAGGCGCCGGGTCTTCATCTTTGACCAGTGCTGCACGCAGCTCGGTGGACTTGCTTGGGTCTTTGACCTTCAAGCGCAGGGTCAAGCGCCAGCCCTTCGTTTCCGGGTTGTGGCGCAGGTTGTTTTCTACCAGCTCGGCGTTATCACCCACGCTGACCTGGCTGCGAATGGCGGCGTCTGCTGGCAACTTCTCAAAGGACGGGCCCTCGAAGTCAATCAGGTAAGCCACGCTGCCGTCCGGTTGACGGATCAGGTTGGATTGCTTGACGTCGCCGGTCGAACGCAGTGTTTGCTGAGCCCAGGCGCTGTCTTTAGGGTGCAAAGCGGCTTCGTCCATCGTCCAGTGCAGGCGATACGCGAAGTCGAAAGGCTTGAGCGGCTCAGGCTGAGTGTCCGGGCTCCAGAAGGCAACGATGTTGTCGTTGGTTTCATCGGCGGTCGGAATCTCTACCAGATCAACCGTGCCTTTGCCCCAGTCACCTTGTGGCTCGATCCACGCGCTTGGGCGCTTGTGGTAGTTGTCATCGAGGTCTTCGTAGTGGCTGAAGTCACGGCCGCGTTGCAACAGGCCAAAGCCCAGCGGGTTTTCAACCGAGAAATTACTCACCGACAAATGCTTGGGATTGTTCAGCGGACGCCAGATCCACTCGCCGTTACCCGCATGGATCGCCAGACCCGACGAATCGTGCAGTTCGCGACGGTAGTTGAGCACTTTGGACGGCTGATTGGCGCCGAACAAGTACATGCTGGTCAGCGGAGCGATGCCCAACTTACCGACTTTGTCGCGCAGGAACATTTGCGCTTTGACGTCGACCACGGTGTCAACACCCGGGCGCAGCGTAAAGCGGTAAGCGCCCGTGGCACGCGGCGAATCCAGCAGCGCGAAAATCACCAGGTGCTTGTCACCGGCTTTCGGACGTTCGATCCAGAACTCGGTGAAACGCGGAAATTCTTCGCCAGAAGGCAATGCCGTATCAATGGCCAAGCCACGCGCCGACAGACCGTAAGCTTGATCCTTACCGACAACGCGGAAATAGCTCGCGCCCAGCATGGTCATGACTTCGTCCTGCTTATCTGCCTTGTTCAGCGGATACAGCACGCGGAAACCCGCCCAACCGAGGTTTTCGGTGGCTTTAGGGTCAAATTTAACGTCGCCGAAATCGAAACGACTGGTGTCGTACTTGATCTCTTCCACTTTGGTGGCGGTGACTTCGTTGATCTTCACTGGCGTGTCGAAGTGCATGCCCTGGTGATAGAACGACAATTTGAAGGGGGTTTTGTCGTCAGCCCACTGCGCTTTCTCGTTGCGGAAACGAATTTTTTGATAGTCCGCAAACTTCATGTCGCGAAATTCGTTTGGCAAATTGCTGCGTGGTACTTGGTACTTATGCTCGGCGAGGGTTTTAGCCTCTGCCGCCACGTCATCCAGACTGAATGCCCACAGTTGACCCGCACCGAACAAGCAAAAGAGCGCAGAGCCCGTCACCAGTGCGTTGCGTAACCGCTTGGCAGACTTTTTTGGTGCATTAAATGGACTAACAATCACGAGCAAACCTCGCCGAATACAGATGATGAAACCAACCGCCAGCGCTTGAATGCCGGGTTGGCGAGCACTGTTCCGACCGTCAAAGGGATGAATGATTCCCCAGGCGCGTCGGATTAGTCTCTGTGTAGCGCGGGATTATCTAGTAGCCCGCGTGACAACGCATCTACTGTCAGCAAGTATTTATGCTTAAAAACCCCTGTTTTCTGACGAAAACACCGATTTTCGGGGTTTTAGGTTTGTAACAAAAATGTAACGGGGCCATCGTTGACCAAATGCACCTGCATATCGGCACCAAATCGCCCTGAAGCAACCTGTGGATGCAGCCGATTGGCCTCCTTCAACAGGTGCTCGAACAAAGCGTGGGCGACCTCGGGCGGGGCGGCGGTGGAGAAGCTTGGGCGCAGGCCACTTTTAGTGTCGGCGGCCAGGGTGAACTGCGACACCAACAGCAAACCGCCGTCAATGTCGGCCAGCGAGAGGTTCATTTTGCCTTCCGGATCGCTGAACACACGGTAGTTGAGCAGTTTATGCAGCAACTTCGCGGCGCCGGCTTCAGTGTCACCGGGTTCGACGGCCACCAGCACCATCAAACCCTGATCGATTGAGCCGACGATCTCCCCCGCCACCTCAACCCGCGCACGGCTGACCCGTTGTAAAAGCCCCTTCATGCTTCATCCGGTTGCAGATTGAGCAAGCGCCGGGCCATTTGCTCGGTGGCGCGCACCAGGGCGTCGGTGATACCGGGTTCGGAAGCCACATGCCCGGCCTCGCGAATGATTTGCAGCTCACTGCCAGGCCAAGCCTGATGAAGCGCCCAAGCGTTATCCAGCGGGCAAATCATGTCGTAGCGACCATGCACGATCACCGCTGGCAGGTGAGCGATCTTGTGCATGTCACGCAGTAACTGGTCAGGCTCCAGGAACGCGTTGTTCATAAAGTAGTGGCATTCGATCCGGGCAATCGACAATGCCCGGTGCGGGTCGCAGAAACGCTCGACCACCTGCGGGTTGGGCCGCAGGGTGGCGGCACGCCCTTCCCAGGTCGACCACGCTTTGGCCACGTGCATTTGCGCAATCTGATCATTGCCCGTCAGGCGTTTGTAAAAGGCACCCATCAGGTCGTGGCGTTCTTCGGGCGGAATCGGCGCTACGTAGTCCTGCCAATAATCCGGGAAGATCCGGCTGGCACCGGCCTGATAGAACCATTCGATTTCTTGCGGGCGAGCCAGAAATATCCCACGCAAAATTAGGCCAAGCACCTGCGCTGGATGACTTTGTGCGTACGCCAATGACAGGGTCGAGCCCCACGAACCGCCAAACAACAGCCACTTGTCGATGCCCAGATACCGACGAATCCGCTCCATGTCAGCGACCAGATCCCATGTGGTGTTGCTTTCCAGACTGGCGTGCGGGGTCGAGCGTCCGCAGCCGCGCTGATCAAACGTGATGATGCGATACAGCCCCGGATCAAAATAGCACCGGCTGTTGGCATCGCAGCCTGACCCCGGCCCACCGTGCACGAACACCACGGGCAGGCCGTCGGGCGAACCGCTTTCGTCAACATAAAGAACATGCGGCCCATCAACCGCCAGCTCATGCCGGGCGTAGGGTTTGATCTGCGGGAACAAGGTCTGCATGACGCACTCCATCGGGGGTTGAGGTCATCCCTGCGGGGACTTCAAAAATGTTGCCGTCTGGCATCATAAACCCGATTAGCGGGAATGAGCAGGTGCTTATAACGGTGAATGCAGAGTGAGAAGGGCTTTTGATTTCAGGCCTTAGCGTAATGCCCTTCCCCCCACGCAATAATCCGCGCCAGCAATTGTTTGAGCACAATCTGCGTCGGCCCGGCCAGGTCTTGGCGGTAATTGAACGGCTCAACCTCTTCCATATAAGTGCTCTGCGCCAACTCCAGTTGCACCGCATGGATATGCTCCGCCGGGCTGCCGTAGTGGCGGGTGATATGGCCACCCTTGAAACGCCCGTTCAGGACATGGCTGTACTGCGGATGCTGCGCGCAGATCGTTTCCAGATCACAGGCCAGTTGCGGGTCGCAGCTGGCGCCGTTGAACGTGCCAAGGTTGAAGTCCGGCAGCTTGCCGTCAAACAAGTGCGGGATGTGCGAACGAATCGAGTGCGCATCAAACAGCAATGCATAACCAAACTCAGCCTTTAACCGGGCCAGCTCCTGCTGCAAGGTCTGGTGATAAGGCTTCCAGATCTGTTCAAGGTAAGTCGCCCGCTCAGCCTTCGACGGCGCAAGCCCTTCGCGAAACAGCGGCACGCCGTCAAACAACACGTCCGGGAACAGCCCCGTGGTCGCGCCCACGTACATCGGTGCATCGTTCTCTGGGCGGTTGAGGTCAATCACGAATCGCGAATACTCCCCCGCCAACGTACTGGCCCCCAGTTCAGCGGCAAATTCGTAAAGACGCGGAATGTGCCAGTCGGTGTCCGGCAGGCTGTGTGCCTCGGGGATCAAGCCGTCCTTGACCGCAGGCGTCAGACGCAACCCCGCGTGGGGCATGCTGATCAGCAAGGGCACGCGGCCTTGTTTGAATGTCAGAACCTTGTCCACAAATGTTTCTCCTAAAGCACTACGTCCACGCCATTGCGCACGACGCGTTTGTCCAGATCGCCGCCCAGCCAGTAAGCCAGATCCGCCGGGCGATCAATGTTCCAGGCCACGAAGTCCGCCACTTTGCCCGGTTCCAGCGAACCGTGGGTGTCGCCCATGCCCAGCGCAATCGCCGCATGCAAGGTGACGCCCGCCAGCGCCTCTTCGGGGGTCATGCGAAACAACGTACACGCCATGTTCAGCATCAAGCGCAACGACAACCCAGGCGAGGTGCCCGGATTGAGGTCGCTGGCGATGGCAATTTTGACCCCGTGCTTGCGCAAGGCGTCCATCGGTGGCAATTGGGTTTCGCGCAAGAAATAAAACGCACCGGGCAGTAACACCGCGACCGTGCCAGACGCGGCCATGGCGATAGCGTCTTCCTCGGTCATGAACTCCAGATGGTCCGCCGACAGCGCCTGATAACGCGCCGCCAGGCTGGAACCATGCAGCGATGACAACTGCTCGGCATGCAGCTTGACCGGCAGCCCTAGCGTTTGCGCCACCTTGAACACACGCTCCACCTGCGCCGCAGAAAACGCCAGGTACTCGCAAAACGCATCCACTGCGTCCACCAACCCTTCGGCCGCCAAGGTGGGCAGCATCTCGTTGCAGATCAGGTCGATGTAGTCGTCTGGACGATCTTTGAATTCCGGCGGCAAAGCATGCGCGGCCAGGCACGTACTGCGCACCGTAACGGGCAACTCTTCGCCCAGGCGGCGAATCACGCGCAAGATTTTGCGCTCGCTTTCAAGGCTCAAGCCGTAGCCGGATTTGATTTCAACGCTGGTGACGCCATCACGCAGTAAACAGGTCAAACGCTCACGCGCACTGGTGAACAATTCCTCTTCGCTGGCTGCGCGAGTCGCACGTACGGTGCTGGCAATTCCGCCCCCGGCCGCTGCAATGTCGGCATAGCTGACACCTTGCAGGCGCTGCTCGAATTCGCCACTGCGGTTGCCGCCAAACACCGTGTGCGTATGGCAGTCGATCAACCCCGGCGTCACCCACGCCCCTTCCAGGCCGTGAGTCTGGCTGTACTCGCCTTGAGGCAAGTGCAGCCGTGGGCCAATCCACTCAATGAAGCCTTCATAGGTCACGATGGCCGCGTCTTCGATGATCGAATACGTACCCTCGGTCATGGTTGCGACATTGCAGTGTTGCCAAAGCGTTTTCATTCACTTACTCCGCCGTTAAACGTTGGGATCAGGACAATTCAACCTGCGGTTTGACCGCCCGTTTGGCCACCGGCTTTACCCACAACCGGTAAGCCACGACCAAGCATGCAATCCAGACTGCGCCGACAATCAAGGCCGCACGGGTGTCAGGGAAATAACCCAGTACGCCAAAGATAAACACCATGAAGGCTGTGGCTGCAATCGGAGCATACGGCCAGAACGGCACCGGAAACTTGAGCTGCGCCACTTCTTCAGCGCTCATCGAACGGCGCATGGCCATTTGCGTGACCAGAATCATCAGCCACACCCAGACGGTTGCAAAAGTCGCAATCGAGGCGATGATCAGGAAGATGTCTTGCGGGATCAGGTAATTGAGCACCACGCCTGCCAGCAGCGTCACGCCCATGACCAACACCGTCATCCAGGGCACACCGTGGCGTGAGATCTGCGCGAAGCCTTTAGGCGCCTGACCTTGTTGAGCCAGGCCAAACATCATGCGACCCGCGCCGAAGATATCGCTGTTGATGGCAGACACTGCGGCTGAAATCACCACGATGTTGAGGATCGTCGCCGCCGAGCTGATGCCCAGGCTGTCGAAAATCTGCACAAACGGGCTGCCTTGCGTGCCGATCTGCGTCCACGGGTAAATGGCCATCAGTACAAACAGGGTCAGCACGTAGAACAGCAAAATACGTAATGGCACTGCGTTGATGGCTTTCGGGATCACGCGTTGTGGGTCTTTGGCTTCACCGGCTGTAATACCAATGATCTCGATGCCGCCAAAAGCAAACATCACCACGGCAAACGAAGCGATCAAACCGCCGACGCCGTTGGGCATGAACCCGCCAAACGACCACAGGTTGCTGATCCCGGTGGCAGCTGCGTCCACACTGCCCGCGCTGCCAATCCCGAACAGCATGATGCCGAAACCGGCCAAAATCATCGCCACGATGGCCGCGACCTTGAGCAGCGACAACCAGAACTCCATTTCACCAAAGACTTTGACGCTGCACAGGTTCAGGCCGCCAATCAGCAGCACAATGCCCAGTACCCAAATCCAGCGCGCGACGTCAGGGAACCAGAACCCCATGTAAATACCGAACGCGGTGATATCGGCCAAACACACGATGATCATCTCGAAGGCGTAGGTCCACCCCAGGATGAAACCCGACATCGGCCCTAGATAAGTGCTGGCGTAATGCCCAAACGACCCGGAAACCGGATCACGCACGGCCATTTCGCCCAGTGCGCGCATCACCATGAACACTGCCGCGCCACCGATCAGGTACGCCAGCAATACCGCAGGCCCGGCCATTTGGATGGCCGCGGCAGAACCGTAGAACAGTCCCGTCCCAATCGCTGAACCCAGCGCCATGAAACGGATGTGGCGAGCCGATAGCCCGCGCTTCAAACCTTGAGCTTGCTTGTGCATTTCGCGCGTCCTTAATTATTTTTGTCGGCGAACACAGCCGCACAGAGGGCCAAGGCCCTCTGCGACGATGTGATTACAGGCTGGGCAGAATTTGCGCAGGCACCAGCGCATTCAGGCAGCGCGACGCCAGCAGTTGCATGGCCGCCTCAATGTCCGGGGCGAAGAAACGGTCCTTCTCATAGAACGCGACCTTGTCGCGCAACGTGGTGCGGGCGATTTCGAGCTTGGGTGAGGTTTTCAGGCCATCGCGCAAATCCAGACCCTGACACGCCGCCAGCCACTCGACCGCCAGTACGCCGCGCACGTTTTCAGCCATTTCCCACAGACGCTTGCCCGCAGCAGGTGCCATAGACACGTGGTCTTCCTGGTTCGCCGACGTAGGAATGCTATCCACACTGTGCGGATGCGACAACGCCTTGTTCTCGCTGGCCAGCGCCGCGGCGGTCACTTGGGCAATCATAAAGCCGGAGTTGACCCCGCCATTGCCCACCAAAAAGGGCGGCAATTGCGACATGTGCTTGTCCATCATCAGCGAAATACGGCGCTCGCTCAGCGAACCGATTTCAGCAATGGCCAAGGCCATGTTATCGGCGGCCATTGCCACCGGCTCGGCGTGGAAGTTACCGCCGGAAATCACATCGCCCTGCTCGGCGAACACCAACGGGTTATCCGACACGGCGTTGGCTTCAATGCCCAACACCTCGGCGGCCTGACGGAACTGAGTCAGGCACGCGCCCATGACTTGCGGCTGGCAACGCAGGGAATACGGGTCTTGAACTTTGTCGCAGTTCTTGTGGGACAACGACACTTCGCTGCTTTCACCCAGCAAGTCGCGGTAAATCGCGGCGGCGTCGATTTGCCCCCGCTGACCACGCGCCGCATGAATGCGCGGGTCAAACGGGGAGCGCGAACCCAGCACCGCTTCAACGGTCAAGCCTCCGCACGCCATCGCGGCGGCAAACAGGTCTTCACCTTCAAATAACCCGCGCAAAGCAAATGCGGTCGACACCTGCGTGCCGTTGAGCAGCGCCAGCCCCTCTTTCGCAGCCAGGGTCAGCGGCTCAAGACCGGCCTGTTTCAACGCAGCGCGTGCGTCCAGCCATTCGCCTTTGTAGCGCGCCTTGCCTTCGCCCAGCAGCACCAGCGACATGTGCGCCAAGGGCGCCAAATCACCTGATGCGCCCACTGAACCTTTGAGCGGAATGTGCGGATAAACCTGGGCATTGATCAGCGCGATCAATGCATTGATCACCACGCGACGAATACCGGAGAAACCACGGCTCAAGCTGTTGACCTTGAGCACCATGATCAAGCGCACCAGATCATCGCTGATCGGTTCGCCAATGCCTGCCGCGTGAGACAACACCAGAGAACGCTGTAGGTTTTCGAGGTCCGCGCTGGCGATTTTGGTCGACGCCAGCAGACCGAAACCGGTGTTGATGCCGTAGGTCGTGCGATTTTCAGCCAAAATTTGTTCAACACACGCCACGCTGGCGTCAATCTGCGCCGAGGCGCTTTCGTCCAGCGTGAGGGCCACAGGCTGCTGATAAATGTCACGCAGCTGGGCAAGGCTCAGTTGGCCGGGGATCAGGTTTAGCTCAAGCACGTTAATACTCCTTCACGTGTGTTGATAAATAGTAGAAGCCGTTTGAAACGATCTTGTTTTAGGTAGGCGCGAGCCGTGCTCACGCCGACCGAGCGTCGTGGTTTAACCGTTGATCATCGGCAGGTTCAGGCCCTGTTCGTTGGCGCACTCAATGGCGATGTCATAGCCCGCATCGGCATGGCGCATCACACCGGTAGCCGGGTCGTTGTGCAACACACGGGCGATACGTTCGGCCGCTTCGTCGGTGCCATCACAGACGATGACCATCCCCGAATGCTGCGAGAAGCCCATGCCCACCCCGCCACCGTGGTGCAAGGAGACCCAGGTCGCACCGCTCGCGGTGTTGAGCAAGGCGTTGAGCAAGGGCCAATCGGAGACTGCATCCGAACCGTCCTGCATGGCTTCGGTTTCGCGGTTGGGGCTGGCCACCGAGCCGGAGTCGAGGTGGTCGCGGCCAATCACGATCGGTGCTTTCAGTTCGCCGCTGCGCACCATTTCGTTGAAGGCCAGGCCCAACTTGGCGCGTTGGCCCAGGCCGACCCAGCAAATACGCGCGGGTAAACCCTGGAAGCTGATGCGCTCGCGGGCCATGTCCAGCCAGTTATGCAGGTGCGCGTCATCGGCGATCAGTTCTTTGACCTTGGCGTCGGTTTTGTAGATGTCCTCCGGGTCCCCCGAGAGCGCGACCCAGCGGAATGGACCTACGCCGCGGCAGAACAAAGGGCGGATATAAGCAGGTACGAATCCAGGGAAATCGAAGGCGTTTTGGACGCCGACTTCTTTGGCCATCTGACGAATGTTGTTGCCGTAGTCGAAAGTCGGAATACCTTGCTTCTGAAACGCCAGCATCGCTTCGACATGTTCACCCATCGAGGCTTTAGCCGCTTTGACCACCGCTGCCGGATCGGTCACGGCACGGTCGCGGTATTGCTCCCACGTCCAGCCTTTGGGCAGGTAGCCATTGAGCGGATCGTGGGCGCTGGTCTGATCGGTGACCATGTCCGGGCGTACACCACGGCGCACCATTTCTGGCAGCAGTTCAGCGGCGTTCCCACACAGGGCAATAGAAATAGCTTTGCCTGCTGCGGTGTATTTCGCGATACGTGCCAGCGCGTCATCCAGATCGGTCGCTTGCTCATCGACATAGCGCGTGGCCAGACGGAAATCGATGCGGCTTTGCTGGCACTCGATGTTCAGCGAGCACGCGCCTGCCAACGTAGCGGCCAATGGCTGCGCGCCGCCCATGCCGCCCAAACCGGCGGTGAGTACCCACTTGCCTTGGAGGCTGCCGTTGTAATGCTGACGACCGGCTTCAACGAAGGTCTCGTACGTCCCTTGCACAATCCCCTGACTGCCGATGTAAATCCAGCTACCGGCCGTCATCTGCCCGTACATGGCCAGGCCCTTGGCGTCGAGTTCGTTGAAGTGCTCCCACGTAGCCCAATGCGGCACCAGGTTGGAGTTGGCAATCAGCACACGCGGTGCGTTGCTGTGGGTTTTGAACACGCCGACCGGTTTGCCGGATTGCACCAGCAGGGTTTCGTCGTCATTGAGGTGAGTCAGGCTTTCGACGATTTTGTCGTAGCACTCCCAGTTACGCGCTGCACGCCCAATGCCGCCGTACACCACCAACTCGGTCGGGTTCTCGGCCACTTGCGGGTCGAGGTTGTTCATCAACATCCGCAACGGGGCTTCGGTCATCCAGCTTTTAGCCGTGAGTTGGGTGCCACGGGCAGCGCGGATTTCACCGTCACGGTGGCGGGTGAACTCGGCAGGCGATTGGGGTGTAGTTGAAGTCACGGGTAACTCCTCAGCAATGGGCAGACGCACACTTATGTACTTGTACATACAAGCATATGCAAGTAAGCGGCCAACGTGAGGATTCGCAGCATGAAACTGTTGGAGGCCCCGAAAATAGAGGGCTTGATTAACGCAGGGGTGTTGCACAGACAACGGAGGGCAAGTGATGGGATGTTACGGAAACGGATTTTTGCGCTGTTTTGGGGCGTTCGGTAACAAATTGCGTAGGCGCTACCGAAGGCTGCGATTTTGTAGACGATCAAAAAACTCGCAGCCTTCGGCAACGCCTACGCGGGGGATTTCAGCTGGGGTTTAATTCGATCACGCAGCAGCGGCCCGTCACGGTGACTTCCAGCAACGCACCGTCATTGCTCAGTCGCAGACAATCGTAACGGCCCAGGTGTTGGTGCTGAGTGTTACCGATACCTACGTGCACGTGCTCGCTGGCACTGAACACCAGCACCGTGTGCGCCGCGCTGAAAAAACGCTGCGGTGTAACAGCATCCAGCCATTGCAGGCGCGCGCTGTAACGGTTGGGGGCATAGATCAAGTTGAAGTCGCGGATCGGGCCATCTATTAACGTGCAGCTCACCGCACTTTCACCGCGAAAGGCGAAGGCATCGAACGGTAACAAGGCACGCGTGCGTAGCCCGTCCACTTGCAGGTTCATGCCTGCGCCTTGCAGCACGCTAATGATTCGCTGATAGCCTTCAAAGCGCGAAAACCCGCCTGACTCGCCAATGTCGGCAATCGACAGGCGCCAGCCAAAACCCTCAAGACCTTCGCCTGCGTCACGGGTGATTTCTTCGGTGCTCCCGCCGCCGTTTTTCCACGGCATGCGCGGGTAATCAGCGGCGCGTAATACAGTCAATTCATTCATTTACTGAAACGTCCTTCAAGGCGATGGCGCGAGCCTGGGTGGATCAGGCGTGCGGCGGTAACGGGCTGGCGCCCCGACCAGGTACGGCGGCGAATCAGCAGGCAAGGCTCGCCCGGCTCAATTTGCAGCAACTTGCACTCTTTGGGGTCAGCCAGAATTGCCTCGACCACGTGTTCGCCTTCCGTCAACGGTGCGACTTGAGACAAGTAGGCGTAAGGCGTTTGCTGAGTGAAATCCTGCTTGAGGTAGTCCGGCGCCACTTGAGCGTTGACGAAACGATCCTCTATTTGCACGGGAATGCCGTTCTCGTAATGCACGATCAACGAATGGAAGACTTTTTGCCCTTCACGCATGTCCAGCACCGCTGCACGTTCAGAGCCTGCCGCTTCTTCGCCCAGGCTGATGACTTTGCAACTGTGCTGATGGCCACGGGCGGCGATCTCATCGGCGATGTTGTTGACTTCAAACAGTGCGGATTGGGACTTGGGTTCGGCCACAAAGGTGCCCACACCTTGCATACGCACCAGCAGGCCGTCGGCGGTCATTTCACGCAGGGCGCGGTTGATGGTCATACGGCTGAAGCCCAATTGGCTGACCAGCTCACTCTCGGAAGGGACGCGGTGGTGCGGCGGCCAGTTACCACTCTTGATTTGTTGAGTGATCATCTGTTTCACACGGGCGTACAGGGGCGCCGGACTGTCGCCCATCTGGGCAGCCAGCGGGTTCACGGCAGGCGGAGTCGGCACAGGCAATCCTTGATGAAGAGTAAAGAGGCGTAGCTTGCCGGAGTTTACCGAGCAGGCAAACGTCTGTATATGTATATACAAATAACAAACAATGGGGTACCCAACCGATGTCCGTCTTCTTTGCCGAACGTGCGCTGTTACCCACAGGCTGGGCGACCAATGTCCGAATCGAGGTCGGCAAGGATGGCCTCCTCTTGAGTCTTGAAGCCAATGCCGACGCCTCTGGCGCCGAACGCGTGCACGGCCCGTTGCTGCCGGGCATGCCAAACCTGCATTCTCACGCCTTTCAACGCGCGATGGCTGGCTTGGCCGAAGTGGCTGGCAACCCCAATGACAGTTTTTGGACCTGGCGCGATTTGATGTATCGCCTTGTCGGAAAAATCAGCCCTGAGCAGCTAGGCGTCATCGCGCGCCAGCTGTACATCGAGATGCTCAAGGCGGGTTACACCTCGGTGGCTGAGTTTCATTATGTGCATCACGATGTTTCTGGGCGACCTTACGCCAACCCCGCCGAGCTGGCGCTGCGCATCAGCGAAGCCGCCCGCTGCGCAGGCATTGGTCTGACCCTGCTGCCGGTGCTGTACAGCCACGCCGGTTTTGGTGGCCAAGCGCCAAGTGAGGGCCAGCGGCGCTTCATCAACAGCACCGAGCACTACCTGCAACTTCAACAACAGTTACAACCGCTGATAGCCCAACAACCGGCCCAAGCGCTGGGGCTGTGTTTTCACTCATTACGCGCGGTCACTGCGCAGCAAATCCACGACGTGCTGAGCGCCAGCAATAGCACCTGCCCGGTGCATATCCACATCGCCGAGCAACAAAAGGAAGTCGACGACTGCCTGAGCTGGAGCGGCAAACGTCCGATTGAGTGGCTGTATGACAACGTTGATGTCGACTCACGCTGGTGCCTGGTGCACGCCACCCATGCCAATGCGGCTGAAGTAGCGCGGATGGCTAACAGTCAGGCCGTAGCCGGGTTGTGCCTGACCACGGAAGCCAATCTGGGGGATGGACTTTTCCCGGCGGTGGATTACCTGGCCCAAGGCGGCCGCCTGGGCATCGGCTCGGACAGTCATGTGTCGTTGAGCGTGGTTGAAGAGCTGCGCTGGCTGGAATACGGCCAGCGCCTGCGCGACCAGCGCCGCAACCGCATGTACCGCGCCGACCAGCCCATGGTCGGCCGAACGCTGTTTGACGCGGCACTGGCCGGAGGGGCGCAGGCAATGGGCCAGCCGGTCCGTGGACTGGCAGTGGGTCAGCGCGCCGATTGGCTGGTACTCGACGGCAACGACCCCTACCTGGCCACAGCCCGGGATGACGCCATTCTCAACCGCTGGCTGTTTGCCGGTGGTGACCGTCAGGTGCGTGATGTGCTGGTCAATGGCCAGTGGGTGATACGCGATGGCCATCACGCTGACGAAGTCGACAGCTGCCGCGACTTTACCCGCGTGCTCAAAGAGCTGATGGTGTAGCCATTGGCGAAGGCGACTTCTGAGTGCGTAGAGATCGTAAACACGATGAATGCGGTTGAATGGCTTTGCGGCCGCTTCGCGCCCGATCGCAGCCTCGTGTTACTCGTCAGCGACTACATGCCAATTCGGGTAGCCGTTGGCGATGGCGACGTCTGAGTGCGTAGCGGTCGTAAAACCGCTGAATGCGGTTGAATGGCTTTACGACCGCTTCGCGCCAGATCGCAGCCTCGTGTTACTCGTCAGCGACTACAGGAAAATTGGGGTAGCCGTTGGCGAAGGCGACGTCTGTGTGCGTAGCGGTCGTAAAACCGTTGAATGCGGTTGAATGACTTTACGACCGCTTCGCGCCCGATCGCAGCCTCGTGTTACTCGTCAGTGACTACAAGCCTCATTGGAATCGCTTCCCGTAGCGGTAACTTCTCCTGCTGATACGCGATTTTGCCGACCGTTACCTTGTGTTCTCTCCAATGAACGCAAGGATTTATCGTGACTACAGTAACTGTTTACTTCTGCGGCACCGGCTCCACCAAGTTCGACGCCACCCATGAAAACTATTGGAATGGCGAGCTGATTTCGACACTGGCCGCCCACAGCACAGGCCGTGAATTTGCCGAATGGATCGTCGTCGACGGCCCAGGCAGCGGCAACTTGCAAGCCGATGAGATGTTCGTGCAGAACAAGGAATACGGCATGACCGGCAGCCTGTTCGGCAAAGGCTGGGAAGAGAACGTCAAGCACGCGTTGAGCATTCTCAAAGGCAAGTGTGAATGGCAACGCGAGAAACTCACCGAAGCCGAATACAACCGCCTCAAAGCGGCCGGCATTCCCATCGAAGATGTGACCGTGACCGGTTCGTGGATGTGGCGCAAATACGATTACGGCAACCGCGCCGTGACCCAGCAACAGTTGCAAGAGCAGCTGATCAAAACCTTCCGCAAGGACGGCGTGATTCCGACCCAGGTCAACCTGGTGGGCTGGAGCCGTGGCGCGGTGAGCTGCCATATGCTGGCCAACGCCATGCTCAATGACAATGAGCTGAAAAACATCCCGGTCAATATCTTCGCTGTGGACCCGGTGCCAGGCCCGATGAACTTCCAGAATGCACGGGTTGAACTGGGTAAAAACGTTCAGGAGTACGTAGGCTTTTTTGCTCGTGATGAACGCTCTAAAGGGTTTTCTTGCGTCGTTCCAGAAACTGCCTCCAACACTCGCGTACACATTTACCCAATGGCCGGGCGTCACGCCACTTTGGTGGGCAACGCGGCGGCTGATGGCGATAAAGGTGCGAAAGTGCTGGCTGCGCCGGGTGTGGTGGTGCGTCACTTCGCTGAAATGTGCCTGACCCGTTGGGGCGTGACTCTGGACAAGCGCTTGAGCCTGTCAGCGGCAGATCTGGAAACCCAGCACAAAGCCATCGTGAGCGACGACGCGAAATACGCAGCGATGCACAAGTACTCCTACACCAAGATCACCGAGTCGGAGAAAAACGAACGTTACGCCTCGCTGGGCAGTAAAGGCATCGCCTTTAGCGCCATCAAAGGCGCTCCGTATGTGCCGCCAGCCGGTCTGTCACAGAGCCTGGCCTACAACCCGGCAACCTACAAAGACATCGTTTGATGTAACGCGCTAACGCCAGCCCCCAAGCAAGGGGGCTGGCTTTTTGTGCGTGATCGTTGGGTTTACATGGCCTGCAAATGCACCGCCGCCCAGTCACGCACCGCTGCGTAGGGGTAGTTTTCCAACACGGCAAAACCAGGAATCGCCCGGGCTTTCATCTTGGTGAACATCGGCACACTGATGCCGCACAAGAATCGGGTCACCCGTTCAGCCGGGGGATAACTTCCCGCGTACTCCTGGTGCCTGTGGATAAACGCGCCGCACAGGGCTTCGAAGTTTTTATCCACAAGCGGCGCCAGCGCGGGAGGCTCAGGCAGTTGCGCCACGTGGCCTGCGCACACCGAACAATGCCCGCACTGTTGCGGTGCCTGCGCGTCGCCAAAGTAATGCGCCAGGCGATAGCTCAGGCAGGTATCGCTGGCAAACAAGGCCAGCATCGCGTGAATGCGCTCGATCTCGCCCTGCTCATGGGCCGTGAAGTAGCGATGCAACTCAACGCTCAAAGCGTCCACGTCAACGTCGCTCACCAGCAGGCTGTAGACCTCTGTCATCTGCTTGCTTTCAAGCTCGATCCAGCCTTTCTCCTGGAAATAATCCAGGGCTTTGACCACCCGATTACGCTCTGCCTGATGCTGTGCATAAAGCGCGTCGAAATTGACCGTCGCCCACGTACGGGCACGGCTGGACGTCTGGATAATGGCGCTCACGAAATCCCGGCGTTCGCCCTCAAACCTGGCCAACAGCGCGTCTGGCTCGATCAGGTATTTGAAACGGTACTCGGCAAAATAGGCGTAACGCGGCGCAATCAGGCCACGCAGTTCCAGTTGCACCAACAAGGTTTTGAGCGGTAGCTGACGAATATTGCTCTGATCGGCCAAAGGCAAGAGCATGAATTCCCACTCCCCTTGGGCAATGGCCGCCTTCAATTCTTCCAGTACACAGCGAATGCCTTGCAGCTCCGGCGTGTCGCCATACACAAAGTTCTCCAGCACGTTCAGGCTGTCGCGATTGGCCAGCACCAGGCAGTCCGAAGGCTGGCCGTCACGCCCGGCCCGACCGATCTCCTGACTGTAGTTTTCGACCGACTTGGGCAAGTCAAAATGCACCACGTTGCGAATGTCGCTCTTATCGATCCCCATGCCAAAGGCGATGGTGGCGACGATGCAGTTCAGTTGCCCGCCCATGAACTGGCGCTGAATGCTTTCGCGTTGATCGTGGGGCAAACCTGCGTGGTAGGCATTGGCACTGATGCCGTGCTGGTTGAGGTGTTGCGCGATCTGTTCGGCGGTCTTTTGCAGCGTGACGTAAACAATGCTCGGCTGGCCGCTGCGCTCGCCCATCCACTGCACCAGACGCTGGCGCTTGGCGGCACCGGTCACGGGTTCAACCCACAGATTAAGGTTGGCGCGGTAAAAACCGGTGGTGATGACATCCGCCTCGGCAATGGCGAATTTGGCCTGCATGTCAGCGATCACATTCGGCGTCGCCGTGGCCGTTAGCAGTAAGGCTTGAGGGATGTTGAACTGGCGCTGGTAGTCCGGCAGCTTCAAATAGTCCGGACGGAAGTTATGGCCCCATTCGGAAATACAATGCGCTTCATCCACCACCAGCAGAGACAGGGGTACTTGCTGCAAAAAATGTCGGAAGCGCTCGTTTTTCAGGCGCTCGACCGAAATCATCAGAATCTTCAACTCCCCCGCCTTGGCACGGGCCATGACCGAATTGGCCTCGTCGCGGCTCTGCGCCGAATCAATACTGGCGGCAGCAATGCCGTGGCGCTGCAAAAACGCCAGTTGATCCTGCATCAGCGCCAGCAATGGCGAGACCACCAGCGTCAGGTGGGGCAGTAATAAAGCAGGCAGTTGATAGCACAACGACTTGCCTGAGCCGGTGGGGAAAATCGCCGCCGCCGAACGCCCGGCCAGCACAGCGCTGATCGCCGCTTCCTGGCCCGCTCTGAACTGTGGATAACCGAATACCTGTTCCAGGGTGTTGTACATGACTGTCACTCCATTGACCGTTGCACAGCGCAAAAGGCTAGCGCGCAGATCGAGAAAAGGTCGCGGGTAAATTGAGTGGGGATGATACAGGGTCGGCTGCCATTCTTCGGGCATTGAGAGCGGTGTAGCTGCGCGAGGCTGCGGCCCTCTCCCGGTGCTCAGGTTTACGGCCGCTTCGCGCCCGATAGCAGCCTCGTGCCTCGACAGCGGCTACGCGACTGCGCTGTACTGGGCGCATTCTGTTAAGGACTCGTGCCCATGAAACTCGCCTCTGATCTCCCGGACTCTCACACCCTGCGCGAATTGATGCAGGTGCTGCACGAAGAAATCGGCCTGCCAGAACACAAGACCGTCAGCCTGAACACCTCGATCAACATCGACCTGGCGTGCAACGGCAGCGATGCCCAGCACTTGATGGAAACCCTGGAGCAGCACTTCGGCCTGGAACTGGCCGACTACGATGCCTATCGCTATTTTCAACCGGCCGGCAACGACCCGCACCTCAAGCGCAATGCCAAAGGCCGGGAACGCAAAGTGCCATTGACGATTGGCATGCTGTACGAGGCGATCAGGGCCGGGTATTGGGATACACAAACACTGGAAGCCTGAATACCGGCGCAAGAGCTGCATCAATCTTCAGGTACAAAAAAGCCGCCCTTTCAGGCGGCTTTTTCATGGATCAGCTCACTGATGGAAGGCTTATGCCTTCGGGCCAGCCGCTTTGATCGCGTCGCTCACGTCGAACTTCTTGAAGTTCTCGGTGAACAGGCCAGCCAATGCTTTGGCGGCTTCATCGTAGGCAGCCGGGTCAGCCCAAGTGTTGCGCGGGTTGAGCAGAACAGTGTCCACGCCCGGTACGGTTTTTGGCACGTCCAGGTTGATGATGTCCAGGTGCTCGGTTTCTGCGCCGATCAGCGCACCGCTCTGGATGGCAGCGATCACAGCACGGGTGGTCGGGATGTTGAAACGCTTGCCAACGCCGTAGCCACCGCCGGTCCAGCCGGTGTTAACCAGGTAAACCTTGGAGCCGAAACCACGGATGCGCTTGATCAGCAGCTCTGCGTATTCGCCCGCCGGACGCGGGAAGAATGGCGCGCCGAAGCAGGTGGAGAAGGTCGACTTGATGCCGCTGCCCGAACCCATTTCAGTCGAACCCACCAGTGCGGTGTAGCCAGACAGGAAGTGGTAAGCCGCTTGTTCTTCGCTGAGGATCGACACCGGTGGCAGTACGCCGGTCAGGTCGCAAGTCAGGAAGATCACAGCGTTTGGCTCGCCACCCAGGTTCAGCGGGGCGCGTTTTTCGATCAGCTCACGCGGGTAAGCGGCGCGGCTGTTCTGCGTCAGGCTGTCATCGGCGTAATCAGGTTTCTTGTTGGCGTCGAGTACGACGTTTTCCAGTACGGCGCCGTGCTGGATGGCTTTCCAGATAACCGGCTCGTTTTTCTCGGACAGGTCGATGCACTTGGCATAGCAACCGCCTTCGATGTTGAACACGACGCCTACGCCCCAGCCGTGTTCGTCGTCACCGATCAGATAACGGCTTTCATCCGCCGACAGGGTGGTTTTACCGGTGCCCGACAGGCCGAAGAACAGGGTCACGTCGCCCTCTTCGCCCATGTTGGCCGCACAGTGCATCGGCAGAACGTCAACCGCTGGCAGCAGGAAGTTCTGAACCGAGAACAGGGCTTTTTTCATTTCGCCGGCATAACGCATGCCCGCGATCAGGACTTTTTTGGCTGCAAAGTTGATGATCACGCAACCGTCGGAGTGGGTGCCATCACGCTCAGGCTCGCACACGAAGTTCGGTGCGTTGATCACTTGCCACTCGTCTTTGCCGGCCGGGTTGTACTGCTCGGGGTTGATGAACAGGCAACGGCCAAACAAGTTGTGCCACGCGGTTTCGGTGGTCATTTTGACGGGCAGGTAGTGCGCCGGATCAGAACCTACATGAACGTGGGACACGAAACGCTCACGCTCGCCCAGATAGGCAGAAACGCGGTCCCACAGGGCATCGAACTTGTCAGCCGGGAACTTGCGGTTGATCGGGCCCCAGGCAATGGCGTCATGAGTGCTCGGCTCTTCAACGATAAAGCGGTCAGCTGGCGAACGGCCTGTGCGATGGCCCGTTTTAACAACCAGTGCGCCATTGTCGGCAAGCTCACCTTCACCACGGTTCAGGGCTTCTTTGACCAGATCGTCGATGCTCAGATCGGTGTACACGGCGTTATTAGCTTGCGTCATGAGGTTCCCCGTCGGCCATTGGCCGATTGCGCCAAACGTTTTGTAGTAGAAATTTTTGCACTACTACCGCGAAAAAAGTGGGCCGGATTATGCCAGAAACGCCCAAAAAAAGTAGGGTCCACCTGTCAGAACCGCGTTGTACGGGGCTTTGACAGGGGTTTTACCTGCGCTGAAACGTTTTAGTGCTGAGTGCCGGAAGGCGACTCAACCCCTGCACCGGCGAACAATTGATCAACATCGGCCGCGTCAAACAGATAGCGCTCATTGCAAAACTGGCAGTCGATTTCGACATGGCCGCCGTATTCCTTGACCAGATTGAGCGCGTCGTCATGGCCCAAACTGGTCAGCGCATTGCCCGAACGCTCGCGCGAGCAGCTGCATTGGAATTCAATGCGCTCGTCAGCGAATACGCGCAACTCTTCCTCGTGAAACAAACTCGTCAGTATCTTTTTGTTGTTCCACCCCAACAGCTCTTCGACTTTCAGGGTGTCGCCCAGAATATTCAGGCGCTGCCAGCTTTCGGCGCGCGCCTCTTCATCGTTGATCACCTCGGCAGGCAGTTGCTGCAAGAGCATGCCGCGCGCGCGTTTACCGTCAGCCGCCAGCCAAAAACGCGTTGGCACCTGATGCGACATCACAAAATAGTGGGTGAAACAGGCTGACAAGTCTGCACCGTCAAGATCGACGATGCCTTGATAGCGTTTGCCAACCGCAGGATCGATGGTCAGGGCCAACACACCGTTGGGCATCAGGTCGGCCAAGGTGGCATCCGCCTTGATCTGGTCGGCTTCAAAACGGGCCAGACCGCGAATTTCACGCTCGCTGGTGATTTCGATCATCAGCAAGGGAACCGGGCCTTCGGAGCGCGCCTGAAGACTCATTAACCCATCAAATTTCAAGCTGCCCACTAACAACGCAGCGGCGGCCATCAACTCACCCAGCAACTGTTGAACCGGCTGCGGATACGTATGCTTGGCCAGTACCTCGGCGTAGCTGTGATCCAGCGAAGCCAACTCGCCACGGGTGTCGGAGTTGTCGAAGATGAAGCGCTGAGTGAAGTCGGTTTTAGGTAGATCTGACATAGGAATAGGGTTCTAAATTGGTGACAAAATGTGTTCGAGTCTTTATAAAGGCGCGTTTTTAGCACCGGTATGGTGCAAAAACCAGCCAAGGGGGCACGTCATGAACAATCCCACTCTGTTCCAAACAAGGTGGAACCTCGGAGCCCTAGCGGGATGTAATTTACTCGCTCTGGGACTTCTGTGTTTCTGGTTATGGCCATTCGGCCAAATTCTGTGCCTGACTTTCGACGACTGGTTGTTCCATCTGCTCAATCGCCCATTGGCTGATAACCCTATATGGCTCCACATGTGGGCTGTTGCAAGTCTGCGACCCTTTGACGCAGTGGTCGGCATCATCATGTTGTCGCTGCTGATCAAGGGCAACTGGGTGTTTGAAGCCACCCAGGTGCGTCGCGCCTTCTTTGGCTTTTTGGCGATTCTGTTGCTGTTGGTGGTGATTCGCGCGGTATTTTCCAAGCTCACAGCCGCTATGGGCTGGCAGCACAACAGCCCCTCGATGGTGTTTGAAGACGCTATTCACTTGAGCGATTACTTCCCGGGCCTGGAAAAGACCTGGGAACTCAAAGACCGCTCCAGCCAGAGCTTTCCCGGCGACCATGCCTCTGTGCTGCTGATCTGGGGCATGTTCATGACTGTGTTCAGCCGCACCCCAGGTCAGAAGGTCGTGATTTGGGGCCTGACGCTGCTGTTTATGATGCCGCGCCTGGTGGCGGGCGCCCATTGGGGCCAGGACGACTACATCGGCGGGCTGCTGCTGGCTTTCCTCGCCTTGGGCTGGGGCTATTACACCCCGTTTGCAGCCAAGGTTTCTGACGCACTGATGCGCGTTACAGCACCGATTTTCTCGCTGTTGCAACGCCTGCCGCTGGTGTCGCGCATGAGCGTGATCCGCGGCTAGGCAACCCGCTTCAGTTGCCTGAATCCGTCACCGTCAGGCGGATTTACTCGGCGCCACTGGCATCATGAAATTGATGCAGTTGGCGCCGTTGTTTTTTGGTCGGTTTACCTTCGGTGCTGATACCCATCGCACCCGCCTTGCGCAACGCGGCTGCCTGTTCGCGTTTGGCGATACTCTGCTCCGTTTCGGCATACAGCAGTTGCGCTTCGGGGGCACCACGGCGCACCACAGACAGCGCCTTGACGTGCACGGTACGCTCTTCAAGGCCGACACGGATTTGCAGCTCATCGCCAACTCGCGGCTCTTTGCTCGGCTTGCAGCGCTCACCCCGGCAATGCACCTTGCCGCTTTCAATCGCCGCCTTGGCCAACGCACGAGTCTTGTAAAAACGCGCTGCCCATAGCCATTTATCCAGACGGATCTTGTCGTCGTCCTCTTGCTTGTGCGCCATTGGAATTCCTCTACATAGACAGAGTCAGAACTGTACTACCGTTTCAGTTAAATAGATGAACCTGGCATCGCACACGCCATGCCGAGCGATGAAACACTTGAACGCGAGATAACAGTCGCCATTTGAAGCAGTTTCTGCGTGAATACCGCACATTCGGCGTCTAAACGACCCGTGATGATGCACGCGACCAGCACATGTTCGCGGGCTTGTCATGGCGGGTTCTAAATTGATCGTTAGAGTGCTTGTCGAAAGTATCAAACGCGTCGGTAAAAGGGATTTTCTGGGCGAGTGTAGAAAATTTCTGATGCAGGCTCTTGGGTTCGCCAGCCCTGCATAGAAAGCATTGGCTTCAGCTCCTGCTGCGGCCTGGTCACGTTAACCGCTGGTTATTCATATTGAAGACATTTGATCATCTGACCGTTGTCGGTCTTCGCGAGTGGGTGGCGCTCCCAGATTTGGGCGTCGCGGGCTTGCGCGCCAAAATCGACACCGGTGCCAGTACCTCCAGCCTGCACGCCACTGAAATCGAGCCGTTTGAGCGCGACGGTGTCGAGTGGGTACGGTTCAATGCCCATCTGGGCACGCTGGTGCAACTGCGTCACCGCCGTTGCGAAGCCCCGTTGGTGGCGATAAAAACCATTAAAAGCTCCAATGGCCATACCCAAGTACGGTATGTGATCCGCACCAGCCTCGCGCTGGGCGATCGGGTCTGGCAGGTTGAATTCACCCTGGCCTGCCGCAAGTCCATGCGTTATCGCCTTTTGTTGGGTTCCAAAGCGCTGATCGACGGCCAACTGGTCGTCAATCCGGGGCTCAAATACGTTCAAGACAAGCCGGTATTTCCGGTCACTACTACCTTTGCCACAGGTGTTGCATGAAGATCGCTGTGCTGTCGCGTAACCCGCGTCTGTATTCCACTCGTCGTCTGGTTGAAGCCGGGACTGAACGAGGCCATGAAATGGTAGTGATCGATACCCTGCGCGCCTATATGAACATCGCCAGTCATAAGCCGCAGATCCACTATCGCGGCAAGCCGCTGGAAGGTTTCGACGCAGTTATCCCGCGTATTGGCGCTTCGGTGACGTTTTACGGCTGCGCGGTGCTGCGCCAGTTCGAAATGATGGGGGTGTTCCCGCTTAACGAATCCGTCGCCATCGCCCGTTCGCGGGACAAGCTGCGCTCCCTGCAATTGTTGTCCCGGCGTGGCCTGGGCTTGCCGGTGACCGGGTTCGCGCACTCCCCGGATGACATTCCCGACTTGATTGAAATGGTCAATGGCGCGCCACTGGTGATCAAAGTGCTGGAAGGCACGCAAGGCATTGGGGTGGTGCTGTGTGAAACCGCCACGGCCGCAGAATCCGTGATCGAGGCCTTCATGGGCCTCAAGCAAAACATCATGGTGCAGGAGTACATCAAGGAAGCCGGAGGCGCCGATATTCGCTGCTTCGTGGTAGGCGACAAGGTGATTGCCGCGATGAAGCGTCAGGCCAAGCCGGGGGAGTTTCGCTCCAACCTGCATCGGGGTGGCAGCGCCAGCCTGATCAAAATCACCCCGGAAGAACGCATGACCGCCATTCGTGCGGCCAAGGTCATGGGGTTGAGTGTGGCGGGGGTGGATATTTTGCGTTCCAACCACGGCCCGCTGGTGCTGGAGGTCAACTCCTCACCGGGCCTTGAGGGCATCGAAACGACCACGGGTAAGAACGTGGCCGGAATCATCATCGAGCATCTGGAGAAGAACAGCGGCCCGAACATGACGCGCACCAAAGGCAAAGGCTAAACAAGCCCGTAGGCACTGACGAGTAATGCGAGGCTGTGATCGGCGCCAGAGCCGTCGTAAACCCTACGATCACGGTGTTTCACAAACATCGCCGTGATCCGATTTGCGACCGATCGCAGCCTCGCGCCTCGCCAGCGCCTACCTTGCAGCCGCCCGGCGCAATCCTTACACCGCTCCGCGCGGCAGCATCAGGCCCAACGGCAGGCGAACCCTGGCTTCAAGGCCGCCGCCCGAGCGGTTGCGCAACTCAACATTGCCACCGTGCATGGAGGCAATTCGCTTGACGATTGCCAAGCCCAGCCCCGTCCCTTTACCGCCCCGTGCCCGATCCCCGCGGATAAACGGATTGAAGATGTCTTCAAGCTCCGAAGGATCAATACCGGCACCCCGGTCCATCACGCTCAGCACCACATACGGCGCGCTGACGTCACCCGACACATAGGCGGCCACTTCAACGTCTTCACCCGCATGGTGCAGCGCGTTGCCAATGAGGTTGTTGAGCAGACGCTTCATTGATACCCGACGCAGCGGAAACGGCTGAATCGGCTGCAAACAAAGACGCACACGCTCCTCGTTCTGGTTGTAGGGCGCCACCACTTCGCGCACCAGCTCACACAGGTCCACCTCTTCGACCAGCTCGTCACGGCCATCGCGGATAAAAGCCAGGAACTGATCAAGGATCGCGTCCATGTCTTCAATGTCTCGCACCATGTCGTCCGTCAGGTCGCTGTGGTTGCCCATCAGCTCCAGCGACAAACGCAAACGCGTCAGCGGCGTACGCAGGTCGTGGGACACGCCTGCCAGCATCAGCTCACGCTCGCGGCCTGCCTGCTCCACGTCTTCAGCCATTTGGTTGAAGGCGCTGTACACCTCGGTCATTTCGCTGGGTGTGTCACTGATCGGCAAGCGCACACTGCGCCCCTGACCTAACTGGCGAGCTGCGTAAACCAGTCGTTTGAGCGGTTGGTTGAGCTGACTGACGAAGATCCATGCCGACGCTGTGGACAACAACCCAATGGCCAAAAACCAGCCCAGCACACTCCATATTTTTTGCCCGCGTAGCGGGTGCGGATACAAAGGGACTTTCAGCCAGCCATCGCCCAGGCTCGGCGCTCGTACCCACAGCGCCGGAGGAGAATGCACACGCAAGCGAACCTCGGTATCAGCTCCCAGCTCTGCCTGCATCTGACGCTGATAAACACCACTGTAGGGCCAATGTTGTTCACCCTCGGGTACACCGCCGCCCACTACACGGATCAACCCGGCCGCGTCGGCAATTTTGTCGCGATCTTCTTCATCTGCCGCCCAATAGGCACGTAAGGTGAGTGCAACACCGTGACTGTACTGACGATCAACCAACACGTCTTCGTTCATCAGCAGGTAGACCAGCGTCAGAGCCTTGGAAAACAAGACAACGATCAATACCAGCCAGAGGGTGCGAGAGAAAAAACTTTGGGGAAACCAGAGAGGGGTTTTCATAGATTGCTGCTTTTGCAGTTTGCAGGAGCGAGTTCAGATACTCGCACAAAGGGGATTGCGAGCCACTCAGGTGTTGATAACCCGCGTGGCCCGCTCCTACAAATGGTTCATCACTTGGTCGCGTTACCGTCCGGTACGAACACATAACCTACGCCCCAGACCGTCTGGATATAGCGCGGTTTGGAAGGATCAGGCTCGATCATGCGGCGCAGACGGGAAATTTGAACGTCGATTGAACGCTCCAGCGCATCCCACTCACGGCCACGGGCCAGGTTCATCAGCTTGTCGCGCGTCAACGGTTCGCGGGCATGCATGACCAAGGCTTTGAGTACCGCAAACTCACCGGTGGTGAGCATGTGCACTTCATCGCCACGCTTGAGTTCGCGGGTGGCCAGCGACAACTCGTAATCACCGAACGTGACACTCTCGTCTTCGCTGCCGGGAGCGCCCGGTACGGGGGCTGCCTGGCGCCGCAAGACGGCTTTGACACGCGCCATCAGCTCATCCGGGTTGAACGGCTTGGCCAGATAATCGTCAGCGCCCAGTTCAAGGCCCTTGATACGGCTCAGCTCGTCGCCCTTGGCGGTCAGCATGATGATCGGGACGCGATTGCCGGCAGCGCGCAAACGTCGACACGCAGACAAGCCGTCTTCGCCAGGCAGCATCAAGTCCAGTACCACAAGGTTGAACACCTCACGGGCCAACAGGCGATCCATTTGCTCGACGTTCGGCACCGCGCGGGCACGATAGCCCTTACTGGTGAAAAAACGTTCGAGCAGGCTGCTTAGGCCCGGGTCGTCGTCAACGATGAGAATTTTTTCGCCTTCAGCAGTTTGTGCAGTGCTGCTCATTAGATGCTCCTGTGATCTCGGCGCGCATTATGGCTTAGCTGCTGTTATACGCATCGTGTGCATTGTTAGCAGATTTTTCCTTCACAGCCAGTACACAGATCATAGCGGGCGCAGCTTGCAGTCCCCTGAATCCGGGAACGCTGGTTATAATGCGCCGCCTTTTGTGTCAGGCAACCTCGTATTTTCAAAGTTTGCGGCCGAATTTATTTTTTCAATACGTGCCGTAATTTGCTGACTTCACGGGTCAACAGGCTGCCCTTTTGGCCCAGGCAGCGGCGTTTAACGAGCCGCTCAACCAGCCTCGCAAGCCTTCAAGCCCGGGCATGCGAGCCTGCATCACAATTTGTCAGGTGGTTTTATGGACAGCATCAACAGCCGCATCGCCGAAGAACTTGGCGTGCGCCCGCAGCAGGTCGAAGCGGCCGTCGCTCTTCTGGATGAAGGTTCCACCGTTCCCTTCATCTCCCGTTACCGTAAAGAAGTGACCGGCAGCCTGGATGACACCCAACTTCGTCATCTGGAAGAACGCCTGCGCTACCTGCGTGAACTCGACGAACGGCGCATCAGCATCCTCGCCAGCATCGAAGAACAAGGCAAGTTGACGCCAGAACTGGCCCGTGACATCAAGCTGGCCGACACCAAAACCCGCCTTGAAGACTTGTACCTGCCGTACAAGCAAAAACGCCGCACCAAGGGCCAAATCGCCCTGGAAGCGGGCCTTGGCGAATTGGCTGACGGCCTGTTCAATAATCCAGACCTGAGCCCCGAGGCCGAAGCTGCCCGTTTCATCGACGCCGAAAAAGGCGTGGCAGACGTCAAGGCCGCCCTCGATGGCGCCAAATACATCCTCATGGAGCGCTTCGCAGAAGACGCCACCCTGCTGGACAAACTGCGCAGCTTTCTCAAACAAGAAGCCACCCTCAGTGCCCGCGTCATTGCCGGCAAAGAAGAGGAAGGCGCCAAGTTCCGCGATTATTTCGAACACGACGAACCGCTCAAAAGCATGCCGTCGCACCGCGCGCTGGCGATTTTTCGCGGTCGCAACGAAGGCATTCTCAGCTCTTCGCTTAAAGTCGGCGAAGAACTGCCGGGCAGCATGCACCCCGGCGAAATGATGATTGCCGAACGTTTCGGCCTGCAAAACCAGAACCGCCCGGCTGACAAATGGTTGAGCGAAGTGGTGCGCTGGACGTGGAAGGTCAAGCTTTATACCCACCTCGAAACCGACCTGCTGGGTGAGCTGCGCGACGGCGCCGAGACCGAAGCCATCAACGTGTTTGCGCACAACCTGCACGATTTGCTCCTGGCCGCACCGGCTGGCCCGCGTGCCACGCTGGGGCTGGACCCGGGCCTGCGCACCGGTTGCAAAATTGCCGTGGTCGATGCCACCGGCAAGTTGCTCGAATACGCCACCGTGTACCCGCATGTGCCGCACAACAAGTGGGACCAGACGATTTCGATCCTCGCGGCTCTGTGCGCCAAGCATTCGGTGGAACTGATCGCCATCGGTAACGGCACGGCCAGCCGCGAAAGCGACAAACTGATCATCGACCTGATCAAAAAATACCCGGCGCTGAAAGTCACCAAAGTCATGGTGTCCGAGGCTGGTGCATCGGTGTACTCGGCGTCCGAGCTAGCCGCCAAGGAATTCCCGGACCTGGACGTGTCGATCCGTGGCGCCGTGTCGATTGCGCGTCGCCTGCAAGACCCGCTGGCTGAACTGGTGAAAATCGACCCTAAATCCATTGGCGTAGGCCAATACCAGCACGACGTGTCCCAGCTCAAGCTGGCGCGCGGCCTGGATGCGGTGGTCGAAGACTGCGTAAACGCCGTGGGCGTGGACGTAAACACCGCTTCGGTGGCCCTGCTGGCCCGTATTTCCGGCTTAAACGCCACGTTGGCGCAAAACATCGTGAATCACCGCGATGAAAATGGCGCGTTTAAAACCCGTGCAGCACTGAAAAAAGTCAGCCGTCTGGGCGAAAAAACTTTCGAACAAGCTGCTGGTTTCTTACGTGTAATGAACGGTGACAACCCGTTGGACCGCTCGGCGGTTCACCCCGAAGCGTATCCACTGGTCAAACGTATCGCCGGCGACACCGAACGCGATATTCGCTCGCTGATCGGCGACGCAGGCTTTCTCAAACGTCTTGATCCAAAAAAATTCACTGACGAAACCTTTGGCTTGCCAACGGTCACCGACATCCTGCAAGAGCTGGAAAAACCGGGCCGCGATCCGCGTCCCGAGTTCAAGACCGCCGAGTTCCAGGAAGGCGTCGAAGACCTCAAGGACTTGCAGCTGGGCATGATGCTGGAAGGCGTGGTCACCAACGTGACCAACTTCGGTGCCTTCGTCGACATCGGCGTGCATCAGGACGGTTTGGTGCACATCTCGGCGCTGTCCGAGAAGTTCATCAAAGACCCGCGTGAAGCGGTGAAAGCCGGTGACGTGGTCAAGGTCAAAGTGATGGAAATCGACATCCCGCGCAAACGCGTGGGCCTGTCGATGCGCATGAGCGACACCCCCGGCGAGAAAATCGACGGCGCACGCGGCGCACGTCCGGGTTCCTCCGGGCGTCAGCCAAATACCGCGCCGCGTAAAGAAACCGTGACCGCGGCCCCTTCCAATAACGCGATGGCCTCGCTGTTCGCCAACGCCAAGCCGTTGAAGAAACGCTGATGCAGATCCCGACCGGGCTAACCCAAAGCGCTTTCAGTGAACTGATCGGCTGTCGCGTGGTGCAACTGGATGAAGGGCTGGCGCATGTCGCCCTGAGCCTGGAACCGCACCTGCGCAATCGTGGCGGCAAGCTGCATGGTGGGGTGATATTCAGCCTGGTCGATATCAGCATGGGGCTGGCCTGCTCCAGCGCCCAGGGTGACCAACAAAGCGTCACTCTGGAGTGCAAAATCAACTACATCCGGGCGGTGTCCGACGGCGAAGTGCTGTGTATCGCCAAGGTCATCCACCCCGGTCGTCGCACGCTGGTCGTCGAAGCTGACGTGCTGCAAGGCGACAAGCTGGTCGCAAAAGCACTAGGCACATTCGCTGTCCTGTAGCGGTTACCGGTCGATTTGAGTTAATTTCGGCACTGCATACGCGGTGCCGAAATGCGCCTGGAGCGCCTGGGGCCGAAACACGGACGGGGCTGAGCACTACTTTTTAAAGCCAGGCGACCACGCCGGCTTCAACTTCACCCTTGTAGACCGTCCTGACCACCCCCATATTGGGGCGACTGACGCGTGAAGGAATCCAACTTGAGCCAACTTCTCAACCGCCGCCTGGCTCTGCTCAGCGAGCGCGCTAACCTCACTCTGCTGGAGCAGTGTCTGCACGGGATCGAGCGCGAATGCTTGCGCGTCACCGGCGATGCCCGCCTGGCACAGACGCCGCACCCCGAAGAACTGGGTTCGGCCCTGACCAACGATCAAATCACCACCGACTATTCCGAGTCGCTGCTGGAGTTCATCACCCCGGCCCTGCCTGACCCGGCAGACACGCTGGCCAGCCTCGACAAGATTCACCGCTTTGCCTACAGCAAGCTCGGCAACGAGTTCCTGTGGAGCCCTTCGATGCCGTGCCCATTGCCGGCCGAAGCGGATATTCCGATTGCCTACTACGGCACCTCCAACATCGGACAGCTCAAGTACGTTTATCGCAAGGGCCTGGCCCTGCGTTACGGCAAAACCATGCAATGCATTGCCGGGATTCACTACAACTTCTCGCTGCCCGAGGCGTTGTGGCCGGTGCTCAAAGAGGCTGATGGCTTTGTGGGCACCGACCGCGATTACCAGTCCAGCGCTTACATCGCGCTGATTCGTAACTTTCGTCGTTACAACTGGTTGCTGATGTACCTGTTCGGCGCGTCACCGGCGCTGGACGCAGGCTTCTTGCGCGGCCGTGCGCACCAGTTGGAACAACTGGATGCCGACACGCTTTACCTGCCCTATGCCACCAGCCTGCGCATGAGCGACCTGGGTTACCAGAGCAATGCCCAAGCGGGCCTGACGCCCTGCTACAACGATCTCAACAGCTACACCGACAGCCTGCGTAAAGCTGTAGCCACGCCCTACGCACCGTACGTCGAAATCGGCACACATCAGGATGGCGAGTGGGTGCAGCTGAACACCAACATCTTGCAAATTGAAAACGAGTACTACTCCAACATCCGCCCAAAACGCGTGACCTACAGCGGCGAGCGCCCGATTCAGGCGCTGGTAGCCCGCGGTGTGCAATACGTTGAAGTGCGATTGCTGGACATCAACCCGTTCCTGCCGGTAGGCATTGATCTGCCCGAGGCACGCTTTCTGGACGCCTTCTTGCTGTACTGCGCGCTGCAAGAAAGCCCGCAGTTCAACAGCCCGGAATGCGGCAGTTGCACGTCCAACTTCATGAGTGTGGTCAAAGAAGGTCGCCGCCCGGGCCTGCAATTGCAGCGCGACGGCGAAGCGGTCGACATGAAGGCATGGGCAGCCGAATTGCTGGAGCAGATCGCGCCATTGGCCGCGTTGCTGGATCAAAGTCATGGTGGCGATGCGCACAGCAAAGCCCTGGACGAGCAATTGGCCAAAATCAAAGACGTGTCCCTGACCCCGTCGGCCAAAGTATTGGCCAGCATGATTGAGCGCAAAGAAAGCTTTGCCCAATTCTCCATGCGCCAAAGCCAGGCTCACGCCGAGTATTTCCGCAGTGAAGCACTGAGCCCGGAAGACCAGGCGGCATTCGAAGAAAAAGCCCGCACATCACTGCTCGAGCAAACTGAAATTGAGCAGACTGAAGAAGGCGATTTCGACCTGTTCGTAGCTTCCTACCAAGCCAGTATTTTGGCGATCAGTAACTAAGGCGGCGTGGCGGCCACAGGGGTTCCATCCGGGACGCTCTGTAGCCGCCGACAAGGCTTGCGTCGATCCGGCGCTTTACAGCGCCTTTTCAAAGATTTTGGAGTTGCGCTGGAAGTTGTAGAGCGACGCTCGCTCCCCCAAAACCACTCTTGCACACCCTGATAACTAATGATTTCACATTATATAACCCAGCAATAACGCGACCCAAAAAGTCCAACTCGCCTTTTATAAACATGCACCACCATACTTTTGTTCACCGCCTGCACCGGCACTATGACTTATGCCTTATCACGTTTAAACCTCAAAGAAAGCTCGCAGTTCATAGGTGCCTTTAGCGCATATCTAATTACCCATCTACCTCATTAGTTTAATTGCTTTAGTTATGCCCCTCCTCAGTCAACCCCATGACGACCAAACTTTTTTCAGCCCAGAAAGAAGTGATTAACTATGAAGAGGCCTTGGAGAAGCCATTGCAAACATCGTATACGGCGGTCGTATGGGTAACGATCAACCCGGTGATGGCTGGCGCTATCGTGGTCGGGGTTACCTCCAAATAACAGGAAAGGAAAATTATCGTTCGCTAGGCGAAGCGCTTGTCCTTGACTTAATTAATAGTCCACAGTGACTTGAAGATCCTGTGAATGCGGCACGATCAGCAGGTCATTATTGGTCATCCAGAGGTTTAAATGGGCTGATAGATTCAGGCGATTTTATGGGTGTCACGCAGGCAATTAATGGTGGTCAACAGGGTGCGGAAGATCGCCTGAACCGATATAACGCAGCGCTGAATGCACTGAATACTTTAAAATAGCGACTTATAATGATATCCATCGAAAGTGACTGGCAATTGACTCGTAAGTCGCTGTAAGTTATTTATTTGAACCACTCATCTTCGCAGCCGCTATTTTTCCTTCGGGCGTTAATATTGGATAAAGTTGCGCCCACGTCAAATTCCACTCTTTGTCGCAATCATTGCCGGTGGCAGGACTGCTGACGAGTAAGCCTTGCCTTGTAATGACCATTTCGTAAGTATCGTACGAGTCAAGAGCAGGGCAATTTTTTAAGTTGTCTGTGATAGCGTATAAAAGATTGGTCAGTTTTTTTGGAAGTTTGACAGTACCTGAATAAGGTGTCTTCCACAGATACTTGGTATTGACCCAGGCCCATGGATCAACTCTATCCCCTGTTTTTAAATCCCATGTGTGACTTGCCCAGGATACGCCTGACCTTCCAGTATTGACAGACCACTGATTAAAATTCAGGCTGAGATAATCAGAAGACCAAAATTGTGGCGTAATTGAAGTCTCGCTTGTTTCGATACTTCCATTGCTACCCAGAGAAGGTTTTAGCTCAAACTCAAACGCTTTAATTGTTTTTAGGGGGTGGATTAGTTCATAGATATCTTTATTTATTTTATCTGTTACAGCGTTTTTTTCGGTGAGAGAAAATAGCGGCACGCCATTTTTTTTATAGTAATTATAAACATGCCCTTGATACTCTATTGTCGGCATCGAACGTGAGGTCGCTAGTTTCCCGGCAAAAGCGACACTCGAGCAAGAATCGTACAATGCTGAATTATTTACTCTTTTAAGACTGACGACTTGTTCAGTTTTAGCCAAGGTATTTTCATAGCGCACAAGAAGATGAGTTACTGACCTCTTGGTACCGCTCAACGTTTCAATTTTTTTGTCTTTCGCGGAAAACACATCATCAATTGCGATGAGTCGAATAGGCGCATTAAACTCATCCGAATAATACACACCCTTTAACTCTTCGGATTCATTAAAGCAAACAGCGATACTAGCCCCCCTATACTCCCAGCCCACGCCCCTGACAACTCATTCAGCCCGGCATTAGCAGTCGCGCAGTAGAGCGATATTACGACAACCCCATATAAATTTTTCACGAGCCCTCCTTATATTTTTATACATTGTTGTACTGGCTTAGTATTTAAAGTTCACTTAGGGACGGACCTGTATTATGCCGAACAATGTGATTAATTCTCGTGTGCATTTTGAGGCAGGCTGGGTTATAGCGTTGCGGGCAGGCAAATGCGTTTTCAATCAAGTGCCGATTGAGGTAAAGCCCTCTGTCCAGATCTCCGTTGCCTAAAACTTCCTTTGGGGCTGGCCATATGATGCTTTCCTATGGGGAGAGCGTCGCACATTATCGGCATAACAAACTGAACGAAATCAGCCCAGTCCGGAGTTTGCGTAGGGCACTGGATTTATAGTCGAGTGCATTTTATAAAGCACGGGTTGAGATACACGCACGCAAAAGCGCAGCCTCCTACGCAAACTACGGCAATAGACCACTTCAGGGTTTAAACGTCGGCTTACTGTAGAACGCCGCTGAAATAAACAGCGGCCGGGCGGCCTGAGAAACCGAGAAAGAATAGCGACCTGAGCGACACCGCCCCCACGATAGATGGCGTTTTTATGTACCCGCTAACCGTGTTAGGCGGCTGTGCAAGGGAAGCATTTGGCCTGCCGGGGTAATTGACTATTTGTGCTTGCGAGCGTTTTAGGGAAGGCAGTTGATAGTTGCGATCTATATATCCGGTGCGCAGGCTTTACGACTGCTGCGCCACCGGACTCAGCCTCGTGCCTCGTCAGCGCCGACGAGGCTTGCGTCGATCCGACGCTTTACAGCGCCTTTTCAAAGATCTTGGAGTTGCGCTGGAAGTTATAGAGCGACGCTCGCGCCGCCGGTAAACGCTCGACGCTGCTCGGCTCGAAACCACGTTCGCGGAACCAGTGGGCCGTGCGCGTGGTTAATACGAACAGGGTTTTGAGGCCCTGTGCCCGCGCCCGTTGTTCGATGCGCTCAAGCAGTTCATCCCCCCGGCGGCCATGTCGGTATTCCGGGTTCACTGCCAGGCACGCCAGTTCGCCCGCGTCCGAGTCGGCAATCTGATACAGCGCCGCGCAGGCGATGATCATGCCTTCGCGCTCAACCACGCTGAACTGCTCAATCTCACGCTCCAGCACTTCGCGCGAACGACGCACCAAAATCCCCTGCTCTTCCAGCGGGCTGATCAGGTCGAGCAAGCCACCGACGTCTTCAATCGCCGCTTCGCGGATCTTTTCGAATTGCTCCTGCGCAACCAGCGTGCCACCACCGTTGCGGGTGAACAGTTCGGTCAGCAATGCGCCGTCTTCGGCGTAGCTGACGATGTGGCTGCGGGCTACGCCGCCACGGCAGGCTTCGGCGGCGGCTTCCAGCAGTTCGGCCTGGTAATCGCTGCCAAGGCGCAGCATGTGTGCAGGCACTTGTTGCGGGCGCAACTCACGCACCAGGTGACCGTCTTCGTCGAGCAAGCCCGGTTCGGCGCCGAACAACAGCAATTTGTCCGCACTCAAATCGATGGCCGCGCGCGTGGCCACGTCTTCGCAGGCCAAATTGAAAATCTCCCCGGTCGGCGAATACCCCAGGGGGGACAGCAGCACGATTGAGCGCTCGTCGAGCAGGCGATTAATGCCCTTGCGGTCCACGCGCCGCACTTCGCCGGTGTGGTGATAGTCCACGCCGTCAAGTACGCCAATCGGGCGCGCGGTCACCAAGTTGCCACTGGCCACCCGCAGACGCGAGCCTTGCATCGGCGAGGAGGCCATGTCCATCGACAGGCGCGCTTCGATGGCAATGCGTAAATGGCCTACGGCGTCGATCACACATTCCAGCGTCGGCGCATCCGTAATGCGCATGCCTTCGTGGTAATGCGGTGTCAGGCCACGGGCTTGCAGGCGGTGTTCGATTTGCGGGCGCGAGCCGTGAACCAGCACCAGCCGCACGCCCAGGCTGTGCAGCAGCACCAGGTCGTGAACGATGTTGCCGAAATTGGGGTGTTCAACGCCATCGCCAGGCAGCATGACGACAAAGGTGCAATCGCGGTGGGCATTGATGTAAGGGGACGCGTGACGTAGCCAGTTAACGTAATCGGGCATAACCGAAGCCTGTAGAAAAGTGAGTCGCCTAAAAAGGGCTGAACAGCAAACGCACAACGGGCTGGTAGTTATCGTCGAAACAGTGGCGACACGCGTGCTCTCCTTGTGTACGGGTTGGGCCTGCGGCGATTTACTGCGCCGGGGTCAGGCAATAGTGTTCGATCAACTGACTCAGTAGACGCACGGTCGGCTGCAAACGTGACATTTCAAGGTGTTCACCCGGCTGATGCGCGCAGGTGATGTCACCGGGGCCCAGCACAATGGTTTCACAGCCAAGGCGCTGAAGATAAGGCGCTTCGGTGGCAAACGCTACTGCTTGCGCGCGATGCCCGGTAAGGCGCTCGGCCACCCGCACCAGTTCGCAGTCTGCGTCTTGCTCGAACGGCGCAACACCCGCCGCAATCGGCGCGAAGTCAATGCTCACCTGATGCCGCTCGGCCAAAGGGTCAAGCTTGCTGCGGATAATCGCACGCAGGGCCTGCGGGTCCATCCCCGGCAAAGGTCGCAGGTCGAACTCCAGCGAACACTGGCCGCAAATACGGTTGGGGTTGTCGCCGCCGTGGATACAGCCAAAGTTGAGGGTCGGCTGCGGCACGCTGAACTGCGGGTTGCGGTATTCGTGCAGCCATTGCTGGCGCAGACTTTTAAGCTCGGTGATTGCATCGTGCATGGCGTCCAGCGCGCTGTGGCCCAGGCTGGGGTCGGAGGAGTGGCCGCTGCGCCCCAAAATGTCGATGCGCTCCATCATCACGCCTTTGTGCAGGCGGATCGGCTTGAGGCCCGTCGGCTCGCCAATCACTGCCGCCCGGCCCAGTGGCCGCCCCGCTTCGGCCAGTGCGCGGGCGCCGGCCATCGAGGTTTCTTCGTCGCAAGTGGCCAAAATCAGCAACGGCTGCTTGAACGGCTGGTCGAGCAACGGACGCACGGCTTCGATAATCAGCGCAAAGAAGCCTTTCATGTCGCAACTGCCCAAGCCAACCCAGCGGTTATCGACTTCGGTGAGCTTGAGCGGATCGGTCTGCCACAGGGCGTCATCGTATGGCACCGTGTCGCTGTGACCCGCCAGCACCAGACCGCCGGGACCGCTGCCATAACTGGCGAGCAGGTTAAATTTGCCGGGGCTGACTGGCTGGATGTCGCACTTGAACCCCAGGTCGCCCAGCCATGCCGCCAGTAAATCGATGACCGGGCGATTGCTCTGATCCAGATGAGCCTGGGTGCAACTGACGGACGGCGTGCTGATCAAGGCCGCGAATTGCTCTTTCATGGAAGGTATAGGCATGCGCTGACTTCCTGTTGGCGGGACGAGGCCCATCATAGAGCCATCTGCTTTGCAGAATAAACCCATGCGGGGCGCCCGGGCGGCGAGTCCTGTACACTGCACGGCCTTGGCAGCCACACCTTTCCCCGGCTGCGCACCGTTCCTGGATTTTCCGGCCATGCAGAAAGAAACCGAAATCAAACTCCGCGTCAGCCGCGAAACCCTCGCCGCCTTGCGCGAGCACCCCTTGCTGAAAAAACGCAACAAAAGTGGCTGGGAAAGCCGTGAGTTGCTCAATCAGTACTTCGACACCCCAGAGCGCGACCTGGCCAAGGCCAAGGTTGCCCTGCGCCTGCGCCGTGATGGTGAAGACGTCATTCAAACCCTCAAGACCCGCGGCGAAAGCGTTGCCGGGCTGTCGGTGCGCAATGAATACGACTGGCACCTGCCCAAAGCCAAACTCGACGTCAAAAAGCTCGACGGTGAATGCTGGCCTGAAGCGTTGGCCGAGCTGGACAAAAAGACCCTTAAACCGATTTTCACCACTGATTTCGTGCGCGAGCGCGCTGAAATCTCGTGGGGCCGCGGCAAAGCCAAAGTGGTGATCGAAGCCGCACTGGACTTGGGCCATGTGATTGCTGGCAAGCACAAAGAAGAAATCTGCGAACTGGAACTCGAACTGCGCGAAGGCGAGCCAGCTGCCCTGCTGGAACTGGCCGCCGAGCTGGCTGAAAAACTGGCGTTGATGCCGTGTGACATCAGCAAGGCTGAGCGCGGCTATCGCCTGTTCGATGCCAATAGCTACTCAGTCAACCTGCCAGCCCCTGAGCTGACACCCGAAACGCCACTGGACGACGCCTTTGCCGCACTGGCCTGGCACTTGCTGGCCAGCAGCCAGCGCCTGGCCGAGCAATACCGTTTCAATGGCCACTGGCGTCTGCTGCAAGATTGGGTGCAACAGTTGATCGACCTGCGCGCCCTGGTCAGCAGCCTCGGCCAGGCCGCGCCACGCCAATCCACCAGCGTGTTGCGCGCGTCCCTCGACGCACTGCTGGAAGACTGGCGCCCGCTGGTGCAAATCGGTCAGGACGACGAAGACGTGCGCAAAGCCGCACCGGAGCAGTTCCTTGAAGAACTCGAAGACCCGCGCTGGGGCCAGTTCTCGCTCAACACGTCGCGCTGGTTGATGGACCGCAGCTGGACCGTGGACCGTGGCACCACCCGTGGCAATCGTCAGGGTGCTGCACAACTGAGCAGCTGGTTGCCGCGCTTGCTGTCGGATGAAGCCATCGCATTGCGTCTGAACCGCTACCAGCAGCAGCCGGAAGACTTGGCCGAGCAACTGCCACGCATCGAGCGAATTCAGGCATGGCTGCGTCTGGCGCGAGGGGTGTTGGACATCGCCGAAGTTGACCGTCTGTACGGTGAGATGAACAAGTTGCAAGACTTGGCCAATCAACCCATCACAGAAGACGCTGAGGCCAACGATGCCTTGCTCGACGCCCGTAAGCACCAAGCCATCGCGGTCTACCAGAACCGCGCCTGGAAGACCTTGCTGCGCGGTTAAGGCCGCAACGTCGGGTTTTGTGAGCATGCCGAAGTTGGCGACGGCGACGTCCGAGGGCGAAGCCGTCGCCATGCTTTAAAACGCGGTATGGCCGGTAAAACACCTACATCGACCTACAACGGCTGCGCCGCCGGACGCAGCCTGCGGCACCTGCTACGAGGGTGGCGCAGGTAGCGACCAGGGTTTTACTCCTGCCCCCGCCAGATCAAGCGCGTCGTGTCATAGCCCTGCTGCTGAGCCTTGCTGAGCAGTTCATCGCGGGTTTGCTGGTCAATGGTCGGCTTGCGCGACAACAGCCACAGGTAGCGGCGATCGGGGTTGCCCACCAGCGCCGTGCTGTAGTTATCGCCCAGGTACAACACCCAGTAATCGCCTTTGGTCACGCCCGGCAATAGCGTCGACACCCAGTTATCAAACTCAACCCACAACTTGTCGGTCTTGCCCGGTACTTGTGGCGTCGCTGTGCCTTTGGCCTCCTCCCACTTGCCCTCTGCCGTGAGGCAACGGTTCAACACTGCCACGTTGCCATCGGGCTTGAGGCTGTAATGCGCTTGTGATTGCACACAGTTGCGCTGGAAGAACATCGGCAACCGTGCCTGCTCGTACCAAGTGCCCTGGTAACGTTTGAGATCAACGTTGTCGACCGTTTTGGGCGCCAGTGTGTCATCGCCAGAGCTGGCGCAACCGGCCAACACCAGCGAAGCGCCTAGACACGCTAAAAGACGTTTCATGGTGAACGCTCCTGCGATGGCTTATTTCAAGCCCTGGCCCGAGAACATCAACACTTTGTCACCGGCATATTGCACGCTGATAAAGCTGTTTTTATCGCCCCACGTGCAGCTCGACATGCCCAGCGCGCCAGAGCAATCGGTCGGGCTGCCCAGCAACTTTTCAACCTCGGCCTTGGGCATGCCCGCCGACAGTTTTGAATAGTTTTCCTGGTTGACCTTGCTGCAAGCTGCCAGCAACACACAAAACGACAACAACGCCAAAGAACGCAACTTCATGGACAAGCTCCTGAACGGGAAAGTCGGCATCGCTGCCTCAATGAGAGCTTAGAAGAGAAAAGCGTGACGGGGTTCCCGAAGGCACGGGGAGATTTGTTGAATGCAGATACGACGAGGGAATGCTGGCCCCCTGACGCTGCCAAAGGCTGCGAGGAGAATAGCGAAGGCATTTGAGAAAAGGGGGCCTTGGCCCCCCTTCGCAGCCTGCGCCAGCGACGGCGCGTTTGAGGCAGGGCTTACGCTTTGTGGTAAGCGGTGATGCGTGCCACTTCTTCTTTCGACCCCAGGAACACTGCTACACGCTGGTGCAGGCCTTCAGGCTGAATGTCGAGAATGCGCTGGTGGCCGTCCGTTGAAGCGCCGCCGGCCTGTTCAACCAGGAACGACATCGGATTGGCTTCGTACATCAAACGCAATTTGCCCGGCTTGGACGGCTCGCGGCTGTCGCGCGGGTACATGAACAGACCGCCACGGGTCAGGATACGGTGCACGTCAGCGACCATCGCGGCCACCCAGCGCATGTTGTAGTTCTTTTTCAGCGGGCCGTCTTCACCGGCCAGCAGCTCGCTGACGTAGCGCTGTACCGGGGCTTCCCAGTGACGCTGGTTGGACATGTTGATGGCGAATTCCTGCGTGCTTTCAGGAATGGTGATGTTTTCGTGGGTCAGCACGAAGCTGCCCATTTCGCGGTCCAGCGTGAAGCCTTTAACGCCATCGCCCAAGGTCAGTACCAGCATGGTTTGAGGGCCATAGATGGCATAACCGGCAGCCACTTGGGTGGTGCCCGGTTGCAGGAAGGCTTTCTCGCCCAGGTCGCCGTTTTCAGCCAGGTGGCCTTCCGGGCAACGCAACACGGAGAAGATCGTGCCGACCGGCGCGTTGATGTCGATGTTGGACGAGCCGTCCAGCGGGTCGAATACCAACAGGTACGCGCCTTTAGGGTATTTGCCAGGGATCTGGTAGGCGTTGTCCATTTCTTCGGACGCCATGCCGGCCAGGTGACCGCCCCATTCGTTGGCTTCGAGCAGGATTTCGTTGGAAATCACGTCGAGTTTTTTCTGCACCTCACCTTGCACGTTTTCGGTGCCCATGCTGCCCAGAACACCACCCAGGGCGCCTTTGGACACGGCGTGGTTGATCTCTTTGCAAGCACGCGCCACCACTTCGATGAGGAAACGCAAATCAGCAGGCGTGTTGTTGCTGCGGGTCTGCTCGATCAAATAGCGACTCAGGGTAACGCGGGACATGTAAGGCTCCGAACAAGGGGGAGGGGGCAAAAAACCCGCGCAGTTTAACGCGTGTTGCCGTGCAAATCTTCTAATCAGACTGATAACCGGCCGGGCGGGTTCAGTTGAGGCGCAAAAACAGGCGCTGGCGCCCCGTAGCAGCGGGCGCCGCGTCCGATTGCGAAGCGCTCGTAGATTCAGCGCCTGCGTTTAGCCGGACAAATACAAAGCGCTTTTTTACAACGGCTACGCCGTCGGACGCCGCCTGCGGCAGCGGCTACGGGGCGGTTATAGCGCCTTCCAAATGTCGGTGGCGTATTCACGAATGGTGCGGTCTGAGGAGAACCAGCCCATGCGCGCCGTGTTGAGCACTGCGGTACGCCACCACGCGTCTTTGTCGTGCCACAGCTGTTCGACGCGCATTTGTGCCTCCCAATAGGCATCGAAGTCTGCGCACACCAAAAAACGGTCGTAATCAATCAGCGAGTCAATCAGGCCGGTGTAGCGCGCCGGGTCATCGTGGGAAAACACGCCACCGCGTATGGCCTGCAACACATCATTGAGGCGGTGCGACGCCGCAATTTCAGCACTGGCGTTAAATTCGCCATTGCGCTTGCGTGCTTCGACTTGCTGCGCGCTAAGGCCGAAAATAAACATGTTTTCGGCCCCTACCCGCTCGCACATTTCAACGTTTGCGCCATCCATCGTGCCGATGGTCAACGCACCGTTAAGCCCGAACTTCATGTTGCTGGTGCCGGACGCTTCATAACCGGCGGTGGATATCTGCTCGGACAAGTCGGCCGCCGGGATGATGTTTTCGGCCAGGCTGACGTTGTAGTTGGGGATAAATACCACTTTGAGCAACCCGCGCACGGTGGGGTCGTTGTTCACTGTGCGGGCGATGTCGTTGGTCAGTTTGATGATCAATTTGGCCTGTTGATAACTGGCCGCGGCCTTGCCCGCGAAAATTTTCACCCGTGGCACCCAGCGGTTGCCCGGCTCGGCCCGAATCGCCTGATACAGCGCCACGGTGTGCAGCAAATTGAGCAATTGGCGCTTGTACTCATGGATGCGCTTGACCTGCACATCGAACATGGCCTCAGGGTTGACCACGATGGCGAGGCGCTCGTAAATCAAAGCGGCCAGGGTGCATTTGCTTTGCAGCCGTTGCTCTGCGAACTGCTGGCGAAAGTCGGCGCGCTCGGCAAATGGCTCCAGCTCAATCAGGTTGTGCTCCGGATCGTCCTGAATCTGCGGGCCCAGGGCCTCAACCAGCATCGCCGTCAGCGGCGGGTTGGACTGATACAGCCAGCGGCGAAAGGTGACGCCATTGGTTTTGTTGTTGATGCGATCGGGGTACAGCTTGTGCATTTCAGAGAACACAGTGCTGCGCATCAGTTGCGTGTGCAGCCCCGACACGCCGTTGACGCTGTGGCAGCCCAGGAACGCCAGGTTGCCCATGCGTACGCGACGGCCGTTGTCTTCTTCGATCAAAGACACGGCGCGCAGCACGTCAAAATCATGCACGCCCTTCTCACGCAGCGAATCAATGTGCAACCCGTTGATCAGGTAGATGATTTGCATGTGGCGCGGCAGCAACCGCTCCATCAGTCCTACCGGCCAGGTCTCCAGTGCCTCTGGCAGCAGGGTGTGATTGGTGTACGCCAGGGTTTGCACCGTGACATCCCAGGCCACGCTCCACTCCATGTCGTGCTCGTCGACCAGAATGCGCATCAGCTCGGCCACGGCGATGGAGGGGTGAGTGTCGTTGAGCTGGATGGCGACATGCTCGCCCAGGCTGAGCAATGTGAAGCCTTGATCGAGGTGGCGGCGGATCAAGTCTTTTAAAGAGGCCGCCACAAAGAAGTATTCCTGACGCAGGCGTAACTCCTGACCCGCCTCATTGCTGTCGGCCGGGTACAGAACCCGCGAAATGCTTTCGGCGCGCACCACTTCGGCCACCGCGCCCAAGTGATCGCCAGCGTTGAAGCGTTCGAGGTGCAATTCATGCACCGCCCTCGCCCGCCATAACCGCAAGGTGTTAACGCTGGCACCGCGCCACCCCACGACGGGGGTGTCATAGGCAATGGCGCGTACGGTTTCGCCAGGCCACCAGATTTGCCGCGAATGCCCTTGCTCGTCGACTTTGGTTTCAACCGCCCCACCAAAACCAATGGGGTACACCACTTCGGCGCGCTCGAACTCCCACGGGTTGCCGAAATCCAGCCAGTTCTCGGTTTGCTCCTGCTGCCAGCCATCGACAATGCTTTGGCGGAACAGCCCGTGCTCATAACGAATGCCATACCCGTGGGCCGCGACGCCCAGGGTTGCCATGCTTTCCATGAAACACGCCGCCAAACGCCCCAGCCCGCCATTGCCCAGCGCAGCGTCGGGTTCAAGCAGGCGGATCTGCTCAAGGTCGACACCCAGCTCGGTCAATGCTTCACGGGCGATGTCCAGCAGCCCGAGGTTGCTCAGGCTGTCGTAGAGCAACCGGCCGATCAGAAATTCCAGAGACAGGTAGTACACCCGCTTCTGACCCTTGCGATAAATCTGCCGCGTGTGGTCCATCCAGTGCTCGACCATGTGGTCGCGGGCGGCCAGCGCAATGGCTTCAAACCAGTCGTGGTCAAACGCGTGTTCAGGGTCCTTACCCACCGCGTACGTCAGTTTAGCCAGTACAGCAGCACGAAATGCCGCCACTTGTGCATCACAAACAAGCGGTTCCTGGGACATCGATACGACCTCAAGCGAGATGGAGCGATTTGGAGAACGAATGGAGTCAGCCTAGACGCTCTGACAAAAGGCGGCGGCTCAGGTTCGAGGTTTTTGCAGGTTTTTATGGTGCCCGCAGCGCGCAAATACGCCCTGAAAAGAGGCAGAACCCCCTGGCGAGCAAAAAACCGGCAAATGGTTGTTCAAATATTCATCAACCCCGGTATGATCGCGCGCCCTGTTACACGCTGGAATATAAGCCTGATGAAGTCCAACCTGATCGCCGCCGCGGAAATCGACCGTCTCGATACGTGGGCCAAATACACCGCGCCCATGTGCGGCTCCTGCATTTCCAGCTGCTGCACCCTGCCGGTTGAGGTCAATGTCAAAGACTTGATCCGCATCGGTCTGGTTGATGAGTTCGAACTCGGCGATCCGCCGAAGAACATCGCCAAGCGCCTGCAAAAAGAAGGGATTGTGGAACGTTTCAACCAGAAGTCGGGCATCTTCACGTTGCAGCGCATGAGCAACAACGATTGCCTGTACCTGGACCGCAAGTCGCGCATGTGCACCATCTACGACAAGCGCCCGGACACGTGCCGCAACCACCCGCGCATCGGTCCGCGTCCAGGGTACTGCGCGTATATTCCAAAGGCTGTCGAGCGCAAAAACAGCAGCGTTAAATTGATGGATTTCTGATTCAGTTCAGACCCTCACCTTCTCCCTTGAGAGAAGGCTGGGGTGAGAGGCTGCTGTAGACACAAATCCCGGACATAAAAAAACGCCCCCGACCGCAAGGTCGGGGGCGTTTTTGTAACCGCTAACTAAGTGACTTAGTTTTTGGCTTTTTTAGCAGCGCGGGTGCGCTCGCCTTCGTCCAGGATCTTCTTACGAAGACGGATGGACTTAGGCGTCACTTCACACAGCTCGTCGTCCTGGATGAATTCCAGAGCCTGTTCCAGAGTGAAGCGAACAGGTGGAACCAGAGCGATGGTTTCGTCTTTACCCGAAGCACGCATGTTGTCGAGCTTCTTGCCCTTGGTAGGGTTAACGCCCATGTCGGTGTCACGGCTGTTCAGACCAACGATCTGACCGTTGTAGATCTCTTGACCGTGCTCAACGAACAGCTTGCCACGCGCCTGGAGGGTTTCCAGGGAGTAGGTCAGCGCCTTGCCCGTTTCAACCGATACCAGAACACCGTTCTGACGGCCGGACATGTGGCCCGACTTCATGGTGTCGTAGCGATCGAAGATCGAGGTCAGGATGCCAGCACCGTTGGTCAGGGTCAGGAACTGGTTACGGAAACCGATCAGACCACGAGCAGGGATGTTGTATTCCAGACGCACACGGCCTTTGCCATCCGGCACCATGTTGGTCAGGTCGCCTTTACGCAGACCCATCTCTTCCATCACCTTGCCCTGAGATTCTTCAGGCAGGTCGATGGTGACGTTTTCGAACGGCTCGTGCTTAACGCCGTCAACCAGGCGGATGATCACTTCTGGACGACCAACGCCCATTTCGAAGCCTTCACGACGCATGGTTTCGATCAGTACGGACAAGTGCAGCTCGCCACGGCCCGATACTTTGAATTTGTCAGCCGAGTCGCCTTCTTCAACGCGCAGTGCAACGTTGTACAGCAGCTCTTTGTCCAGACGTTCCTTGATGTTACGGGACGTCACGAACTTGCCTTCTTTACCGCAGAAAGGCGAGTCGTTTACCTGGAAGGTCATGGAAACGGTTGGCTCGTCAACGGTCAACGGCTTCATCGCTTCAACGTTCAGCGGATCACACAGGGTGTCGGAGATGAACAGCGAATCCATACCGCTGATGCACACGATGTCGCCTGCCGAAGCTTCTTCAACGTCTACACGGTGCAGACCGTGGTGACCCATCAGCTTCAGGATACGACCGTTGCGGCGCTTGCCGTCAGCGTCGATGGCAACAACCGGGGTGTTCGGCTTGACGCGACCACGAGCGATACGGCCAACGCCGATAATGCCCAGGAAGCTGTTGTAGTCCAGTGCCGAGATTTGCATCTGGAACGGACCATCACGGTCAACTTGTGGTGCTGGTACGTTGTCGACAATCGACTGGTACAGCGGGGTCATGTCTTCAGCCATGTCGGTGTGGTCAAGACCAGCAATACCGTTCAGGGCAGAGGCGTAAACCACTTTGAAGTCCAGCTGTTCTTCGGTAGCACCCAGGTTGTCGAACAGGTCGAAGATCTGATCCAGAACCCAGTCCGGACGCGCGCCTGGACGGTCAACCTTGTTGATTACCACGATTGGACGCAGGCCGGCTTCGAACGCCTTTTTGGTCACGAAACGGGTTTGCGGCATAGGGCCGTCTTGAGCGTCAACCAGCAGCAGAACGGAGTCAACCATCGACATTACGCGTTCTACTTCACCGCCGAAGTCGGCGTGGCCCGGGGTGTCCACGATGTTGATGTGGTAGCCGTTCCAGTTGATCGCGGTGTTCTTGGCAAGAATGGTAATGCCGCGCTCTTTTTCCTGGTCGTTGGAGTCCATCACGCGCTCGTCGTTGAGCTCGTTGCGCTCCAGAGTGCCGGATTGACGCAAGAGTTTGTCTACCAGGGTGGTTTTACCGTGGTCAACGTGAGCAATGATGGCGATGTTACGTAGATTTTCGATCACTTGTGTATCTCGATCAGAGGATTCGGTGTGCTGACTGAGTCCAGGCAGCGATTAACAGTAGAGTCCGTGCAAACCATTACAGCTTGACGGCGGCGTCGGGGGGCCGGTGACGCAGGCCACAGGCATACAGCCCCGGGCTCTTAGCTCGGTCGATAAACGCGCACATTGGCATGTCCCTCACTGAGCAAATGGTGAGCATGCAGGCGACTCATCACGCCTTTGTCGCAATACAACAGGTACTGACGGGTATCATCCAGTTCCTTGAAGCGGCTGTTCAAAGCATAGAACGGCAACGCTTGTACTTCGATGCCAGCCAGTTCCAGCGGTCGATCTTCCTGGTCATCCGGGTGACGGATGTCGATGACGATCTGGCCCGCCAGCACGTCGCTGACTTCTTCGACTTGCAAGTCCTGGCCCAATTCATCGATTACCCGATCAATCGGCACCAGTTTGGCCCGCTCAAGCGCACGCTCAAGCACGGCCATATCAAACTGTTGTTCTTCATACTCCACGCGGTTGCGCTTGGCGTGGGTCTTGGGGTTGACCGAAATCACCCCGCAATATTCAGGCATATGCTTGGCAAAATCGGCCGTACCGATTTCAACCGCCTGATCAATGATGTCTTGCTTGTGGCTGACGATCAGCGGACGCAACACCAATTTGTCTGTAGCCGAGTCGATCAGCGACAAGTTGGGCAGTGTCTGGCTCGAAACCTGAGAAATCGCTTCTCCGGTGACCAACACCTCGATGTCGAGTCGCTCAGCAATACGGGTCGCAGCGCGCAACATCATACGCTTCAAAATGACGCCCATATGACTGTTATCGACTTTGCCGAGAATTTCGCCCAAAACTTCTTCGAACGGAACACTGACAAACAGCACGCGCTGCGAGCTGCCGTACTTCTTCCATATATAGTGCGCGACTTCCATCACGCCCAATTCATGGGCGCGCCCGCCCAGATTGAAGAAGCAGAAGTGGCTCATCAAGCCGCGACGCATGACCTGGTAAGCCGCCACGGTAGAGTCGAAACCACCGGACATCAGCACCAGGGTCTGTTCAAGCGCACCCAACGGGAAGCCGCCAATACTGTCGTGCTGGCTGTGAATCACAAACAACCGTTGGTCGCGAATTTCGATTCGAACTTCGATTTCCGGGTTTTTCAGCGAAATTCCGGCCGCACCGCACTCGCGACGCAGCTTGCTGCCCACGTATTTCTCGATTTCCATCGAGGTAAATGGGTGCTTGCCAGCGCGTTTGCAACGCACCGAAAAAACCTTGCCGGCCAGCGACTCGCCAAAGTGCAATTTGCACTTTTCTACCACGTCGTCGAAGTCGCCCAACGGGTACTCATCCACCTGAAGAAAATGCGCAATACCTGGCATGCAGCTCAGGCGCGCAGTCATTTCTTTCAAGGCTTTGGGGTCGCTCACGCGCGTTTGCAGCTCGATGTTGTCCCACACACCGGTCACCACCACAGCCGGGTCCAGTTCGCGGAGCACAGCACGGATATTTTTGGCCAATTGACGGACAAAACGCATCCGAACCGGACGGCTCTTGATAGTGATTTCGGGGAAGACTTTAACGATTAGTTTCATGAAAACAGCGCGCGAGCAGCCTGCCAAAAAAGGGGGGCGCGGATTATAGCGGAAATTGCTCAAGGTTTAACCAGTTATCGTACAAACGGTTTTGCACGCACCAAAATAGAGCAAAACCACGGTTTTTCGCTTCATTTGAGTGCGATAACGGGCGCTAATCGGTAGGCTGCACCGCTTACCGGCTTGAGTTTGGCGCATTACACCCAACTCGGGGCACTGGCATGCAATTTGCTCCCTTGTGAGGCAGGTTGCCTTGGCAGAGTATTCGCGCCGGCATCAAGCACATTACTAAGGGCGCACCACTACTACCCGCCCGAAGCCACCCCGGAGGACATATGTCGAAGTCGGTTCAACTCATCAAAGATCATGACGTCAAGTGGATTGATCTGCGCTTCACGGACACCAAAGGTACTCAACACCACGTGACCATGCCGGCTCGTGATGCGCTGGATGAAAACTTCTTCACCGACGGCAAAATGTTCGACGGCTCCTCCATTGCGGGCTGGAAAGGTATCGAAGCGTCCGACATGATCCTGCTGCCAGACGACAGCACGGCCGTTCTGGACCCGTTCACCGAACAGCCAACGCTGATCCTGGTGTGCGACATCATCGAGCCTTCAACCATGCAAGGCTATGACCGCGACCCGCGCGCTATCGCCAACCGTGCCGAGGAATACCTGAAGTCCACCGGTATCGGTGACACCGTGTTCGTGGGCCCGGAGCCTGAGTTCTTCATCTTCGACGAAGTGAAGTTCAAGTCCGACATTTCCGGTTCCATGTTCAAGATCTACTCCGAACAAGGTTCGTGGATGTCCGACCAGGACGTAGAAGGCGGCAACCGTGGCCACCGTCCAGGCATCAAAGGCGGCTACTTCCCGGTGCCACCGTTCGACCATGACCACGAAATCCGTACCTCCATGTGCAACGCCATGGAAGAAATGGGACTGGTTATCGAAGTTCACCACCACGAAGTGGCAACCGCAGGCCAGAACGAAATCGGCGTGCAGTTCAACACCCTGGTGAAGAAGGCTGACGAAGTTCAGACCCTCAAATATTGCGTACACAACGTGGCTGACGCCTACGGCCGTACCGCGACCTTCATGCCCAAGCCTCTGTACGGCGACAACGGCTCGGGTATGCACGTACACATGTCCATCTCCAAAGATGGCAAAAACACCTTCGCTGGCGAAGGCTATGCCGGCCTGTCCGACACCGCCCTGTACTTCATCGGCGGCATCATCAAGCACGGTAAAGCACTGAACGGCTTCACCAACCCGGCCACCAACTCCTACAAGCGTCTGGTGCCAGGTTTCGAAGCGCCGGTCATGCTGGCCTACTCGGCCCGCAACCGCTCTGCCTCGATCCGCATCCCTTACGTGTCCAGCCCTAAAGCTCGCCGTATCGAAGCGCGTTTCCCGGACCCGGCTGCCAACCCGTACCTGTGCTTCGCAGCACTGATGATGGCTGGCCTGGACGGCATCCAGAACAAGATCCACCCGGGCGACGCTGCTGACAAAAACTTGTACGACCTGCCGCCTGAAGAGGCCAAAGAGATCCCGCAAGTGTGTGGCAGCCTCAAAGAAGCCCTGGAAGAGCTGGACAAAGGTCGTGCGTTCCTGACCAAAGGCGGCGTTTTCAGCGACGATTTCATCGACGCCTACATCGCTCTGAAAAGCGAAGAAGAAATCAAAGTGCGCACCTTCGTGCACCCTCTGGAGTACGAGCTGTACTACAGCTGCTGATCCCGTCACACCGGTGATTGCCGCGTGATGTAAAAAAACCTCCTTCGGGAGGTTTTTTTATGCCCGCGGTCTTACGCACATCCCATCCTTTACTCGCACGCCATATTGCTTCGACTGACAGCCATTGCATGCCTCCCTGCGTAGTTTGAGCGCCTCACACGCGCTCAATCACCTCAGGACTCGCCCATGCTGCCAGCACGCCTTATCAAGCCCTTATTCTTCGCCACCCTCTGTACGAGCCTGCTGGGCTGTACACATGGCCCCCAGGAAGTCCAGACCGAACAACTGCTCAAAACCAGCCATTCCTGGGATGGCACAGCCTATGAGACCTACCCCGGTTCAACCCCGGAACTCACGGTCCTTAAAATAACCATTCCCGCCAACACCACGCTCAAGTGGCATACCCACCCCATGCCCAACGTGGCGTATGTGCTCAGCGGCGAGTTAATGGTTGAAACCCGCAGCGGTCATCAAACCCGGCTTAAACCCGGAGAAGTACTGCCCGAACTGGTGAATATTCCACACCGTGGTACGAGCGGTAACAGCCCCGTGGAACTGATTGTTTTCTATGCAGGCGCTCCCGGCTTACCGCTCTCGAAACCCGACTGATCTCACCCTCCGCGCCCATCCGCCCCTGCTGATGTCAAAACGTGAAAAACACGTCACTGGCCATCAGCGGGATGTGGCCGTTGCCGTCACAGATGGGCAAGCCGCCTCGGCCGTATAGTGATCAACATCAAGCCAACGACCTTCTGCCCCATGAACATGCAGCCGAGACTGAAACCTTTCACTTGATTTGCACTATATTGGTGCAATAGAAACATCACCGCCCACCTCGCCAGCCCAATTTGGTTCAAAACGACTCACTCCGTGAGCATCTACACCCTGTTGATGAGCTGTAACGTCTTATTTCAGGCGATTAGCGCTTCTTTTCAGAGCCTTGGTTTGGTTTTTGCATTTTCCTTGTCTCAGCGTGTAACCCACGCACGTAATCCGGGATCGGCCCATGACCATCAGTGATGCCTTGCACCGACTGCTACTCGACAATCTGACCACCGCAACCCTGTTGCTCAATGCCGACTTGCGCCTTGAGTACATGAACCCGGCGGCAGAGATGCTATTGGCCATCAGCGGTCAACGCAGCCACGGGCAATTCATCAGCGAATTGTTTACCGAGTCCACTGAAGCCCTGCATTCATTACGTCAAGCCGTTGAGCAAGCGCACCCTTTCACCAAGCGTGAAGCCATGCTGACCTCGCTCACGGGCCAAACCTTGACCGTGGATTACGCCGTGACACCGATCTTGAGTGCCGGCACGACCTTGCTGCTGCTCGAAGTGCACCCCCGCGATCGCCTGCTGCGCATCACTAAAGAAGAAGCCCAGCTGTCCAAGCAAGAGACCAGCAAAATGCTGGTGCGCGGCCTGGCTCACGAAATCAAGAACCCCTTGGGCGGCATTCGTGGCGCGGCCCAACTCTTGGCCCGTCAACTGCCCGACGAAGGCTTGCGCGACTACACCAACGTCATCATCGAAGAGGCTGACCGCCTGCGTAACCTGGTAGACCGCATGCTGGGTTCCAACAAACTGCCTTCGCTGGCCATGACCAACGTGCATGAAGTGCTGGAGCGCGTGTGCAACCTGGTCGAAGCCGAGACCCAGGGCGGCATCACCCTGGTGCGCGATTACGACCCCAGCCTGCCCGACCTGCTGATCGACCGCGAACAGATGATTCAGGCCGTGCTCAATATCGTGCGCAATGCGATGCAGGCCATTGGCAGCCAAAACGAACTGCGGCTGGGGCGCATCAGCCTGCGCACGCGGGCCATGCGTCAGTTCACCATTGGCCACATCCGCCATCGCCTGGTGACCAAAATCGAAATCATCGACAACGGGCCGGGCATCCCGGCCGAGCTGCAAGACACCCTCTTCTTCCCCATGGTCAGCGGCCGCCCCGACGGTACCGGGCTGGGCCTGGCCATCACCCAGAACATCATCAGTCAGCACCAGGGGTTGATCGAGTGTGAAAGCCACCCTGGCCACACACTCTTTTCGATCTTTCTGCCACTGGAACAAGGAGCCGCATCGACATGAGCCGAAGTGAAACCGTGTGGATCGTCGACGACGACCGTTCAATCCGCTGGGTCCTGGAAAAAGCCTTGCAGCAGGAAGGCATGACCACACAAAGCTTCGACAGCGCCGATGGGGTGATGAGTCGCCTGGCTCGCCAGCAACCCGACGTGATCATTTCCGACATCCGCATGCCCGGTGCCAGCGGCCTGGACTTGCTGGCCAAGATCCGCGAACAACACCCGCGCTTGCCGGTAATCATCATGACGGCGCACTCCGACCTGGACAGCGCCGTGGCGTCCTATCAGGGCGGCGCATTTGAATACCTGCCCAAGCCATTTGACGTTGATGAAGCCGTGTCGCTGGTCAAGCGCGCCAACCAGCACGCCCAAGAGCAACAAGGCTTGGCCGTGGCGCCCACGCTGGCACGCACCCCGGAGATCATTGGCGAAGCCCCGGCGATGCAAGAAGTGTTTCGCGCCATTGGCCGCTTGAGCCATTCCAACATCACCGTACTGATCAACGGCGAGTCGGGCACCGGTAAAGAGCTGGTTGCCCATGCGCTGCATCGCCACAGCCCGCGTGCTGCCTCGCCGTTTATTGCGTTGAATATGGCGGCCATTCCTAAAGACCTGATGGAGTCCGAGCTGTTCGGCCACGAGAAAGGCGCGTTTACCGGCGCTGCCAACTTACGCCGCGGGCGCTTTGAACAGGCTGATGGCGGGACCTTGTTTCTGGATGAAATCGGCGACATGCCTGCCGACACACAAACCCGATTGCTGCGGGTTCTGGCTGATGGCGAGTTCTATCGCGTGGGCGGGCACATTCCGGTCAAAGTCGACGTGCGCATCATTGCGGCCACGCATCAGAATCTCGAAACACTGGTGCAGGCAGGCAAGTTTCGTGAAGACTTGTTTCACCGCCTGAACGTGATCCGCATCCATATACCGCGCCTGTCGGATCGGCGTGAAGACATCCCGACACTGGCCCGCCACTTTCTCAGCAGCGCGGCGCAAGAGCTGTCGGTGGAGCCAAAACTGCTGAAGGCCGAGACCGAGCAATATCTGAAAAACCTGCCGTGGCCGGGCAACGTGCGCCAACTCGAAAACACCTGCCGCTGGATCACCGTGATGGCATCCGGGCGTGAAGTGCATATCAGCGATTTGCCGCCCGAATTGCTCAACCTCCAGCAAGACGCTTCCCCCGTGACCAACTGGGAACACGCGCTGCGTCAGTGGGCCGATCAAGCGTTAGCCCGTGGTCAATCCAACCTGCTGGACAGTGCGGTGCCAACATTTGAACGCATCATGATCGAGACCGCCCTCAAACACACCGCGGGCCGCCGTCGCGATGCCGCCGTGCTGCTGGGCTGGGGCCGCAACACCCTGACCCGCAAGATCAAAGAACTGGGCATGAAGATCGACGGCGACGAGGAGGATGCTGACGAAGCTTAAGGCAGATCAAAAGCCCTCACCCCAGCCCTTTTCCTGCGGGAGAGGGCATTTTTGAGCAAGGCTGCACCATTAACGCGCACAGCTCTGGCTCAAGGGTTGCAGCCGCAGCCGCGCCTTAAACCTGCCCTACAGACAAAAAGCCCCGGAATCCGGGGCTTTGCATTTGCATAAGACATTTTCGACAAAAAAATCTAAAACTGGCACGCGCCCTGCAATAACCCTGATAACGCTTTAGGGGACCCTGGTACAGGCAGGCCAGGACTCCCCACTTTTACACCCGCAGCCTTGATGCCCCGCGCATCAACGCGCAGCCGTTTTGGAGAACCCGGTACAGGCAGGCCGGCATTCCCTCTTTTATTACTCGCGCAGGTTTACCTGCAACCGCCAGCGGCCATCCTGTGGCGCTCCGGCCCAGTCGCCTTGCAGGGCACGGGCCGCCACCAACGTCAGCAGCAACCCACCATCGGTGCGCTGCACCCGCCAATTCACATCTTTGCCATTGAGCTTGAACTGGCCGTTCTGCGCCTTACCCTGCGCATCGAACAGCAAGCCGACTGTGCCATCGACCATTTCACCGTGCAGTTTGGGCTCATCGCTGAACCACACCACCAACGCCCCCGGCAAGACCTCAACCTGCTGCAACTGCACAGGCTCAGGCGTCGTCAGCCGGCCGATCATCATCCCGACCATAAACCCCACAATCGCCAAAGAACCTAAAACACGCGGCCATAGTTTAGGTCGCGGGTCCTCTTCGGGAGTAGAATCCTCGCCATCTTTAAGTTCGGAGCCGTGCATGTTTCACGTCATCCTTTTTCAACCAGAAATTCCGCCGAATACCGGCAACATTATCAGGCTGTGCGCCAACAGCGGCTGCCACCTGCATTTGATTGAACCCATCGGCTTTGAACTCGACGACAAGCGCTTGCGCCGCGCCGGGCTCGATTACCACGAGTATGCGCCACTCAAGCGTCACGCCGACCTGGCCAGTTGCCTTGAACACCTGGGGCATCCGCGCTTGTTTGCCTTTACCACCAAAGGTTCGAAGCCATTCCATGACGCGCAGTTTGCCGAAGGTGATGCTTTTATCTTCGGCCCTGAGAGCCGTGGCTTGCCGCCCCAGGTGCTGGATGCGCTGGACGGCGAACACCGCCTGCGCTTGCCGATGCGCGAAGGCTGCCGCAGCCTGAACCTGTCCAACACCGTGGCTGTCGCCGTGTACGAAGCCTGGCGCCAGTTAGGCTTCAAGTAAGCACACAGCTCCAAAGCCCAATAAAAAAGCGCCTTACGGCGCTTTTTCAATCCAGCAGCGGCTGTTTATTGAACAGTCGGCGTGCCTTCTTCTTGCATGCGTTGCAGCTCTTGCGCGTACAGGGCATCGAAGTTCACCGGGGACAGCATCAGCGCCGGGAACGAGCCACGGGTGACCAGGCTGTCCAGGGTTTCGCGTGCGTACGGGAACAGGATGTTGGGGCAGAACGCGCCCAGCGTGTGGTTCATCGAACCCGCATCCAGGTTTTTGATCAGGAAGATGCCAGCCTGCTGCACTTCAGCGATGAACGCCACTTCGTCAGCATTCTTGACCGTGACCGACAAGGTCAGGACCACTTCGTGGAAATCACCTTCGAGCGGCTTCTGACGCGTGTTCAAGTCCAGAGCCACGGTCGGCTCCCACTGCTGACGGAAGATTGCCGGGCTTTTCGGCGCTTCGAACGACAGGTCACGCACATAGATACGCTGCAACGAGAATTGTGGAGAAGTATCGTCTTCAGTCGCAGCGGTATTCTGTTGGTCAGTCATCACAGATCCTTGTTGATCTTGGGGCTTATAGAGAATGAGAGTCAGACGTTCAGCAGCGCATCCAATTTACCGGCGCGCTCCAAAGCAAACAGGTCATCGCATCCACCAACATGCTGGTCGCCGATCCAGATTTGCGGCACCGAGGTGCGACCCGCTTTCTGGGCCATCTCGGCACGCGCCTGAGGCTTGCCGTCGACTTTGATTTCTTCAAAGGCAACGCCCTTCTTCTCAAGCAAAGCCTTGGCCCGCATGCAGTAAGGGCAATAATCGCTGGAGTAAACGATGACCTTGGACATAGTTACTTCACCACAGGCAGGTTATCGGCGCGCCAGCTGGCGATACCACCGGACAGCTTGGCGGCGTTGTAGCCAGCCTTGAGCAGTTCACGGGCGTGGGAGCCAGAATGCTGGCCCTGGGCATCGACCAGAATGATGGTTTTGCCCTTGTGCTTGTCCAGCTCGGCAATGCGCGCCATCAGCTTGTCTTGCGGGATGTTCAATGCACCCACGATGTGGCCGGCGGCAAAATCCTTGGCCGGGCGAATATCAATCACCACACCTTCGTCGCGGTTAACCAGACCGGTCAACTCGCCGGTGCTGATGCTACGTCCGCCACGGCTCATTTCGTGGGCAATCAACAACGCCAGCAGGATGACAAACGCGCCCACCAACAGGTAGTGAGAAGTGGCAAATGCAATCAGGTGATCAACCATCAGAAGGTTCCAGGGTCGTAAAATGTGGGCCAGTATACACAGCCGCCTTGGTCGGCCAAACCCCGCCCGGCGGTGACGCCACATGAACTTCGCTTTAAACTGCCCGTCTTCTGCATACCTCCTTTTTAAACCAGCCACGAGTGGGATCTATGACTACCACGCCTAAACCTTTGGTCCTGATCATCCTGGATGGCTTCGGTCACAGTGAAAGCCACGACTACAACGCCGTTTATTCAGCCAAGAAACCGGTGCTCGATCGCCTTTGTGCAAGCATGCCCAATGGCCTGATCTCAGGTTCGGGCATGGATGTCGGCCTGCCGGACGGGCAAATGGGCAACTCCGAAGTCGGCCACATGAACCTGGGCGCTGGCCGCGTGGTGTATCAAGACTTCACCCGTGTCACCAAGTCGATCCGCGACGGCGAGTTTTTCGAAAACCCGACCCTTTGCGCCGCCGTCGACAAAGCCGTCGCCAATGGCAAGGCCGTGCATATTCTGGGCCTGCTGTCTGAGGGTGGCGTTCACAGCCATCAAGACCACCTCGTGGCAATGGCCGAGCTGGCGTACAAGCGTGGCGCCGAAAAAATCTACCTGCACGCCTTCCTCGATGGCCGCGACACTCCGCCTAAAAGCGCCGCGTCCTCTATAGAGCTATTGGACGAAGCCTTCAAAGACCTCGGCAAAGGCCGCATCGCCAGCCTGATCGGTCGCTATTTCGCCATGGACCGCGACAACCGTTGGGACCGTGTCGAGCAAGCCTACAACCTGATCGTCGACGGCAAAGGCGAGTTCAACGCCGCCACCGCGCAAGAAGGTCTTGAAGCCGCTTATGCCCGTGGCGAAAGCGACGAGTTTGTCAAAGCCACCACCCTGGGCGAGCCGGTCAAGGTCGAAGACGGTGACGCGGTGGTGTTCATGAACTTCCGCGCCGACCGCGCCCGCGAGCTGAGCCGCGTGTTCGTCGAGGACGACTTCAAAGAATTCCCGCGCGCGCGCCAGCCAAAACTGGCCGGTTTCGTGATGCTGACTCAATACGCCGCCAGCATCCCGGCGCCCAGCGCGTTTGCGCCGGGCAGCCTGGAAAACGTGCTGGGCGATTACCTGGCCAAAAACGGTAAAACCCAACTGCGGATTGCCGAAACCGAGAAATACGCGCACGTCACTTTCTTCTTTTCCGGTGGGCGCGAAGAACCGTTCCCCGGCGAAGAACGCATTCTGATCCCGTCGCCTAAAGTCGCCACCTACGACTTGCAGCCAGAAATGAGCGCGCCCGAAGTCACCGACAAAATTGTCGATGCCATCGAACATCAACGTTATGACGTGATCGTGGTCAACTACGCCAACGGCGACATGGTCGGCCACAGCGGCGTGTTTGATGCAGCGGTCAAAGCGGTTGAGTGCCTGGACGCCTGCGTGGGCCGTATCGTTGAAGCGCTGGAAAAAGTCGGCGGCGAAGCCCTGATCACAGCCGACCATGGCAACGTCGAACAGATGGAAGACGAGTCCACCGGCCAGGCGCACACCGCTCACACCTGCGAGCCGGTGCCGTTTATTTATGTCGGCAAGCGCAAGTTCAAGGTTCGCGACGGCGGTGTACTGGCCGACGTGGCCCCCACCATGCTCAAACTGCTGGGTATGGAAAAACCAGCAGAAATGACCGGCACCTCTATTTTGGTGGACTAATGTAAACCTTGTGATCGCTGCCACTGGCGACGAAAAAGGCTGCCCGCCCGCCACGTCATCGCGTGGGTTTGAGAAGACGGGCAGCTGCGCTGCCCTTCGCAGCCTGCGCCAGCGACTATTTCATCTCACGGATTTCTCATACTCAACGAGGGCGGGCATACTAGGCCGTCCCATTCCCCAGGTGTCGCCCGCCCCATGCTCCGCGCCCTTATAGCCCTGACTCTCACGTGCCTGCTGCAACCGGCCTTTGCCGATGAGCGCGCGCAAACCCAACAACAGCTCGACGCCACGCGCCAGGATATCGGCGAGCTGAAAAAGCTCCTCGGCAAACTCCAGGCAGAAAAGTCCGGCGTGCAAAAAGACCTGCGCGGCACCGAGACCGAAATCGGCAAGCTGGAAAAACAGGTGGAGGAACTGCAAAAAGAACTAAAAAAGAGTGAAGGCGAGCTGCTGCGCCTTGATAGTGAGAAAAAAAAACTCAACAGCGCAAAAGTTGAACAGCAACGCCTGATCGCCATTCAGGCCCGTGCCGCGTATCAGGGCGGTCGTCAGGAATACCTGAAAATGCTGCTCAACCAACAAAACCCAGAAAAGTTCGCCCGCACCCTCACCTATTACGACTACCTGAGCCAGGCCCGCCTGGAGCAGCTCAAGGGGTTCAATGAAACCCTGCGCCAACTGGCCAACGTCGAAGCGGATATCAACCTGCAACAGGCCCAGTTGCTGACGCAAAAAAGCAGCCTGGACAGCCAGCGCGCCGAACTCGACAAAGTGAAGGCTGAACGTCAGCAAGTGCTGGCCAAGCTCAGTACCGACGTCAAAGACCGCGACCAAAAATTGCAGGCCCGCGAGCAGGATCAGGCCGATCTGGCTAAAGTCCTCAAGACCATTGAAGAAACACTGGCACGCCAGGCTCGCGAAGCCGAAGCCGCGCGCCAAAAAGCCCTGCTCGCTCAACAAGAAGCCGAGCGCAAACGCCAACGCGAGGCTGAATCGGTTGTGACCGACGCCCCGCGTAAACCCGTCAAATCCACACCCGGCGCATTGGTTTCAAGCGCCGGCGTTTCATACGGCGGGCCTTTTTCTCAGGCGCGGGGAAAACTTCCTTGGCCAGTTGATGGTCGACTGCTTGCACGCTTTGGTGAAACCCGCGGCGATGATGCCCGTACCAAGTGGGATGGGGTCATGATCAGTGCCGGCGCAGGCACCCAAGTGCACGCTGTACACGGCGGTCGCGTGGTGTTTGCCGACTGGCTGCGCGGCGCTGGCCAACTGGTGATTCTGGACCACGGCAACGGCTACCTGAGCTTGTATGGCCACAACCAGACACTGCTCAAGTCTGCCGGCGACATTGTTAAAGCCGGGGAAGTGATTTCCACCGTGGGCAACAGCGGTGGCCAAGCCACTGCGGCGCTGTATTTTGCTATTCGTCAGCAGGGCCGCCCCAGCGACCCTGCACAATGGTGCCGTGCTCAAGGATGAGCCCATCACCTTTAATACGTAGGAGTTCGTTCAACATGCCGCATTTGTCCCGCCTCAACTCGCTGGCCCTGACGATCGCCCTGGTGATTGCCGCGCCTTTGGCACTGGCCGCCGGGCAAGCCGCCCAGCCAGTCGCCGCAGCCAGCGCCAAGGCCCCGCTGCCACTGGATGAGCTGCGCACCTTCGCCGAGGTCATGGACCGAATCAAGGCGGCGTATGTTGAACCGGTCGACGACAAAACCCTGCTGGAGAACGCCATCAAAGGCATGCTCAGCAACCTCGACCCGCACTCCGCGTATCTGGGCCCTGAAGACTTCGCCGAGCTGCAAGAAAGCACCAGCGGCGAATTTGGCGGGCTGGGGATCGAAGTCGGCACCGAAGACGGCAATATCAAGATTGTCTCGCCGATCGACGACACGCCTGCCAGCAAAGCCGGCATCCAGGCCGGCGACTTTATCGTCAAGATCAATGGCCAGCCCACACGCGGCCTGACCATGACCGAAGCCGTGGACAAAATGCGTGGCAAAGTCGGGCAAAAAATCACGCTTACGTTGGTGCGCAATGGCGGCACACCGTTTGATGTGACCCTGACCCGCGCCAATATTCAGGTCAAAAGCGTTAAGTCTCAGCTGCTCGAAGACGGCTACGGTTATATCCGCATCACCCAGTTCCAGGTCAAGACCGGCGAAGAAGTCGCCTCAGCCCTGTCCAAGTTGCGCCGAGAAAACGGTAACAAGAAGCTCAAGGGCATCATCCTCGACCTGCGCAACAACCCCGGCGGCGTGCTGCAATCGGCCGTTGAAGTGGTCGACCACTTCATCACCAAAGGGCTGATCGTTTACACCAAAGGCCGGATCGCCAATTCCGAATTGCGTTTCTCGGCCACCGGTAAAGACCTTAGCGAGAACGTACCGCTGGTGGTGTTGATCAACGGTGGCAGCGCCTCGGCCTCAGAAATTGTCGCCGGTGCCTTGCAAGACCAAAAACGCGGCGTGGTGATGGGCACCACCAGTTTCGGTAAGGGTTCGGTACAAACCGTACTGCCACTGAACAATGACCGCGCCCTGAAAATCACCACCGCGCTGTACTTCACGCCCAACGGGCGCTCGATTCAGGCGCAGGGTATCGTGCCGGACATCGAAGTCAGCCGCGCCAAAATCACCCGCGAGCAAGACACCGAGTACTTCAAAGAGGCCGACCTGCAAGGTCACTTGGGCAATGGCAATGGCGGTGCCGACAAGCCAACGGGTTCCAGCCCTAAAGCCAAGCCAATGCCACAGGATGACGACTTCCAGTTGAGCCAGGCCCTGAGCCTGCTCAAGGGCCTGAGCATTACGCGCGGCAATTGAGATGCGTTTTTCGCTGTTCATCAGCCTGCTTTGCTGCCTGACCGGTGCCGCCCACGCGGCGCCGGCCAGCCCTCCAGCCGCCCCGCACAAGGCTTATTTGAGCCTGATCATTGATGACCTGGGGCAAAACCTGCCACGCGACCGCCGTGTGCTGGGCTTGCCCGGCCCGGTCACTGCGGCCGTGATGCCCGACACCCCGCACGCGGCCCAATTTGCCCGTGAAGCGTACAAAGCCGGGAAAATCGTAATCCTGCACATGCCTATGGACCCGGCGACGGGGCCGTTTGCCTGGCACCCCGACTTACCCGTCGATGAACTCGAAAAGCGCCTCAATGCGGCCTTCAAGGCCGTGCCTTATACCAGTGGCATCAACAACCACATGGGCAGCCGCATGACCTCCCAGCCGCAAGCGATGGCCTGGCTGATGGGCGACTTGCAGCGCCGTCACAAATTCTTCGTCGACAGCCGTACCAGCGCACAAACGGTGGCGGCGGCCCAGGCACAAAAAATTGGTTTGGCCAGCGTCTCGCGGGATGTGTTTCTGGACGACGTACGCACCGAGCAAGCCATCACCACACAACTTGAAACCGCCATCAAACTGGCCAGGAAACAAGGCTCGGCGGTCATGATTGGCCACCCCTACCCGCAAACCCTGGCCGTGCTGGAACGTGAACTGCCCAAGCTCAAAGCCCAAGGCATTGACTGGATCGACATTCGGCAAATGATCGGCGTGCGCAGCAACAAAGCGATGGCCGGGCATGGTGAAAATGGCGTGTATCGCCAGCCATAAGCACCGCACATACCCTGTAGGCGTTGCCAAGGCACGCAAGCTGCAACCGCTCGTAAACCCATCGCTGCGCTACCGGCTTTTTCGAGCGTTACAGGTACTGGGCAACGATCTTTTCGACCACACCTTCAGCGCGCAGCTCATTCAGCGCTTTTTGCAGCTTGGCCACTACCGCATCCGGCACGTCTTTATTCAACGCCAGATACAACTCAGCCTGATTGAAACGCAGCACCGTCTTGAACCCTGAAATCCCGACCTGACGCGCTAAAAAACGCCCCGCCGGATCGCCTGTGGCCCAGAGGTCAATCTGCCCGGCTTGCAGTTTTTTCGCGTTGTCCTGATCGCGCAACACGATCACCGGGCTCAGGCCTTTTTGCTCCAGTGACAATGCAATGACATCGCCTTTGTAGGCGCCGATGCGGTATTGGCTGGCTTGCTCCAGAGACGTGACAGTGATCGGGCTGTCACCGCGTGCCAGCAGCACCCAGTCATCTGGCCCAATGGGGCCGACCCATTTGAACAGGGCTTCGCGCTCTGGCACGCGCGCCGTTACAAATACCCCATAGCCGGGGTTTTCAAGGGCGAGGTGATAAATGCGCTCCCATGGAAAGCGCAAGGTCATGCTGTAGGAAATACCGGCCCGTTTGAAGGTTTCGCGCAGTACATCGACGGCGATGCCTTCGATGTTTTCGTCTTGCGCAAAGTTTTTGCCATTTTTCGCCATGTTGTAGGGCGGAAAATTCTCTGTCAGCAAGACCATCGAATAAGCCGAGCTTTCGGCGGCTGAGGCCGCATTCGCCAACAGCAGTGAAAGGCCGGCGAAGACTGGCAAAAGACGTTTGAACATACGAGCTACCTAAATCCATGGCGTGCCCAAGAGTGCCGCGAGCACGCCATGCTGTCCAGTCGCCTTTAGACTGACTCCGTTCTACGTGCTGCCAGCGTGCATCCGTGGCTAACCCTATTTAACTAACTCAACGCGTCGCATTGACCTGATTTAATGCCGCGACTGATTTTGAAGGAAAGAAACAACGACTTACTCGCAGGTCAACCTTATGTTTATTACCGTCCACCATTTTTTATTGATTACGTTAAGTACGCCCTATTCATACACCACGGCCCATGCCTCTGAGTCCCCTTACACCGGAAGACGGCCCCGTACAACTTTCCACACACGTCGACATTCTGGAAAGGCGCGATGAATGAAAACAATCATGAATTAAGCGCAAAAAAGTGTGATGACTCGACCCCACTTGATGTAGCGAACGTCAGGCAGCGAACGTCAGGCAGCGAGGGCATCAAAAAACGCAGAGCAATTCAGACCATTCAAGTGATAGGCCACTCCCTAAGAACTCGTTGGATGGGCTATAGGCCGCCGCCAGTCAAAGCCATAGCAATAAGGGCAGCTCTACTGAAGACAGCGCGGCACACCAAAATTCGTAAACTCATAGACGGACATAGAACAGGGATTCTTACTCTGGAACAACCACCAATAACTTCGCCACTCAACTGTGAAATTCACAAAAATATGAGACCGGAGTTCCTCAATGATCACGTCACTCACACCCCCTGCTTCCCATCATCCTTACCCAACAATATCGCCTGAAAAAAAAGTCGAAAAGCCCCTGAGTCCCGCACTTAACACCGCAAATAATCCACACGCTGAGCCCCCGTCCAACGAAACACACCAGGCACCTCCTTTCGGCTCTGAACCCTTGCCCCGAGTCAGGCGTAGTCCGAACCCTGAGACAGATCGAGAATTACCCTCTACATCACCCTCCTCCCCCGGGCAACGGACTCAGAATGGAAACACCTCTGAGGTGAGAAAAATTTTCAATTGGATGTCTCTCATCCCGGATGACTATGACTTCTCTGCGGACATAACTAAAAGCGTCATTAAAAATGCACTCGTACAGGCACATCAAAACATCATCGAAAAAACAAATATCTATGCCCAAGCAAAAGTAACAAATAACGTTGCCGAACTTTCTAAAAGCCCGGCTTACTGGAAAAGAGTCACCTCAACGAGCGACAGCCTGCGAGATACGCGCATTACCCTGCCCGCCGACTCTCCCCTGCAACTCAATGGCGAGCCCATGGCTGGAAAGCAAATTAGCCTGGAGCAATGTATTCTCGCCAACGACTGGATCCTGCCTCAAAACGTCGCTGATATTCAAAACCTCGCAAACGCCTTATCCCACCCCCCGCTTCAATCTGCTCCCTACGGTAACTTCGGTGGGGGACTGTCCTGGTCTGCGCCCCCTTTGAGCCAAGAGATGAAAAAAAACATCCTGGCCTCGGTGAGAAACAACGCCATAGAGCTCGAGGAGTTTGAATATCTGCGCCGCAGTAAAGATGCATTGGGTTATCTGACCCAGTCACGGCAATGGTCGCCCGAAGAGTTGCGCGACCCACGTGCATTTCTTACCAACCTCCTCAACACGCCTGAAGCCTATGCATTGGGTCAAGCCCTGCAAACCCAATTCAAAGGCGCACCCTCAGCGACCAGCATTAACGATTGGGCCATGACCGCCATTGCCATAGGTATCGACGCAAAGAGCATCCTCGACCCGGACAACAACACCAACAAGGTCGCAGGCTTTGATCTTTCAAGCCCCGACCTCGGGGGTAAACCTCTGCGCGAGGTGGTCAAGGCACTCACTGAACACTTGGCGAATTCTGAAAAGCGCGCTGCTGACTTTGCGCCTGTCAGAGCCTTTGCGTTATTAGCCCGTCATGCGCCGGAACTGCTGGTAAAAGAGATCCCGGATAGCGTGACCTACGGCTCACCCAGCTGGATCAGCCTGAAGGCTGCCGTTGCCCGAATAGAGGCGCAAGCGCCTGGCCAGGCGTTGAGCATGAATTACGAAAAAATCATGCAATACGCCAGCATCTCGCCCATTACAGCGGCCGAAAAACAGGTCGAACAACAGGCCTCTCTACAGGCCATGATGTATTGGGCAATCAACGATGGCATCCTCAAGAAAAACGACAACAACCGCTACACCGATGCACAAGTTGAGCACGTACGAGGAAAAGCCAAAGAGCGATTCATTGCCTTAGAAAAAGCGTCTTCGGCTAAAGACACTGAGTTGCTTACACGGGAAGACCTGGCCGATAAGATACTAAAAGAAAAGTTTGGAGACGGTATTGACTTCAAGAAAAAATGCCTCACACCCATTGACCAGTGGAACCACCTAAAAGGCCCTTACTCGATCATTGATCTTGTTATTTCAGGTGAACTTGCCCGTGGTATTTATCAATCATTCGACCCCGCAATCCCTGTCGACACGATTGCATTGCGTCGCCATGAAATCCCCGATATTCAAGAGGCTTTCAAACAATCCTTCTCAAATTATTATGAGGGCAAAAAAAATTCCACCGCCATCTCCGTTCGACACCTTATATCCCAACTGCCTCTGAAAGATCGTGAGCGCCTGGAGTTTGGGGCCATTAAAGTCTATGAACAACACAATGCCACCAGTTCGATCAGTGGCCTCAGGCTAAACGGTTTTGATGATACAACACCTGGGCGACATGGCGTTCAACGGAGCATAGACGAACATCACCGTGGCTTAATTATAGAAACCCAGTACAACGGCAAAACCTACCACTACGAAATCAACCCCCCACAAGGTTTTATTCGCCCCATCACAAACTTTAAGTCGGGGGTTCAGGGTGAGTGGACAAAACTGCCGCCCAAGGACAACAACCGCTTTTCAAACTATACGACGTACTCAAATAAGGTGATAAATGAAGTTCACGGCAAAAGCGACGCAGAACGCCGCCAGCGTGAGTCCACCCCAAAAACCGACGCGCCCCTGCAGTCGTTCAACAGCAGCCGAACGCAATACATTGCCCAGCTCATGTCGAATAAGTTCTTCCCGAATGACAGCCAGAATTTATTCGAACAAACCCAAGGCCTCACTACCTTGGACGCCGAAGTTACTGACTTTGAAAAAATCCAGAACTTCACACGCATCCTCGTCCCCTTCGCATCGGCCATTCACAACTTTTCAAAAGGTAATACTCGGGACGGGTATGAGAATCTGGTGCAAGACATCTTTGGATTTTTATTCGTGGGCGCCAAAGCCGCAGGCGGAATAGCCAAAGTGGCAGGCCACGCTGGCAGCTTGGCCAGCAAATTTAAAAAAGGGGCGAATATCCTGAGCCGGGCCGTGGCCAGTGGAGCCAACCCATTTTCCGGCGGGAAAGCGCTATTTTCCGGCGCAGTAAAACTGTTGAATACGGGAGTATCCCTGGCCAATCAAGGTTTCCAATTCCTTCGTCGTGGAGCCAATAGTGCGGACCTTCTTTCGACGATTAAAAGACCCGACGTTATCCAGGGAAGCATTAAAACTGCCAACAATGCCGACCCCTTAAAAGTGCTCGCAAAGCGCGATGACTCAGGCGTCTTGTATGCCTACGACCCAAAAACCGAAAAGCTCTTTGGGCCACCGCTGAAAAACTTCCAGCCCAACAACACTTCCACCCTATTGCAAACGAGCGCACGAAAACTGCCTGAGCCGCCACCTGTAAAGCCTGCCCTCCCGGCACAAACATCACAGCCCATTGATATTTTCATGGGGAACTCGCAGACCCTTAACCAGGGCAACGAATCAATACTGACTACTCGCAGTCTGACCGATTGCTCGGCCATCGCGGTTCTGACGGACTGGGATGGCAAAGTTTATCGCACACGCACACTGATGCACTTGAGCGGTAGCAACGTGGAGCACGGATTAATAGGTGAAGATGCCTCAAAACTGCTGAGCACATTAGAAGACTCTTTGGAGCGTGGAGGAAAAGTCATTATGGTGGCCGGCGTAGACTCCCACTTCACTGTCGGAATGGGGATTATCATTGGGCAAACGACGAATAACCAACGGCCACTGATGAGCTTGTTAAAAGATCGAGAAGGTGTCTCCGTCACCGTAGCCAGCTCACTGGGCGTGACTGTTTATCCCGATGGAACATTCAAGCTGATAGAGGATACGGGTAAAGGGGTATTTACCAAGAAGATGCTCGAGCCTGTGTATGACTTCATAGACTAAGCCCCTCAAACTACGCACGAATTTCTCTGTAGGCGATGTCGAGCACCCACGAGGCACAACATCGCCGACCGCTGATTGTTATCCCCCTCAGCGCAGCACTGTCAGCACCTGACCCAAGGACGCTGACAGTTGCAACCGTCGGCCTAACGCACCACGATCCCGCGTTCAGCCATGTACGCTTTGGCCTCAGGCACGGTGTATTCGCCAAAGTGGAAAATACTCGCCGCCAATACTGCACTGGCGTGACCTTCAAGGATGCCGTCAGCCAAATGCTGCAAGTTGCCGACGCCGCCCGAAGCAATCACCGGGATACCCAGCGCATCGCTGATGGCACGGGTGACGCCCAGGTCGAAGCCGTTCTTCATGCCGTCCTGGTCCATGCTGGTCAGCAGGATCTCACCGGCACCCAAACCTTCCATCTTCATCGCCCACTCGACCGCGTCGAGGCCGGTTGGCTTGCGCCCGCCGTGGGTGAAGATTTCCCAGCGCGGAGTTTCGCCCGGCTGGGAAACTTTTTTCGCATCAATGGCGACCACGATGCACTGCGAACCAAAATGCTGCGCCGCTTCGCCCACGAATTCCGGGTTAAACACCGCCGCGGTATTGATCGAGACTTTGTCCGCGCCCGCATTGAGCAGGTTGCGAATGTCCTGAATACAACGTACGCCGCCGCCGACAGTCAGCGGGATAAACACCTGGCTGGCCATGCGTTCCACCGTGTGCAGCGTGGTGTCACGACCATCGACGCTGGCGGTGATGTCGAGAAAGGTAATCTCGTCAGCGCCTTGCTCGTCGTAGCGACGGGCAATTTCGACCGGGTCGCCCGCATCGCGAATATTTTCGAACTTGACGCCCTTCACCACCCGGCCGTTATCCACGTCCAGGCAAGGGATGATGCGTTTGGCTAACGCCATGACGTTCTCCTCAGGCCTTGTAGCTGTCGCAGAAGGCTTGCGCTTCGGCCACATCCAGCGTGCCTTCATAGATTGCACGGCCGGTGATGGCACCGACGATACCGGGTGCCTTGGCGTCCATCAGGGCCTTGATATCGCCCAGGTTATGAATGCCGCCCGAGGCGATCACAGGGATGGTGGTCGCGGCAGCCAGTGCTGCGGTGTAGCTCACGTTGCAACCCTGCATCATGCCGTCTTTGGCGATATCGGTATAAACGATGGCCGACACGCCGTCCGCTTCAAAACGCTTGGCCAAGTCGATCACTTGCACGGTGCTGACTTCTGCCCAGCCATCGGTGGCCACGAAACCGTCTTTGGCATCCATACCCACGATGATTTTGCCGGGGAAGGCACGGCACGCCTGTGCCACGAACTCAGGGTTCTTCACCGCTTGGGTGCCCAGGATGACGTAGCTCACGCCCGCTTTGACGTAGTGTTCGATGGTTTCCAACGAGCGAATCCCGCCGCCGATCTGGATCGGCAAATGCGGGTACAGCTTGGCAATCGCCGTGACCACTTCGCCATTGACCGGCTGGCCTTCAAAGGCACCGTTCAGGTCGACCAGGTGCAAGCGGCGGCAACCGCCTTCAACCCATTTGGCGGCCATGCTCACCGGGTCATCGGAGAACACCGTGGAATCTTCCATACGGCCCTGGCGCAGACGTACACAGGCACCGTCTTTAAGATCGATAGCGGGGATAATCAGCATCTGGCAAACCTTTAAATTCGGGAGTCAGTGACTCGGAAATCAATTCTTTTCGAGCGCCCACACGTCGCTTTCGATGCTCTCGAACCTCTCTTTGAGGTGCGCCTGCACATCGAAAATCGCGCGATTGTAGTAATGCGGCGCGATTTCACGCGTGAACAGCTCAAGGATTTCAGCCGCTTCGAACGAACCCAGGTCCAGTTCGAAACGGTCTTCCATAAAGCGTTTGATCTTGCTGTTGGCTTCGTTCTCTTGCTCGGGGGTGAGCGTAAGAATCGGCGGCTTTTTGCGAGGCGCCATTACCAGCGACCGTCCCAGGCCACGAAGTTTTCCAGCAACTGCAAGCCGTGGGTATGGCTCTTTTCGGGGTGGAATTGCACCGCGAAGCGCGAACCTTCGGCCAGCGCCGCCGCAAAGTCGACGCCGTAATGCCCGCCACCGACCGCTTGGCGAGGATTGCCCGCCGCAATGTAGTAGCTGTGTACAAAGTAGAAACGCGCCAAGTCCGGGATGCTGTGCCACAGAGGGTGATCGACCTTCTGTTGCACTTGGTTCCAGCCCATGTGCGGCACCTTGAGGTGCTCGCCGTCTTCGTGCAGGTCCTTGCCGAAGAACTTCACTTGCCCCGGGAACAGACCGATGCAGTCCACGCCGCCGTTTTCTTCACTGCTGTCGAGCAAGGCTTGCATGCCCACGCAGATGCCGAGAAACGGGCGGTCCTGACTGACTTCACGCACCAGCGAATCGAAGCCCAGACGACGGATCTCCGCCATGCAGTCGCGAATTGCGCCCACACCGGGAAACACCACGCGGTCCGCTTCACGGATAACGTTGGCATCGCTGGTAATCAGCACCCGACCGGCGCCCACGTGCTCCAGCGCCTTGGCCACCGAGTGCAGGTTGCCCATGCCGTAATCGATTACCGCCACGGTCTGCATCAGAGCACGCCCTTAGTGGAAGGCATTTGCCCGGCCATGCGCTCATCCAGCGTGATCGCCATGCGCAGCGCACGACCGAAAGCCTTGAACACGGTTTCGATCTGGTGGTGGGTATTGGTACCGCGCAGGTTATCGATGTGCAGCGTCACGTTGGCGTGATTCACGAAGCCCTGAAAGAACTCCTGAAACAGGTCAACGTCGAAACCGCCCACGGTGGCACGGGTATAAGGGATATGCATTTGCAGGCCAGGGCGGCCAGAAAAGTCGATGACCACACGCGACAGCGCCTCATCCAGCGGCACATAAGCGTGCCCGTAACGGGTCATGCCTTTTTTGTCGCCAACGGCCTGGTTGAAGGCTTTACCGAGGGTAATACCCACATCCTCGACGGTATGGTGATCGTCGATATGCAGGTCGCCTTTGCACTCGATGTCCAGGTCGATCAGCCCATGCCGGGCGATCTGGTCGAGCATATGCTCAAGAAAAGGCACACCGATATCGAATCGGGCCTTACCGGTACCATCCAAGTTGATCGAGGCTTTGATCTGGGTTTCCAGAGTATCGCGCTCGACTGACGCCTTACGTTCGGCCATCACCAGCTCCGCAAAATCATTGGGCGAAAAAGGTGGCCATTATAGGCACGGGTCTGACAAACAGAAACACGATATGACTGACGGAACGCCCGCTGACGCCTAGCAGCTGCTGCAGGCGGCGTCCGGCGGCGAAGCCGTCGTAAACCCACTCACCGTGCCCGCAGGCAAAAAACAGGCTTCACTGAGAACGGGCCGCTGATGTCCGCCCCTGTCACTTATGACAGTTGCCAGGCGATATGAGTGCGCATAATTTCAAAACCTCTATCCAAGGAGGAACGTGACATGAGCATTGACAGAATTGATAGTCTTATTCTTTTCACCGAAGGTGAAACATTTGAATGGTGTCGCCGAGGCCAGACTTTTAAAAAAGGGGAATTTGTCCGATTTGGCATTTTCAAAAGCGACTTTGAAATGGAGAAAAAGTTTCACGAAGGAAGAATCCATCTGAAAACCGATACCTTCGACAGTGAAGAAATTAAAGACACGGACACCATACTGCCCAGCAAAGCTTTAATAGAGATAGAAAAGGAAATCACTCGCTCCGCCACAGAGGCGTATGACGCGATCAAGCATAACTTTGCAGCTGAAGAAAGTGCGGTAAACAAGGCAAATACAGCATTTAAAAAGTTTAGAACAACAGAAATTGAAAAGCTTAAAGAAGAAATTTCGGATGAATTTTCACCTGAATATGAGGAAGCACTTAGAGACTTACCGTTTCAACCGGAATATACATCGTTGCAACGCGCCGTTAGCGCTTCTGAAAATGCACTTAAGGCCAAGGCAAAGCCTTATCAAGCTATCATTGATCGGTATAACTATGTATCTAACCCCAGTAACATGCAAAACGCAATTGACCAAGCCGTCACTCAAGCAGTCGCTGACAAGTTAAAAAGCTGGAAGTGGGAGGATCAAGGTCTATAAAAACTGGTATAGCCAACACGTCCCAGGCAGTCAATAACAAACAACCGGCTGCCTTGTTCAGGAGAAGCCCAACCTAACGTCAGCCGATCAGTCAAACGTTCTATAGGCGCGTTCGGGTTAAACATCTGCGACCACGTGCGCGCCTACAAGAGAGCGTTTTAACTTAGCTGATCGGCGTTAGGCATTTAGCGTCTCTTTTAATACCCATGCCCCGCTTTAATACAACTATGCACGCCCTCTACTCAACACGTCATTGCACAGAAACACGGGACTAATAAGGTGGCCATTACAGAGAGCCGTCAACACCTTGCCCTGACGCGTAGCCGCTGCCGCAGGCGGCGTCCGGCGGCGAAGCCGTCGTAAAACCAGAGCGCTCTGTTCGCCGCCCTCAGGTTTTACGATCGCTGCGCAATCGGACACCGCGTCCGGCAACTGCTTACAGGTGCGCGAGAGCCTTAGTGAAACAACACCGCTGTTTTCTGCACCGTGACCCACACGCCCCACAGCAGTGGAATACCCACAGCCAACCAGGCGGCGACCGTCAATGGCAGGCTGCCCGGTGCGGCTTTCCATTCCAGCGAGGTGCTGGCATCCGCCCCTTTGTCATGCCCCAGCGCCTGCTCGGCTGCTAACTGCGCATCGGTCATGAAGTATTTGTCAGCCACCGGACGCACCAGCAAGTTGCAGATAAAGCCCAACACCAACAACCCCGCCAGAATGTACAGCGTGATGTCATAGGCAGCCGCACGCTCAACGCCGATGCTCAACTGGTACTCACGCAGGTAGTTGACCAATACCGGCCCCAATACTCCCGCCGCCGCCCACGCCGTCAACAAGCGACCGTGGATTGCGCCGACCATCTGGGTGCCGAACAGGTCGGCCAGGTAAGCCGGCACGGTGGCGAAGCCGCCGCCGTACATCGACAAAATGATGCAGAACGCTGCCACAAACAGTGACACGTTGCCCAAATGCCCCAAGTTCGGCACCAGCGCGTACAACGCAAAACCCAATGCAAAGAACACAAAGTAGGTGTTTTTGCGCCCCAGGTAGTCCGAGAACGACGCCCAGAAAAACCGCCCGCCAATATTGAACAGGCTCAGCAGACCGGTGAAACCGGCAGCAATGGCCGCGATTTGTGCCAGTTGCGCGGCGTCCAGTTGGCTGAAGGTCAAGTCATTGCCCAGCAGCTTGCCCGCAAACACTTCCTGCAACAGCGGCGAGGCCATGCCCAAAATGCCGATCCCGGCCGAAACGTTCAGGCACAGCACCAGCCACACCAACGCAAATTGCGGGGTTTTCCAGGCCACGCTGACGTGGACGTGACGCTGGGTGATCATCGCATTGGCAGCTTTTTTTGCAGGCGCGGTCCAGCCCTCAGGCTTCCAGCCGGTCGGGGGCACGCGATACGACAACGCGCCGCCGATCATGAACACGAAATAAATCGCCGCCATCACCAAAAAGCTCTGCCACACGCCCACGCTATCCGGCCCGGCGAAGTGGCCCATCAAGGCCGCGGCCAATGGCGCACCGACCATCGCGCCGCCGCCAAAGCCCATGATCGCCATACCGGTGGCCATGCCGCGCTTGTCCGGGAACCACTTGATCAAGGTCGACACCGGCGAAATGTAGCCCAGGCCCAGCCCGATGCCGCCAATCACCCCGGAACCCAACCACATCAGCCAGATCTGGTGGGTATAAATGCCTAACGCTGAAATCAGCAAGCCGCCACACCAGCACATCGCAGACACCACGCCAGCCTTGCGCGGCCCGGCGTGCTCAAGCCAGCCACCCCACACGGCAGCCGAACAGCCGAGGAAGATAAAGAACAAGGTGTAAATCCAGCCGAGCATTGAAATCGGCCAGTCGCACTGCGACGAAAATACCTGCGCGATAAAGCTCATGTCCGGCGCGCACGCCACCGGCGCGGTCACGCCCAGCGCTTTGGACAGCGGCAACCAAAACACCGAAAAGCCATAGGCCATGCCGATGCACAAGTGGATGGCCAACGCGGCAGGCGGAACCAGCCAACGATTAAAACCGGGTTTTGCGATGATGCGCTCCTTGGACAGGAACGCCGGCTGTGAGGCAAGGCTGCCCGCAGCGGTGCTGGTGCTCATTGGTGTATCCCCCATGAATAAAAAAGCTTTCCAGGCACACTCAACCCCCGACTTTGGCGCCATGCAGCGCGCAGTCTTGTTATTGGCTTGAGTTCCAGGCGCGACAATGCGCCGCAGACGGCCCGAAAAACAGGCGCAGATTACCATTGGGTCGCGGGAGAAAGATCAAACTGATGCGGTCTTTTTCGGCAAAATTGATCCTATTTTTCGCGCTCAAATCTTTTCACGTGTCTACACCGCGTAGCGCAGAGGTGATGCACCGAACGTGGACACACCACGTATCCAACTCCAGTCGGCCGACACGTGGCGCTATACTCTGCGGCTAACTTTAAAACTTACCTTCACACAGACCTACAAGGACCCGCCCATGAAAGCGTTCGGCAAAATCCTGGGTCTGGTGCTTCTCGGATTGTTGCTGATCATCGTGGCTTTGGGCTTTGCCCTGAGCCATCTGTTTGATCCCAACGACTATAAAGACGAGATCCGCCAGATAGCCCGTGACAAAGCCCACATTGAGCTGACTCTCAATGGCGACATTGGCTGGAGCCTCTTCCCTTGGCTCGGCCTGGAACTGCACGACGCCAGCGTGGCGACCCTCGCGGCGCCGACCAAACCGTTCGCTGACTTGCAAATGCTCGGTTTGTCTGTGCGCGTGCTGCCGCTGCTGCGCAAAGAAGTGCAAATGAGCGACGTACGCGTTGAAGGCCTGAACCTGCGTTTAACCCGTGACAAAGACGGCCACGGCAATTGGCAAGACATCGGCCAGCCCGCACCTGCGAGCGCCAGCGCTCAAACACCGCCAGCCAGTACGCAACCAGCGCCGCAGGCCAAGCCCGACACCTCCAGCCAGCCGATCAAGCTCGATATCGACAGCCTGACCGTGAACAACGCACGGGTGGAATACAACGACGAGCGCAACGGCCAGCAGTTCAGCGCTGAAAGCATTCAACTGAGCACCGGCCCGATTCACGAAGCCACCAGCACCCCGGTCAAATTGACTGCGTTTCTGGGCACCAACAAGCCAGTGATGCGGGTCAAAACCGAAGTCGACGGCAAACTGCGCTTTGATCGCGTGCTCAAGCGCTACCAGTTCGAAGACATGAAAGTCACCGGTGAAGCGTCGGGCGAGCCGTTACAGGGCAAAACCGTCACCTATGCAGCCCAAGGGCAACTTCTGGTTGATCTGGCAGCGAACGTCGCCGAATGGAGCAGCCTGAAGATCTCTGCCAACCAACTGCGAGCACTGGGCGAACTCAAGGCCCACAGCCTGGATACCACCCCGCAAATCAGTGGCGGCCTGTCGATTGCCCAGCTTGATCTGGCCAAGTTCCTCGACAGCATCGGCCACACGTTGCCGCCGATGGCACCGGGCAGCCTGAGCACGTTTGAGCTGGTCAGTCGCCTGTCAGGCACACCTTCGAGCCTGACCTTCGACGAACTGAACCTCAAACTTGATGGCAGCACCTTCACCGGCCGCGTGGCCGTTGAAGACTTCGCCAAACAAGCCCTGCGTATTCAGCTCAAAGGTGACACGTTCGACGCAGATCGCTACCTGCCGCCTAAAACCGCAGAAGCCGCCAGCGCCACCGCCGCACGCCAGGCCCAAGTGCAAACGAGCGAAGCCGGTGCCCTGGCCGCGTCAGGCGACACGCCACTGCCTGCTGCGCCGACCAAAAGCGGCTGGAGCACCGCCAAGCTGATTCCTGTCACGCGCCTCAAGGCACTGGACCTGACGGCGGACATCAGCTTTGGCCAACTGACCGTGAGCCAACTGCCGATTCAAAACGCTGCGCTCAAGGCCAACAGCAAAGACGGCCTGCTGACCCTCGAAACCCTGCGCGGCGATTTGTACAAAGGCAACTTCGCCGCCAACGGCAGCCTCGATGTGCGCCCGATGCTGCCCTTGGTGAACCTGCAAACCCACATCAACAACGTACCGGTGGAAAAAATCCTGCAAAGCCAGGGTCAAAAACCTCCAATCAACGGCTTGTTGACTCTCAACAGCAACGTGACAGGCAGCGGCAACAGCCAGAACGCGCTGATTGAAAGCCTCAACGGCACAGCCAACTTCGTGCTCAACGACGGCGTGTTGCTCAACGCCAACCTCGAACAGCAACTGTGCCAGGGCATTGCCACACTCAACCGCAAAACCCTGAGCGGCGCGCCACGGGGCAAAGACACACCGTTCAAGGAACTCAAGGGCAGCCTGATTTTCCGTAACGGCGTGGCCAGCAACCCGGACATGATCGTGCGCATCCCCGGCATGACCGTCAAAGGCAATGGCGACATCGACCTGCGCGTGCTGGGCATGGACTACCGCATCGGCATCACCGTCGAAGGCGACAAAGGCGCCATGCCTGACCCGGCCTGCCAGGTCGGCAAAAACTTTGTCGGAGTCGAACTGCCTCTGCGCTGCCGCGGCCCGTTAGAACTGGGTGCCAAAGCCTGCCGCCTCGACAAAGAGGGCTTGGGTAAAGTCGCCGCCAAAGTGGCCGGCAACAAAATCAGCGACAAACTTGAAGAGAAACTCGGCGACAAGATCAGCCCTGAACTCAAAGACGCCCTCAAGGGGCTGTTCAAGCGATGAGAGATGAGCAGTTCGCAAGCGTGGTGCTCGACTGGTTCGATCGCCACGGCCGCCATGACCTGCCCTGGCAACAGGGCATCACCCCTTACCGGGTGTGGGTCTCGGAGATCATGTTGCAGCAAACCCAGGTCAGCACTGTGCTGAACTACTTCGACCGGTTCATGGCGTCATTGCCCACGGTCCAAGCACTGGCCGCCGCCCCCGAAGACGAAGTCCTGCACCTGTGGACCGGGCTGGGTTACTACACCCGCGCCCGCAACTTGCAGAAAACCGCGAAAATCATCGTCGAGCACTACGCCGGTGAATTCCCGCGCGATGTCGAAAAACTCGTGGAGCTGCCCGGCATCGGGCTATCCACTGCGGGCGCGATTGCCAGTATCAGCATGGGCCTGCGCGCACCGATCCTCGACGGCAACGTCAAGCGCGTGCTGGCACGCTACACCGCGCAAGAGGGGTATCCGGGCGAACCCAAGGTGGCCAAACAGCTGTGGGCCACTGCCGAGCGCTTTACCCCGCACGAGCGCGTCAATGCCTACACCCAGGCCATGATGGACATGGGCGCAACGCTGTGCACCCGCAGCAAACCCAGCTGCTTGCTCTGCCCGCTTGAAAGCGGCTGTGAAGCCCATTTACTGGGCCTTGAGACGCGCTACCCGATCCCCAAACCACGTAAAACCATCCCGCAAAGGCGCACGTTGATGCCGATGCTGACCAATGGCGAGGGCGCCATTCTGCTTTACCGTCGCCCCTCGACCGGCCTGTGGGGCGGTTTGTGGAGCCTGCCCGAGCTGGATGACCTCAACGACGTAGAGCATTTGGCGCTGCAACACTCACTCAAGGTGGGCACGCAACACCCCATGCCCGGCCTGACCCACACCTTCAGCCATTTCCAGCTGGCCATCGAGCCGTGGCTGATCCACGTCAAGGAGGCTGGCCATCACGTGGCCGAGGCCGATTGGCTCTGGTATAACCTCGCCACCCCGCCGCGCCTGGGCCTGGCGGCCCCGGTCAAAAAACTGCTCAAACACGCAGCCGACCTATTGAACGCAGGAGAGTCGTCATGACCCGCACCATCATGTGCCGCAAGTACAAAGAAGAACTGCCCGCGCTGGAACGCCCTCCGTTTCCGGGCGCCAAAGGTCAGGACATTTTCGATCACGTCTCGGCCAAAGCCTGGGCAGACTGGCAAAAACACCAAACCCTGCTGATCAACGAAAAGCGTTTGAACATGATGAACGCCCAAGACCGTAAATATTTGCAGGGCGAGATGGACAAGTTCTTCAGTGGTGAAGAATACGCGCAGGCAGAAGGCTATGTTCCGCCAAGCGAATAAACCCCGGTTTTAAAGGGTTTGGTCCGTAAGCGACGGTAATAATTAAATATTTTTCAAAAAAGTGTTTGACGACTTATCGAAAAAAGCTTCTAATGCGCCCCGTTGCCCAGATAGCTCAGTCGGTAGAGCAGGGGATTGAAAATCCCCGTGTCGGCGGTTCGATTCCGTCTCTGGGCACCAAAATACCGAGAAACCCCAAGGAACAATGTGTCCTTGGGGTTTTTTATTGCCTACGATTTAATGGGCTCTGGACCATTTCTGGACCAAGCCACTTCGCACCTTTCTTTGACTACCCCTCCAACCAATTCCTAAGCCATCTCCCCGAAAGCAAATGCTTTAAGACGGTTTCGAAGAAACAACAGAGGGCCCGCCTAAGCTCGCTCGGGAGAGTGGCAACACAGTCCGCCCCAGCAGCACCCTCCCGTCTCCCAAACCGCGCCACAGGGGCTCTCAGCACCTGCGCCAGAGTGCTCGTTTCGACACCAACAAAAGTCACGCGGTACGCGCGCCGTCAAGCTGCGGCCCATCGGTAAAACGCTCCATCGCAACCCCCTCCATGCGCAAGATGTACAGAAAACTGGCCCCTATCCTAATCCAGGGGAAATACATAGGATGAAGTAGGCATGATTAGCTTTGTTGTGACATGAAACGACGGCCTGGAAACGCAACCAGTAACAGGCGGAAAAAATCCAAACCCCTAGCTCCAGATACACCGCTGCAAGCCAAATTTTTCCCGTACCCAAGCCGTAGAAAAAACTGCGGAACGGCTTTCGCCGGTGATAGACCCTCACAGGATTGTCAAGGAGAGGATTTGATAGCATTCTTGCCGACGGGGAAATATCGTAAAAATTTAAGTCTGAAAACGGACATTAGATATTAGTTTAAAAATGGAGCGGAAATGACAAACGAGCAAAATGGCACTCTGACCGAGAAAAATGAAGACAAAAAAATTGCCGAGTATAAGTTTGTCATTTCTTATGACGCAAAAGACAAATCACTATCCCATCACGAAATAAATGCTAAGGAGTTGGGAGAAGCTATCCTTGGTATGAATAACTTGATTGAGGAAACAGCCAAAGCAATTGGCTCAAGTACCGAAAATGTCCAACTAAAGGTAACTACTCCTGTCAAGAAAGGCTCTGTCGAGGTGGTTTTCGCATTACTGGCAGACCCAGACGTAGCTTTAAAAGTTTTAGCAACACTAGGATTTGCAGCGCAAGGAGCGGCAATTGCCAAAGCCGCACTGGTTGAAATGGTGCAAAAAATCGGAAACAAAAAAATCACGAACATAACGATTGATGGCGATAGCGAGGAAGCCAAAGTAACAACTGATGACGGTACGTTTGTAATGGACAAAACCGTGGCTAAATTAATAGCCAACAAACGGGCGCGAGAGTCTTTGCACAAAATTATTCAAGCGCCGCTCATCGGAAAACCCAATGCAATTTTTAAAGTTCTAGATAAAAATGAACTACCAGTCTGGACTGCACAGGAGGAGGAAATTAACGACTACAAACCTTTACCTGCTGGAACACTAGAAGAAATCTCGATAGATAGAGAAAAGATCAACGTTAGCTTTTCTCAGATAAATTTTGACTCAAGCAAAGGATGGCGAATCAAAAACAAAGACCATGAAGAATATCCAGTGACGATGAAGGATAAAACATTCCTGGACAAAGTCAGACAAAACCAGCAAGCGTTCAAAAAAGATGACTTATACGAAATAGATCTAGAGGTAACAACGACTTCAAGGCCTACGAGATCTACAGTTGATCGTGTAGTTGTTGAGGTGACACGCCACTGGGCAAGCGGTGACAGACGTCAGGTTTGACATTGATATGTGGACTGAAAAAGACATCGCATGGGCGGCTTTATATCTGAGCCTAATATTACTGGCACCAGCCACGTACAAATTCGCTCGCGTTTTTTTTAGATATATATTCAATCGCTTCATATCTGACGAAGACGTCATTTTGATCTACGCCCAGAATGGAGTAATAACATACAAAATAAAAATCAGCAAATACTCTGATGGTAGAATTGTAAAAACTCTTTTGAGTTTAGATTCGGAGACACATAAGGATGAGTGAGCAAAGCAACTCTGGGCTAACTCAACCGGGGCTTACCGCAACCGTTAGTATCGCTCTCATATCCGTACTTACAATCTGCGCACCTGAAAGTATCTCTTCAGATATGCGACAAGCAGCTTCCGCACTAATCGCGGTCATTAGCCCGTTCATCGTTGTTCTACTTATGAGAGCATTCCATAAGATGAATATCGACCCCGAACTTATTAGAACAGTGTCGTACCTTGAACGAGACCTTGAGTTCCAGAAAGACCAACTCAAGGGCAAAGATCTCCCAGACGAAACTAGAAAAATAATTGAAGCGAACCAACGTTCAACTCTTGAGAAGCTATCAACAGCACATCAAGACTTTTATGGCGGAAAGCTGAAAGCTAGAAAGGTAGAAAGGTACGATAACATACTAAGAGCCCAGCCGATCGCTGGGCTCTCGAATATGAAGCTTTTGCTTTTGGGGGTTCGAAAACTAATGCCTAGTAGATTCCTGACTCGACAGATCAGCGAGATCAAATCCATGAAGCTTCCCAGAAGCCTTTATGGTTATATTTATCTCGTCGGTATGGATCGCCAAAATTTCTCCGACTACAGTGAGTGGCAGCAATTTTGCGTGCTTTACAAGGCTATGCTAGGCCTCCAAGGACAGGAAGAGTTCGAAATATTGGCCGCCCGACTCATCGGCTTCATAGAGAGGTGCAGGCCAAAACCTGGAGACACCACTCTAAATCCAAGCAAGGCACTGGCAAAAAAAGAGCGACGCCGTTTGAGCCGGGAAGGCCCCAGTAAAGCAGAACGCCACCTAGCAAAAGAGTTGCGTAAAGCGAAGCCATCATCGAGCAAAACGATTGAGGACTGGAACGCATCACCACGAATTGGTCTCGGTATCCAAAGCTCCCTACCCCCGTCCCCCAAAACTAGACGCGATCAAGTGAAAATAGATGCGCACACCAGCCCTTCCAATCAGACCGACCCGTCTCATATCTTGTACGTCGCCGGATGGACAATGGCATTTGATGAAGAATGAGGCGATGTGTGTGTGTGTGTAAATACGTCATTGAATATCATCTCAACAATCACCTGATATCCTCCTGTTGCCGCTGACCGAAACTGAGCCCGCGCAACCCTCTCGCCTCCCTTGGCACGCCACTGGACCTCTGAGCACTCTCTACCGCCTTTGGCACCCCCAGACGCTTGCCAAGTCACGCGGTATGCGCGGCACGGAGGAGCTGCGGCGTGCTTCCAGTATCGAAAAACAAAGCTATCGAACGGCACCCCACCTCAAATGAAAAGCTCAGTAGCGCTGACCCTTCCTTTTAGCTCAAGCCAATGGGCTCCCTCAAACAACAATACCTCTCCCGCCTCGAACACTTCATTTTTATTAAAACCTCGAACTGCTCGGACGGTTGCGCTGGTGTCTGCCGCTTCACACATGACTAAATAACATGGGCATCCCGCCTGTAGCAGCCGCGCATGGCGCAGACGCTCGTCAGCTCCCAAACTACTCGATTGCAGGCTTTCGTCAAAAATCCAGATGTATCGTTTGCTGCCGATTCTTTTGGTGCCATCCTGCCAAACACGCAGAAAAATCACACCATCAGAATCTCTGACGCTGCCCCACGACCAGCGCGGGTTGTTGAGAGAAGCGCCAAGCTTTTCAAAAAATCCAGATAGCGTCATGTACTGGTGTCCTGATAAGCGAAAAAGGGATAATTGATACGCTGCTGCGTTTTTTTCATCTGCACAGCTAACATCCTTTTACACGCCCTAACTTTTATGGATAAAATCGAAATTTAAGGGTAACTCAATTGAGAAATTTATGAGTGAGCTAGCTGCGATTGGATTGCTGATAGTAGCGATATTTTTTGGATTAGTCATGTTGGGAAAGGCCAAAGGAAATCCCGACCCTAAGAGCATGTCTGTTGACGCGATAAACTCAAGGATAAACTCTGAGCAAAGATGGGTGGAGAAATACTTAGCTTTACCCATGAGCAATCAAATTGGCGAGGCAATTAACAAACAGTATCGAGGCAAGAAGATATTTATCTTAGAACTCCGAGTTGAACTCCTGACAAGACAGATTGCTCAAACCGGCCAAAGAGAAGAAGAAACAATGGCTCCTTCATTCAGAAAAATTATCGAGCTAATGAAGTCAGGAGTGCCCGAAAACGAAGCTGTCGCCCTGGTAAAAGAGGAACTTAAAAATAGCGAGGCAAGGTGAATAATTACGGAAAAATCAACGTCGATGCACTCCTGCCGGATGCAAGTCATCTGACAGGAATGCTCGCCTTGGCACCAAGACAGCACGTTAAAAAATCACTAACAAACTCTAATACAACCCTGCCCCCTTGAGCGTTGCAAGGCAGTATTCCAAACGTTTAACTCCTTTCACCGCCTTGAACAATTGATTACTTCTTGCGTGATTTTTTGATTCATAGCTACGCATCGCGGGCTGTGTAACGACCGCTGTCGCCCTCGCCAATATGCGCCCCAGAACCTTAACCCGTCCGTGTCTTTCTTTAACTGCAAAAAATGGAAGCCTATAACTATAAAAACTATGGAAAACCATTACACCAAACGCTTCCGGAAAGACTCGAAATATCGACTCCGCAATAACATCCCGCTTAACAGTCAAATCAATCGCTTCACGCATCTCTGCATTAACCAATTCATAAATCATTAAATTTTGCATTTTTGACACCTCATTCACACTGGAACATTTAGATGTTCCTATCACATCATCCAACAAATGAATAAAAATAAAAAGCCTCTGAAGTTCAAGACAAAACTGCTTCCGACTATTCCTCCTTGAAAGTCCTGAGCAAACCGCCGTATTTACGAAAAACTCACGCAGATATATTTCTATGATCCCTACACTCTGTCGGGTGAGTATTAAGGAAATATCTATGTGCGCATGCAAAAACCCTTGGATTTCCAGTGCCGTTGATACAGGCCGAAACATCCCTGACCTGCGCGTTCAAACCGCCATCAGTATCTACGATCTGCTCTGCACGTTTTGCCGCGAAAAGTAGGCATTTAAACCGCATTCATACTAAAGCCCACGTTGCACAGGCTTCATAGCCTTAGCGTCGTTAACACCCCCTTATCTAAACGATTGGAGGGTATTAAAAATAGACTAATCAACGTGACCACGGCGACAACCTGCCTGAGCGGACACTTAGCCCGTCATGTCGACACACTTCGGAAATAATATGAGCAGAACCAAAGCCGTCGAACCCAGCTTCATGGATCTCATCGCGGTAAAAGAAGCCCAAGCATCAAAACTGAGCTCGGGTGCCGAAGGAAAGATCACCTACCAACTCGCCCTTTCAACCGACAGAAAACACGTGTTCATTGCGCTGGTTGACAGCGGCAGTCAAGGCTACTTCAGCCGCGAATGGATCAACACCGATGCCATCCTCGAAATACTGGAAGGCCTAGGTCAACGGGCAGAGGCGTTTCCCAGCAAAGTACTTCTCCCCGTGTTTGTCGGACGCTCCAGCAATAATGCTCCATTCCTTGCTGCCTCCCTGCTAGCTGAAAAGCTACTGGGAAGAGATGGAAAGCTTGAATCCAAATTGCGTGTGATTGGCGACGCTAGCAGCTGGAAAAAAGCTGTGCTGGCACTCAAAGGCAAGCCCATGCGGGTTCGGCTCGATGGTAAACCGATCCCGTCGACATTGCAGGCAAGCAACTCATCGTCGGAGCCAAACACAGAGCAAGGGAAAACCCAGGAGACAGAGCATGCTGCTGATTCGTCAGAGTGAAGCTACTGCCCAAATCCTCGACATTGATATGCGCCAATGGGTGGAGAACCAGTTCCGGGTTCTACAAGGTTACGGCACGCAGTGGCAACCCGATGAACTCGGCTGGTTTGCCGTCTGGGGCGAAGGCGATGATCCCTACGACAAAGGGCTATTCCTTGGCGTTAGAAGCTTCCTGCACAGTCCCTATGATCCGGTAGCCTCATTTGAAATTGTCGAGGACCACGGTCACTTCTATACCGCTGTCATCCTCCTGTCTGACCTGCTCTCGGTGGAGGTACTGATTCCGAAAGGACTCAATCTTCAATCAGAGATGAGCACGCGACTCGCGCAATGGGGCTCGCATTGACCGGCAGCACCACCGAAAGCACCGGAAATGAACCGGAGCGGCGGGCGCAATCAACAACCTCTCGTTAACCAACTCATCAACCCAACCCTACCGACCACTGATGACTGCCCTGGCTCAGCTTTCTGAGCTGACTCAGGGATAGTCCAAACGCGTGTCAAAAAAGGTGCCCTATGAGCAAGCTCATCCGCCTTTCCAAGCGTGTGATTGATGCACTGCCACCACAACCCACCGACGCCAAAGCCAGGGAGAGCGAGTATTCCGACACTGAGGTTTCAGGCCTGAAACTGCTGATCAACAAACAAGGTCGCAAGTTCTTCTATCTGCGCTACCGACATGCCGGGCGACAGCGAAGCATGAAGCTGGGGAATTATGGAGAGCTGGAGGTCGCCGATGCCCGCTTGCTCGCGCTCAAACACAGGGCGCAGCTTTCAAACGGCATTGATCCACAAGAAACCATTCTCGAATCAGGAATGACCTTTCGCCGCTTCATCGATGATCACTACCTGCCCCATGCCTACGCCAGCAAACGCAGTGCAAACAGTGATGATTCGAAGTTCAAAACGCACCTCTTTGAAATGTTTGGTGCTCGACCACTGGCCTCCATCAACCGACAGGAGATCCAACGCTACCACGACGAATTGATCAGCCGCAGAGCCCCGGCCACCGCCAACCGACACCTCGCCCTTTTGAAGCGGAGTTTCAACCTCGCCATCTTATGGGGCTACCTCGACACCAACCCGGCGACGGGTATTCGCATGCACACCGAGAACAACCAATCCCAGCGCTTTCTCAGCATCGATGAGGCCAAGCGGCTGTGGGCGGTCCTCAGCACCGAGCAAAACCAGATTGCGGCAAAAGCCATCAAGCTAATGCTGCTCACTGGTGTACGGCGCGAAGAAGCCTTACAGGCGCGATGGGAGGATATTGATCAAGAGCGGCTGCTGTGGAACCTGCCCATCACCAAGAGCGGGCGGCAACGCTTTGTGATGCTCAGCGAACCGGCATTGGCCGTCATCAACGAATTGCCCGGAAGAAGTTGCGGCCATTATCTCTTCCCCGGTGCTAAACCCGGCAAGCCACTCAACAACGCCCGTAAATGCTTTCAGCGAGCGTTGAAAGTCGCCGGACTCGTTCACCTACGCATTCACGATCTGCGCCACACCTTCGCCTCGTTGGCCATTAACAACGGGGCAAGCCTGTATGAAGTCCAGCACCTGCTGGGACACGCCAGCAACAAAACCACCCAGCGGTATGCACACCTCGCTTCCGAGAACCTGCGGGTGGCATCCAATCGGGTCAGTGACCTCGTGACAGCAACCATCTAGTCAATGCCCGACACCCCCTGTCGGGCGACCTCGTCATGCTTTCAACACCGCGACAATCAACCTTTCTTCAGGAGTTAACCATGCGAAAAATCGTTCTTGCTGCCGCCGTCATCACCTCGCTGCTGTCAATTAGCGTTCAGTCCCACGCCAGTAGCCTGGTGTCACTGTCGGGCATGCAGTACTTCGCCAAAAACTGCGAAAAGAAAGGCGGTACAAGCTACGTCAGCAACGACCAAGGCCGATCGATGCAACCTTATAGTTACCGAGATATCGCCTCCACCTTGAAACACTCAAAAACCACCGCCCTACTGGAAGCGAGCATGAATGGGCAACGCGCCACAGAAGCGGACCTGGACAAATACTTGGCGAAAAACGAACAAGCAGAAGCCAACAAGATGGAAAGCATCGGCACCTTGCGATGCCAGCGTTGAAGTCACCAAGGACATGACCTCATAGCAGGGATTGAAAAGGCTCAGCAATTGCTGGGCTTTTTTATTTTTGATTCAAACGTCACGCGGTGCGTGCGGTATTGCCTGCCCGTGGAAAGCTTTTTTTTGCCGCAATGTCAGCCCACCCGGTGCAATCACAACAGTGCTTACCTCGTACGGGCGATGTCGTGAAAATCGGACTCGACACGCCCTGTCGAGCACTGACAGGACAATGATTTTCCAACGACAAGATCCTTTCCGAAATGGCCGAGCACGACACGTTAGCCCAACGCTTGGGCATTATCTTGACCAAGCTCAATAGCGGACAACGCTTGTCCATCAGCAGTTTGGCGGAAGAGTTCAACGTCTCCGAGCGCACCATCCAACGGGATTTAAACGTCCGGTTGGCGTATCTGCCGTTGCAGCGTGAAGGGCAACACTACTCACTGGACCCGACCTATTTGGGTCGCTCGAACACCTCGGCATTATTTCGCCTGTGTGAGCAGGTCGGTGCCACAGCGTTGTTCCCTGACAATCACCCTGCGCTACTCAGTCAATGGTTGGCGCCGACCGCCTTGCCAGTGTTCCTCCTGTCTGGTTTTAACCAGGACAAAGAGACTGCGCACTATCACCACTTAAAGCCACTGGCCAAAGCGATCACCAACGGTTGCCATACCGCCATCCAACGACAGGGAGGGCTCGCCACGGTAGTCATTGCGCCCTACCTGCTCATCAACCACAAAGGTCACTGGCAACTTGCCGGGATCAGCAATGACGCCCTTATCATTGAGCCAGTTGCCAACATGACTCACGTCGAAGAGTTGGCTGAGACGTTCACGCAGCAAAACGGCGTTATCGCTCAGCTAAAACGCATGGTGGCAGACGAATCGATGCCGGTGATCGAGGTGATTCTCAAGGCTGCCGCATGCATCGCTCACAATTTCCTGCACCGCATCGTTCTACCCCAACAGGTCATGCTTAAGGAACTCGATGACGGTAGCTTGCTGCTTTCAAGCCATGTGATTGATGTGATGCAACTACTCCCGACAATAAAAGCCTACCTGCCGCATTTGCTGGTGATCAGCCCCGCCACGTTGCAAGCTCAACTGAAACGCGATGTAAAAACCCTGCTCAGCCAGTTGTGAGCCAGAAAAAAGATTGGAGCAATCACCCCTGACGGCTTGAACTTCGCCTCAGGGTAGAGTGTTCGTCGAGTTGACTATCGTCGAACTCGAAAAAGTGAATGGACTACGACATTGCACTTCACTTGCCCACCCGTTTGCATTCGGCATGACTAGTCATTGGCATTCGATCTGACTATCGATTGCATCGGATTTGATCAGCACACTTCGTTACCATGACCGGCAGAGAACGACCCTCAGCTGCCGGTCAGCGGCGACAGAATTTGGCCAATAGCCGCCGCTTGTAACAGTTTATTTATGGCCAGAAGCGCTGACTCACGTGAGGCGAACAAAAAATTTTTACAAAGCCTTATGCCTTTGCTCGGACTGATTTCATTTGAGAAAGCAAGGCTATTTCTAGCTGGAAATTAATTTGTAAGTGCAATGCCATAAACCGATCTGACCTGATGGTCGTACTTTGGACAGCTAGACCGAGCCAATAAGCGTTGTACATAGGCATCATAGAACCCACCATCAGGGCTTAATATTTTCAACGTAATAGTCGTTAGTGGCTCTACAGCCTGTTCAATCTGAGCGATAAAATTTGTAGATTGATCGGCAAGTAAAGTCAACCTAGCAGGATTTCGGTCATTGTCTAATATCAAACGGTCTGCCGATTTTATAAGATTTCTGGCCCTAGCGAATTGACGCTGAGACTTACGGTGTGTTTCCAGGAACTGGTAGTCAATAGGAATCAAACGTAGTTGGTCCAAGGCATCACCCCATGGATAATTGATGATTCCTTGGTTTCGATGCTGTGCTGTAACTAACTCGTGCCATCTCGACCCACTATCTGTGACCAACACCGAGCCAGTAACTTGTGCCATGAACAGTGCCATTTCATAGTTCGGCCCCATTTTAGACTGGATGAACTGACCGCCATTACCAGCGTTCATCTGTTGCAACATCATCAGTGGCGAGGCCTCTGCATTGTTTTCTAATTCGGTAATAGCCTTTGCTGCCTCTTCTTCAGACAGCCGAAATTGCTGAACTAGTGTTCGCACTTTTACGTTTTTAGGCATCATTGCCATTGTATTTAACAAGTCCTCAATAAACAACCTATAGTGTAATAGACGATCTTGTTCGCAAGGTATGTCTCTTGTGCGAGTTCTAGATCGCGTCCTAGCCATTTCCATCATGGCGCTCATCAGATCGAGGTCAAATTCAACGGGGTTAGGAATAATATTTACCAATCCGAGACCGATAAATGGTTCCATTTCAAGCATAAACAGAAAATCCTTTAATGCCTGATACTTGAATTTTTCTGGCGATTTAACTGGACTGAACTCTGGTTTGAGGTTGTTAGGATTTATTATAGGCGATTCTATCAAGAGCTCATCAAATACAGATGCCATAGGCACCGCATGTGCGCTAATAACTCGAACATCTAATGGTCCGGTATAAAGCCCTCGAAATTCCCCATCTGACTTAGGTAGTAACGAGTAAATATCAGTATCACGAGGCCATAAAATGGAATAAAAGTCATAAATTTCTGATATTTGGTTGTCAGATAGTTCACGTCTGACGTCCAACCATATTTTACCACTGTCGAGACCAAGGACGCTGCGAATACAGTTGCAAAATGCCAGATTTCGCTCTCGAATACTTGCTACGCCCCAAGTGGTTCGAAGATCAATAGGGATGTTTCGACAGCAATTCTTATATTTGCTTCCACTGCCGCAACCGCAAAGATCGTTACGTCCAACCTGAGTCTCATCAATATTTTTATTTAGATATTCACTTTGTGGTTCTGTTCGACCAAACGCATCCTGATAGTGAAAGGCGCCATTTTCAAACTGGGCATACATCTCACCACCAAATCTGTGGATTTGATTCGTTGGCGGTAATAGAATTTTCTGTATATCAGCCCAGTTGCCAGTCACGCGGTTTTCAGGGTAAAGCCATTCCTCTTTACCAGCAGCTACACATGATTGGGCTCTACTCTTGATGACGTGGTTAATTTGGTTAACCTCATCTGCCGTCAGCTTGCGAGAGTTAATAAACTCAATCGTATTGACCATGCTTTGACGAACACGGATGGCATTAGTTCGTTGCTCAAGTGGATTAACGTTGTCAGGGTCTCGAGCATATTCAAGGTTCGTTAAAATCAAGCAGCGATTCTTGTTTAGCGGAAATATTGTCTGTGACCCCTTTAATGAAACATCCGGATCATTGGGGTAATTGCACAATTCTGATGTGGGAGGACATGCATGGTTATAAATGGTGATGGGGTGGTCGGAAACGATAAATTTAACATCAGAATTTTCGGCAGACACTAGCTCTCGGACGCCTTCAGCCCACAAGGTGCAATGTATTGAACGTAAAGATTGCATCTCCATCATTAGTTGCATCTGGCTCAGTTCTGGATATTTGCTCTTGATCCAGTCCAAACCTTTCGGGGTACGTAGTTTTTGCGCATCAAGATAGATGAAAAAATCCTGAAAATTGTTATGCCATTGCGATTGGTCATCACACAGAAATGCTCGAACAGCCTTGGACCCATTATCATCAATAGGGCCAAAAAGTTTCCGCTCAATGTCGTCATTAACATCGGCTCCGAAGAATGTCGAATAGAGGTCTGTTCTATAGAGTTTCTGAGCGGGTGTGTGCCACCTCTTTGAGTCTACAGTCTTGGCTTCACCATTCTTCAACTGTATGTCTCGGCGCGTTAGATAGCAGAGCTGGTTGTCTCGCGCATCCATAAAACCTTCTTGATACCATTGCGCTACAAAATGATTATCCCTAGTTTTGTTCATTACAGTCGCCGTAAAATATCAAGTGGTTTTATGTATTCGGTTAGCGCATGGCAATTTGAGATAACCTCTGGCGCGTCGCTGCCGGAAGCTATGTTCTCAATCGCTCCTCCTATTGAGTGAGCCAGCTGAGCATGATGACCTCCCTCAAAGTGTTTGCTTTATGCTAGCAGTACGTCGACGCGGCGGTGGAGAAGTGGACAAAAATTCGCCTTAACATCCTGAGTTGCTTCGTCTTAAGTACTTGCTTTTTGGTCGTTGGTTGGCTTTCGCGAAAGGCAGCTTTTGGCCGCTGTCTGCCGGTCGTCACTACGGTGTATGTTGGTCAAGTTGAATGCAAACGGTTGCTTAGCACGAATACAATTGACTGGTCAGTGGCAACGCAAATGGGTGGTCAAGTCCATGCAATTACGCAGTGGGACGAGGTGACCTGCGGTATCCTAGCTGCCGTTCGCCCGTTGCCGATTCATCATCGGCGCAGGGGCAGTTCTGCACCGGGCGAACACTTCAGTGACTAACCAGTCTTTCAAAAACACAAAAGCCCCACGTCTTCCTAGGAGAACGCAGGGCTTAGTGCCGAGTGGGTGAACGGTCGCAGGCCGGAGGGACGATTCAGGTCAAATCGATCTGGGCAAAGCCATCACGTTTCAACCAATTCAATTGCCTCGAAGCGCTCCCGCTCCTCAGACCACTCGATACGATGTTCCAGCAACCATTCGGTTTTGAGGTGGTAGTACGGCTCCTTACCTACCGTATGACGCCCGGCATCCGCACGAACAAGAAGACCATCTTCCTTGAACCGCTTACTGATCGTTTCAACTTGATTGCGCCCCGGAAAAATTTCTTCCATAAAATCTTTGGCAATCATCAACGTGGGCATACCGCCGCTTTGATCTTTGTGACGATACAACGGCAACCCGGACTTTGGTGTGGAGTACGGAATGCGCTTTTGCGAACATAGAGCATCGGCCAGAACATACAGATGATTCCAGCGAGTGGTGACCCAGCGATGAGCACACACCAGCACCCCATTAAAGAGGTCATCCGAATCCACATATTGTTCGCTGAATACGCCATTTCGCAAAGCCACTTCCCCCGCCAGCCCTGCCAGCGCAAATCGCCATAAAACCCGATCCGGGCCATCTTGGCTGACGTAACGAGGCAATGCGTCAGCGAGTTCCCTGTGCCTGTTGGCAAGCTCAAGCTCCCAACTTGGGCTTTTCATTTCAGCTAAAAGAGCTCGGACAAACGCCGGGGCCACCGTACCGTACTGCTGCGGAATAGCTACAGATAGTGCTTTCTTGATGTCGTCCGGCAGGAAAGCGAAATCGTCGGTATCTTCCCCTTCAAAGCTGACATCGCCACCTCCGACATTAATATCCACACCCCGATCAAAAATGCCCTGCTTGGCGTTACGGCTGACCAACGACATTATTGATACTTCCCCGGTTGTCAGGACGAACAACGTTTTAGGTGGCGACTCTAGTACATCCCCATTGCCGCTAAGCTTCGTACGGCCACTGCCGTTACCCGTGTCATAGACGTAATTGTCGAGGTCGCCGTAGGTGTTGCTACCAATTTCATCAATCAAAAATGGGCCGACCGACGTTTGTTGGCCTTTTGCCTGAAGTGCTCGTTGTGTTGAACCAAAAGTCTCAATCATAGGCTTGCCCACCTGACCGGGTTTACTTTGCCCTGGTGCACCGGTATTGCCATACAGGCTAGCCACTGTAGATAACAACAAGGTCTTGCCCCGACCTGCTCCGCCGAAGAAGTTGATTACGGAAGATGACAATCCAGGCACTAAATCGATCATCAACGCTGCTATTCCGAGCTGTATAGCCCCAAGAAGCGTAAGGTTCCGACTGACAGGGGCCAGAACAGCGTCATTCCACCCACCGAGTGTTCCGATCTGCGAAAGCCTCGGTGCCACGATATCCATGTGAAACCGATCAGGGTCAACCCCAGGAGCCAGGAGCAGCTCCTGACCACAAGCACAGCCCTCAATTTCCCCGTCCTCACCTCGAATCCATCCCTCAGTTCGTATCCAAACTTGAGTGTCGATGTGATCAAAAGCATCTCGAAGGAGTTCTTTAACAAGAGCCCCCAACAATTTGCGGTCAACAACACTCGGGGTCACAGAAAGTACCAAGTCCGTTAACTTCTTGGCATCTTGAAGATCGGTATTGGGGATAACGGCCGATATCACGCCATATTTCATCCCTGAACGGCTCAGAATGTTAATACGCGTAAAGAAGTGCTTCGTAACTGGATCCCGTAATACTTTATCGATCCAAATACACGGTGCAACATCCTGAACGTCTTGCTTTTTACGTAATCGGACTTTTTCTAGCGAAAAATCAAAACCCTTGAGCTGACTATGTCCGTACATCGCCTCAATCAAGGCCATTCCGGAAGCCTCAATGATCCCCAGAAAATTAAAGGGATGAATGAGAGGTTCCACACCGCTTTCAGGAACCGACCACTGACCATAATTTAAATCTGCGTCAGCTAACGCATAGTCAATATTTATCCTAATCACTGCCAACGACTGTTTCAAAAACACCAGTAATTTATTGTCATCAATGGCGCTCTTAGAAAATGGCAGAAATAGTTCAGTACTAGTTTGAAAATACAAACAATGCTTTTTCAACTCCGGCAGAAGCCCTGTGTAATCCCGATGCGTTTTTGACAGCGAAAAAATTACCGAGCTTTCATTGAACTCAATACTTTTTACAGCCGTGAGTGAGCCTCGTTCGCCATCAAGCGCTTTTCCTCCGGCACGAATCACTGCATCAATGACATCCGCATTCAGTGAGTCATTCGAAAAAAACTTGCTCATTTCGCACCCCCTGCACGGAAGGCAAGGGCACTTGATACACGGCAACTGGCCTTCAACAAATCTGAAGACGCCAAGGCGGAATAACGCTCAGTCATTCTGATGGAGGAATGGCCCAACAGCCCTTGCACGGTGTACAGCGGGATACCATCCTTGACACAGGCCGAGGCAAAAATATGACGCAAATCATGAAAGCGCAACGACAAGGGGAGTCCTGCTGCCCGACACGCTTTTTTCCACGGGCGCACTGGCCGGGTCATGTGCGACGGCCCAAATGACGAAGGAAACAGCCAGCCACCTGCGGGAAAGTCAGCGGTAACCTCGGCAAGCCTATCAAGCACCTCAACGCATTCTTCGCTGATGGGCACGTGCCTGACCCGACCGCTTTTGGTCGTCCTCAAGGTGATTTGCTGAAGCGTGAAATCGACATCCGACCACGTCAGGGGTAGTGCCTCCCCCAAGCGCATCCCCGTTAGTAAAAGAAACTCCACGAGGCAGGACGTCCGAGGAAAACGGTCTTCCAGCCAGTTAACCGCTACGCCGAGGCGATCAATGAGTTCATTGTTGACCTCATACAGCTTAACCGGCACCTCGCGCTTCAGTTTTATGCTGCGGGTAGGATCTTTCTCGCAATAGTCGTGATCTACCGCAAACCGAAAGATGGAGCGCAGCATGGCTAAATAGCGGTTCTTCGTCGCATCACTTAGTGATGGGCGTAGTGATGCCAAAACGTCTTGAATATCCGCCAAGCTGATGGCTTTGATTGCTTTCGGGCCAAGAATTGGTTCAACAGCTGAATCGTAGCGTTTACGCTCACGCCCCATGCTGCGCTTGCCGCTATACTCGCCGGATTGTTCGTACTGTTCGAAGACCTCGGAAAGTGTCAAAGAAGCAGCGTTATAACCAGCCCCCTGAACTTCCAGCGCCTTGATGCGGGCCTGATTTAAAGTTAGGTCTTTAGACGTACCTAACGTTGTGCGTCGGCGCCCTTTGGTCGTCCCGCGCAGACTGTAAGTAAAACTATTGGTGCTTGGATAGTTAGTTACAATCAAGTTTTTTACAACAGGATCTCTTCTTTCGTGCTGTTTTGCTGGCTTTGAAATAGGCATGGTGATTACTTACAGAAAACTGTGGAGAATTTGATTTCATGTTTTATGTACCTAGTAGAGAGTCGAAACTCATATGCTCGATGGAGCTTTAGTAAAATAATACGCACCCTAAGGTGATTCCGCTATTAAGCCCCCCGAGGTGGCCGCTGAATCCAATACTATCGGCCCATGTTTTATTCGCAAGAGGTATTTTTTCGTACACATTTTCAGCCGGCACACGACAATCTTTGTTTGCGGGATTGAAAAATCGTTATCCAAAGGAGTTATAGGGAAAAGCCTGCTCTTCAAGAAGATCTCCTATAACTCCTGAGCAAATCGAGATCAACCCATTTGGTCCAGGAGTTATAGGCGTAAGTGTAGCGACCAACACACAAAACCAATTCGGAATAACTATCAGAAACCACAAACCAATTGGAAATATTCATAGCTGGTGTTTTTTTGGATTCTCTTTATGCTCTAGATCACGCGGTATGCGCTGTGCCTGTTGCCCCGTACCATATCTACGACGCCAAGGAAGAACCGTTGAATAATCTGTTCATGTACGCCCCAAAGGAGCTCAGCACGGATGCTTTCTTAGCGTGGTTTTTCAAGGAGCTGGAGGTCAACCCTGATATAGCGGGTTACCGTTCTCAGGTATTCCACGCTTTAGGGCTCATCGCAGAAGGCGAGATACCCGTAAAAATCGAGCCTGAACTCCAATCTGGTAATGTCGATTTACTCCTGACCTTTGAAGTAAATTGCGTGCCTCGCGCCATCCTGTTTGAGAACAAAACCTCATCGACCTTTCATTCTGATCAACTCAGCCGCTACCGGAAACGCTTCCCGAATTGCGACAAGTACGTCTACTTTAAAATCGGCTACGTCGACACCTGGGAGCGGCAGAATCTACAGGGCTATCAACTGATATCCGCCCATGATTTCCATCAAGCAGTTAGCTTTTTAGCGCCCTACCACCCAATCATCGATCAGTACTGCGCGTTCCTGAAAGACGCCTGGATTTCTAAGGAAGAACAGGTCTTCCAGCGCTTAGCCATCTCCTGCCCCACCGCATTTCAAAGCGCCATAGGTCAACGGCACCTCATTGGAGAGCTGTACGACCAGCTGAAGCACAGTGACCCTTTTTTGAAATTCAAGAAAGGCGTCAACATGAACGGTACACCTTGGACTCAGCTGGATATCTGTCGGCGTGAAGGCTACTACGAAGGGAAAAACGAAACATTATTTTGGAGAGTCGACTCCCGAGCGGGGAGGACCTACCTACGGGTCAACCAGTACGCGGCTATTCCCAAGGACCGGCCTGAGATTGCCGCTCGTAAAAAGCAACGCCTACTGGCTTTGCGCGAGCTAGCGTCCAACATCAGTGCGGATTACGATCTGAAACCGGGGAAGCTTTCGAACAAGGGCGTGAGAGAAAGCGAAGTCATCATTTTCTTCTTTGACGAAAACCCATATTTCCAGTTCAAAGAGCATCTCGCAGAAATCTCCACAAAGCTTCAATCCCGTTACTACTCGCTTGAATAGCAATATGATCGAGGACCTGATAGGTCGCATTCAAAATCATCGCTAATGATGCATATTATTATGTTTTTCAATGTTACTGGAAGAAGCTAGAATAGCTTTAAGCCACTACACATAAAATACAGGAAAATCATGTCACGCATAAATTCCTTTGGCATTCGCGACCTGCGAAGTTTTGGCAGTGAACGCAACCTTATCCCACTTAAAACAGTAAACATCCTCGTAGGCCGAAACAGCTGCGGCAAAAGTACTTTTCTTCGAACGTTTCCTCTTCTACGTCAATCGATTGAAGCGAATACACGCTCACCAATACTATGGTATGGCCGATTTGCAGATTTTGGTGACTTCCATACAGCCCTCCGCCAAAATGCGAACAGCATATCTTTTGATTTCGATATCTCACTAGATTTTGCCAGTGATGACTGGGAAAACGCAGATGAATTTTTAGTCGAAGTAGAGACTACTCCACCCGTTCCGTTTCGACCTAAAATCAAGTCCAGCACAGAGTTTAATGCCGAAATTTCACTCACATTAAAAAAAGACGCCGACGAACTAGTAGAAAATACGCTAGATCTTAAAACAAGAAACATATCAGTACAAATGGTATATTCTGAAACCAATGTTAGCAGCTTTACGATTAGCTGCAACGAAACAGGCATCAGTGAAAGCTTTTCCTTAAAGAAGGTCACCATTAATGGAGCACTTATTCCGTTAAGAGTTGTAGGCTGGCGTTCAATGACAGTAAACGAAGAAAAGCTTTTCTTAGCTTTCGATCGCCTCAAGACTGAAGGATATAGCAGGCTCGCAACTTACCTGAAAAAATTCCACCATCACTCGAAAAAAGTGACCAACATAAGACAGGAACTTCTCAAATTACCATTGAGCCACAGCGAAACACTTTATGAAAACCTATCAATATTATTCCAACAGGATAAGGTATTCATAAAAAACCTAGAAAAACACGAGCAGGAAATTCTCGCAACCGTTTTTCTCTATCTAACTGCGATTAACACGACGAAATTTCTTCGAGCGACCGATGCTTTATTCAAAGATTATTTTAGCGGGGTTCGTTACTCCGGGCCTTTGCGAGCCGCAGGGGAAAGGTTTTATCGATATCAAGATTTAGAGATTGATGAAGTAGACCATACGGGAGCGAATCTTCCGATGGTAATCAACTCAATGTCAGAAGAAAACCAGAAAAGCCTTGGCGCTTGGATTGCAGAGCAATTCGGCTTCGAGTTACGCTTATTTAAACAGGGCCTTCACTACGAGCTATTAATAAAGGAGAGTACTGATAAAGAGTTTCACAACGTAAGCGACATGGGGTTTGGATACTCTCAAATACTGCCTGTAATCGTATCTATTTGGCTGGAATTAGTACCCAAAAAAGGCAAAAGAAAACCATCAAACATCCACAAGCGAAATATTTGGCCAAGAGTATTGGTGCTTGAGCAACCCGAACTACACTTGCACCCTGCGCTTCAATATAAATTTGGAACCGCAATTGCAAAAGTCGCCTCATTAGCCACAAAACATAGCAACTTTTTATTTGTCATCGAAACTCATAGCAAACACTTGATTGACGCATTAGGCCAAAGCATTAGAGACGACAAAATTTCGGAAACAAAAGTCAATATCGTATTATTTGACAAGAATGAAAGCGGCATGACAGAAACCAACCTAGCTGGATTTGACGAGGATGGATACTTGGTTGATTGGCCTATCGGCTTTCTGTCGGTGCAATCATGATACTAGTTATCGAAGCACTCCCAGATCTTTCCGTAGACAAGCTGATAAAACTTTCAGCCATTGACAACATATTAAAGGCACACGGTGAAGGAAAGCACTTTTTATGGATGCCCTACGAACTCGTTATTAGCTATTTAGCGATAAAAGAGCTTAGCTACTATTCGAAAAGAGTTCTTGACGACTTGCAAAGCCAAGTGAATGAAACCAAATCCTTGCTAAACAAACTTGAGCTATATGTAAATATCAAATTTGATGACAAATTCAAATTAAATTACCTTTCCGGCACATGGCATGTTGGCTATGGCCACTTTCGGGATAGCGAATCACTACAACTGCCAATTTTATTAACGGAGAACGACGATGATGGAGAAGTATTTATCTATGGTGCTAAAGCGTACATTGCTAAATTGAAATTAGGTGCATGCGACATAAAACTTGAAACAGCTTCAGGAGGAGGTGATACCACTCACAAAATGTTTGAAAAGTTGAACCTAAAGTCCACTCGTTTTTTTGCATGTATCGTCGACAGCGACAAAGACCACCCTAAAGCTAAATTAGGCAGCACAGCAAAAAAATTTAAAAAAACACAAGTTGGTTACTTAGAAAAAAGATATTTCGAAGTTTTGGAGTGCCATGAAATCGAAAATATCTTACCTTTTTCGTTGGTTAGGGAGGTAGCAGGAGCAGAATGCAAGTCTTCTCTAATTTTCAGCAACTCTAAATATCACGAACTCAGAAAATATCCCGACCATAAAAATGGGCTTTCCGTAGGAGAGGCGTTGAAAGCTGATAAATCCTATCGTGGCGCATATTGGAGTCAATTTAGCAAACACAATGAAAATGAAGTAATTTGCCCAGGGTTTGGTGAGAATTTATTATCTAGTTGCTTAACATATCTTGCCTCAAAAAGTTCAAGGTCAATTTCAGAGATGATTGACGAGCGATTAGACAGTGAGTGGCTTCGCGTCACAAAAATCGTCGCCCAATGGGGCGTGAGCACGAGACGAGTAATAAACTGAACCGCTACTCACCCTAGAAATGGATCCTCTGGTTTTCCCACTCTCGCTCACCTCATTAGGTGGGGTTGGTAAAGGTTGATATAAATTAGACGACTAAAAATTCTCGTACTCAAATGTCACGCGGTACGCGCGGTGCGTCAAAAACCAGCCCTAATCCACCTCCAGACTCCGGTACTCCTCCGGTACGTCCGGAAGGTTTTGGGGCATCTGGCCCGTTTCTGGCCGGGTGTGACGACGGCATATTTGAGATAGAGCAAAGGATAACCAGCGATTTCTCAAATCAGGAAGGAGGTTCACAGGTTTTGAAAATCCCCGTGTCGGCGGTTCGATTCCGTCTCTGGGCACCACATTCAGCTTTGATGTGGTGTTTACACCACCGCAAAGCAAACAAAAAACCCGCCCAGTGCGGGTTTTTTGTTGGGCGCGATTTAGTGCCGCCTCACCCTGCTGCGCGACCCAGGGAGCCAAAACTGCACATAGACCTGCATAAGAACGCGCGCCCCGAATAAAAAACAATGAACTCACCCAAGCCGAGTTCTTTCGTTTCGTGCAGGACACGCGTCCTGCACACAAAAGCGCTTGCGAAGAGAAGCTCAATGAGCGGCTGGAAGCGTTTTGCCAACACCCTCAAACACTGATGCCAAGCCCACGGCCTGCCCGGCTTCAAGCCCGATAATTGACCCAATCCACGATCCACGCTTGGTGATCCCCGAAAGCTGAGGTTCAATAACCGTCTTAGCCCGTACAGGACACGTTCATGGCAACGCCAAAGAAACAGCACAAGCACGCACAGCGGGCCAAAACCAAAGCCAAGCAAAACCGCATCGGCAAACCGGCCAAGGCCTCGGCGTCTGCGCTGATCGATAGCCCGTTCGATGACGTCAAAATCGACCTCAGCACGTTCGACTTTCAGGACATCAAAGACAACGGCTTCGAACCCGCCGATTTCGACGATCTGTTTCAGGCCATGAAGGCCGCCGAAGCCATCAGCCTGCAAGCCCTGTGCAGCGTGTTCCTGCAATACCCGGTGCTGGAGCTGGTGATCAGCGAAGAAGAGGAAGAAGACGCGACCGATTTCCTGATGGGCCTGCTCATTGCCTTCCGCATGAGCGAGCATGGCGATGACGAAGACAGCGCGCTGGCGTGGGTCGAAACCCCGGCCTTCCAGACCGCCTACGTTGAAGCCTCGCGCTTGCTGGCCGAACGCAGTGCGCGGAGCACGCACTGACGCACATCCGCAGCCAAGCCGTCAGCCGGGCGTTCTTCGAGCCTGCCGCTGACGGTTATCGGTTGGGCGGTTTTGAGTGGCGCCACGGGGTGCCCGCCCCCTCCCGCGCGGTGGTGATCATCAGCGCCGCCACATCGGTGCGCTGCACCTACTACGCCCGTTTTGCCGACTACCTCTTCAATCACGGGCTGGACGTGATGCTGTATGACTATCGCGGCATCGGCGTGTCCCGCAGCGGTTCATTGCGCGGGTTTAAAGCCTCGTGGTCGGACTGGGGCGTGCTGGACGCGCACGCGATCCTCATGCGCGCCCAGCGTGAATGCCCAGGCCAACCGATTGATATGGTCGGCCACAGTTTTGGCGGCTGCACCGTGGGGCTGGCGGCGGGTGCCTCACGAGTTCGGCGGTTAGTGACGGTGGGGGCGCAATTCGCTTATTGGCGCGATTACGCCGCCGCGCAACGCTGGCCCATGTTCGCCCGCTGGCACGTGGTCATGCCGCTGCTGACGCGGTTGTGCGGGTATTTCCCCGGCAAACGCCTGGGCTGGCTCGAAGACACCCCCGCTGGCGTGGTCAACGACTGGGCCGCCATGAACACGCGCTTTGAAAGGCTGCCCAGCGCACGCACGCTCCACACCCTGCCCTTCGCCTCTGTCACGGCCAACACCCTCGCCATCAGCCTCAGCGACGACCCTTTTGGCACCGTGGCGGCCACTGAGCGCTTGCTGCGTTATTTCAGCGCCAGCGAGCGCACACATTTACGGATAAACCCGGCAGACATCGGTGAAACCGCGATAGGTCATTTCGCGTTTTTCCATAGCCGGTATCAGCAAAGCTTGTGGCCGATTGCTTTGGGGTGGTTGTTAGACGGAGCACTTGCGCACGATACGGCCGGCACCTTCATCAACCGACCCTTGTAGTCGCTGCCGCAGGCTGCGATCGCGTCTGCCAGGGTCATCAGGAGCCGAGGCATTGCGCACAATACGGCCGAAACCTTCATCAACCGGCCCTTGTAGTCGCTGCCGCAGGCTGCGATCACGCCTGCCAGAGTCATCAAGAGTCGGGACATTGCGCACAATACGGCCGAAACCTTCATCAACCGGCCCTAGTAGTCGCTGCCGCAGGCTGCGATCACGCCTGCCAGAGTCATCAGGAGCCGAGGCATTGCGCACAATACGGCCGAAACCTTCATCAACCGGCCCTTGTAGTCGCTGCCGCAGGCTGCGATCACGCCTGCCAGAGTCATCAGGAGCCGAGGCATTGCGCACAATACGTGCCGAAACCTTCATCGACCGGCCCTTGTAGTCGCTGCCGCAGGCTGCGATCACGCCTGCCAGAGTCATCAAGAGTCGGGGCATTGCGCACAATACGGCCGGAACCTTCATCAACCGGCCCTTGTAGTCGCTGCCGCAGGCTGCGATCACGCCTGCCAGAGTCATCAAGAGTCGGGACATTGCGCACAATACGGCCGAAACCTTCATCAACCGGCCCTTGTAGTCGCTGCCGCAGGCTGCGATCACGCCTGCCAGAGTCATCAGGAGCCGAGGCATTGCGCACGATAAGGCCGAAACCTTCATCGACCGACCCTTGTAGTCGCTGCCGCAGGCTGCGATCGCGTCTGCCAGAGTCATCGGGGCATTGCGCACGATACGGCCGGAACCTTCATCAACCGGCCCTTGTAGTCGCTGCCGCAGGCTGCGATCGCGTCTGCCAGGGTCGTCGGGCGCCGAGGCACAAAGACCCTTCGGCTCTTATCGCAGCCTGCGGCAGCGACTACAACGTTCTAATTTGCCAAGTCAGGAACCAGGGATAAAGTCCGCAGCGTCACGGTCAATCCCGTGGCCGGGCGTAGGAACCCGATGCAAAGTTGGCGCGTAGCGCCCAAGACTGTACCTCTGGCGTTTTTTTATGCCCGAGATAACGCTCTATGGCAGCTGTGTGCGGGCAGACTTCGGTCTGGCCGGGTGCCAACTTTCCCGGTATTCCTACCCCGCACATGGCTGCCACCCAATCCCGTAGGAAGGACCGCGGCAGCTCTCACTGAAAAGTTGGAGAAATTCATGCCTCACCTCACCACCTCGCACGCCTTCCACGAAACCGGCCCGGCTCAGCAGCACCTTCTGCTGTTCAGTGTCACTGCCGATATCCCGGCCACCCATGCCCTGCACAGCGCCTGCGAGTTGTTGTCTGCCGCCACCCATACCCTTGACGCCGCCGCCACCGGCACGCTGTGCATCGACGCCCATCAAGCCTTTCTGTTGTGCCACGCCTTGCGCGCGGTCAAGGCCACTGTCGATGCACTGGGGCAAGATAACGCGCTGTAGACGGGCACGCCTGCCCAGCCACGGGCCAGGCATTTAAAAAAGCCTCGCAATCATGTGCCGCACACGCGGCCTTCGGGTGTGTGAACCCGCACGGTCGACGCAGGGCTGTTGCCCAGTTTGTCGGCGGGCCGACGCGGACGCGCCAGCAATTCGCCTGCGCAATTGGGGCAGCGCCCGCCCAACTTTAGCTCCGCGCACGCCGCGCAGAATGTGCATTCAAACGAACAGATCCGCGCGTTAACCGCGTCAGGCGGCAGGTCGCAATCACAGCACTCACAATTAGGCCGTAGTTCAAGCATGACGTTTCCTTTAAGCATGTGCGGCCCGTAAACAACCGCAGCCTGAAATGTGCCGTTGATCCTGCCGTGTGCCATTGCATTCGCACAAGCGGCAGGTCATCTGCCAGAATTTCCCTACAAAATCCAAACAGATTTATTGCACTTTTTTCAGCCCCTGGCTTCATAAAGCCATGAGCGTTTATTTAATGCGCACCCAGAGAGCCCGGTTACACGGCATGCCACAAGACCCTTCCCCCCCTTTGACGCCTGCCGTCCTGAGCGCGCTGCGCACCGGCACGCACACCCTGCATGTGGCGCTTGAGCAACGTTTGCCTTTTTTCTCGGCAACGCTCGACCGCGCGCACTACACGCGTTTGCTGAGCGCCTACTTCGGGTTTTATCAGCCCCTGGAAGACGCACTGCTCCATAGCGCGTTTATCCCCGAAGGGTTTGACCTGCAAGCGCGACTCAAAACCCAGGCCCTGGTGCAAGACCTTCAGGCGTTGGGGGACGATCCCGGCGCACTGCCCCGCTGCCACACCTTGCCAGCGCTGCACAGTGAAGCCTGCGTACTCGGGGTTTTGTATGTGCTGGAAGGCGCTACGCTGGGGGGCAATATTTTGCGTAAACAGATCGCCCAACATTTGGGGCTTGATACCCACAGCGGCGGCTCATTTTTGTACGTCTACGGGGAAGACACCGGCCGGCGCTGGAAAACATTCATGGCGTTTTTGGGCAGCGTACAACTCGACGAGCACGCTCAACGCGAAGCCGTACACGCTGCCTGTTCAACGTTTAGCTGTTTCGAGCAGTGGCTCGAATGTCAGGAGGTTTTGATATGAATCCACTCGACGCTCAGGCGTTTGAAGCCCTGCTGGATAATTGCGCCGATGAGCCCATCCGGTTTCCGGGCGCCATCCAACCCCACGGCCTGCTCGTCACGCTGTCACTGCCCGAGCTGCGTATCCAGCAAATCAGTGCCAACGTCCAGGCGTTGTTTGGCTTGCACGCCAATGCGCTGCTGGATCAGCCACTGGCGATGTTGACCGGCCCTGAAGCAGCGGCCGTGGTGCAACAGGCCGCAGGCGTTGCCGAGCAGATGGAGGTGCCCGTGCTGGAGCTGAACCTGCAAGGCATCCGCTACGAGGGTTTGTTGCACCGCGAACACAATGTGCTGGTGCTGGAGCTGGAACTCAAACCCGACGAGGTCGAGTTCAATACCACGATGGCCAAAGTGCGCAACCTGAGCCGCATGTTGCAACGCCTGCAAGCCGCCAAGACCTTGCCCGCGCTGTACGCCATTTGCGTCAAGGAAATCCAGGCGCTCACCGGCTACGACCGGGTGCTGATTTACCGTTTTCAAGAAGAAGGTCATGGCCAGGTGATCGCCGAAGCGTCTTCACCTTCGATGGAGCTGTTCAACGGCATGTTCTTCCCCGCCTCGGACATCCCGGAGCAAGCCCGCGAGCTGTATCGCACGCATTGGTTGCGCATTATCCCCAACGCCGACTACCAGCCGGTTGAACTGGTGCCGCGACTGCGCCCCGATACCTGTGAGGCGCTGGACCTGAGCGGTGCCGTCTTGCGCAGCGTGTCGCCGATTCACTGCCAATACATGAAAAACATGGGCGTGCTGTCGTCCATGAGCATCTCGTTGATGGACGGCGAACGGCTATGGGGCTTGATCAGTTGCGGGCATCGCCAGCCGTTGCACGTGCCCCATGAGCTGCGCATGGCCTGCCAAACCATCGGCCAGGTGTTGTCGTTGCAAATCAGCGCCCTGCAAACCCTGGAAATCAGCCGCCAGCGCGAGGCCAAAATGGGCGCGCTGGAGCGCCTGAACACCGCCATGGTCAGCAACCCGAACACCGTGTTTGACGGGTTGGCCCAAGCGCCCGAACAACTGATGGCGCTGACAGACTCCAGCGGTGTGGCCATCCTGGAAGACAACGTGCTGCGCCGCTACGGCCAATGCCCGCCCGCCGATGACATTCGCACGTTGTACCAGTGGTTCAAAGACTCGCAGCAATCGGTGTTTTCCACCCACTGCCTGTCGACGCTTTACACACCCGCCGCGCAGTACAAAGACATCGCCAGCGGTCTGCTGGCCATGACCCTGCCCAAGCCCGTCGACAATGCGGTGCTGTGGTTTCGCGCAGAAGTGAAAGAGAGCATCCCGTGGAGTGGCGACCCCAGCAAGCCACTCCACCTGGAGCCCAGTGCCACCGGCATGCGCTTGAGCCCGCGCACCTCGTTTGAACTCTGGAAAGTCGAAATGGATGGTATTTCCAGCAAGTGGAGCCACGGTGACGTGTTCGCGGCCAACGACTTGCGCCGCTCGGCGCTGGAAAACGACCTCTCACGCCAGGTGGTGCGCGAGCAGCAAGCCGTGCGCGCCCGCGACGAGCTGGTGGCCGTGGTGTCCCACGACTTGCGCAGCCCCATGACCATCATCTCGATGCTCTGCGGCATGATGCAAAAAGCCTTCAGCAGCGACGGCCCGCACACGTCACGGCGCATTACCTCCGCCATCGACACCATGCAGCAAGCCAGTAGCCGCATGAACGTGCTGCTTGAAGACTTGCTCGACACCTCCAAGATAGAAGCCGGGCGCTACACCATCACCCCGCAGCCACTGGACGTGAGTCAGATTTTTGAAGAAGCGCTTTCACTGTTGGCGCCGCTGGCGATGGACAAGTCCGTGGACCTGACCTTCCATGCCGAGCCGGGCCTGAAAATCAACGCTGACCCCGAGCGTTTGTTTCAAGTGCTGTCCAACCTGATTGGCAACGCCATCAAGTTCACCCCGGCGCAAGGCAAAATCGGAGTCGCGGCCATGTCCAATGGCCAAGACATCGTGTTCAGCGTGCGCGACTCGGGCAAGGGCATACCGGCCGAGCAATTGCCTCACATCTTCGAACGCTATTGGACGGCCAAAGAAGGTAATGCTTCTGGCACAGGTTTGGGGCTGTACATCTCGCAAGGCATCATCAAAGCCCACGGCGGCCAGCTCCTGGCCCAAAGCAAACCGGGAGAAGGCAGCGAATTTCGCTTCACCGTGCCGCAAATTGCCTGACAGTCCTTCAAACCTGTAGGCGCTGAAAACCTGTAGTCGCTGACGAGGCACGAGGCTGCGCGCGAGTGCGCAGCGCTCGTAAACCTGATGACTGAGGTATGCCTGAATCACCGCGTGAATGGTTTTGCGACGGCTTTGCCGCCGATCGCAGCCTCGTGTTACTCGTCAGCGACTACGTGTTGGTGTTTCTTTGTTTTTTTGTAGCCGCTGACGAGGCACGAGGCTGCGATCGAGTGCGCAGCGCTCGTAAACCTGATGACTGCGGTATGCCTGAATCACCGGGTTGAATGGTTTTGCGACGGCTTTGCCGCCGATCGCAGCCTCGTGTTACTCGTCAGCGACTACATGTTGGCGTTTCTTGTGTAGCCGCTGACGAGGTACGAGGCTGCGATCGAGTGCGCAGCGCTCGTAAATCTGATGACTGCGGTATGCCTGAATCACCGCGTTGAATGGCTTTGCGACGGCTTTGCCGCCGATCGCAGCCTCGTGTTACTCGTCAGCGACTACATGTTGGCGTTTCTTGTGTAGCCGCTGACGAGGCACGAGGCTGCGATCGAGTGCGCAGCACTCGTAAATCTGATGACTGCGGTATGCCTGAATCACCGAGTTGAATGGCTTTGCGACGGCTTTGCCGCCGAACGCAGCCTCGTGTTACTCGTCAGCGACTACACGTTGGCGTTTCTTGTGTAGTCGCTGACGAGGCACGAGGCTGCGATCGAGTGCGCAGCGCTCGTAAATCTGATGACTGCGGTATGCCTGAATCACCGAGTTGAATGGCTTTGCGACGGCTTTGCCGCCGATCGCAGCCTCGTGTTACTCGTCAGCGACTACATGTTGGCGTTTCTTGTGTAGTCGCTGACGAGGCACGAGGCTGCGATCGAGTGCGCAGCGCTCGTAAATCTGATGATTGAGGTATGCCTGAATCACCGGGTTGAATGGCTTTGCGACGGCTCTGGCATTAGCTAAATGCGTTGATAAACCAGGTGATCATCGGGATGGCCACGATGTCGATCAACACGGCGCCACACAGCGGTACGATGATGAAGGCTTTGTACGAGAACACTTTGTAGTGGTCGCAGATCGCGCCCATGTTGGCCACGGCGTTGGGGGTTGCACCCAGCCCGTGCCCCATGAAGCCTGCGCACAACACGGCAGCGTCATAGTTGCCGCCAAACAGGCGAAACAACACGAAGACGCACAGCAACAGCATGATCACCACTTGCACCACCAATATCACCAGCAGTGGCATGCCGAGCTTTTCCAGCTCCCAAAACTTGAGGCTCATCATGGCCATCGTCAGGAACATGCCCAGGCTGACGTCGCCGATAGTGCTAACGGAGTGGTCGGGTATGTCAACGGCCTGGGTGCGGTCATTGAGGTTGCGCAAGATGATCGCGACGAACATCGCGCCCACATAGCTGGGTAACACGATGCCTAAATGTTGTTGCAAGCTGGCACCCAGCCAAAAGCCAAGCACCATGATGACCACGATGCAGGTCAGCAAGCGCAGCAGCGTCGGTGCATCCAGCGCGGCAGGCGGGGTATGCACCACGTCTTCGAAGGCTTTGAGGTTGCCCACCGCTTCTGCCTTGACCGTGAGTGTGTTGCGCTCGATCAACCAGCGCGCCAGCGGGCTGCCAAGCAAGCCGCCCGCCACCATGCCGAAAGTAGCCGCTGCCAGTGCCGCGGTGGTCGCGCCCACAGCACCGAGGTTTTCGGCAATCGGTCCAAAGGCCGCCGCAGCACCAAAACCGCCTTCCAGCGAGACCGCTCCGGCCATGATCCCCAGCAGCGGGTCGATGCCCAGCGCTTTGGCCACGCTCACACCCACCACGTTTTGCACCAGCGCCAGCCCCCAGCACGCCCCCAGGTAGATAAACAGCAATTTGCCACCTTTGCGCAGCAGGCCCAGGCTGCCGCCCAGCCCCACGGTGGTGAAAAACGCGACCATCAAGGGCGTTTGCAGGCTGGTGTCCAAGGTCAGGTCGAGCAGTTGGCGATCACGCAGCAACCAGACCAGCAAGGCAAAACCAAAGCCGCCAATCACCGGGGCCGGTACGCACAGTTGGCGCAGCCAGTAACTGCGTTTTTTCAGTTGGGCGCCCAGGCCCAGCAAGAGCAACGCGAGAGCGAGGGTGCTCAACGCATCCAGTTGAAATGTCAGCATGGCGAATTTCTCTTTTTTTTATGATTCAACAAGCGGTTTCAGGGATGAGCAAAAAACTTAATCAATCAGGCTGGCGAGCAAGCGCGCGCCAATGCGAGCAGTGCGGTTGTCGATGTCCAGAGCCGGGTTGAGTTCGGCGATGTCGGCCATGCGCAATTTGCCGCTGGCTTTGGCGCGGCGCACCAGGTGCTCGACGATCTGCATATCGACCCCGTGCGCCGACGGCGCGCTGACGCCCGGCGCCTGACTGGCAGGTAACACGTCCAGGCAAATGGTCATGTACAGGTGATCAACGCCGCTCAGGAAGTCATCCAAAAAGGCTTCCAGGGCAGGCATGTCCCAGCTGTTCATGTGGCGGTCGAGGCGGTAACGCACGTTCAGCCGTTGGGCCTGCTCGAACAGGGCCTGGGTGTTGTTCAGTTGGCTGACGCCGAGGCAGCAATAGGCGAACGGCATGTTCGCGCGCTGGCAATACTCGGCAATCTGGCGAAAGGGCGTGCCGGAGCTGCTTTGCTCGCTATGGCGCAAGTCAAAGTGCGCGTCAAAATTGAGAATGCCGATACGCGGCGGCGCGGTGTGACAGCGCAGGTGGTCGGCCAGCCCGCTGAAACTGGCGAAGGCGATTTCATGCCCCCCGCCCAGCCCCAGCGGCAGGTGGCCTTGTTCCAGCAGGTGGCTGACCAGCGCCGCGTAGGTGTGCTGTGCGCCTTCGAGGTCGCTGCCCGCACATGCCACGTCACCCGCGTCGTAGAGCGGCGCCGTGCCGTGCCAGGCCAGATTGGCCAACGCTTTGCGCAAGGCGGGTGGCCCTTGGCGCGCGCCGGTTCGGCCCTGATTGCGTTTCACTCCTTCGTCACAGGCCAGGCCAATCAACGCCGCGCCCGTGGGCAGGCCCGGCGCCAGCGGCTTGATCCATTGATGCCAGCGCAACGCGCCTTGCCCTTCGGCGGCGTCAATGCGCCCGGTCCACAGGGTCATGTCAGGTACAACGGTCATGCAAAAACTCCCATTACAGTCAGTCCAGTCGGGCGCTCAGGCGCAGGGCTATGTCCTGCGTCCAACGGATCAGGCGCTCGCTGCGCGGGTGTGCGCGAAAGGCCGGGGCCATGAGGCTGATGGCGCCTTGCAGGCGCTGGCGGCTGTCGATCAGCGGGGCACTGACGCCCCAGATGCCATCGTCGATTTCACTCACGCTCACGGCGTAACCCTGCGCCCGGATCGCCACAAAGCTGCGCAGGTAATCGGCGCAGGGTTCGTCTTCGATGCCCTGGCTGTGCAGTAAAGCAAGGCTGTGGGCTGGATCCATATGCGCCAGTAACACTCTGGCCGAAGCGCCCACCAACAACGGCTGGGCCAGGCCTTTTTGGTAACAGCAGCGCAAGGGCTGCGGGCTGTCGACCAGCTCAATGCAAATCGCCTGGCCGTTACTGGGCACCATCAGCGCCACGCTTTCCTGGCTCAACTCGGCCAGGCGCCGGAGTTCAGGCTTGGCCAAGGTGACCAGGACGGCTTCACGGTCGAATTTTTTCGCCAGTTGTAAACAGGCAGGCCCCGGCAAATAGCGGCCTTGGCCGTTTTCTTCAGCCAGGCCCCAGCGCAGCAGGGTTTTGAGGTGACGATAGGTGCTGCTCAGCGGCTGGCCCAGTTGCTCGGACAAGGCGCGGGCGGAGATGGCTTCGCCCGCTTGCCCCAGCGTGACCAGAATGTGCAGCAGGCGATCCGTTGGCGTGTTGTCGTTCATTTTTGGCCCCATGCTCTTGGCTGCATGGTGCACGCAGTTTCTCATTAGCTGAAATACGATTCCCACGCAGTGAGAAAAAGCAGGCAGATAGTGATCAACGGTCAGTGGCTCACCGTTTTCAAACGCAAAAAAAGGCCGCCATCACGACACGATGGCGGCCCGGGTTGTACTCAGCCGTTCAAGCCGTCCTGGCTTCAGTTGAGTACGGGTGCCCCCATTCTTTCAAGGCGCCGACGGCGGGCTACCAGCAAGCCTGCCGTGACTACAAAAATGCTCAGCAGGCCGGTGGCCATGATCTCGACCCGGTGGCTTTCTTGAAACAGCATGAGGGTCAAAATCGCCACGATGAACACGATCACCGCCCAGGTCAGGCCGGGGAAGAGCCACATTTTGAATTCGATTTTCTCGCCCAGCACGGTCCGTTTTTGACGCATGCGCAGTTGCGACACGGCAATCACCAGGTACACCAACAGGGCAATGGCGCCGGAGCTGGCCAGCAAGAATTCAAACACCGCCGAAGGCGCGACATAGTTGGCGAACACCGCCAGGAAGGCTGCGCCGGTGGACATCATCACCGCCCAGTAAGGCGTGCCGCTGGCGTTGGTGCGTTTGGCCACCGCCGGGGCATCGCCCCGCTTGCTCAGGGAGAACAGCATGCGCGAGGAGGTGTAGAGCGCCGAGTTCAGGCAACTGGTCACGGCAATCAACACCACGATGTCGACGATCAGCTTGGCATTCGGTATGCCCATGCGGTCCAGCACGGTCTGGTAGGAGCCGAACTGTGCCAGGCCGGGGTCGTTCCAGGGCACCAGGGCCACCACGAGGAAGATCGACACCAGATAGAACAGGCCAATGCGCCAGATCACCGAGTTGGTGGCCTTGGTGATTTGCTTGCTCGGGTCTTTGGATTCGGCCGCCGCGATGGTGACGATTTCAGTGCCCATGAACGAGAACATGGTGGTCAACATGGCCGCCAGAACGGCGCCCATGCCGTTGGGCATAAAGCCCACGGTGTCGACCAGGTGCGACACGCCGCTGACCTGGCTGTTGGGCAAGAAGCCGAAAATGGCCAACACACCCAAAATAATGAAGCCAATGATCGCCAGCACTTTGACCAGCGCGAACCAGAACTCGAACTCGCCGTAGTTCTTGACGCTGAACAGGTTGGTGGCGGTCAGCAATAAGGTGATGACCAGGGTAAACACCCAAATCGCGGTGTCCGGGAACCACGCATGCAGGATGGTGGCAGCGGCGTTGGCTTCCAGTGGAATCACCAACACCCAGAACCACCAGTACAACCAGCCGATGGTGAACCCGGCCCAGTGCCCGATGGCACGGTCGGCGTAGGTGGAAAACGAACCGGTGTCGGGCGAGGCAACGGCCATTTCGGCCAGCATGCGCATCACCAGTACCACCAGCGTACCGGCGGCGGCGTAGGCCAGCAGTACGGCGGGACCGGCTTGTGCAATCGCGTGGCCGGAGCCTACAAACAAACCGGCGCCGATCACGCCGGCAATCGACAGCATGGTCACATGCCGTGGTTTGAGCCCTTGCTCCAAGTGGTTAGAAGACTGCGTATTGCTCATTGCGACTACCTTTTATTGAAGCCATTCCGAGCACCTGTGTTGACGTTCGTAAAAAGTAACCAACACAGGCGTTTCGAATCCTTGACGCAATAAGTGCGCCAAAATGTGACAAAGTGCCGTTTTACGCGGGCTGCAACGCCGTTCTAAAAAAATCCCGATGGCTTTAGCGCAAGGCTTTCAATCAATTTGTTACCGTAACACTCAGTTACACCCGCCCAAACGCACCAAAATTACTCATTTGTGCCGCACAGGCCCAAAACCGGTGCGCATCTTTGACCTTTAGTAGGTTCGTGCTTCCAACGAGGGGCCAAAACTGGCACCATCGCGACCTTTTTTACGCGATACCTGTCTGGCCGAACGGCGAAACACGGGGTCGGTTGTTGTCTACGCGACAGTCTGCTGTCGCAATGCGACCCACAGCCACCCGTAAGCTTTTTTGTGCCAGTGAGGCAGTTGGTTGCCCTTGCGACCCTATGCTAGCTTGGCCTTCGCCAGGACGGCCGCCCAATAGCAGGATCGCACCCGAACACAATGAGGACCGCACATGGCTTTGGCCACGCCCGCGCTTGAAATCCGCAATTTGCACAAACGCTACGGCGAGCTTGAGGTACTCAAAGGTATCTCGCTGACCGCACGCGACGGCGACGTGATCTCGATCCTGGGTTCTTCCGGTTCCGGTAAGTCGACACTGCTGCGCTGCATCAACCTGCTAGAAAACCCGCACGAAGGCCAGATCCTGGTGGCCGGTGAAGAGCTCAAGCTGAAAAAGGCTAAAAATGGCGAGCTGATCGCTGCCGATGGCAAGCAGATCAACCGCATGCGCAGTGAATTGGGTTTTGTGTTTCAAAACTTTAACCTGTGGCCGCACATGAGCATCCTCGACAACATCATCGAGGCGCCGCGCCGCGTGCTGGGGCAAAGCAAAGCCGAGGCCATTGAGGTGGCAGAAGCGCTGTTGGCCAAGGTCGGCATCGCTGACAAACGCCATGCCTACCCCTCCGAGCTGTCGGGCGGCCAGCAACAACGTGCCGCCATTGCGCGCACGCTGGCCATGCAACCCAAAGTGATTCTGTTCGATGAACCGACATCGGCACTTGACCCGGAAATGGTCCAGGAAGTACTAAGTGTGATCCGCGCACTCGCCGAGGAAGGCCGCACTATGCTGTTGGTCACCCACGAGATGGGTTTTGCCCGTCAGGTGTCCAGCGAAGTGGTGTTTTTGCACCAGGGCCTGATCGAAGAGCAAGGGTCGCCTGAACAGGTTTTCGATAACCCGGTTTCAGCGCGCTGCAAACAATTCATGTCCAGCAACCGCTAACGGAGCAACACGCATGCAGAACTATAAAAAGCTTCTTCTGGCCGCTGCCGCCACGCTGGTGTTCAGCGCCAACGCCCTGGCTGTGGATAAGTACAAAGTCGGCATTGAAGGGGCTTACCCTCCGTTCAATAACAAAAACGCCAGCGGTGAAGTGGTCGGTTTTGACCCCGATATCGCCATGGCCTTGTGCGCCAAGATGAAAGCCGAGTGTGAAATCGTCACCTCCGATTGGGATGGCATCATCCCGGCACTGAACGCCAAAAAGTACGACTTCATCGTGTCTTCGCTGTCGATCACTGACGAGCGCAAACAGGCCGTCGACTTCACCGACCCGTACTACTCCAACAAGCAGCAGTTCATCGCCCCTAAAAAAGTCGACTTCAAAACCGATGTTGAATCCTTGAAGGGTAAGGCGCTGGGGACCCAGCGTTCGACCCAGGCCGCGACCTGGCTGGATGACAACCTGGGCACTGACGCCACCATTTCGTTGTATGACACTCAGGAAAACGCCTACCTCGACCTGACCTCGGGCCGTGTAGACGCGTTGCTGGCTGACAAGTACGCCAACTTCGACTGGCTCAAAAGCCCGGCGGGCCAGGCCTACGAGTTCAAGGGTGAGCCGGTCAACGAAGATGACAAGGTCGGCATCGCGCTGCGTAAAGGCGACAACGAACTGCGCGCCAAGCTGAACCTGGCCCTCAAGCAGATCGTTGAAGACGGCACGTACAAAAAGATCAACGACAAGTACTTCCCGTTCAGCATCTACTGACCTGCCTGACCGGCGCGCTTTCGGGCGCCGCCGGTCCCTAGCAAAGCCTGCCTAACCCATGACTATCGACTTATACGGATTCGGCCCCGCGCTTGCCGCCGGTGCGCTGATGACCGTCAAACTGGCACTCACTGCGCTGTGTCTGGGCCTTGTGCTCGGGCTGCTCGGTGCATTGGCCAAAACCTCGCCCTACAAGCCCGTGCGCTGGCTGGGCGGTGCTTATTCGACGCTGGTACGTGGTGTGCCGGAGCTTTTGTGGGTGTTGCTGATTTACTTCGGCAGCGTGAATGCCGTGCGCGCCCTTGGCGAAGTCATTGGCATGCCCGAGCTGACCCTCAGCGCCTTCGCGGCCGGGGTGATCGCACTGGGCCTGTGCTTTGGCGCCTATGCCACCGAGGTGTTTCGCGGTGCCATTTTGGCCATCCCAAAAGGCCATCGCGAAGCGGGGCTGGCCTTGGGCCTGTCCAAACCGCGTATTTTTACCAAGCTGGTGCTGCCGCAAATGTGGCGCATCGCCCTGCCAGGCTTGGGCAATCTGTTCATGATCCTGATGAAAGACACCGCGCTGGTGTCCGTCATTGGTCTGGAAGAAATCATGCGTCAGGCACAAAACGCCGTGACCTTCGCCAAACACCCGTTCACCTTCTACATGGTGGCCGCCGTGATGTACCTGGGCCTGACCGTATTGGCCATGGGCACGATGCACGTGCTTGAAAAACGCGCGGCGCGCGGCTTCGTGAGGAGAACGTAATGGTGTGGGAACTCTTCCTCAAGTGGCTGCCCAAGCTGATTCAGGGCGCGACCCTGACGCTGGAGCTGACCGCGCTGTCGGTGATTGCCGGTTTGATCGTGGCCATCCCGCTGGGCATCGCCCGCTCGTCCAAGCTGTGGTACGTGCGCTCATTGCCGTACGCGTACATCTTTTTCTTCCGTGGCACGCCCCTGCTGATCCAACTGTTTTTGGTCTATTACGGCCTGGGACAGTTTGAAGCGGTGCGCGAGAGTGTGTTGTGGCCCTACCTGCGCAGCCCGTTCTGGTGTGCGGTCATCACCATGACCCTGCACACGGCGGCCTACATTGCCGAGATCCTGCGCGGTGCCATTCAGGCCATCCCGCCGGGTGAGATCGAAGCCGCACGCGCGCTGGGCATGTCGCGTTTCAAAACCCTGGTGCATATCGTCATGCCACGCGCTGCGCGCATCGGTCTGCCGGCTTACAGCAACGAAGTGATCCTGATGCTCAAAGCCAGCTCGCTGGCGAGCACCGTGACCTTGCTTGAGCTGACCGGCATGACGCGCACCATCATTGCGCGTACGTATCAAACCGTGGACATGTTCCTGATTGCCGGGATGATCTACCTGGTGATGTCGTTTGTGCTGATTCAGGGCTTCAAACTGCTGGAGCGCTGGTTGCGCGTCGATGCCTGCCAAGGACGGTGAGCCAGGCGTGTTGCGCGGCGAGTCATTGCTCGCCCGCTTCCAGGCACTGGATGCCTTTTTAAGCCAGCACCAGCACCTGTGGCGCCCGCGGCCCTTCACTGCGCTGAATATGCCGTGGGAGGCGCACCACCCCGAGCTGGCGCAGTGGTTGCGCCAGCGTTCGTTGCAACACGCCGAAGCCAGCCACAACCGCCCCCACCACCTGCCCGCCCCGGCGCCGTTCCCTGAATGGGCAGCCACCTCGCACGCCTTAAGCACCGTGGGTGCCTTGACCACGCGACCCGTTACAAGCGCACCCCCGCGCCTGCAGGTCGACGTGCCGGGGCGCAAATGGCAGCAGATCGAAGCGTTCGCCCAATGCCTGACCTTCACCCGCACGCCCACGCACTGGCTGGACTGGTGCGCAGGCAAAGGCCATTTGGGCCGCCGTTTAGTCAACGAGGCGCAACAACTGACGTGCCTGGAGTACGACCCGGCGCTGATCGAGGCCGGACAGCAACTCAGCCAGCGCCACGCCCTCAGTGCCCGGCATGTGCAGCAAGATGTGCTGTTGCCTCAGGCCGCTTCGCAGCTCACGGCCGACATGACCCCGGTTGCGCTGCATGCCTGTGGCGACTTGCATGTGCGCTTGCTGCAACTGGCCAGCGCCGCAGGCTGTGGACAACTTGCCCTATCGCCCTGCTGCTACAACCGCATAAGCGCCACGCACTATCAGCCGTTATCCACAGCCGCTCGTGCTTCGGGCTTGAGGTTATCGCGTGACGATCTGAGTTTGCCCATGAGCGAAACCGTGACCGCAGGCGAACGGGTACGCCGCCAACGCGACGAGTCGATGGCGCGGCGTTTGGGGTTTGATCTGTGGCAGCGCCACGTGCGGCAGTGTGATGAATACTTATCCACACCCTCATTGCCCAGCACCTGGCTGAACAAGCCATTCGCGCTGTATTGCGAGGCGTTGGCGGCGCTGAAAAACTTATCCACAACCGGCACCGAAGACTGGCCAGCGCTGGAGACGGCGGGATGGCAACGGCTGGCGCAGGTGCGCAATCTGGAGCTGGTACGCGGCCTGTTCAGACGCCCCTTAGAGCTGTGGCTGGTGCTGGATCGGGCGTTATACCTGAGCGAAAACGGCTATGACGTGCAAGTGGGTGAGTTCTGCGACACCCACCTGACGCCGCGCAACCTGATGCTACTGGCGCAGCAACCTACGAACCCCGATACGTCGAGAACCCGTAGGGGCTGAGCAGCAGCGGGATGTGGTAATGCTGCTCGACATTTTTCACTTCAAAAATCACCGGTATCTCCGGGAAGAACGTGTCGCGGCCAACCTTTTTGAAGTACTCGCCGGTTTTAAACACCACGCGGTATTCGCCCGCCTCCAGGGCCTGTTTGGCCGGGAAAAGTTCACTGATTCGCCCTTGTTCGTTGGTCACGCCCTGCGCCAGCGGCTGCCACGTTTGAGCGACGTGTTTTTCCAGGGTCACGTTGACACCCGGCGACGGCAAGCCGTTTTCAAGGTTCAACACATGCACGCTCAAGGGGTTAGCCGCCGCCAGCGCCAGGCTGGACACAGCGCTAAGGCCCACAGCGGCCAAGGTCATGCGTAAAGTTTTCATCGTTCATCCTCCAAGTCATCACAATTAACGCGTAATAGTCAGGCCCAATGCTTGCGCGGCCTGCACGGCACAGGCTTCATCCTGCTCAGCCCCGCCAGCCCCGGCCACGCCCAAGGCACCCACCAACTCGCTGCCTGCAAACAGCGGCACACCGCCGCCCAACAGCAACAGTTCGGGGATGGAATTGAGGTTGGCCGCTTCAGGGTTATTGCGTGCCCGTTCGGCAAACAATCGGGTCGGGGTTTTGGTCGACAGCGCGGTATAGGCTTTGCGCTGACTGGCCAATAAGTTATGTGGCCCCACGGTTTCCGGGCGCAGGGCCACCAACGTATTGCCACCGCGATCGAGCACGCTTAACGCGCCGGTGCAGTGCTGCAACGTGGCATCGGCCAATTGCCGCGCCGAGCTCAAATCAAGATCGGCATGGCGCACCAGTGTGGGCGCGGCATGGGCCGTGACGGCGAGCGTCATGGCAACGCCTGACAGCAAGGTTTTCAGCATCATGGGCAAGCTCCTGAACGAATGAGGCCACCTTAACGGCTGCACCTCGTCAGAACCCCGTCAGTTGGATTACAAGTTTGTAATAGGCAATGCCCGCGAAGGCGCCTAGCCTGTGCAGACGAATGATTGAGGTGTGCGATGCGTTTGTTAGTGGTGGAAGACGAAGCCAAGACCGCCGATTTTTTGGCCAAGGGCCTCAAAGAGTCAGGCTTTGCGGTGGATGTCGCGCTGAATGGTCTGGACGGGCGTTATTTTATTGAGCAGCAAGACTACGACCTGATCATCCTCGACGTGATGCTGCCGGGGCTTAACGGCTGGCAATTGCTGCAATTGATTCGCCAGCGCGGTGCGACACCGGTGCTGTTTCTGACCGCCAAAGATGCCATCGAAGACCGCGTGCGCGGGCTTGAACTGGGTGCTGACGATTACTTGCTCAAACCCTTCGCCTTCGCCGAACTGCTGGCCCGCGTGCGCACCTTGTTGCGCCGTGGCCCGATGCGTGAAGCCGAGTCTTACAGCATCGCCGACCTTGAAATCGACGTACTGCGCCGCCGTGTCAGCCGGGGCGGTCAGCGCATCAGCCTGACCAATAAAGAATTCGCCCTGTTGCAGTTGCTCGCCAGCCGTCAAGGCGAAGTGCTGTCGCGCACCTTGATCGCCTCCCAGGTGTGGAACCTCAATTTCGACAGCGACACCAACATGGTCGAAGTCGCTGTGCGCCGCCTGCGCTCCAAAGTCGACGACCCGTACATGCCAAAACTTATCCACACCGTGCGCGGCGTGGGTTATCAACTCGAAGCCGCGGATGAGTAAATCCATTGCCTGGCGTCTGGCACTGGCGATTGCGCTGACCTGCGCGCTGGTCCTGAGTGTGATCGGGGTGTTTCTGTACCGCTCGCTGGCCGCGGAGCTGGCGTTTCGCGACGATCAGGCCCTGCTCGGGCGCCTGGAGCAGATGCGTGCGTTGTTGCATGACAGCGACAGCCTCACGGCCCTGCAAGCGCGCCCGCGCCTGTATCAGAACATGCTGGGCAATCAGGACAGCGTGCTGGTGGTCAAACGTCAGGACGCCAGTCAGGTCATCGCCATCAACCCGCACCGGCAGGTGCTGCCGCAAGTGCAGCCCATTGCTCTGGACCGGGCGCCTGCGCGGGACGACATCCAGACACTCGACTCGCTGGCCTTGCTCGCCGGTATGGCACAAGGCCCGGCGGGCGAAAGCTTGAGCATCACCGTGGGCAAACGCCTGGATGAGCGCGAACACATTCTCGCCAGCTATCGCCTGCGTTTATACGCAGCGGTGATCCTGGGCGGGTTGCTGGCGTGGGGGCTGGGCTGGTTGTTATTACGTCGCGGGCTGCGACCGTTGCGCGAGCTGACGCAGGCCATGCGCGGCATCAACCCGCGCAGCCTCGACCAGCGCATGCCTGTGGATAACGTGCCCACTGAACTCAAAGAACCGCTCCAGGCGCTCAACGCCATGCTCATGCGCCTTGAAGGCAGCTTTGAGCGACTGTCGCAGTTCTCGGCCGACCTGGCCCATGAAATCCGTACACCGCTGCACAACTTGCTGGGCAGCAACAGCCTGGCGCTGAACCAGTCGCGCAGCCCGGCCGAGTATCAGGACGTATTGGCGTCGAACATCGAAGAATACGAACGCCTGAATCGCATGGCTGAAAACCTGATGTTTTTGGCCCGGGCCGAACACGGCCAACGCCCGCTGAACCTGCAATCACTGAACCTGCGTGAGATGGGCGACGAACTGTGCGACTACTTCGAAGCCTTGGCCGAAGACCGTCAGCTACGCCTGGGCAACCAACTGCATGGATCGCTGACGGCCGACCTGCACCTGCTACAACGGGCGCTGAGCAACCTGATGGCCAATGCCGTGCGCCATGCCGAAGCGGGTTCAAACGTGCAATTAATCAGCCGCAGCGATCCCCATCATCAGTGGGTGGGCGTGCATAACATCGGCCCCCCGATTGACCCGCAACACCTGGATAAACTGTTCGACCGTTTCTACCGGGTTGATCCCTCACGGGCAGCACCGGGTGATTCGGGCGGGCTGGGTTTAGCCATCGTGCGCTCGATTATGCAGCTACATGGCGGCGACGTAGAGGTGCGCAGCGACGCTCAAGGCACCGTGTTTGAATTAAGGTTTTTACGCCAACCTGCAAGCCCGTCGAACGCCTGCTGAAAGACTTCGAAAAATAGTCTGTTATCAGGGGTTTACAAGCTCAAACATCCGGGTATACTCGTCGCCCATAACGCCGGTATAGCTCAGTTGGTAGAGCAACTGACTTGTAATCAGTAGGTCCCGAGTTCGACTCTTGGTGCCGGCACCATACGCAACACCGAAAGAGGCTCACCGCAAGGTGGGCCTTTTTTGTTTCTGGGGTTTAAGTCCTGATTGGCAACGGCTATGTTTGTCAGCACGGCTTACATCTGAGCAGCAATGCGATGTAGTGCAGGTTTCTATCTCGGGGACATTATGCTCAAGCAGCTCAACATCAAAGAATTCACGGTATTTGAAGAAGCGAACCTGCGCTTCGGCAAGCAACTCAACGTGATAGTTGGTGAAAACGGTGCCGGTAAAACGCATCTGCTGAAGCTGGCTTACGCAGGCCTCGCGACGTGTTGGGAAGAAGGCAACAAACCGCACCTCGCCCCTTCAGCACCCACCAAAACCATTTTGCAAAAAAGCCTGGCTGACAAGCTGATAGGCGTGTTTCGCCCTGAAACACTGGGCCGCCTTGTTCGACGCAAGCCCGGTCGCGGTCGTTGCGATATAAAGCTCACCTTTACCGACGCCGCTCACAATCTCGCGTTCGGCTTTGCGACCAATAGCAAAACAGAAGTAGGCATCGAGTTACTGCCCGAGCAATGGCTGCAAACGGCGCCGACGTATTTACCTACTCGCGAGCTGCTTACCATCTACCCTAACTTCTTGGCCGTGTATGAAAACCACTACCTTGAGTTTGAGGAAACCTGGCGAGACACCTGCCGATTACTGGGCGGGCTGATGCGTAAAGGGCCAAAAGAGAAACGCATTCGCGAACTGCTCGCCCCCCTCGAAACAGCCATGCAAGGCAGTATGGAGCTGGATAAAAGCGGTCGTTTCTACTTACGCAACGCTAACGGCCTCATGGAAATGCCGCTGGTTGCTGAGGGCTTGCGCAAACTCGGTATGCTCGCTCGCCTGATCAGTACCGGCGCGCTGTTGGATCAGGGCTACTTGTTTTGGGATGAACCCGAGGCCAACCTCAACCCGAGCTTGATCAAACAAGTTGCCAGAACCATCGTCGAACTCAGCAACAGTGGGATCCAGGTTTTCATCGCCACACACAGTTTGTTCTTGCTCCGCGAGTTGGAAATATTGCTGGCCGACAAGCCGCTCGACACCGCCTTCTTTGGCCTGCATGCCAGTGACAACGGTATTACCGTGCAACAAGGCGCCAGCCTTTATGACATTGGCGACATCACCGCCCTGGAAGAAAGTCTTCAGCAGTCCGACCGCTATCTGGCGCTGGAGGATTAAGCACGCCGGTACTGGATGTCGACGGCTTGACCTTCACCTTCCCCGCCACATGGCAAGCCAGCAAGTTTGATGAATGGGCCTTTTACAGGCAACACTTCCTCAAACTGCGCGATCATTTGCAAGCCGTGGACATTCTGGTGCTATCGCCAGACAAAATAGCCTTTATGGTGGAAGTCAAAGACTACCGCCATCCTGAGGCTGGCAAGCCTTCAGCGTTAGCAGAAACCATCGTCAATAAAGTCTTATGCACCTTGGCTGCGCTGCTTCCAGCCAAGCTGCATGCCAACACGCCCATTGATGAAAAAAACATGAGCCGTGCTGTGCTGCGTTGTGAAAGGCTCCAGGTCATTGTTCATATAGAACAACCGGCGGCCCACCAACCACGCGTCGATCTCGCCGATCTAAAGCAAAAACTCAAAAGCAAACTGCGCGCCATAGACGCTCACCCAAAGATAGTGAGCATGGCCAAACCTCTCGCAATGGCCTGGCACGTAAGCTGATGGCGCATTTCCATGTCCAGCGCAGGCCAGTCGGACTGCCCCGTTCAGCGGGCTGCTTGGCGGCGTAAATCCAGCACCGTCAACGGTGTGCGCAACTCACGAAGCGGCGTTCTGCGGTGTAGGCGGCCGCCAAACGGTCCAGTGCCGTATTGGCAGCCGCGGCCAGAGGCTGAATCTCGCTCATTTTTCACCTCTGCGCGGCTTGATCCACGCGCCCCTGAAGGCCGCAGAAGATGATTATCGCCATTCAATAGTGTTAATTGGCCACCACCTCCTTTACTATCCCCGCGCTTTTATGCGTGGCGCTTGGCCATCATCCGGCACAAAAAAGATCACGCATGGAAGCGCCTGGATTATCAGCCGATGTTTAAGGAAGAATTTGTGTCCCCTGTTCTATTCCGTAAAAGCCTGCTTGCCCTCGCCATCACCACCTGCGCCCTGCCTGTTTACGCGCAAACGCTGCAACTGACCGATGCGGGCCTGACCCTTGAGCGCCAGCAGTTCAGCGATAACGTCGAAATCACCGGCGCGATGAATCACACCCAACGCGATGCCGAAGCGATTCACGTGCTGGGGTCGGACTTCGCCAAAGATCTGGTGTTCAACGCCACCATCACCTCTAGCAACAGCTCGGGGGGCGGCATCGACATGGACAGTTGGTACAACCCCAACCCTTCGAACGGGGACGTGGCCTGGGCCAACAATACGATTGGCGGCAACCTGATCAACAAAGGCAGCATCAGCTCCCAAGGCAACGGTTCCACCGGTTGGTTGATCGACCCGGCCGTGGTCGGCGGTGATGTGATCAACGCAGGCTTGGTGAGCGCCAAGGGCGATCCTGAGGTGGGCGTGGATTATCGCGACGTAAGCCGTGCCGTCTATATTTCCGGCTCGACGCACATTAAAGGCGATTTCAAAAACACCGCTTCGGGCCAGATCATCGCCCAAGGCACTGACGCCAAAGCCCTGCAAATGGAAGGCGGCCAACTCGACGGACGCCTGATCAACAACGGCCTGATTCAAGTGAGCGGTGAAGGCAGCACGGCCATCGATGTGACCAGCTCCGAACGCTGGAACGGGGTGAGCAACATCAATGACCGCGCCGACGTGCGCGGCATCGAGAACAACGGCACCATCATTGCCACTGGCGAAGATGCAGAAGGCATCCGTGCCGATGGCGTGAGCTTTGCCAGCGAAGACGCGCACATCGTCAACAATGGCCTGATTCAGGCGCAAGACGCTGCCATTGTGATCGGCGGTTTCGACATTGATGGTGCCAATCAGGGCGGCGCGCTGCGCGTGGTCAACAACGGCACATTGGTGTCGCAAGACGAAGCCGTAGACGCTTCGGAAAGCGACGGCCGGGTGTTCCTGACCCTGGGTGACGGCAGCAAGACCACCGGTAACCTGATCGACCTGAGCCTGATCGAAGTGAGCGGCAATGCCGCGTTCACCGGCACCGACACCACCGCCGATGGCGCCAATATCCGCATGAAAAATGGCGGCTGGATGGATGTCGGCAGCCAGGCGGCGCCCGCGCACCTGGACCTCGGCCTGCCCCACACCACGCTGGAAGGCAACCTGTACGTGGCGGGCAACTCCTCGTTGGGCCTGAACCTGAGCAGCGCCACCGACGCCAATCGCGCGGTACTGGCCGTGAGCGGCACCGCTGAATTCGGCAAAGGTTCGCAGATTCAACTGGCCGCCAAAGGCAACGACTTCCGCGCCGACGGCACCACTTACACGCTGGTTCAAGCCAAAGACCTGCAAGACAACGGCCTGACGGTCACTAGCAGCTCCTCGTTGCTCAATGTCGACAGCTACGTGGTTGAGAACAACCAAATCGTGAGCAAAGTCACCGCAAAAGGCGCGGCTGAAGTGGGCAACGTCATCGCTGACATCGGCGGCTCGCACAACGCGCAGCAAGCGGGCGCCGCCTTCACCGAAGTCACCCGCCAACTGGCGCAGTTGAGCCCGCAAGACCCGTTGTTCCAGCACTACGTCAACGCCTCGAACAACCCTGAAGCGTTGAAAAAACTGGCCGAGCAACTGGCACCTGAAGTCAACGGCGGCGCGACGCAAGCGGCGACCACCAGCCAATCGTTGATCAGCAACGTGACGGGCAACCGTACCGGCGGCGGTCGCGGCCTGTCTTCCGGCGACACCCTGAAAGACACCGGCGTATGGGTGCAAACCCTGTACAGCGACGCCAATCAGGGTATGCGTGATGGCGTGGCCGGGTTCAATGCCTACAGCCGCGGTATCGCGGTCGGCGCTGACGGCAAGGTCAACGATCAACTGACCCTGGGTCTGGCGTACAGCTACCTGAACACCGATGTGAACGGCAAGGCGGGCAGCAAAACCGAAGTCGATAGCCATGCGTTCACGCTGTACGGCGGTTTCGAGCAAGGCAACTACTTCGTTGACGCGGCGCTGACCTACGGCATGAACGACAACGACGGCCAGCGCACCATCGGCAACACCAAGGCCAAGGCCGATTACGACAGCAACCTGTTCGGCGTGAACCTGGTCGGCGGTTACACCTACCACATCACCCCCGACCTGCTGATCGAACCTCGCGTCGCCGCCCGCTACAGCCTGGTCGACATCGATGGCTACCGCGAAAAAGGCTCCTCGGCAGCGCTCAAAGTCAAAGACCAGCGCTACGAAGTGGCTGAACTGGGCGCAGGCTTTCGTGTAGCGGCCAGCTACCCGCTGGGCCAGGGCACCCTCACCCCGCAAGCCAAACTGATGGCGTTCCACGACTTTGCGGCAGACGAAGCCAGCAGCACCTCGACGTTCACCCTCGGCAACACGCCGTTCGTGACCAGCGGTGCCAAGGCCGTGCGCAACAGCTACGAAGCCGGCATCGGCGCCGACTACCGTCTGGGCGCGGTGACCGTGGGCCTGAACTACGACTACGTCGGCAAATCAGGTTTCGACGCCGACACCTTCTCGGCCAAAGTGCGTTACGACTTCTGATGACCCGTACCGACCTCAACCCGCACTCGCGGGTTGGCGTCTGGCTGCAAGGCTTGGCGCTGTTGATCAGCGCCTTGCTCAGCGGTTGCCAGTCGCCGCTGCAAGCGTTGCAGGATCAAGCCTTGATCCGGCATCAACACCTTGAAATTATCCACACCCCCACTTTCCCACTGATGCTGGGCATGCCTTCGCCAGCACCGGTTTCACCGCGCCTTCGGGTTTATCTGGAAGGTGACGGCCATGCCTGGGCCACGTCCCGTCAACCCAGTCTGGACCCCAGCCCCCTCAATCTGATGATGGCCAAACTGGCATTCAGCGACCCCACGCCCAGTGTCTACCTGGCGCGCCCGTGTCAGTTTGTCAGCACTCAAGCCTGCACACCGCTGATGTGGACCGACCGGCGTTTCAGTCCCGAAGTCCTGGCGAGCCTCGATCACGCGCTGGATCAAATCAAAGCACGGCTGGGCAATCAGGACTTTGAGCTGGTGGGCTATTCGGGTGGCGCGGCGTTGGCGTTATTGCTCGCCTCCCGACGCGATGACATTGCGCAAGTGCAAACCCTGGCTGGCAATTTAAGCCCGCGCCAATGGGTGGCGCTGCACGACCTGCGCCCGCTGACCGGCTCGCTGGAGCCACTGGATGAACGCCAGCGTCTGGCGCAGATGAGGCAGCGTCACTTTGTCGGCAGCGAAGACCGGGTGGTGCCGCCCCCGTTACTCGACCGCTACCGGCGCGCACTCGGTGAGGCGCGTTGTGTGCAGTCGATCGTAGTACCCGGCGCTCGCCACGGCGAAGGGCTGGAGCAGGCATGGCGCACGTGGCGCAATCAACCCATCGCGTGCCAACCCTGAACGCCGCATACCAAAACGCCCCGACCGGTGATCCGGCTCGGGGCGTTTTTCGTTCAGCTGTCCGGCCTGTTCAACAGGCCGGTGGCATCAGAACACGTTGATCGGGTAATCAACGAACACGCGCAACTCGTTACCTTCTTTGTTGTACTTGTCGGCGTTGTTCGACACGCGCAACCAGGAACCGCGAACCCGCACGCTCAAGTCTTTGACCGGGCCGCTTTGTACAACGTACTGGGCCTGGTTGTAGATTTCGCGCTCGGTGCCACGGCCACGGTCGGAACCGTCGTCGATGTTGCTGCCGCGCACGTAGGCGATGTTGTAGGTCAGGCCCGGAATGCCCAAGGCTCCGAAGTCAAAACCATAACCGGCTTGCCACGAACGTTCGTCCTTGGCGTTGAAGTCAGACCAGTAGGAGTTGGCCAGCAAGATGGTGTTGCCACCGTCACCCACGCCGCCCGCGTTGCGGTAGCCGCCGTACGGGTAGCCGATTTCACCGGTGCTTTGCTGGTACGCCAGGATCAGCGAGTGAGCGCCAAACGCGTAAGTGGTCGCCAGGCTCCAGATCTTGTTGTCCTGGCCGTCGACTTCCAGCACGTCGCGCGCGTAGTCGGAGTTGACGTGGGTGCGGTAGCCATTGAAGTCAAACTTCAGCGACTGTTTGTCTTGCAGTGGCAGCACGTAGGTCATGCCCAGGTATTGCTTGCGCAGCACGTCTTCCATGTCGGAGGCGTACAGCGAGGCCGAGAAATTGTCAGTGAACTTGTAGCTGCCGCCGAACACGTTGATGCTTTTCAGGTCACCGCTGTCACGGGCCTCAGCACTCTTGCGCGACTCCGCCGTGAAGCGACCGAGGTTGATTTCCAGGCCGTCGATTTCTTTGGAGGTCAGCAAGGTGCCGGTGAAGCTTTCTGGCATCAGACGCGAGCTGTCATACATCAGCACCGGCAGCTCAGGCATTTGGTCACCGTACTTGAGCACGGTGTTAGAGATGCGGAACTTGACCGCAGCGCCCGCTTTGGCAATGTCTTTGGCCGCTTTGCCGCTATCGCCCACTTTGAAGAAGTCGATACCGCCGGCGCCGCTGAGGTTGCCCTCGCTGCCCAGACGCAGTGCGTAGATGCCGAATGCATCCACACCCACACCCACGGTGCCCTGGGTGAAACCGGAGGTGAACGTACCGAGGAAGCCTTGGCCCCACTCAGCTTTACGGTCCACACCGTTTTTGTAGTCACGGCTAATGTAGGCGTTACGCGCCAGCACATTCAGATGGCTGTCTTCTACAAAGCCTTTTGCGTCAGCTTGATCGTTAGCCATGGCCTGGGTAGCACTGAGTACGCCCAAAGCGAGAAGACCTATCCGTTTGTTCAACATATTATTTTCCTTATTGCTGGATAAAGGCGCGCTGTGGGTTTCAAGCTGAAACATTGAGTGGTGGTTGCTTCACATAAACAAAAAAGGCCGACATGAGGGTTTCATGCTGGCCTTTCAAAGAGTTGGTGTATGGCTTAGCACCACAGGCGTTGGCTGGAATCCTAGCCGCCGTTACATCTTGATGTCAATTTGATGAAACTTCTTTGATCTTCCAATGTCGGGCGCAGGTTTGACCCTCGCGTCAGCATTACGCATCACAGCCCGTCGGGCCGCAGGCGGGCGCGGGGTGGGCAGCGTCATTGTCCGGGGTCGCGTCCTGTTGTCGCAGCCAGGCTGCAAACGCCTCGGGCTTGCCCAGCCAAGGGTTCAAATCGACCACTTGATACTGCCCCGCACGCTCCAGCACCAGCGTGGGAAACCCCTGCCCGCCGACCTGCGCCAACAACCCGCGACTGGCCTTGAAGTGTGCCTGCGTGGGCGCTCCGTTGACCGCGTCATAGGCCGCTAAAAACTCATCGGCTTGCAGGCCCATTTCTGCGGCCACGGCCATCAGCACATCTTCATCGGCAATGCGTCGGCCTTCGACGTAGTGCGCGGTCTGCAAGCGCCCCAGCAGTTCAAGACCGCGGCCTGCCAACTGTTCCGCCGCCAGCACCGCCGTGGTCGGCGGGGCCGAGTCAAACACCGCCGTGGTGTCGCGCAGCAAGTCTTCAAAGTACGCCTGGCCGAAGGGCTGGCCGGTGTATTGGGCAATGCGCCGGTCGTGCGGCATCACATAGTCACGCAATTGCGCTGACACCGGGCGCCGATGCGGGCCGGTCATCATCCCGCCGCCATGACCCACCACGGGCAAGGTCTGGCGGGCTGCGTCGATCAAGGGCTTGGCGCCGTAGCACCATCCGCACAAAGGGTCGTAAATGTAATGCAAGGTTGTAACAGCGGTCATGAACAGTTCCGAGAAGGAGAGGTAAAAACAGCACGCAGACTAACGCCGCAGAGGGCCCAGAAAAACGCTGGAATCCTGTTTAGAGTGTTTCGCGGATCGTGCAGATCCCGTGTTTATAGACGGTTTAACGTTTAAGCAATATTTAGAAACATACTTTCCGACGAAGCGACTGGTAATGATAAACATCCACCAACAAGAACTATTACCATTCGCACCCTAAAAAATAGAACCCGCCTTAACCTTCTCGGAAGTTTCTCAACCATGCGTTCTCCCTGCCGCTTCACACCCCTCAAACTGGGGCTGTGTGCCTGCCTGTACGTCGGTTCCAGCTGCGCTGCCACCACCCTTCCCGAAACCTCGGTCAATGCCGCTGAAGCCGAGGCGGATGACCCGCGCGTCAAAGAGGTCACCACCGCGACCCGCACCTCGACACCGGCGCGTTATGTGCCGCAGGCCATCGACTCGGTCAAAACCAGCAACGTGCTGGATTACGGGATCAACAGCCTTGGCCAAGCCTTGAGCGGTATCCCCAACGTCAGCAGTACCGCAGACACCCGATTCGACAGCCTGCGCATTCGCGGCTTTGACGCCAGCAACGATTTTTATCTGGATGGCATTCGCGACGACAGCCAGTACGTGCGCGACCTGCACAACATTGAACGCATCGAGGTGCTCAAAGGCCCGGCGGCAGTGCTGTATGGCCGTGGCAGCCAGGGCGGCATCATCAACCGCGTCAGCAAGATGCCGCAGTTCGGGCGCCGCTCAACCGTTCAGGCCCAAGGCGGCACGGACGATTTGCGCAGCCTGTACGCCGACCTCAGCGTCGACCCCAGCGACACCCTCAGCCTGCGCCTGAACATGGGCAACGAAGACAAAAACAGCTTCCGCGACAACGTCAGTGGCAACCGCCAACTGTTCGCGCCCTCGATGAGCTGGCAGATCACCCCCGACCTGAACTGGTTGGTGCAGTACGAATACAGCCGTTACAACCGCACCCCGGATCGTGGCATTCCAAGCGTTGGCGGGCGCCCTGCCGATGTCAGCCGGGGCACCAGCTACGGCGGGCAAAACGATTTCATCGACGACAAAACCCAAACCCTGCGCTCCAAACTCAGTTATGAGTTAAGCGATAACTGGCAACTGCGCCACACCTTGGGCATCTTCAAACTCGACAGCCAGTTCGAAAACACCTACCTGACCGGCTACGACGCCAAAACCCGCAAGGTCAACCGCCAAAGCTGGCAACAGGACATGACCACCCGCAACATTTTCAACAACCTCGAAATCGAAGGCGGGTTTGAAACGTTTGGCCTGGAGCATCGTCTGCTCACCGGTCTGGAGCTGGGCAGCCAGCGGCGTGATCCCAAGCTGTACAGCGCCAAGGGCGTGCCGGGGGTCGACTTGTACAACCCCGATCGCCGCCTGCGCCCTACTGGCGCAATGTTGATTTCCAGCGACAACCACACCGAAGTCGAAAGCCAGGGCCTGTATGTCCAGGACCAGATTCGCCTCAACGACCAATGGCAAGTGCTGGCCGGTTTGCGCCATGACCGCTTTGAAGTCGACTCCACCAGCAACCTGAAACACCTCTCCGAAACCCGCAACAGCCACGGCACCAGCCCGCGTCTGGGCGTGGTCTGGACCCCGTTGCAGAATCACTCGTTCTACGCCTCATGGACCAAAACCTTCTCCCCGGTGGGCGGTGGCTTGATCGGTATCACGCCGGGCGCCGCAGGCAACAGCAACGACCTGAGCCCCGAACTGACCAAGCAAAAAGAAATTGGCGTAAAAAGCGACTGGATGGACGACCGCCTGAGCACCACGCTGGCGGTGTATGAGCTGGAGCTTTACAACCGTCGTACCAAAGACCCGGAAAACCCGGAAATCACCCTATTGTCGGGCTTGCAACGTTCACGCGGCATCGAGCTGACGGCCAGCGGCAAACTCGGCGGCAACTGGTACTTGCGCGGGGGCGTGGGCGTGCAAGACGCCACCGTGGTCAAGGACAACAACGGCTTTGAAGGCAAGCGCATCAATGGTGTGGCCAAGCACAACGGCAATGTGTTCCTGACCTGGAAACCGGAAATGGGCTGGTACGCCGAAACCGGCCTGACACTGGTGGGTCAGCGTTATGCCGACAACCAGAACACCGTGGTATTACCGGGCTATGGCCGTTGGGATGCTCTGGCGGGGTATCGGGAAAAGGACTGGGAAGTCAGCGGCGCATTGACCAACCTGACTAACCGTGACTACTACGCTTCAGCCACCAGCGGTTCGCAAATCATGCCGGGCGAACCCCGCAGCCTGGTGGTGACGGGCAAGTACAGCTTCTGACCCCTTCACCTGTAGTCGCTGGCGAAGGCTGCGATGGGCTGCGCAGCAGCCCTGAAAGGCGCCGCCTGTGTCAGCGACTACCGCTCAACTCATCAATACACCCGACAGGGCCTCCAATTCTGCCTCGCTGAACAACCCGGCCGGGTAGCGTTCGCGAAGAATCTGATAGGCAGACTGGCCTGGCTTGTTGCAGGGTCCTTTGCGTTTAAACCAATTGGCCAGAACGATAAGCGACTCACGACTCACCGATTGTGGCCGCGAACCTCGCTCGCAAAATACGTTCATGACAGCGCTCTCCAGGTACTTGAGCGGCAAATGTACTCAAGGTGTGTGACAGAACAGCGCCGCGCAGCGCGCAACGTGCCCAGACATGGCTCCCTTCAAGATTTTTAACAAACTCTTTTACAAAATTTATACCAACTTTTCGAATAACCTTTTGATCTGGAACAAAAAACCCGCCGTTCTTGCGAACGGCGGGTTTTTATTTCGCCAATCAGGCGCGCAGGTGTCTAGATCAAGCCTTGTGTGGCGCAGGCTGCTGTTGGGTCAGGCAATGAATATTGCCGCCGCCCAACAACAATTCACGCCCTGGCACCATCACCACTTCGTGCTGCGGGAAGAGGTTTTGCAAAATGACTTTGGCCTGGGCGTCCATCGGGTCATCAAAGCTGGGGGCGATAATGCCGCCGTTGACGATCAGAAAGTTCACGTAAGAGCCGGCCAGACGCTGCGAGGGATGACGGTCCTGGCTGCCAGCCACTTTGTCGACGCCATCGCACTCTTCCTGGGTGGCGTACATCGGCCCCGGAATCGGCATTTTATGCACCACAAACGGGCGCCCCTTGGCATCTGTGCTGGCCGACAGCACTTTCATTGCGCCGTGGCAGCGCGCGTAGTTGGGGTCGCGCTCGTCATCGGTCCAGGCCAGCAACACTTCGCCTGGGCGTACGTAGCAACAAAAGTTATCCACATGACCGTCGGTTTCGTCGTTGAACAGGCCGTCCGGCAACCAAATGATGGTGCTCACGGCCAACTGCGCGCGCAGCACGTCTTCGATTTCTTCACGCGACAGGTGCGGGTTGCGATTGCGGTTGAGCAGGCACTCGGCGGTGGTGATCAGCGTGCCTTCGCCATCCACATGGATCGAGCCGCCTTCGAGTACAAAGCCTTCGGTGTAATAACGCGGGCACCGTTCGATTTCCAGCACCTTGCTGCCCACCTGCCGGTCGCGATTCCACGGCGCATACAAACCGCCGTCAAAGCCGCCCCACGCGTTGAAATCCCAGTTCACACCGCGCACTTCGCCGCTGTCGTTGATCACGAACGTCGGGCCGCTGTCACGCACCCACGCGTCATCGCTGGACATCTCGACCACCCGAATATTGGGCACATCCAGGCGAGCGCGGGCGTTTTCGTACTGCCCCGCCGACACGCACACGGTCACCGGTTCAAACCGGGCAATCGCCTTGGCCACGGCCACGTGCGCAGCTTGCGCGGGCTTGGCGCCCAACCGCCAGTTGTCCGGGCGCTCAGGCCAGATCATCCAGGTTTGGGTCTGTGGCGCCCATTCGGCCGGCATGTAAAAACCGTCAGCGCGGGGCGAACTGTGCAAAAGAGTGGTCATTTAAATCAGGACTCCAAAAATCCGTCGAGGTTTGATTGAGCCATTGGGCGGCCAGCGGCGAAAGAACAGTGGACGCGGGACAGGGGCACGTCAACACGCCACCGCCTTATAGACGATAAATATCCAGATTAAAAACCATTTCAGAGCAACGGCCGCTAAAATTTAATAATTTTACCGATATAAATCGATAAAACCGCGTAGCGCCTCTCGCTCAGCCTTTCACGCAACGGGGGCGGGCGCACACTTGCACTTGCACCGCCTCGCGCATGCCCACAAGCTATGCGCCAAACGTTTTAAGTCCGTCAGGGAACAAGGAATATCCATATGCGCATTTTAGTCACCGGCGGCGCCGGTTTTATTGGTTCGGCTCTGATCCGTCATCTGATCCAGAACACCGGGCACGAAGTGCTCAACCTCGATAAGTTGACCTACGCCGGTAACCTGGAATCGCTGCAAAGCATTGCCACCGACACCCGTTACGAATTTGTGCAGGCCGACATCATCGACCAGGCCACCGTCAGCGCTGTCATCGCACGTTTCCAGCCAGAGGCCATCATGCACCTGGCGGCCGAGTCCCACGTTGACCGTTCCATCGACGGACCTTCGGACTTTATCCAGACCAACATCGTGGGCACCTACAGCTTGCTGGAAGCCACCCGTGCGTACTGGCTCACGCTGGCAGAACCGGCAAAAAGTGCGTTCCGCTTCCACCACATTTCCACTGACGAAGTGTATGGCGACCTGCACGGCGTCGACGACCTGTTCACCGAAACCACGCCCTACGCGCCAAGCTCGCCGTACTCGGCCTCTAAAGCGGCTTCGGACCACCTGGTGCGCGCCTGGAACCGTACCTACGGCCTGCCGGTGTTGCTGACCAACTGCTCCAACAACTACGGGCCGTTCCACTTCCCCGAAAAACTGATCCCGCTGGTGATTCTCAATGCCCTGGCGGGCAAACCGCTGCCGGTGTACGGCAACGGCCTGCAAGTGCGTGACTGGCTGTTCGTCGAAGACCACGCCCGCGCCTTGCTCAAAGTCGTGACCGAAGGCGTTGTGGGCGAGACCTACAACATTGGCGGCCACAACGAGCAGAAGAACATCGACGTAGTGCGCGGCATCTGTGCCCTGCTCGAAGAGCTGGCGCCACAGCGTCCGGCTGGCGTTGCACAGTTCGCAGACCTGATCACCTTCGTCAAAGACCGTCCGGGCCACGACCAGCGCTATGCAATCGATGCCAGCAAGATCGAACGCGAGCTGGGCTGGGTGCCTGAAGAAACCTTCGAAACCGGCCTGCGCAAAACCGTGCAGTGGTACCTGGACAACCTGGAGTGGTGCAAACGCGTTCAGGACGGCAGCTACCAAGGTGAGCGTCTAGGCTTTACAGAACCTAAAGACCTGATTGCATGAACACGGGCTCGCCAAAATTGAAAATTCTGATCAGCGGTAAAACCGGTCAAGTCGCACGTGAACTGCAAATCCGTCTTGCTGATTTGGGCGAGCTGGTGGTGCTGGGGCGCGATGAACTGGACCTGAGCCAACCCGAACACATCCGGGCGCAGGTTCAGGCCCACGCGCCCGACCTGATCATCATCGCGGCCGCCTACACGGCCGTGGATCAGGCCGAAAGCGAACCCGAGGTGGCCAATGCGATCAACGCCACAGCGCCTGGCATCTTTGCTGAAGAAGCCAAAAAACTGGGTGTTCCGTTGATCTACTACTCCACGGACTACGTGTTCGATGGCACAAAAGAAGGCGCCTACACCGAAGACGACGCCACCAACCCGTTGAGCGTCTACGGCCAAAGCAAGCTGTTGGGCGAAAAAGCCATTGCTGCAACCGGTTGTGACCATCTGATCCTGCGCACCAGTTGGGTGTACTCCTCCCACGGCAAAAACTTCCTGTTGACCATGCAGCGCTTGCTGCAAGAAAAGCCGGAATTGCGCATTGTGGCTGACCAGATTGGCGCGCCGACATGGGCCGGCACTATTGCCCACAGCACGCGCCAGTTGATTGAGCGTTGGCAGGCAGGTGCAGCCGCAGCCTGGGGGACGTATCACCTCACCGCCCGCGGCGAAACCTCATGGTTCGGGTTTGCTCAAGCCATTGGCGAACAACTGCTGGCGATGGACAAACCGTGTGCGCTGCTCCAAGCCATCCCGTCCAGTGCCTACCCGACCCCGGCCAAACGCCCGCTCAACTCACGCCTCGATTGCAGCCGTCTTGCAGATCAATGGCACGTCACGCAACCCGACTGGCACACCGCGCTGCGCGAGTGTCTGGCCGAGCAAGGTTAAGCCTGCACCTTAACCGCAGGTATACTGCGCCGTACTTTTGCGGCGTAGTTTGATGATGATTAAACCCCCTCCCGTTCCTCCCAGACCTCGCTGGCGCAGCCTGGCGTTACTGGCCCTGTGCCTGGCGCCGCTGTTATGGCCGTTGCAACATCTGGCCGAGCGCTATTACCGCAGTGAACTGGCCGGGCAAAATCGTCAAACCCTGGACCTCTACGTGGCCAACCTGCTGGGCACGTTGCATCGTTATGAAGTGCTGCCGCAAATTCTCGGCGAGTTACCGGCGTTGCGCGCCTTGCTGGCCGACCCGGAAAACCCGCAAGTCCTGAGTCACGCCAACCAGTTGCTCAAAGACATCAGCAACCAGACCGGGGCTGAGGTCATGTACTTGATGGACGCTCACGGCGACACGCTTGCCGCCTCCAACTGGGACATGCAAGACAGCTTTATCAGCCGCAACTTTGCCTTTCGCCCGTATTTCAGCGAAGCCATGCAAGGCAAACTCGGACGTTTTTTTGGCCTGGGCACCACCTCGGGTAAACGCGGTTATTTCTTTGCTGCGCCCGTGACTGAGGGCGACAAAAAAATCGGGGTGCTGGTGGTCAAAGTTGACCTGGACCACACCGAACGCCTGTGGGGCCAAACCCCCGAGCAACTGATGGTGACCGACCCCAATGGTGTGGTGATTCTCACCTCGCGGCCCGAGTGGCGCTTCAGGGCGACCCGCGATTTGTCACAGGAAGAACGCCAGTCCATTTTCGCCATCCTGCCCTACCCGACCCGCGACCCGAAGCCATTGGCGCTGAACCTCGCGGCCTGGCAGGTGCAAACGCAAAAAATCGACGAGACCGGCTGGAGCGTGAACATCCTGGCGCCGCGCACCTTGATCGACCGCCCGGTGCGCACCGTGCTGGCCATCGGCGGCGCCACGTTGCTGGTGGTGATGCTGTTGATCGGCCTGATGATGCAACGTCGGCGCCATTACCTTGAACGCATTGCGTTTGAAGCCAAGGCCCGGCGCGAGCTGGAAATGCGTGTCGCCGAGCGCACCAGCGACCTTGAAGGGCTGAACCGGCGCCTGCGCGAAGAAGTGCTGGAGCGTGAGCACGCCCAGCAAGAGCTGGTGCGCGCGCAAGACGATCTGGTACAAGCCGGCAAGCTGTCGGCCTTGGGCACCATGTCGGCGAGCATCAGCCACGAGCTGAATCAGCCGCTGGCAGCCATCCGCAGTTACGCCGAAAACGCCGAAGTGTTACTTGACCATCAGCGCATCGAAGACGCGCGCGGCAACCTCAAACTGATCAACGAACTGACCGGGCGCATGGCCTCGATCATCGCTCATTTGCGCGCCTTCGCTCGCCGCGACCGCCACGCCCCCGAAAGCGTCGCCTTGCAGCCCGCGCTGGATGACGCCCTGGCCCTGCTGGCCAAACGTCGGCGCAGCATGGAAGTCGAGCTGATCCGCGACCTGCCCGCCGCCACGCTGTGGGTAGAAGCCGGTGAAACGCGTTTGCGCCAAGTGCTGGGCAACCTGCTGGCCAACGCCCTCGATGCGTTGACCGAAAAAGGCCCGCCACGGCGCCTGTGGCTGAGTGCCGAATCCACGCCCGAAGGCGTCACTGTGTGCATCCGCGACAACGGCCCCGGTTTCTGCATGGAAGCCTTGGGCCGCGCCGGTGAGCCGTTTTACACCACCAAAACCCGCACGCAGGGTCTAGGCTTGGGCCTGGCCATTTGCGACACCCTGATTCGTGCCTTTGGCGGCGAGCTGCTGTTTGCCAATCACAAGGAAGGCGGCGCTTTAATCACCCTACGACTGCGCGCAGGCGCGCCGGGCGTCAGCCTGCAAGCTTCAGAGGACTCCAGGTCATGAGCCAATTCATCGACGCGAACGTGCAAGTGATCCTGATCGACGATGATCCTCACTTGCGCCAGGCGCTGTATCAAACCCTCGACCTGGCCGGGCTCAAGGTGCTGCCGCTGGCCGAGGCCACCGGGCTGGCCGAACGCATCGAGCGCAACTGGCCGGGAGTGGTGGTCAGCGACATCCGCATGCCGGGCATGGATGGGCTTGAGTTACTCAACCAGCTGCACACCCAAGACCCCGAATTGCCGGTGTTGCTGATTACCGGTCACGGTGATGTGCCGCTCGCGGTACAGGCCATGCGCGCCGGGGCCTACGACTTTTTGGAAAAACCTTTCGCCAGCGACGCGCTGCTCGAAGGCGTGCGCCGGGCCTTGGCCTTGCGCGCACTGGTGCTCGACAACCGCAGCCTGCGCATGGCCCTGAGCGACCGTCAGCAACTGAGCACACGTCTGGTCGGGCTGTCGGCGCCCATGTTGCGCTTGCGTGAGCAAATCGGCGCCCTGGCTGCCACCAAGGCCGACGTGTTGATTCTGGGCGAGACCGGTTCGGGCAAAGAAGTGGTCGCACGCGCGCTGCATGACTTGTCCAGCCGCAGGGATGGCCCGTTTGTGGCGATCAACGCCGGGGCGCTGGCCGAATCGGTGGTTGAAAGCGAACTGTTCGGCCACGAACCGGGCGCGTTTACCGGCGCGCAAAAACGCCGTATCGGCAAGTTCGAATTCGCCAACGGCGGCACCTTGTTCCTCGACGAAATCGAAAGCATGAGCCTGGATGTGCAGGTCAAACTGCTGCGCATGCTGCAAGAACGCGTCGTTGAACGCCTGGGCGGCAATCAATTGATCCCGCTGGACATCCGCGTAATCGCTGCCACCAAAGAAGACCTGCGTCAGGCTGCCGATCAAGGTCGCTTTCGCGCTGACTTGTATTACCGCCTCAATGTGGCCCCACTGCGCATCGCCCCGTTGCGTGAGCGCGGCGAGGACGTGTTGATGCTGTTCAAATATTTTGCCGACGAGGCCAGCGCCCGCCACGGCCTGACCCACAACGTGCTGCAAGCATCACAGCGTGGGCTGTTGCTGCGCCACACATGGCCGGGCAATGTGCGCGAGCTGCAAAACGTCGCCGAGCGCTTTGCGCTGGGGCTTGAGCTGGCCCTGGACAATGAATCGGGCGAGGCCCGGCCTGAAACGGGCCTTGAAGACGGCGGCACGCTGAGCGCGCAGGTCGAGCATTTCGAAAAAAGCCTGATCACCGCCGAACTCGCACGCTCGCACAGCTCCATGCGCAGCCTGGCCGAAGCGTTGGGCGTGCCGCGCAAAACCCTGCACGACAAGCTGCGCAAGTACGGGCTGAATTTCGAAAGCACCAGCCACGCGCACACCGATGAACTGGATTGATTTGACCCAAGAGGCCCTGATGAACCGCGACAGTCGTTACCTGGAATCCGTCCTGCACCACGACATTCCGCTGACCCGTGACATGGGCCTCAAAGTGCTCAGTTGGCACGCTCACCAATTGCAGCTGCACCTGCCGCTGGACGCCAACATCAACCACAAAAGCACCATGTTTGGCGGCAGCCTGTACTGCGGCGCGGTGCTGGCGGGTTGGGGCTGGCTGCATTTGCGGTTGCGTGAAGCGGGGGTTGAAGGCGGGCACATCGTGATTCAGGAAGGTCAGATCAGCTACCCGCTGCCCGTGACCCAAGACGCCATTGTGCTGTGCGATGCGCCGTCAGAGGCTGCGTGGAGCAAATTCCTGGCCATGTACACACGCCACGGCCGGGCGCGCCTGACGCTGGACACCCGCGTTATCAATGCCGAGGGCGAAGCCGACGCTGTACGGTTCAGCGGGCAATACGTGCTGCACCGCTGATTGAGTAGCCACCGCTCGCAGCCTGCGGCAGCGACTACATACTGCGCACTTGTAGTCGCTGCCAAAGGCTGCGATTGCACCCAATGCTCTTGTATGCGCTGCCGAAGGCTGCGATTGCACCATAGCTCTTGTAGTCGCTGCCGAAGGCGGCGATTGCACCAATGCTCTTGTAGTCGCTGCCGAAGGCTGCGATTGCACCCAATGCTCTTGTATGCGCTGCCAAAGGCTGCGATTGCACCCAATGCTCTTGTATGCGATTGCACCATAGCTCTTGTAGTCGCTGCCGAAGGCTGCGAAAAGGTCCGCCGGGCCTTCAATCAGCCCCTGCGCGTCAGCCCTGAACCAACGCTAACAACGTCTCACGCCAGGGCGCCTGCGCGGGCAGCGCCAAAAACGAGGCGTTGAGCAACGATTCACGCGCCGGGTACGTGAACGGTTGACCATCCAGCTGCAACACCACACCCCCCGCCCCTTCAAGCACACCTTGTGCGGCGGCCGTGTCCCACTGCGACGTCGGGGCCAAACGCGGATAACAATCTGCCGCCCCTTCGGCCAGCAAACAGAACTTCAGCGAACTGCCGACGCTGGTCAACGTCAACTCACCCAAGTGTTCACTCAAGCCTGCCAGCAAGGCTTCTTGCTCAGGGCTGGAATGACGACGACTGGCCACCACGGTCAACGACTCGCCCGCAGGCACAACAGTGCGCACGCGGATCGGTTTAATCTGCTCACCGTCAGCGCGCCAGGCCCCGATTCCCGCACCGCCGTAGTAACAACGGCCGCGGGTGGGCATCGACACCACACCAAACACCACGCGGCCATGCTCGATCAGCGCCACATTGACGGTGAACTCTTCACTGCCAGAAATGAACTCTTTGGTGCCATCGAGCGGGTCAACCAGCCACCAGCGCGTCCAACCGGCCCGCACGTGCTGCGCGATATTGGCGTCTTCTTCAGACAACACCGCGATGCTGGGGTCGAGCGCTGTCAGCCCATCAACCAACACATGGTGCGCGGCCAGATCGGCGGCCGTCACCGGCGAGTCATCCGCCTTGGCCGTCACGGCCACATCGGCGCGCCAAAACGGCAAAATGGCATCGCCCGCCTGGTGCACCAGTTCAATCACGCCTTGAATCAATTCAGGAAGGGCGCGGCTCACAGCGTAAACACTCCACGCTGGGTCAGCAGGTCACGCGCCAGATACAGCGCAGCCAATGCACGGCCTTCGCTGAATTGCGGGTTTTGGACCAGGTTCGACAGCTCGCGCAAGTTAACCTTGTCGACCCGCATCGGCTCCGGCTCGTCGCCTTCCAGGCGCGACTCATACAGGTCGGTGGCCAGCACCACTTGAATTTTCTGGCTCATGTAGCCCGGCGACAGCGACAGCTCAGTCAGGTGTTCCAACTGACGGGCACCAAAACCGGCTTCTTCTTTAAGCTCACGCTCGGCCGCAGCCAAGACGTCTTCGCCCGGCTCGATCAAGCCTTTGGGCAGCGACACTTCGTATTCATCGGTGCCGCCGCAATATTCTTCGACCAAAATGGCGTGCTCGGCGTCGATCATCGCCACGATCATCACCGCGCCATAACCATTGCCGCGCCCCACCAGGCGCTCATACGTGCGCTCAACGCCATTGGAAAATCGTAATTGCACTTCTTCGACACGAAACAATCGGCTACTGGCAACAATTTCACGGGCGAGTACGGTGGGTTTTTGGCGCATAGCGGCTCCTCAATATGAACGGGTTACTATACCCCGGCTTTTGTGATTGTTTGGGTCGGATGTTTTTCAACGGTGGGAGAAGTTTTGCATGACAGCGTTACCTTGGCGCGACATTGATACCGTGCTGCTGGACATGGACGGCACATTGCTCGACCTGCATTACGACAACCACTTCTGGCTCGAACATTTGCCCAATCGCTATGCCGAACTGCACGGCATCAGCCGGGCCATGGCCGAACTTGAACTGACACCGCTGTTTGAGCGCAACGCGGGCCAACTGCAATGGTATTGCCTGGACTTTTGGAGCACTGAGCTGAAGATCCCGGTGCGCGAGCTGAAACTCGAAACCGCGGACCTGATCGCCTTGCGCCCGGACGCCGACACGTTTTTAGCCGCCATCAAGCAGGCGGGCAAGCGGGTGATTCTGATCACCAACGCGCACCGTGATTCGCTGTCGCTGAAAATGGAGCGTATCGAACTGGCGCCTTATTTTGAAAGGCTCATCAGCTCCCACGACTATGGCTACCCCAAAGAGAGCCCACAGTTCTGGGATGCCTTGCAGGCTGATATCGGCTTTGAACCGGGCCGCAGCTTGTTCATCGACGACACCTTGCCGATTCTGCGCAGCGCACGGGACTTTGGCGTGGGGCATCTGCTGGCGGTCAAACAGCCGGACAGCAAAAAAGGCCCGAAAGACACCGAGGAATTTGCCGCGCTGGAAGATTACCGCGAGTTGCTGGAAGGTCTCTAAACCAGTGACCCTGTAGGTGCGAGCATGCTCGCACCTACAGGGTCATGGGGTTACTCAGGAATACGCAGTGTTTGCCCTGGGTAAATTTTGTTCACGTCTTTGAGCATCGGTTTGTTGGCCTCAAAGATTTTGTTGTACTTGTTGGCATCGCCATACACCTGAAGCGAAATAGCACTCAGGGTGTCGCCCTTTTTCACCACCACAAAACGCGAAGCCACAACCGTAGGGCCGGTGACGGTGATGTGGTCTTCAACGCTGGCGACACCTTCAATGTTGCCCGCGGCCAGAATGATTTTTTCTTTCTCTTCCTGGGTCGCGACCTCGCCAGTGAGCGTTACTTTGTCGCCCTCAACCGTAGCGTCGATGTTGGGGTTGCCCAAGCCTACTTTCTCTACGTGCTTCTTGAGTTCATCCGAGGCATTGGCTTTGCCCGGTGTCAGCAAGTCGATTACTTTTTCGCCCGCTTCCTTGATAAAGCTAAAAATACTCATCGTTCACGCTCCTAGGGTTGGAATAGCCAGACACAGAGCGTAGACCAACATTGGCCAGGCCGGTTCCCGCCCAAGCGCGTTAGAATCGCCCCACGATTGACCTGCGGAGCGACGATGGACATCAAACAACTGAAATTCCTGATCGCCCTGGACGAAACCCGGCATTTCGGCCAAGCCGCCGCCCGCTGTCACATCACTCAACCTACGCTGTCGATGCGTTTGCGCAGCCTTGAGCAAGAGCTGGACCTGCAATTGGTCAATCGCGGCCAACGCTTCGAGAGTTTCACCGCACCCGGGGAACGGGTACTGGCGTGGGCCAGAACAGTGCTGGCGGCCTACGACGGCTTGCAAGCCGAAGCCGCCGCCTGTCGCGGCAACCTGATCGGTACGCTGCGTTTAGGCGTGGTGCCGCTGTCCAGCTTTGACCCTCTGCCTCTATTGCAACAACTGCACACCGCACATCCCGAGCTGCGTTTTGAACTCTCAGCGCTCAGCTCCGAGCAGATCCTGGAGCAATTGGCCCGCAATCAGCTGGATGTCGGCGTGTCCTACCTCGAGCGGCTCGACCACGAGCGCTTCGACTCCCTGGCGCTGGGCGAGACCCGCATGGGCCTGTTATACGACCAACGGCACTTCGACTTCGGCGAGCAACCGCTGAGCTGGCAAGCGTTGATCCAGCTGCCGCTGGCCCTGCTCAGTGGCGGCATGCACTTTCGCCAGTCCATCGATCACAACTTCCACAGCCGGGGTCTGACGCCGCAACCCTTGTTACAAACAGACGCAGTTCATCAACTGTTACAAGCGGTGCACGGTGGATTGTGTTGCGCGGTGATGCCGCTCGACAGTGGCCTTGAGGCGCTCACCGACGATCTGCGCCTACACCCCATTGCAGACGCGCAGACCCTCGCGCCACTGGGTTTAATCATGCGCCGCGAAGCGCCCCGCTCGGCGTTGGCTGAGGCCTGTTTTGCGCTTTATCGAATATCACCCAACCCTTCTTGATCGACGGCATCTATCAATAGATCAGCACTAGCGATTAGACGTGACACAGTGTCGCGCCTACCCTTAGGGCTGATTAAACCGTCGGTACTGCCTTATGAACGCCAAGCGCCCCACGTGCGCGGCGCCCGCCTCTGTTTCGCCCGCGCCCGCAGCCAGCCAAACCTATCAGTACGTCACGCTGGACCACAGCCAGGGTGCTGAAACCGCCCTTGCCGAAGAAGTCGCGCTGGCCATTGCCTTTAACGGCATCAACCAGGCGGTGATGCTGGTCACGCCCACCGACCTTGAAGACTTCATTGTCGGTTTCAGCCTGGGCAGCGGCATCATTCAAGAGCCCGGCGAAATCTACGACCTCAAGCTCACTGGCTCAGGTTCGGCGCACTATGCACAGGTCGAAATCGCCAGCCGCGCATTCTGGAACCTCAAACAGCAACGCCGACAACTGGCGGGCACCAGTGGCTGTGGCCTGTGCGGCGTAGAAGCGGTCGAGCAAGCACTTCCAGACCTTAAGGTATTGCCCGGCGCGCCCCTGCCGCCCGCGCAATGGCTGGAAGGCTTGCGCCAGCGCATCAGCGATTTCCAGCCCCTGGGCCAACACTGCGGCGCCGTGCATGCGGCGGTTTACATGGACGCTCAGGGCAAGCTGTTGATGGGCCGTGAAGACATCGGCCGCCACAACGCGCTCGACAAACTGATAGGTGCGCTGGTGCGCCAGAACATCGACATGAGCGGCGGCGCCGCGATTGTGACCAGCCGTTGCAGCCTTGAGCTGATTCAAAAAGTGTTGCGAGCGGGCATCCAGACCCTCATCAGCCTGTCCTCGCCGACCGGCCTGGCGCTGCAATGGGCACGCCGCCACAACCTCAACCTTATTCATCTGCCGCAAAAAAGCGCGCCACGGGTCTATAGCCCGGCGCAGGAGAACCTCGCGTGAGCACACACCATCAAGCCGACCAAACCCCAACCCCACGCTACAAGCCCTACAAAGGCCCGGCAGGTGGCTGGGGCGCGCTGATCAGTGTGGCGCAAGCCTGGTTGACCAGCGACAACGCCCTGAAAAACCTGCGCATGATGCTCAAGACCAACCAGAACGGCGGCTTTGACTGCCCCGGCTGTGCATGGGGCGACTCACCGGAAAGCGGGCTGGTCAAATTCTGCGAAAACGGCGCCAAAGCCGTGAACTGGGAGGCCACCAAGCGCCGTGTCGATGCCTCGTTTTTCGCCAAACACAGCGTGACGGCGTTGCTGGAACAAAGTGATTACTGGCTCGAATATCAGGGCCGCCTGACCGAACCCATGCGCTACGACACCGCAACCGACCGTTATGTGCCGGTGACATGGGACGCTGCGTTCGCGCTGATCGCCAAGCACTTGCTCAACCTGTCCAGCCCTGACCAGGCAGAGTTCTACACCTCGGGCCGCGCCAGCAACGAAGCGGCGTATTTGTACCAATTGTTTGTGCGCGCGTTTGGCACCAACAACTTCCCCGACTGCTCGAACATGTGCCACGAAGCCAGCGGCGTAGCCCTGGCGCAAAGCATCGGGGTGGGCAAAGGCACCGTGACCTTCGACGACTTTGAGCACGCCGACGCCATTTTTGTGCTCGGGCAAAACCCCGGCACCAACCACCCGCGCATGCTCGAACCACTGCGTGAGGCGGTCAAACGCGGTGCCCAGGTGGTGTGCGTCAACCCATTGAAGGAACGTGGGCTTGAGCGTTTTCAACACCCGCAGCACCCGCTCGAAATGCTCACCAACGGTGACCGCCCTACCAACACCGCTTATTTGCGCCCGGCGCTGGGCGGCGACATGGCGCTGTTACGCGGCATGGCCAAGTTCCTGTTGCAATGGGAGCGCGACGCGCAAGCGGCAGGCGAACCCGCCGTCTTCGATCACGCCTTTTTGAATGAACACACCGCAGGCGTGCTGGACTACATCGCCGGCATTGATGAGACCCCGTGGGAGCACTTGGTCGAACAGTCCGGGCTGACGCTGGTGGACATCGAACGCGCGGCGCGCATGTACCTCAAGGGCAAGAACGTCATCATGTGCTGGGCAATGGGCATTACCCAGCACCGGCACTCGGTGCAGACCATCCAGGAAATCGCCAACCTGATGCTGCTGCGCGGCAACATTGGTCGCCCCGGCGCGGGCCTGTGCCCGGTGCGTGGCCACAGCAACGTGCAGGGCGACCGCACGATGGGCATCAACGAACGCCCGCCTGTTGCCTTCCTCGATGCGCTGGAGCGCCGCTTCAAATTCAACGTACCGCGTGAAAACGGTCACAACGTGGTCGAAGCGATCCACGCCATGCTCGAATCACGCGCTAAAGTTTTCATCGGGCTGGGAGGCAACTTTGCCCAAGCCACACCCGACAGCCCGCGCACCGCACAGGCGCTGCGCAATTGTGACCTGACCGTTCAGATCAGCACCAAGCTCAACCGTAGCCATTTGATGCACGGCAAGGAAGCGCTGATCCTGCCGTGCTTTGGCCGAACGGACATTGATATACAGGCTCAAGGTCCGCAGGCCGTCACCGTGGAAGACTCATTCAGCATGGTGCATGCCTCCAACGGCCAGTTGCAGCCGCTGTCGAACCAGATGCGCTCTGAGCCTGCGATCATCGCCGGTATTGCTGCGGCGACCCTGGGCACCCACCCGATTGACTGGAACTGGATCGTGGGCGATTACAGCCGCATCCGCGAGCTGATCGCCGACACCATTCCCGGCTTCAAGGATTTCAACACCCGCGTGCAGCACCCTGGCGGTTTCTATCTGGGCAATTCGGCGGGGGCCCGTCAGTGGAACACTGCGTCGCAACGCGCGAACTTCAAAGCCAACGTACTGCCGCGTGATCTGGTGGATGAGCGCACCCGGGCAACGGGCCGTTTGCCAGACCTGATCCTGCAATCCATGCGCTCGCACGATCAGTACAACACCACCATTTACGGGCTGGACGACCGTTATCGCGGGGTCAAGGGTCAACGTGACGTGTTGTTCGTCAACGAAGCCGACATCATTCGCCTGGGCTTCAAACCGGGGCAAAAGGTCGACATCGTTTCACTCTGGGATGACGCCCATGAACGTCGGGTGAAGAACTTCACCTTGTTGGCGTTCGATATCCCGGCAGGACAAGCAGCCGCCTATTACCCGGAAGTGAACCCGCTGGTGCCGCTGGAAAGCACAGGCGACGGCAGCCACACGCCCACCTCCAAGTTTGTGGCGATATGCCTTGAAGCCGCCACCGCGTCGCGCTTGATCACGGCCAAGGCCAGCTAAACCACCGGCCCGCAGACTGTGAGCTTTTGATCATGAGAAGCTCGCAGCCTGCGGCGGCTCCTACAGGAAACGAGTGTTTTACGGGCACAAAAAAGGCCGCTTTCATGCGAAAGCAGCCTGTCCGAACCTGTAAACAGACCCTCGAAAATTGATTAAGTTCCCTATCAAAAACAATAACTTAGCGAATTGTGTACAACTCGTGCTACTGGTCGGATTTCGATTGTAACCAACCGCGTACAGCCTCAGGATCGCGCCGTCATCCCTTTGAGGCTCACTTATGAAGCTCACCTCGATTCTCTTGTTGTCCCTTGGCCTGGTCAGTGGCGCAGCCTTGGCCGGTGGCACCACCGAAGCCGGTGTAGGCGGCGCATTAGGCGGGGTTCTTGGCGCCGTGGTTGGGCAACAACTCGGCGGCTCGACCGGATCGGCCATTGGCGCAGGCGTAGGCGGCGCGGCCGGCAGTGCTGTAGGTGCCGACAAACGCAGTCGCGGTGAAGCGGCTATCGGCGGCGCACTTGGCGCAGCGGGCGGTAACGTATTGGGCCGCAGCGTAGGCGGCAACACAGGCAGCCTGGTGGGTGCAGCGGCTGGCGGTGGCGCGGGCGGTGCTCTGGGCAATTACATGGGCAACAAGAGCGATGCCGATGATCGCCGTTACCGGGACCGCGATAATCGCCGTTATTACCGTGACGACAACCGTGGACGGGGCCATGCCTACGGCCACCGCAAAAAAAACAAGCATCGTCATCACTGATGATTGCTAACGGGAGCCCACAGAGGCTCCCGTTTTTGTTTTAACCACCGCTCGGCTCATCGCGACGTCCCTTCTGCTCAACGCCAAATTGTTTCAATGCATTACGCCCGCTGCTTTGGCGTCAATCATGCAACCTGCATGACCCAGTAAAACAATCAGGTTTTTAACGTATTGATAAATAACGCAATTAGTTAAAAGGCTTGGTTGGCACAACCCCTGCAATCTCCTGAGTGAAGGCTGCACTTCCCACCATTTCAGGAGCACAACAACAATGATCGGGACTACTGATAACTATCCCGCTGCCCTGCAAGACTCTTCAGGCCACAGCGGTGTGTCCTGGGGCGCCATTTTTGCAGGTGCCGCCGCTGCCGCTGCTTTGTCCTTACTGCTGCTGATGCTGGGCGCAGGCTTGGGCTTTTCAGCTGTTTCACCCTGGGCCGGTGAAGGTGTAGGCGCCAAGGGTTTGGGCATTACCGCCATCATCTGGCTAGCTGTCACGCAAATCATTGCCTCGGGCATGGGCGGTTATTTGGCCGGTCGCCTGCGAGTCAAATGGGCCAGCCTGCATGGCGATGAAGTGTATTTTCGCGACACCGCGCACGGGTTTCTGTCGTGGGCCGTGGCCACCCTCGTCACCGCGACGTTGATCGCAGGTTCGGTTAGCAGTGTCATTGGCAGCGGCGTGCAAGCCGGGGCCAGTGTTGCATCCGGTGCGGCAACTGCAATGAGCAGCGCAGCCGGGAGTGCGGCAGGTAGCAGCGCGAACAACGGTTCGGGCAACAGCTCGGATTACTTTATCGACACGCTGTTTCGCGATGATCGCGGCACCGCTGTCAGCGAAGACGCTGCACACGGCATCGTCACCCGCATCTTCGTACGCAGCCTGGGCAATGATGGCCAACTGAGCGCAGACGACCGTACCTATCTGGCGCAAATCGTCGCCCAACGTACCAACCTCACTCAGGCAGAAGCCGAGCAACGGGTTGATCAGGTTTACGCCAAAGCCCATCAAGCGATTGAAGAGGCCAAGGTCAAAGCCAAGGAAGCCGCTGACACCGCTGCAAAAGTTGCTGCCTGGACCACCTTGTGGATGTTCATCACGCTGTTGATCGGTGCGTTCTTTGCCAGCCTGTGCGCCACCTTCGGCGGTCGTCGCCGCGACGCGGTGACTTATATCGACCACACCACGACCACCACGGTTGTCCGTTAACTCAGGAGAATAAAAATGCGCTCATTACTGCTGCTGTTCCTCGGCATTCCCATCCCGATCATCATCTTGATTGCGCTGTTTGTTCACTGACAGCACACCAACGGCCTTCCTTGTGAAGGCCGTTTTTGTTTCAGCGCCTTACACCGGCAGGCACGTAGTCGATTTGATTTCAGAAAGCGCGACAATCGAGTTCACTTCCTGAATGCCCGGCACCATCGACAGTTTTTCGAAAAAGAAGCGCTCATAGGCCTCGATGTCCGAGGTCACGATACGCAACAAAAAATCCACCGCGCCCATCAACACGTAGCACTCCAGCACCTCGGGGAAACCACGAATCGCGTCAGTGAACTCGGTGAAGTTGGAACGCCCGTGGGCGTTGAGTTTGATTTCGGCAAATATTTGCGTGTTCAGGCCGATTTTCTTGCGATCCAATAACGTCACCTGCCCACGAATGATGCCTTCATCTTTCATCCGTTGAATCCGACGCCAGCACGGTGACTGCGATAAACCGACCTTCTCAGCGATCTGTGCGCTGGACAGCGAAGCGTCCTCTTGCAGCAGGGCCAAAATTCGTCGGTCGTAAGCGTCCAAATCGCCTTGCATAAAAATTCCTGATTATTGACCAGCAATGAATTGTTTAAGTCTTTTTCGATCAAACGTTGATCATCATAGATAAATAATTTCTGACCGTGCATGTGATTATTTCTCCAGCCAAATCTGGAGTCATTGCATGCCATCTCTCAACGCCGTATCCCCCTCGCCACGTGCCGACGTGTGGGCCGCGAATGCCACGCCGTGCACCGTGCGTTTTTGCATTGTGGCCGAGGCCGAAGCGGACGTGCTGTGCCGCACACTCAACCTGTTTGCCTTGCAGCAATTGATTCCGCAGCAGGTGGAAGTCATGCGCGACGACGACCTGCTGCGCATCGAAATCGTCAGCAATGAGCAAAGCTGGCACCGCGCTCAAGTGATTGGCGAAAAACTGCGCAACCTGGTGAGTGTCTGCGATCTGGAGCTGTATCAGGTGCAAGGCCGCACTACGCCTGTGCTGGCGTGTTCGCAATAGCTCGCAACTATTGGCGAGGCCGAGCGCTCAAGGCGCGGCTAGGCTTTGGCGTACCTGGCCAGACAAGGATCTGTCTGTGCCTGTGCAGTACAAGGAGTATTTATGCAGACCACGTGTACGCCCGATCGCCCGCTTGATCTCGAACCGTTGCTGCCGGGGCTGCTGGCCCACGGCCTCATCACGCCAACACACGCCGACCAGGCCCTGAAGCGTTATCGGGCGGCTCCCAACAACGGCGTACACCCATTGATTTTCCTGGCGGCGCAACAGTTTGCCGACCTCAGCCGGCCCGGAAAAACCTTGACCCTTGAAACCCTGACGGCCTGGCTTGCCCGGCACTACGGGCAACCGTACGTGCGCATTGACCCGCTGAACATTGATGTTGCCAGCGTGACCGGGTTGATGTCGTTCGCGTTTGCCCAGCGCCATCAAATACTGGTGATTGCGACGGACCGCGACGCCATCACCATCGCCAGCGCACAGCCCGATGTCGGCAGTTGGGAAGCCGATCTGCGCCAGGTTCTCAAGCGGCCCATAAAACGGGTGATTGCCAACCCTCTGGAGATCGCGCGGCTGGGCTCTGAGTTATACAAACTGGCCAAATCAGTGACGGGCGCAACGCTCAATGATCAAAAAACGTACAAAGCGTTGCCCCTCAAACCGTCGCCCGATACAGAGAGCAACAGCCAGGAGCACGATGCCAACGATGCTCATATCGTCAATATCGTTGACTGGTTGTTTCAGTACGCGTTTGAACAGCGTGCCAGTGATATCCACATCGAGCCGCGTCGCGAACAAGGCGGTGTGCGCTTTCGCATTGATGGCGTGTTGCATAACGTTTATCACTTCCCGGCACAGGTCACGACAGCGATTGTCAGCCGCCTCAAAAGCCTGGGCCGGATGAATGTCGCCGAAAAACGCAAGCCGCAGGACGGCCGAATCAACACCCAAACCCCGACAGGCACTGACGTGGAGCTGCGGCTCGCCACGTTGCCCACCGTGTTTGGCGAAAAAATAGTGCTGCGTATTTTTGACCCGCAAGTGGTGCTAAAACGTTTCGATCAGCTCGGCTTCAGCGTGCAAGACATGCAGCGCTGGCAACACATGACCGCCCAGCCCAGCGGCATCATTTTGATCACCGGCCCCACAGGTTCAGGCAAAACCAGCACGCTGTATGCAACGCTCAAACAACTGGCCACGCCTGGCGTCAACCTGTGCACCCTCGAAGACCCTATCGAGATGATTGAGCCCGCGTTCAATCAAATGCAGGTGCAACCCGGCATCGACCTGACTTTTGCCAGTGGCGTTCGCGCCCTGCTGCGCCAAGACCCGGACATCATCATGCTGGGCGAAATACGCGATCTTGAAACCGCCGAAATGGCGATTCAAGCGGCGCTCACCGGGCACCTGGTGCTCTCCACGCTGCACACCAACGATGCGCCCAGCGCCATCAGTCGCCTACAAGAACTGGGTATAGCGCCCTACCTGATCAAAGCCACGTTGCTGGGTGTTATGGCACAGCGACTGGTGCGCACGCTGTGTGCCGAATGCAAGACCCCTCAGCCACTGTCGTTAAGCGACTGGCAACACTTCGCCCCGACCTGCCCGGCCCCTTTGAGCCTCTACCGTGCAAGGGGTTGCGCGCACTGCCGACAGACCGGTTACAGCGGGCGAGGCGGCATTTACGAAATCATGCTGATGAGTGAAAAGCTCAAGGCATTGATCACGCCAGACACCGATTTAAATCAGCTGCGGCGCATTGCCTGTGACGAAGGCATGCGCCACTTGAGGCTGGCGGGCGCGTATCAAGTCGCCGCTGGCACCACCACACTGGAAGAAGCATTCAGGGTCACGCCGCACGTCTGATGCCGCATTAATGACTAAATGTTGCATCGTTAAGTGCCCTCGCGGAACTAGACTGCTATAACCCGCATCAAATCGTACAGATCACTTATTCGGAGTCACCCATCATGCGTCTCAAATATGCTGTAGTCGCCGCCGCGCTGTTGACCCTGCCTGTTGGCTCTGCAATGGCTGACAGCTTCTGGCGCAACGTGCTGTCTTCCGGTGCAACCACCGGTTCCACGTATCTGACCTTCAAAAAGGACCGCAAAGTCATTGCCGCTCAAGACGATGCGGGGAGTTTCGTGGCCAGCAATGGCGCGATCCGTGGCCCGTATCTGGAGTCCGCCATGCAGCAAGTACGCGCGGACAATCCGAACTTGAAGGTCAGCGACATGGACTTGGCCAACGCCATCCTGGCCAAAAACGCGACCGCTGAATAAACACCCGTGTCGTTGCTGCCGCTGGCTGCGAGCGCCTGGTAACAGGTCGCAACCAGCGGCCGCGACTACGCAACATGCTGTGTTTCATTCAGCCCCCATACAGAAATTTCACCTGATGTGAGCCATCCTCTGGGTATGATTTGTGCCATGTGCTATTGCTCTATGGTCACTCACAACCCACTCACATCGGACGTCACGCCTCTATGAGCTCGCTGCCTTTCCTGCCGTTTTCCAAACCAACCATCGATGAAGCCACTATTGCGGCCGTGGGCGACGTGTTGCGCTCGGGCTGGATTACCAGCGGGCCCAAGGTGCAAGCCTTCGAAGAGCAACTCTCGCAATACCTGGGCGGGCGCCCTGTGCGCACGTTCAACTCGGGCACCTGCACCATGGAAATCGCCCTGCGCATTGCAGGCATTGGGCCGGGCGATGAGGTCATCACCACCCCGATTTCATGGGTGGCGACCGCCAACGTGATTATCGAAGTGGGCGCCACGCCGGTGTTTGCCGACATAGATCCGATCACCCGCAACATTGATCTGAAAAAAGTCGAAGCCGCCATCACGCCGCGTACCAAAGCAATCATTCCGGTCTACCTGTCAGGTTTGCCGGTGGACATGGACGCGCTGTATGCACTGGCCAAAAAGCACAATCTGCGGGTGGTCGAAGATGCAGCACAAGCCCTCGGGTCGAGCTGGAATGGCGAACGCATCGGCGCCCGTGGCGACTTTGTTTCGTTCAGCTTTCAGGCCAACAAGAACATCACCTCATCCGAGGGCGGTTGCCTGGTACTGAACAACGAGGAGGAAGCACGCCTGGCCGAAAAATATCGCCTGCAAGGCGTTACCCGCACCGGTTATGACGGGCTGGATGTTGATGTACTAGGCGGCAAGTTCAACATGACTGACATCGCAGCGGCCATAGGTTTGGGGCAGTTCGCGCATATCCAAGCAATCACTGCGCATCGCCGTGAACTGGCCAAGCACTATTTCGAATGCTTTGGGCCTGATTTTGAGGCCGAGTATGGCGTTCAACTGCCCGTGGCTGATTTCAACAATACCAACTGGCATCTGTTCCAACTGGTGTTGCCAGAGCGTGAAGATGGCCAGCCAGCACGGGCCACCTTCATGAAAGACATGCAGGCACTCGGCGTGGGTGTGGGCTATCACTACCCCTCAATTCACTTGCTGAGTTTGTATCGTGCGCGGGGCTTCAAGGAAGGCATGCTGCCGATTGCAGAGCGCGTAGGTCGCTTGATCGTGTCGTTGCCCATGTTTACAGCAATGACCAAAGCCGATGTGCAGCGCTCGGTTGAGGCAGTGAAAGCGGTGCTCAAGGCCCAATAAATGATAGCCGGGCCATGCAGGCGCGAGTTAACGCTCGCGCCTGCAGCTTTTACGGGTTACTCGCCGATGGCGGCTTTGTAGCCTGCGGCATCCAGCAATTTATCCAGCTCGGCGGTATTGCTCGGCTTGAGTTTGAAAATCCAGCTGTCGTAGGGCTCGCTGTTTACCTGTTCAGGGCTGTCGGCCAACGCTTCATTAACTGCAATGACTTCGCCAGACACTGGGGAGTAGATATCCGAGGCCGCTTTTACCGACTCCACCACACCCGCCGTATCGCCCGCCGCAAACACTTTGCCGACTTCGGCCAACTCAACAAAGACCACATCCCCCAAGGCTTCCTGAGCGTGGTCGCTGATACCGACCGTGACGGTGCCATCAGCTTCCAGGCGCGCCCACTCGTGACTTTCAGCGAAGCGCAGTTCAGCGGGGATAGTGCTCATATTCAGTGTCCTCAAGAAGAAATGTCAGCGGCTCGCGTACGGCGCCAGCCTGCCAGTAAACGTTAGATCAAGGCTTTGCCCAGACGAACAAACGTGGGTTTCACCACGCGAACCGGATACCACTTGCCACGTATTTCGACTTCCGCACGATCAGCCGTGGCCATCGGAACACGCGCCAGAGCAATCGATTTGCTAAGCGTAGGAGAGAAACTACCACTGGTTATCTCCCCTTCGCCAACACCAGCGATACGAACGACCTGATGTGCGCGTAGGACACCTCGTTCCTCCAGCACCAAACCCACCAGTTTGAGTTGCATGCCCGCCGCTTTTTCAGCCTCCAGCGCTTCACGACCGATGAACCGGCGCGAGGCGGGTTCCCAAGCAATGGTCCAGGCCATGTTGGCGCAAAGTGGCGAGACAGAGAGGTGAATATCTTGCCCATAGAGGTTCATGCCGGCTTCCAGGCGCAAGGTGTCACGCGCCCCTAAACCGATGGGAGAAATACCTGCACCCACCAAATCGTTGAAAAAACCGGGAGCCTGCTCGGCGGGGAGCAGGATTTCCAGGCCGTCCTCACCGGTGTACCCGGTGCGGGCAATAAACCAGTCGCCATTGCTCTGCCCTTCAAAGGGCTTGAGCTGCGCAATAAGTTGACTGCGCGCCTGGCTCACCAGCTCGGCCACTTTATGCCGTGCCTGCGGGCCCTGGATCGCCAACAAGGCAAGTTCGGCGCGCTCTTGCAGTTGCACGTCATAACCTTGGGACTGGGTCGTCATCCAGGCCAAATCCTGCTCACGGGTGGCCGCGTTGACGATCAGGCGGTAACCGGCGTCCATCAGGTAGACGATCATATCGTCGACCACGCCGCCTTTCTCATTGAGCATGGCGCTGTAAAGCGCACGGCCCGGGGTATTAAGTCGTTCGACGTCGTTGGCCAGCAAGCGCTGTAACCATTCCTTGGCCTGAACCCCAGTGACGTCAATCACGGTCATATGCGAGACATCAAATACGCCGCAGTCCTGGCGCACCTCGTGGTGCTCCTCAACTTGCGAGCCGTAATGCAAAGGCATATCCCAACCGCCAAAATCGACCATCTTCGCGCCAAGGGCGAGATGCAGGTCATACAAAGGCGTACGCTGTCCCATGGGTTCCTCCTTCCGGGCTTGGCGAAGGTGCGGACAGGCGTGCAGAGCGCTTCAAACTACATAACGTAGCTTTCTTACGCTGCGCAGGGAACCTGGCCTGATTGACAGACCGCACCGAATGCCGCGCATTGTAGCCGCATGCCGGGAGGCTGGCACCTAGCCGATGCGATGGGCAGAGCGTCGGATCAACCCGATGACCGGCAACAAACCCACCAGGACCAACGTCAGTGCCGGCAAAGAAGCCCGTGCCCACTCGCCTTCACTGGTCATTTCGAAGATGCGAACAGCCAGCGTGTCCCAACCAAAGGGCCGCATTAGAAGGGTGGCGGGCATTTCCTTAAGTACATCGACAAAGACCAATAGCGCAGCACTCAGCGTGCCCGGCAGCAATAACGGCAGATACACTTTGAAAAACAGTCGCGGGCCACTCACCCCCAAACTGCGAGCGGCTTCAGGCAAGGACGGTCGAATACGCGCCAGACTGTTTTCGAGCGGGCCATAGGCCACTGCGATGAATCGCACCAGATACGCCATCAGCAAGGCCGACAGGCTGCCCAGTAGCAGCGGCTTGCCTGCCCCGCCCAACCAGCCTGACAGAGGAATGACCAGTTCGCGGTCCAGGTAACTGAACGCCAACATGATCGATACGGCCAACACTGAACCCGGCAAGGCGTAGCCCAGATTCGCCAGGCTGACCCCGGCGCGAATGGCCTGCGTGGGCGCCTGACGTCGGGCAAACGCCAAAACCAGCGCCACGCTCACGGTGATCAACGCCGCCATGCTGCCCAAGTACAAGGTGTGCAGGATGAGGCCGGTGTAGCGCTCATCGAGATCAAAGCGCCCGCGCTGCCAGAACCACACCACCAGTTGCAGCATCGGGATCACGAACGCGCAGGCAAACACCAGTGCGCACCAACTGCTGGCCAGCCAGGCCTTGGGACCTTTGAGGGCATATAAGGCCTGGGTGCGCGGGCGCTCATTGCTCGCGCGGTTGGCGCCCCGGGCACGACGCTCGCCGTAGAGCACCAGCATCACCACCAACAACAGCAAACTGGCCAATTGCGCAGCGGTGGACAGGCTGAAAAAGCCATACCAGGTCTTATAAATAGCCGTGGTAAAGGTGTCGAAATTGAACACCGACACTGCGCCGAAATCGGCCAGGGTTTCCATCAGCGCCAGCGCCACACCGGCACCAATCGCCGGGCGGGCCATCGGCAATGCCACTCGCCAGAATGCCTGCCACGGGCTTTGGCCCAATACCCGTGCGGCTTCCATCAAGCCTTTGCCCTGCGCCAGAAACGCCGTTCGCGCCAGCAAATAGACATACGGGTAAAACACCAGAATCAACACAATGATCACGCCACCGGTGGAGCGCACGCGGGGCAATCGCAACCCCATGCCAAACCACTCGCGTAGCAGCGTCTGCACCGGCCCGGCGAAATCCAGCAAACCGACGAATACAAACGCCAGCACGTAGGCCGGAATCGCAAACGGTAGCATCAGGGCCCAGTCCAGCCAGCGCCTGCCGGGGAATTCACACAGGCTGGTGAGCCATGCCAGGCTGACCCCGAGCAGCGTGACCCCGATGCCCACCCCGACAATCAATGTGAGCGTGTTGCCCAGCAGCCGCGGCATTTGTGTGTCCCACAGATGGCTCCAGATCTGGGTGTCCAGGCTTTGCCATGACAGCAACAAGACGCTCAAGGGCAGCAGTACCAGAGCGGCAATGGTGAATACCAGCGGGTACCAGCGACGTTGGGCAGGATGGGCCACGAAAAACTCTCGAAAGGTGGGCAAGGCGAGGGATTGTATGTTGCGTAGCTACACGAAGTGCGAAGAGTCTTTCAACAGAACCAAAAAGCCCCTCTCCCGCAGGGAGAGGGTTGGGGAGAGGGCTTGAGGGTTTGCCTCACTTCACACGCACATCAATTCCAGCCAGCACGGTCCATCATGCGGATCGCTTCGGCCTGGCGCTTGCCTGCCACTTCAACCGGTAAGGCATCAGCCTTGAACTCACCCCAACTGGCCACTTCGGCAGAAGGCGGCACGCTCGGGTTAGCCGGGAACTCTTGGTTAGTGCCCGCAAAAATCGACTGCGCCTCAGGTGTGGTCATCCATTCAACCAACGCTTTGGCCGCTTCTGGGTGCGGCGCGTATTTGGTCAGGCCAATGCCCGACAGGTTAACGTGAACACCGCGGTCGGCTTGATTGGGCCAAAACAACTTCACCGCCAGATCCGGCTTCTGCTTGTGCAAACGGCCGTAGTAGTAAGTGTTAACGATGCCCACGTCGCACTGCCCGGCATTGATTGCTTCCAACACCGCAATGTCATCCGAGAACACGTCGGTAGACAGGTTGTTGACCCAACCCTTGAGGATTTCTTCGGTTTTTTCAGGACCGTTCACCTCAATCATGGTGGCGGTCAGCGACTGGTTATACACCTTCTTGGCCGTGCGCAGGCACAGGCGGCCTTCCCAGTTTTTGTCAGCCAATGCCTCGTAGGTCGACAGTTCTTCGGGCTTAACCCGGTCGGTGGAATAAGCGATGGTCCGGGCGCGCAGGCTCAAACCCGTCCATTCGTGGGACGAGGAGCGGTATTGAGGGGGGATGTTTTTGTCGATAACGGGCGAAGTGAACGGTTGCAGGATGCCCATTTGCTCGGCTTGCCACAGGTTGCCGGCATCGACCGTGAGCAGCAGGTCGGCGGTGGCATTTTGACCCTCAGCCTTGATGCGCTGCATCAGCGGCGCTTCCTTGTCGGTGATGAACTTGACCTTAACCCCGGTTTTGGCGGTGTAGGCGTCAAATACCGGCTTGATCAGCTCGTCGATACGCGAGGAGTACACCACCACTTCATCGGCAGCAGAAACACCGCTGGCAAAAACGGTGAGGGCCAGGGCAGTCAGTAGACGCTTGGGTGCCAACATGAGGGGCGGTCTCTCTCAATGCGAATCGGGCGTAAATGGTAGTGAATCACATTTGCCATCTCAACCTAACTCGCCCCTGAGGCGTTACCAGATGTTGCAGAAGGCCTCTGTAGCCGCTGCCGCAGGCTGCGATAAGGACCTCAGGGCCTTCGCTTTTAAAGAACGGGGTCGCTGCGCAACCCATCGCAGCCTGTGGCCGCGGCGACAGAAATTCAAGCCTTGGCCAACGGTGGCAAATCGCCGGTGAGGCCCAGCGCCTGACGCACGAACACGGCTTTGGCTTCGGGCATCTGATTCACCCATTTCAAGCCGCTGTTGCGCAGCAGCCGGGCGCTTAACGAGTCGGCCTGAAACAACCGCTGGAAACCTTCCATGGCGGCCATGAGTGCCAGATTGTGAGGCATGCGACGCCGCTCGAAACGGCTCAGCACTTTGACATCCGCCAACCGCTCACCACGGTCAACCGCGTGCAAGATCACCTGCGCCAGCACTGCTGCGTCAAGGAAGCCCAGGTTGACGCCCTGCCCGGCCAACGGATGAATGGTGTGGGCCGCATCGCCAATCAGCGCCAGCCCCTCAGCCACGTAGCGTTTGGCATGCCGTTGACGCAGCGGCACGCAAACCCGTGAATCGGCGCTCAATACAGGGCCCAGACGCCCTTCAAACGCCAACGCCAGTTCGCGGCAGAACGCGTCATCCTCCAGTGCCATCAAGTGCTGCGCTTGTTCGGGGGTGGTGGACCACACGATTGAGCACCAGTCTTGCTGGCCGTCACGCTGCAAGGGCAAAAACGCCAGTGGGCCGTGATCGGTGAAGCGTTGCCAGGCGGTCTGCTGATGCGGTTGAGCGCAACGCACGCTGGCGACAATGGCGTGATGCATGTAGTCCCATTCGCGGGTCTGGCAACCGGTCAGACGTCGCACGGCCGAGTTGGCGCCGTCGGCGGCAATCACTAAGGGCGCACGCAGGGTGCGGCCATCGGCCAGGGTCAGCAGCCAGTCATCGCCAGAGCGGCGCATTTGCTCAAGACGGGCATTGGCCAGCAATTCAATGTCCACGCCCTGCAAGCTGTCGAGCAAGGCGTCTTGCACCACGCGGTTTTCGACGATATGGCCCAGCACTTCGGCGTGCACACTGGCGGCCGAGAAGTGGATTTGACCGGTGCCGCTGCCGTCCCACACGTGCATGTGCGAATACGGGCTGACACGGCGAGCGACAATGCCGTCCCATGCACCAAGGCGTTGCAAAATGCGCTGGCTGGCCGCCGACAAGGCGCTGACCCGAGGCTCGAAGGCGTCGTCACCGCTAAACGGTTTGACGCTCAGCGGCCCGCCGTCGAGCAGCACGATTTTCAAACCGCTGTCTTTGAGCGCCAGCGCCAAGGCGCTTCCGACCATTCCGGCCCCAACAATCAGCACATCTGCGCGCATTTCCATGCTTTAAGCCTGTCTCGTGAGCAGCATTCGCCGCACCTGAATAAAAATGGACCGACACGGGACGTATTCGCCCCGGTCGTCATCAACTGTCTGCGCGAGTGCCCAGCCCCATCGCCTGACGGGCAAACCAGCGCTTGGCCGGTGGTAGCAGATCAAGGCCCAGCAAGCCAAGGTTACGACCCAACGAAATCAGGGTCTGATCGCTGCCAAACAGGCGTGTTACCTGATCCGAGAAGCCTATGGTCAGTTGCTGATCGAGTGTTTGGCGCTGTTGATAACTCAACAAGGTGGCGAAGTCGCCGAGTTTTTCATCACTCGCCAACAGCGTCCGGGCCAAGGCGTCCGCGTCCCGCAACGACAAGTTAAAACCCTGCCCGGCAATCGGGTGCAGGCTGTGCGCAGCGTTGCCGAGCACCGCAAGGTGCGGGCGTACTTGCTCTTGCGCCTCGATCAACGTGAGCGGGTACAAATGGCGCGCCCCCACCTGTTTGAGGGTGCCCAGGCGATAGCCAAACACGCCCTGCAACTCGCTGAGGAAGCTGCGTTCATCCAGCGCTGCCAGACGCTCGGCATCCATACCTAGCCGGGTCCAGACCAGCGCACAGCGGTTTTCGGGCAACGGCAGCAATGCCATCGGCCCTTCTTCGGTGAAACGCTCGAAGGCCATGCCGCCGTGGGCTTGGCTGGGGGTGATGTTGGCGATCAACGCGCTTTGGTCATAAGGGCGCTTGCTGACATGAATGCCCAACTGCTCGCGCAGCCCCGAACGACCGCCGTCGGCCAGTACCGCCAGGTCGCAGTCCAGCGTGGTTTCATCGTTCAAGGTCAGACGGTAGCCGTCTTCGAGGGGCTGCATGCGGGTCACTTCGGCCGGGCAGCGCCAACTGATCACGTCCGGGTCCAGGCCCTTCCACAAGCACTGGCCCAACCAGGCGTTTTCGACCACATAACCCAGCGCAGGCACACCTTCTTCAAGGGCCGACAACCGTGCGGTGGAGAAACGACCACGGTCGGAAACGTGAATATCCTTGATCGGCTCGGCACGGGGAGCGATGGACTGCCACAGCCCCAGCCGCTCATAAATTTGCCGCGCGCCGTAGCTCAGCGCCGACGAACGGGCGTCGTAGCTCGGCTGGTAGCTGTTGCCGGGGGCAAAAGGCTCGATCAGGACGATCTTCCAGCCCCGCGCCTTGGCCCCGGCTTGCAACGCCAGCGCAAGGCTTGCGCCTACCAGGCCGCCACCAATGATTGCCAGGTGGGTGCGACTCATGCCACGCGCGCCTTTGCCGCTGCCATCAAGGCTTCGATGTCAGCGACGGTTTTGGGCACGTCGCCGGTCAGAATGTCACAGCCATGTTTGGTGACCACTACGTCGTCCTCGATCCGCACACCAATGCCGCGCCATTTTTTGGCGACATTCAGATTGTTCGGGCTGATGTAAATACCGGGCTCAACAGTGAGGGTCATGCCTGCTTCCAGCACGCGCCACTCTCCACCGACCTTGTATTCACCCACATCATGCACATCCAGCCCCAGCCAATGACCGGCGCGGTGCATGTAAAACACTTTATAAGCTTCGCTGGCAATCAGCTCATCCACCTCGCCCTGCAACAAGCCCAAATCAACCAGACCTGCTGTGATCACCCGGACCGTGGCCTCGTGCGCCTGGTTCCAGTGCTTGTTGGGCGCAATATCGGCAAACGCTGCTTCTTGCGAAGCCAACACCAATTCGTAAATTGCTTTTTGCTCCGGCGAAAATTTCCCGCTTACAGGGAACGTTCGGCTGATGTCACTGGCGTAGCAGTCGATCTCACAGCCCGCATCAATCAAGACCAGATCGCCGTCTTTAAGCACGGCGTCGTTCTGCTGATAGTGAAGAATGCAGCTGTTGTCACCCGACGCGACGATTGAGCCATAGGCCGGCATTTTCGCGCCGCTTTTACGAAACTCGTAATCCAGCTCGGCTTCAAGGCTGTACTCATGCAAGCCTGCACGGCTGGCTTGCATGGCACGGACATGCGCACGCGCCGAAATTTGCGCCGCGTGGCGCATGACTTTGATTTCTGCCGCCGATTTATACAGGCGCATGTCATGCAGCAGATGATCCAGAGCAACGAATTCGTTGGGCGGTTGCGCACCCAGGCTGGCCTTGGAGCGAATGGTGTTGATCCACTCCATCAAGTGGCGGTCGAATTCGGGGTTGCTGCCCATCGCCGAATACACCCGCTCGCGGCCTTCAATCAGGCCCGGCAGGATGTCGTCGATGTCGGTGATCGGGAACGCGTCGTCAGCGCCAAAGTCACGTATGGCGCCTTCTTGCCCTGCGCGCAATCCGTCCCACAGCTCGCGCTCCGGGTTGCGCTCACGGCAAAACAGCACGTATTGGCCATGGGCCCGGCCCGGGATCAACACAATCACGGCCTCAGGCTCAGGAAAACCGCTCAGGTACTGAAAATTGCTTTCCTGACGGTACACGTACTCAACATCTCGATTGCGAATCGCCACCGGCGCCGCAGGTAATATCGCGATGCTGTTGGGCTCCATCTGCGCCATGAGCGCCTTGCGGCGACGTGCGTATTCCGATTTCGGGATATGGATCATGGGCAGACGGGTTTCCTCTTGGCGGTCGATCAGTGCAACGAAGGCTTGGCTGGAGCAGGCTCAGCCGTTTTTTTGGTTTCGGTGAACAGCAGCAGCGGCGCGACGCGCAGGTATTCCATCACTTCCATATAGTCGTTTTCACCGTCATCGGACTCTTCCAGGGCATCTTGCACCTGGGCGATGGCGGCCAGGTCTTGCAGCACTTCCTGGCCCTCGGTGCTCAAGTCAACGCCCCGATAGTTAAGGCCGAAGCCGGACAGGAAACCCTGACACCACTCGCCCAATGCAGCAGCGCGGTCGGTCAGTGATGCGTCATCGCTCGGCAACAGCAGCACGACGGTCATGTCGTCACCGGTCAATTCACCTTTGACCATCTCTTGCAAACCGATCAGGGCATTGCGTACGTTGTCACTGATTTCATTTTCGCTTTGGAACAGCTCTTTGGCATCGGCCAACCAGCTGTCGGCATCGAAGCCTGCGCCGGCACAACTGCGCCCCAGCAACAGGCCGTGCAGTTCAGCAGGCGAAACGTTATGGCCGTTGTTGGTCAGCAGGGCGGCAAAAGCGTGATACGGGGAGTTCTGAATAGGCATGGTCAGCTAGGCGCCAAGCGGCGCTATGTCTAGAATGGAGGCCTTGTATCCTAGCATCGGCAGGCGAGCCAGACCATCGAGGCGTCAAAGCGCCTGATGGTGACCATCCATCAGAAAATACACAGTAGGACACAATGGAAGACACCGACCTGCATGAACTGATGGCTAGACTCGAACTCCTGATTGGCCGGGTCGAGCAACTTAAAAGTCAAAACGGACTCTTACTAGCTCAAGAAAAGACTTGGCGCGAGGAACGCGCGCACCTCATTGAAAAAAACGAAATCGCCCGACACAAGGTCGAATCGATGATTTCGCGCCTCAAAGCCCTGGAGCAAGACTCATGAGTTCAAGCAATAGCGTCACTGTGCACATCCTCGATAAAGAGTATTCGATCATGTGCCCCCAGGAAGAGCGCACCAACCTGGTGAGCGCGGCCCGTTATCTGGACGGCAAGATGCGTGAAATTCGCAGCAGCGGCAAAGTGATTGGTGCCGATCGTATCGCCGTGATGGCCGCCCTCAATATCACCCACGATCTGCTGCACAAGCAGGAGATCGCCGAAGTTCAGACCAGCAGCTCCACCCGTGAACAGGTGCGCGACCTGCTTGAGCGGGTCGATCTGGTGCTTGCCACTGATCCGAACGAACGTCAGAGCTGATTCAAAAGGTTTCTTTGGGGTATACTCGCGCCACTCCCTGGAGTATTCGCCAGTTAGCGATGTCCCTGAGCCGATTCGCACTACCCTGGAGCTTGCACGTTGGACCGGTGTGCATGTCCGCTCGACGGAAAGCCTTAAGGTCTACTGCAACTTCCACCTTGAACTTTCGGGTTCAAGGGCCAAGCCGACAGCGGTACGTCGGGGAGCCTGATTTCTTAGCGCAATGCCAGCTTTGTGCTGGCATTGGCTTTAACGAGTTGACCGTCCGGTGACTCGACCTTGAACAGCACGCCACCATGACCGAACCTGCGCCGCCTACCCGCCCGCAACTTCGAAGACTGTTGCGCAATGCCCGCCGCGAACTTTCGCCCTGCGCGCAACGCCTGGCAGCCCGTGGCCTGTATCGACAACTGGCACAGCATCCGCTGTTTCGCCGCGCCAAACACATCGCACTCTACCTGCCCACTGACGGTGAAATCGATCCGCGCTTGTTGCTGCGCGAAGCACAGCGCCGGGGCAAGGCCGTGTACCTGCCCGTGCTCAGTGCCTGGCCGAAGACCAAAATGGTGTTCCAGCGCATCGCACCCGACGAAACATTGATCCCCAACCGTTTTCGCATCCTCGAACCGCGTATTCACCGCGCACGGCAACGCAAGGTCTGGGCGCTCGACCTGGTGTTGTTGCCATTGGTGGGGTTTGATGCAACAGGCGGACGGCTGGGCATGGGCGGCGGCTTTTATGACCGCAGCCTGGCGTATCTGGCGCGGCGCCAATGCTGGCGCAAGCCAACGTTGCTGGGCCTGGCCCACGAATGCCAAAAGGTCGATGGCCTGACGCAAGCCAGTTGGGATGTGCCGCTACAAGGCACCGTCTCGGACAAACAGTGGTACGTCGCCCACATACCGCCAGGGCATCACGACCGGCGCGATGCCTGAACACTGTTTAACACACGAAAATTTAGCGCTTAAAAGGTGGGACTTGCTGTTGAGCCAGTTCAATCGGCGCATCGGTCGAGTTGGACCAAAGACTTTGCGCATACCCCGTTGTAACCACGCCCAAACCGAACAAAAAAGCCAATACCCACAGTACATCCGGTTTGCGTTTCATCGATTGCCCCCCTTCAGGCAAATCAACACGATGACAGCAACGGTTTTTGTTATAGGCCGTGCAGCAGCGTCAAGCTTAAAATCCCGGCATTCTGCGACAACCTGTTAAGACACGCAAACGATGACGTCAACCGGCTGTCGGTTTAACAAAATGTTTCAAGAAAAACTTTCACACCGTGTTTCAGGAGAAGAAAAATGGCCTATTGGCTGATGAAGTCCGAGCCTGACGAGTTCTCTATCAAAGATTTACAGCGCATGGGCGAAGCGCGCTGGGACGGCGTACGCAACTATCAGGCGCGCAACTTCATGCGGTCGATGGCGGTGGGCGATCTGTTCTTTTTCTATCACTCCAGTTGCCCCCAACCGGGTATTGCCGGCATCGGGCGCATCATTGAAGCGGCTTATCCTGACCCCACGGCACTCGACCCACAAAGCCATTACTTCGACCCCAAGGCCAGCGCCGAGAAAAACCCGTGGAGCGCATTGCAGGTAGCGCACGAGCAAACTTTTGCCAGGGTGATCAAACTCGACTACCTGAAGCAACAAACCGCACTGGCTGAAATGCCGCTGGTACAAAAAGGCAGCCGTCTTTCCGTGATGCCCGTAACCGATGAGCAGTGGGCGGTGGTGATGGGGTTGTTGTAATACCCCAACGTGTGGCCGCTGCCGATGGCTGCGAAAATGACGGGCCGCGGGCCCCTTCGCAGCCTTGGGCTGCGAGCACAGGATTTACCGGGCAACATCCGATATAAGCGTCTACGCTTTGCCCTTCCTTTGACTGGCATCAAACCGCCACGGCAGTGAGACCGTCAAACTAGAGCGCTCTGTGACACAGGATGTCGGCATGTCGAAGAATCACCGTATTTCCCATTATTTCGTTATTCCTTTGGCAATCCTGCTGGTAGCAGCGGGCGGGTTCGGTTACTGGAAATCCCAGCATGACCGCCTCCCTGAAGGCATCAGCATGGGCAACGGCCGACTCGAGTCCACAGAAGTACAAATTGCCGCCAAGATCCCGGGGCGCCTCGCCGATGTACTCGTGGACGAAGGCGACCGTGTGACCAAAGGCCAACTGCTGGCCCGCATGGACACCCGCACCCTTGAAGCATCACGCAACCAGGCCGAAGCCGAAGTGTTGCGCGCCCGCCAAACCCTGGCGGCCAATGAAGCCAACGTGCAGTTGCGCCAAAGCGAAAAACGGCTCGCCAGCCAAGAACTCAAACGCTTCCGCCAACTGGCTCAGCGCGGATTTGCCAGCGGCCAACTGCTGGATCAGCAACAAGCGCGCTTTGACACCAGCAACGCCGCCGTGGTCGCCGCGCAAGCCCAAGTCGCTGCAGCCAGGGCCGCCATCCACGCCAGCGAAGCGCAAGTGGCGCAATTCACCAGCGAAATAGATGACAGCAGCCTGCGCGCGCCCATCGACGGCGTGATTCAACTGCGCCTTGCCGAGCCCGGCGAAGTGCTGGGCGCAGGCGGACGCGTATTTATGATGATCGACCCCAGCGACCAGTACATGAACCTGTACCTGCCCGCCTCGGTGGTCGGCAAACTAACGGTCGGCGCCCAGGCGCGGATCGTGCTCGATGCCCTGCCCGATCAGGCATTGCCTGCCAAAATCAGCTTCGTCGCGGCCAAGTCACAGTTCACCCCCAAAGAGGTCGAAACCCGCGACGAGCGTCAAAAACTGGTGTTCCGCGTCAAATTGCGCCTCACCGACCCCAGCGCCGTGCCGCAAGCCAAACCGGGCATGCCGGGCGCCGGGTATGTGCGAACCGCCGACGTGGACTGGCCGGCTAATCTGCAATGAGCGACCTGGCGCTGAACGCCAGTGGCATCAGCCACCGGTATGGCAAGCAGCAGGCACTGCGCGATATCACGTTCAGCCTGCCCAAAGGCACGCGTTGCGGGCTGATTGGTCCGGATGGCGCAGGCAAATCCAGCTTGCTGGGCCTGATTGCAGGGGTCAAAAAACTGCAACACGGCGCCCTTGAGGTGCTCGGCGGCCCCATTGACGACCGCCACCACCGCAACACGCTCTACCCGCTGATTGCCTTTATGCCCCAGGGCTTGGGCGGCAACCTGTACCCGGAGTTGTCGATCAGCGAAAACATCCGTTTTTTCGGCACCCTGTTCGGCCTGTCCAAAGACGACTGCGAACAGCGCATGGCCAACCTGCTCAAGGCCACTGACCTCGAACGTTTTGCCGAACGCCCGGCCGGTAAGCTGTCAGGCGGGATGAAGCAAAAACTGGGGTTGTGCTGCGCGCTGATTCACGAACCCGACTTGCTGATCCTCGACGAACCCACCACGGGCGTCGACCCGCTGTCACGCCGACGTTTTTGGGAGTTGGTCGACGATGTTCGCAGCCAGCGCCCTCAACTGACCTTGCTGGTAGCCACCGCCTACATGGAGGAGGCCGAGCAGTTCGAGCACTGCTTGATGCTCGATCGCGGCACATTGATTGCGTCCGGGCTGACCCCCGCATTGGCAGGGGTTACCGCCACTGGCAAACTCGACGCTGCGTTCACGCACTATCAGGGCGACACGGGCCACAGCAATGAACCGCTGGTCATTGCGCCGCGCACTCACGACAACAATGACATCGCCATTGAAGCCCATGACCTGACCCTCAAATTTGGCGATTTCACGGCCGTAAACAAGGTCAGCTTTGCCATCGGCCGGGGGGAGATTTTCGGTTTTCTCGGCTCCAACGGCTGTGGCAAAACCACCACCATGAAAGTCCTGACCGGGCTGATGCCCGCCACCGAAGGCAGCGCCAAGTTGCTCGGTAACCCGGTGGACGCCAAAGATTTAGCCACCCGCAAACGCGTGGGTTTCATGTCGCAAAGCTTCTCGCTGTACGGCGAGTTGAGCGTGCGCCAAAACCTGGTGCTGCACGCACAGTTATTCGACTTGCCCAAGGCAGACAGCCGCGCGCGCATCGAGGAACTGATCACACGTTTCGACCTTGCAGAAATTGCCGATCAGCAGTCCGGCGAATTACCACTGGGCCTGCGCCAGCGTTTATCGCTGGCGGTCGCGGTGCTGCATCGCCCCGAGGTGTTGATTCTTGATGAGCCGACTTCCGGCGTCGACCCGGCAGCGCGTGATGATTTCTGGCGGTTGCTGATTGAACTGTCGCGGGATCAGGGCGTAACGATTTTTTTGTCCACCCACTTCATGAACGAAGCCCAGCGCTGCGACCGCATTTCGTTGATGCACGCCGGCAAAGTGTTGGCGTGCGACACCCCCGATGCTCTGCAACAACAGTTCAAGGGCGAGACGCTGGAAGCCGCGTTCGTCACCTGCCTGGAGCAGGCCCAAAACGAACAGGGCGCCAGCGCGCAGCCCACCGCCGAGTCAGCCCAAAGCCCGGCCGTTAACGCGCCACCACCGCCGAGCAAAAGCGGGTTCAGCCTGTCGCGCTTGATTGCCGTGGCCAGCCGCGAGTCCAAAGAGCTGTTGCGCGACAAAGTGCGCATGGCCTTCGCCTTGTTGGGCGCGGTGTTCATGATGGTGATCTTCGGATACGGCATTTCGCTGGACGTGGAAAACCTCGCGTTCGCCGTGTATGACCAGGACCAAAGCCCGCGAAGCCGCGCTTACCTCGAAGCCTTCCGCAGTTCACGCTACTTCGAAGAGCATGCGCCGATCCAGAGCACTGACGAACTGCATAAACGCCTGCAACGCTCGGAGATAAAAATTGCGTTGGAAATCCCCCCCGGATTTGGCCGCGACCTGTACGCCGGACGCCAGCCCACGGTGGCTGCATGGCTGGATGGCGGCATGCCGTTTCGCGCTGAAACCAGCCGCAACTATGTCGAAGCCGTGCACACGGCCAACCTGGAGCAACTGGCCGCCCTCAGCAGCTTGAGGCAAAACAAACAGGCTGGCGCCACACTCGAAACCCGTTTTCGCTACAACCAGGATGTGGTCAGCGTCAACGCCATTGGCCCTGGCGTAATGGCGCTGATCCTGGCGTTTATTCCGGCCATGCTCACGGCGCTGGGCATCGTGCGCGAAAAAGAACTGGGTTCCATCACCAACTTTTACGCCACACCACTGACCCGGCTTGAGTTCTTGCTGGGTAAACAGGCGCCGTATCTGGCAGTGAGCCTGGTCAACCTGGCGTTGTTGGTGGCCATGAACCGCTGGCTGTTTGGTGTGCCCTTTAAAGGCAGCGGCTTGACGCTGGCGCTCGGCGGGCTGCTATACGTGCTGGCGACCACCAGCATGGGCTTGTTGATTTCTGCCTTCACCCGCACCCAAATCGCGGCCATTTTAGGCACGATGATCATCACCAGCCTGCCAACGATTCAGTTCTCGGGCCTGATTGTGCCGCGCTCCTCGCTGGACGGTTCGGCCGCACTGATGGGCATGCTGTTCCCGGCCGGGCATTTTCTGGACATCGCCGTCGGCACCTTCACCAAGGCTTTGGACGTGCGCCAACTGTGGCCGCAATGCCTGGCGCTGCTGGGGTTCTTCGCTGCCTTTACCGGTTTGAGTTTGATCATGCTCAAGAAGCAGGAGGTGTGATGCACAAGCTCTCGCATATCCTGCGCCTTGGCCTTAAAGAACTCACCAGCCTGCGGCACGACAGCGTGTTGCTGCTGTTTTTGCTCTATGCCTTCACCGTTGCGATTTACATGCCTGCGGCGGGTTCGATCATTGGCGTGCACAACGCCAGCGTCGCGATTGTCGATGAAGACCACAGCGCGCTGTCACGCAAACTCAGCGAATCATTGCTGCCACCCGAATTCAAACCCCCACAGGCTCTGCCCTACGATCAGCTGGATGCGTCGATGGACGGTGGCCAATACACCTTCGTGATCAACGTGCCCGCCAACTTTCAGGCTGACCTGTTAGCCGGGCGTGAGCCGGGTGTACAGGTCAACGTGGATGCAACGGCCATGAGCCAGGCGTTCATGGGCGCGGGGTATATCGGGCGGATCTTCCAGCGCGAATTGCTCAACTACACCGGGCAGGCCAACGCGGCCGCCAACACCCCGGCATTGATCAGCGCGCGGGCGCTGTTCAACCCCAACCTGGAGGGCGGCTGGTTTTTGGCAGTGATTCAGATCGTCAACAACATCACCATTCTGGCGATTGTGTTGACCGGTACGGCGCTGCTGCGCGAGCGCGAACACGGCACCCTCGACCACTTGCTGGTGCTGCCGCTCACGGCGCTGGAAATCATGCTGGCCAAGATCTGGAGCAACATGCTGGTGGTGGTGCTCTGCACCTGGGTGTCGCTGGAAGTGATCGTCAAATGGGCGCTGGGCGTACCGCTGGCGGGTTCGTTGGCTTTGTTTCTGGGCGTGACGGCGCTTTACCTGTTTGCCAGCACCGCGCTGGGGATATTTCTTGCGACACTGGCCCGTTCAACGCCCCAGTTCGGACTGTTGGCGATCCCGGTAATCATCCCCATGCTCTTGCTCTCGGGCGGCAGTACGCCGCTGGACAGCATGCCTGAGTGGCTGCAATGGGTGATGCAGTGTTCGCCGTCGACTCACTTTGTGAGCTTGAGCGCAGCGATTCTGTTTCGTGGTGCCGGCATCGAGGTAGTGTGGCCTGACGTGTTGGCACTGACGGCAATCGGGCTGTTGTTCTTCGCCATCGCGCTCAGCCGGTTTCGCAAAAGCCTGGCCTCATAACGCAACACCTGTAGGCACCGGGCCTGCTCACGGCCCGTTCAGTGCCTACAGAGCGTGCGCTTACTGAACAATCAAATTGTTGAACAGCAAGTCATCGATCTGCGGCTTGCCGGTTTCATCCGTCATCACCTGCTGGATCTGCTTCAGGGCCTCCTGACGCAGTTTTTCCTTATTCTCGACATTGCCCAGGGTTTCGCTGGTCTGCTGTGTGAACAAACCCACCAACTGATTGCGGATCAGCGCATCGTTGGCCTTGACCAGTTTGGCGGCTTCATCACCCGTCACGCGCAGGGCAATATCCGCCTTGTACACCTTGAGTTTCGGGCTGCCATCCAGGCCGTAATTACCCACAAATGGCGGGCTCAGGCTGATGTAGCTGACCTTGGTGTCACCCTCTTTGGCTTCTTCGGCGACTGCTGCCATCGGCAGGGACAGGGCCAGCATCAACATGATCCACGCTTTCACAATTCGCTCCTTTGTACGGTTTGCGGGCAAGCATACGGGGCTGCTCACGGGCCTATCCACTGTTATCGGCCAGTGTTTACAGAAAAGTAGGCCATTGAGACCAATGCGCGCACCCGTGTCAGGTCTGCGTACTGGGCACCAATAACGCCTGCACGCTCTGCGGCAATGCCTCCACAAACGGGCGACTGACTTTTTTCTGACAGGTGAGTGTGGTTTTGATCATGCCCTGTGAAAGATCAAACATCGCGTCCGAGAATTCTTGGGTAGAGAGCTTTTTCTCGACATACAAGTCGATCAACCGGTTCTGAGTGACCACAAACAAGGTGAGTTGATTGAGCGGTGCATTTATATTTCGCCGCCTGTGTTGGGCGATTTCATTATTGAGGTGAAGGCAGGTGGCACCGCCAAGGTCGAATGTGCGTATGTCCCCCACCGCTGCACGCCCTTCACCCAAACTAAACACCAGCCACGCGATCATCTCAACCTGCTTGGGGTTGTCACCCTCAAGCGGCCAGCTCGAAAACCGCCACTCACGAATGACATCAAGGGTGGCGCTCGAAAACGCCGGATGAGTGCTGTAAAGAATGTTCGGATCAACCACCGAACCCTGCGCGCTCACCCTAAAGTGCGCCCGGACTACGCCGCTCATACCCATGCGTTGCAACTCAATGGGGTATTGAGGCTTCACCTGGTAGATGAGCGATGGCACAAACGTATCCGCACCCGCGTTTAAGCACATGAGTAACCCGACCCACACCACTAAACACTTCATTGCCATGCCCCACATTTGCTGATGCGCCAGGTCCACGCAGAAGCGGTCAATAATAAAAATGTGTAGCCAATTCTTGCAGGTCATAGGCTCCGAACCTCTCGTGGGAGGCTTCCGATCAAACCGCTCGCACTGCGCTTATAAACATCAGAACAGCGGCTTAATCTGCCGGTTTCAGGGCATTTCCCACATTTGAAACCTGTATTGGGCAGCGGGTTGTTTTATACCTGTGCGACATGTTCATAAGTGAACATGCCATGTGAGTTGTTTCCTTTCGTTTCAGATGAGAAGACCTGTCATTTTCGGTAACGAAAATGTAACGTTCGGGCCCGCCGATATAACAAGAAATTTGGAGCTCTTGAATGTTTGCTTTTTTCCGACCTGCCGCACATCAGGCCCCGCTGCCTGCTGAAAAAATAGACAGCACTTATCGACGCCTGCGATGGCAGATTTTCGCCGGTATCTTTTTTGGTTACGCAGGCTATTACCTGCTGCGTAAAAACTTCTCGCTGGCCATGCCGTACTTGATCGACGAGGGCTACACCCGCGGTCAACTGGGCCTTGCCATGTCGGCGATTGCCATCGCTTACGGCCTGTCGAAGTTCCTCATGGGCCTGGTGTCCGACCGCTCCAACCCGAGGTTCTTTCTGCCCTTTGGTTTGCTGATTTCAGCGGCCGTCATGTTCATTTTCGGTTTCGCACCTTGGGCCACGTCCAGCGTCACCATGATGTTCATCCTGCTGTTCATCAACGGCTGGGCGCAGGGCATGGGCTGGCCGCCCAGTGGCCGCACGATGGTGCACTGGTGGTCGCAGAAAGAACGCGGCGGTGTGGTCTCGGTGTGGAACGTGGCGCACAACGTGGGCGGCGGTCTGATTGGCCCGCTGTTCTTGCTGGGTATGGCCTGGTTTAACGACTGGCACGCAGCGTTTTACGTACCGGCCACCGTGGCGCTGCTGGTGGCGCTGTTTGCCTTTGTGACCATGCGCGACACCCCGCAGTCAGTCGGCTTGCCGCCGATTGAGCAATACAAGAACGATTACCCGGTCGGTTACGACGCAAGCCACGAAGACGAATTCAGCGCCAAAGAGATTTTCGTCAAATACGTGCTGCGCAACAAAATGCTGTGGTACATCGCCCTGGCCAACGTGTTCGTTTATCTGCTGCGCTACGGCGTGCTCGACTGGGCGCCGACGTACCTGAAAGAAGCCAAGCATTTCACCGTGGATACTACGTCGTGGGCGTACTTCTTCTATGAGTGGGCGGGTATCCCAGGCACGCTGCTGTGCGGCTGGATGTCGGACAAGATCTTCCGTGGTAATCGCGGCCTGACCGGCATTGTGTTCATGGCGCTGGTGACCGTTGCGACGCTGGTGTACTGGCTCAACCCGCCGGGCAACCCCACCGTGGACATGATCGCGCTGTTCTCCATTGGCTTCCTGATCTACGGGCCGGTGATGCTGATCGGTTTGCAGGCACTGGAACTGGCCCCCAAAAAGGCCGCCGGTACGGCAGCAGGCTTCACCGGGCTGTTCGGTTACCTGGGCGGTTCGGTAGCGGCCAGCGCAGCCATGGGCTATCTGGTTGACCACTTCGGCTGGGATGGTGGCTTCGTGCTACTCATCAGCGCTTGCCTGTTGGCCATTGCGTTCATGATTCCCACCCTGCGCCACAAAAAAGAAGCCAGCGAAGAGCGTCATGCTTAACGCTTGATCGTTGTGCAGCGCTTGAGCCGCGCCTCCAGGTTTCGATCTGGCATGGCGTGGCTACGCAGGGCGCTTACGGTTTGCTCGACGTAATCGCGGGTGCTGCCGTAACGCCCGCTGGCGTTGGCCAGTACCTGGTCCAACACGTCATCTGGCAGGTTGCCCGCATAGCTGGGCAAATGCCGCTCCAATACAAAACCCAACGCCTGAACCTGGCTGCCATCCTCAAGACGGCAGGTGAGCCAATGTGGCCGATAGGACGGCACCGGCATTTCGCGCAACCACAGCGCATAAAGTGCCGAGTCGAGGTTTTCTTCCGCCAGCCGATAGGCAAAGCCGCTGCACGAACCACCGCGATCCAGCCCAAAGACCAAGCCAGGCCACTGCGGCGTGCCGCGATGTTCGTGGGACCACAAATACAGCCCGCGATGGTAGCCGTGCACACGGCCACGCACGCGTTCGACCGCTGCACATTCGGGTCGCCAGATCAGTGAGCCATAAGCAAACAGCCACACCGGGCCACCTTTATGGCGCGCCATAGTGCCATGCAAAGAACGCAGCAATTGTTCGGGGGTCAACGGCGCCCCGAGGTCAAGTCGCGGGGGATAAGCAGGGGTCAGACAGGCAGGTTCGATAACAGTCATAACAAATGAGGATGGGCCTTACGCGCCAGCATGAGTTAAACAACATCGCGTGCCGAATCTTATAGCACTAAAAATGAAATGACTCGCGCCGCCAGATATATGGCCTGTCAGCGCTGTCAACCAACGCTACGCTCAGGTGTGTCTGTGTTGGTCTGTTCGGGTCAGGTTCAGGTTCCCCGCCACCAATGTCTCTATAGTGGCTCGCCACAGGCGCACGCCTAACTGCCAACAGAGGTCCACGCATGAAGAAATCAGGAATCTGTGGCTTGTTGATGTTGCTCAACGCCAGCGCCGCGATGGCGCAAGATGACACGCAAGAGAAAGACAAAGACTTTTGGTACGTACAAACCAGCGTCTACACCAAGCACTTTTCGCCCGACCCCGAGCACAATAACAACCAGGATCTGATCGGCCTTGAGTACCACGACCGCTCTGGATGGCTGGTGGGCGGGGCAACATTTCGCAACTCGTTTCGCCAGCGTTCGTACTACGCCTACGCCGGTAAACGCTTCGACAGCGACACGTACCCGGTGTATTTCAAGCTGACAGGCGGGTTGCTGGAAGGCTATCACGGCGAGTATCAAGACAAGATCCCGCTCAACCGCTTTGGGGTGGCGCCGGTCATTATTCCCTCAGTGGGCGCTCACTACGGGCCGGTCGCTGCCGAGTTGGTGTTGCTGGGGTTCAATGCGGCGATGATCACCACCGGATTGCGTTTTTAACGTCGGGCGCGCGTGATTTTGGCGGGCCAACAACGCCTAGCCGCTGCCGCAGACGGCGTCCGATTGCGAAGCAATCGTGAACACTGTCTGCGAGCAGGGCCCTTGCGCAGGCTGCGTCATTGATCACAGCCTCGCATTACTCCTCAGTTGCAACCTGTCTAGTGCGTTGAATCAGGGCCGCGGGCAGTACGCGAATACATCGGCGCGCATTTGGTGAGCGTCCATCCCTGCATTCACCAAAGCATCGAGGGTGCCGTAAACCATCGCAGGCGAACCGCTGGCGTAAACATACACGCTGCTCAGGTCGCTGATGTCTTCGCACACTGCTTCGTGCAACAACCCACAGCGCCCTTCCCAACCACATAAGTCACTCACGACTTTGTGCACGTACAGGTTGGGGATTTTTTGCCACGCGTCCCATTCTTCCAAGGTGTAGAAGTCTTCTGGACGACGCACACCCCAGTACAAGTGAACGGGGTACGGGAAACCTTTCTTACGGCAATGCTCGATCAAGCTGTGCATCTGCGCCATGCCTGTACCGGCAGCAATCAGCACCAGCGGGCCGTCCGGTAATTGGGACAAATGCGTATCACCAAACGGCAGTTCAACGCGGATCATGCCATTGCGTTGCAATTGTTCGATCAGGCTACGGGCGCTGTCTTCGCGTACCAACACATGCAGCTCAAGGTCACGCCCGCTGTGCGGCGCACTGGCCAGCGAGAACGCGGACTTTTCACCGTTCTCGCGCTCCAGCATCACGTACTGGCCTGCGTAATAACGCGGCGCTTTGCCAGCCGGTGCGCGCAGGCGCACCCGCCACACATCGCCGCCCATTTCTACGCACTCAACCAACTGGCACGACACGGTTTTCACCGGCAACTCCCCTAACGCAAGCACACCGTCCCACAACACGATGCAGTCTTCCTGCGGCTGCGCCAGGCAGGTGTAAATCTCACCACGGTCACGCGTCTCGCCCGCCTGCTGCACGCTGCCTTCAACCAGCAAGGCGGCACACACATGGCAATTACCGTTGCGACAGCTTTGCGGGCATTCATAGCCCAAACGCTGCGCCGCATTCAAAATCGGCTCGCCAGGCAAGGTGTCCAACACCGCGCCTGATGGCTGCAAGGTTACTCGCATCAATCTATTCCTAATTGATTCCAGATGTCATCGACCCGGCGTGTCACCGCCTCGTCCTTGACGATGACTCGGCCCCATTCACGCGTGGTTTCACCCGGCCATTTATTCGTCGCATCCAGCCCCATCTTCGAGCCAAGACCCGATACCGGCGAGGCGAAATCAAGGTAGTCGATTGGCGTGTTTTCGATCATGACCGTGTCACGTTTGGGGTCCATGCGCGTCGTGATCGCCCAGATCACGTCATTCCAGTCACGCGCATTGATGTCGTCATCGGTCACGATCACGAACTTGGTGTACATGAACTGACGCAAAAATGACCACACGCCGAGCATGACCCGCTTGGCGTGGCCCGGATACGACTTTTTCATGGTCACAATGGCCATGCGGTACGAGCAGCCTTCAGGCGGCAGGTAAAAGTCGGTGATTTCCGGAAACTGCTTTTGCAGGATCGGCACAAACACTTCGTTGAGTGCCACACCCAGAATCGCGGGCTCATCCGGTGGACGGCCGGTGTACGTGCTGTGGTAAATCGGTTTGACCCGGTGGGTGATACGTTCAACGGTGAACACCGGAAAGCTGTCCACTTCGTTGTAGTAACCGGTGTGATCGCCGTAAGGGCCTTCAGGGGCCATCTCGCCGGGGTGAATCACGCCTTCAAGGATGATTTCCGCAGTGGCGGGCACTTGCAGGTCATTGCCGCGGCATTTCACCAGCTCGGTGCGATTGCCCCGCAGCAACCCGGCGAACGCGTATTCGGACAGGCTGTCCGGCACGGGCGTCACTGCACCGAGAATAGTTGCAGGGTCTGCCCCCAGGGCCACCGATACCGGGAACGGCTGGCCGGGGTGTTTTTCACACCACTCGCGGTAATCCAGTGCGCCACCCCGGTGACTCAACCAACGCATGATGACTTTGTTGCGGCCAATCACTTGCTGACGATAAATACCGAGGTTCTGGCGGTCCTTGTTCGGTCCCTTGGTGACGGTCAGGCCCCACGTAATCAACGGCGCCACGTCGCCCGGCCAGCAGTGCTGTACGGGCAACATGGCCAAGTCGACATCATCGCCTTCGATCACAACTTCCTGGCACACCGCGTCTTTGACAACTTTCGGGGCCATGGAAATGATCTTGCGGAAGATCGGCAGTTTGGACCACGCATCTTTCAGACCCTTAGGCGGCTCAGGTTCTTTAAGAAACGCCAGCAGCTTGCCGATTTCGCGCAATTCACTGACCGATTCCGCCCCCATGCCCATCGCCACGCGCTCAGGCGTACCGAACAGGTTGCCAAGCACCGGGATCGTGTGGCCGGTCGGGTTCTCGAACAACAGCGCCGGGCCTTTGGCACGCAGCGTGCGGTCGCAGATTTCGGTCATCTCCAGCACTGGAGAGACGGGAATCTGGATGCGTTTCAACTCTCCGCGCTGCTCTAGCTGCTGCACGAAATCCCGAAGATCCTTGAATTTCATTGACGTTGGCACCCTCAAAATAGGCGTACATCCTACCTGCAATGCCGCCCGCTGGCAGCTTATCGCTGCTTAGCGGGCGCTATTGGCTTCACGCGGGCCAGGCGTGTTTGGCTCGATCACGGCCTCAAACAGCGCAGCCACCACAGGCAGCATTAACTTGGCACCCACTTCAGACAAGTGATTGTCGTCGGTGTACAACGAGTCACCGTCCCGCTCGGCCCGACATAGACCGGTGGCATCGCACAGCTGTGGTGCAGGGTCCAGCACCTTGACGCCGGGGTCGCTGGCAGCAATTTGAGCGAACAACCGGTTAATAAAGGCCGTGTGTTTGAGGTGATCGGCCAGTGGGAAACCGGTGCCCTCTGTGGGCTTGTTCAGCATCGCTAAACGGCTCAGGCGATAAGGCGGATTGAACGGCTGCAACGGCGCCTCTTTCATCAGCCACACACGATGACCGCCCTGACGCAGCTGTTCAATGCGTGTGCGCAAGCCTTGCGCCAGTTGCTGCTGGGCCACCTCACGGTCGTAATGGCCATCCGCTGCTTTCAGCGCATGACCCCGATCACCTTTGGCATCGCCATAAAGATAAAGGCTCCAGCGTGCCACCAACATCACGTCGCTCACCGGTTCGGTGTTCAATGTGCGCACCACACGACGGTTGTAGGCCGCACATCGAGCGCCGTGCTCCAGCCCTTCAAGGGGCAGACAACCCGCCGAGCTGGCCAACATCACATTGACCCCGTAGCGCTCGGCACTGTCTTGCAACGCAGGGATCAGCGCCGTGGCGTGGCTGTCGCCCCACACCAGTAACTGCGCAGGGGCATCGGGCGTGCCGTATCGGCAAAACGGCGTGTCTGCAGGGCTTTTGTCATCCGTGATGCAGGCCATCAATTCGGGCCGCCAGTGGCTGGCGTTGGCGTAGTGCAACGCCTGCTCTGACAAACGCTGCGGCAAACCATCACTCCAGCGCAGCGCTTGCCCAGCCAAACCCAATACCAGGATGCCCACACCCGCGGCCGCCAGAATCTGCCGCCGCCCGGCTAACAGTCGACGCTCACGAAAGGGCGTTTCGACAAAGCGCCAGGACAAATAGCCCAGGATCAACGTCAGCGCGATGAGAGCGCTGGTCAAGCCCGCGCCAAATTCACCCACGCTGGCATAGCTGCCAAACACAAAGACCGGCCAGTGCCACAAGTACCACGAGTAAGAAATCAGCCCGAGACCGACCATTACCCGCGTGCTCAACAAACGCCCCGCCCAGGTGGTGTGATGTTCATTGGCCCAGATCAGTACCACCACCCCCAGTACCGGCAGCAATGCCGCAGCACCGGGGAACGGTGTGCTTTTGTCGTAACCAAAGACCGCCATCAGGATAAGCCCCAGCCCCAAGAGGCTGAAGCCTTGCGCCGCCGCAGGTGTCAGGCGTTTTTGGGTGGCGGGGGCAATGGCCAGCATCCCGCCAGCCAGCAACTCCCACGCCCGCATCGGCAACAGAAAAAACGCCTTTTGCGGGTGTTGGGCAACGGCCCAGACGCTCAAGCCAAACGAAATCAGCAGCAGGCCGAACAACGCCAGTCGCCAGTGCTTAAAGCGAGCCGACAGCACCGTCAGTACCAGGGGGAAGACGATGTAGAACTGTTCTTCAACGGCCAGTGACCAGGTGTGCAGCAACGGTTTCAGGTCGCTGGCCGCGTCGAAATAACCGTCCTGGCGCATGAACAGCAGGTTGGACACGAACAACACCTGGTAGCGCACGGAACGGCCCAGTTCTTCGTAGTCCTTGGGTGCCATCAAAAACCAGCCAGCCACAAGCACTGCCGCCAGCAGTACAAACAAGGCGGGCAGGATACGTCGCGCTCGGCGAGCCCAAAAATCCACGAAACTAAAACGCCCCGCTTCACGCTGGCGCCAGATGATCGAGGTAATCAGATATCCGGAAATGACGAAGAACACATCAACGCCGACGAACCCGCCGGTGAAACCGGGCACCCCGAAGTGAAAAAGCACCACCGCTATCACGGCAATTGCGCGCAGGCCATCAATGTCCCTGCGATAAACAAGTGAACTCATCACGCTCAACACCCGCCAGTACAGTGCTGTTATTGACCGGCGCTCAGCGCAAACCTTCCTTTTTTTTATCCAAAAAAAATGGCGCCCTTGCGGGGCGCCATTTTTTGATCGAGAAACCGTGTTACTTGCGTTTCATCGACAGGAAGAACTCATCGTTGGTCTTGGTCTGTTTCAGCTTGTCGATCAAGAACTCGATCGCTGCGACTTCATCCATCGGGTGCAACAGCTTGCGCAGGATCCACATGCGTTGCAGCTCGTCATCCGCGGTCAGCAACTCTTCACGGCGGGTGCCGGAGCGGTTGATGTTGATCGCAGGGAAGACGCGCTTTTCAGCGATTTTGCGGTCCAGAGGCAGTTCCATGTTGCCGGTGCCTTTGAACTCTTCGTAGATCACTTCATCCATCTTCGAGCCGGTTTCAACCAGCGCGGTAGCGATGATGGTCAGCGAGCCGCCTTCTTCGATGTTTCGCGCCGCACCGAAGAAACGCTTTGGCTTCTCAAGGGCGTGGGCATCAACACCACCGGTCAACACCTTGCCGGAGCTTGGGATCACGGTGTTGTAGGCGCGGGCCAGACGGGTGATGGAGTCAAGCAGGATCACCACGTCCTTTTTGTGTTCGACCAGGCGCTTGGCCTTCTCGATCACCATTTCGGCCACTTGTACGTGACGGGTTGGCGGCTCGTCGAAGGTCGACGCAACCACTTCGCCGCGCACCGTGCGCTGCATTTCGGTCACTTCTTCAGGACGCTCGTCGATCAACAGAACGATCAAGTGAACTTCAGGGTTGTTACGCGAAATGTTCGACGCGATGTTCTGCAACATCAGGGTCTTGCCCGCTTTTGGCGGAGCAACGATCAGACCACGCTGACCTTTACCGATGGGCGCGCAGAGGTCAATCACACGACCGGTCAGGTCTTCAGTGGAACCGTTACCGATTTCCATCTTCATGCGTACGGTCGGGAACAGCGGGGTCAAGTTCTCAAAAAGAATCTTGTTTTTCGCGTTCTCGGGACGATCGTAGTTGATCGTGTCGACTTTCAGCAGTGCGAAGTAACGCTCGCCTTCTTTTGGCGGGCGGATTTTACCGACGATGGTGTCGCCGGTGCGCAAGTTGAAGCGACGAATCTGGCTAGGCGAGACGTAAATATCGTCCGGGCCGGCAAGATACGAGGCGTCAGCGGAGCGCAGGAAGCCGAAGCCGTCCTGGAGGATCTCCAGCACGCCATCACCGGAGATTTCCTCGCCGCTTTTCGCGTGCTTTTTCAGCAGGGAGAAAATCACGTCCTGCTTGCGCGAACGGGCCATATTTTCTATGCCCATTTGTTCGGCCAATTCGAGCAGTTCGGTAATCGGCTTTTGCTTGAGTTCAGTCAGGTTCATATAGGAATGACGTAATCATTTATGGAGGGGGGAAATTAAGCTTTTGGCTTAATGAGGCCGCGCCGCAGAGAAGGCGACAGGATCGCGTACTAATTCGATAAGGAGTGCGTCGGCGACGGCTTGCAGGGGGCAGTGGAGAAACCAGTGCGGGGCCGAATGTAACACTTGCTTTTCATAGCGTCTAGTCCTTGAGCCATGAAAAAGCCCCGCATTTTGCGGGGCTTTTATCGACACTTAAATGTTAGCGTCGAGGAATGCAGCCAATTGCGACTTCGACAGCGCACCGACCTTGGTGGCTTCGACATTGCCGTTCTTGAACAGCATCAGCGTCGGAATACCACGTACGCCATGCTTGGCCGGGGTTTCCTGGTTTTCATCGATGTTCAGTTTGGCAACAGTCAGCTTGCCTTTGTAAGTCTCGGCGATCTCGTCCAGAACTGGCGCGATCATTTTGCAAGGGCCACACCATTCAGCCCAGTAGTCGACCAGTACAGCGCCTTCAGCCTTGAGAACATCGGCCTCAAAGCTAGCGTCGGTGACGTGTTTAATAAGATCGCTGCTCATGGAAGTCTCCGTGGTTGTAAGCAAAAACGTAGCACATCATAGCCGTCATCAACGCGTTCAGGAAGCTGAGGCTTAATTGAGTCTGACTATAAAGAAGCATGAGTCAGAGTATGGCTGATGAATTTAAACATCGCGTCCATGGGTTAACGCCTTTAATGATATGAAGCCAGACGTTACGAAAAATTGCTTGAGCCACATCAAGCCTTCTGACATCACGCGTTGGCGCGAGCGTTTGATCGTGGCACGATGGCGAAGTTATCGACCGAGACCCCTCAACCATGCCCCAATCCCAAGCCAAGAATCCGTCCCTGATCGCCGCCATTGATCTGGGTTCTAACAGCTTTCACATGGTGGTGGCCAAGGCTCAGAACGGTGAAATCCGTATCCTGGAGCGTCTTGGTGAAAAGGTGCAGTTAGCAGCCGGCATCGACGAAGATCGCAAACTCAACGAAGAATCCATGCAGCGCGGGCTCGATTGCCTGAAACGTTTTGCCCAACTGATCAACGGTATGCCTTTGGGCGCCGTGCGAATTGTGGGCACCAACGCCCTGCGTGAAGCACGTAACCGCAATGAGTTCATCGTGCGCGCCGAAGAAATCCTCGGCCACACGGTAGAAGTCATTTCCGGACGTGAAGAAGCACGCCTCATTTACCTGGGCGTGTCCCACACCCTCGCTGACACGCCGGGCAAGCGCCTGGTGGCAGACATTGGCGGTGGCAGTACCGAATTCATCATCGGCCAGCGCTTTGAACCGTTGCTGCGCGAAAGCCTGCAAATGGGCTGCGTCAGTTACACCCAGCGCTATTTTCGCGATGGCAAGATCACCCCGGCGCGTTATGCACAGGCGTACACCGCTGCGCGCCTTGAGATCATGAGCATCGAGCACGCCTTGCACCGCTTGGGCTGGGACGAAGCCATCGGCTCGTCAGGCACCATCCGCGCCATTGGCCTGGCCCTCAAGGCGGGCGGTCATGGCAACGGCGAGGTCAATGCCGAAGGTCTGGCGTGGCTCAAGCGCAAACTGTTCAAGCTGGGCGAGGTCGAAAAAATCGACTTTGAAGGCATCAAGCCTGATCGGCGCACCATCTTCCCGGCCGGGCTGGCCATCCTGGAAGCGATCTTCGATTCTCTGGAACTGCAACGCATGGATCACTGCGACGGCGCGTTGCGTGAAGGGGTGCTGTACGACCTGCTGGGCCGCCATCATCACGAAGACGTGCGCGAGCGCACCCTGAGTTCGTTGATGGACCGCTATCACGTTGACCGCGAGCAAGCGGCACGGGTTGAGCGCAAAGCCTTACGCGCCTTCGACCAAGTGGCCAAGGCGTGGGATTTGAAAGACGGCGTGTGGCGTGAATTATTGAGCTGGGCGGCCAAGGTGCACGAAGTCGGCCTCGACATCGCGCACTATCATTTCCACAAACACGGCGCCTACCTGATTGAGCACTCCGACCTTGCCGGCTTCTCCCGTGAAGACCAGCAAATGCTCGCGCTATTGGTACGCGGCCACCGCCGTAATATTCCCAAAGACAAGTTCGCAGACTTTGGTGAAGACGGCATCAAGCTGATTCGCCTGTGCGTGTTGTTGCGCTTTGCGATTTTGTACCACCACATCCGTGGCGACCAGCAAGCCTCGCAGGTAAAACTGCGGGCCGATGGCGATCACCTTGAAGTGATCTTCCCCGAAGGCTGGCTTGAGCAGAACCCGCTGACCCAGGCCGACTTTGAGCAAGAAGCCCAATGGCTGACACGGGTTGGGATTGTACTGACGGTGTCCTGAATTGAGCCTGCGTAGCCGCTGGCGCAGCGGCTACGACACCGGGCGGTTACTTACACCGATGGGCCGGTGTTGACGGTCAATACCGGCAGGCTCAAACGCTCAAGCAAAGTGGCCTGGGCGCTGCGCGGATTTTGGTTGCCGGTTGGCGTGTTGCGAATGTAACGCCCGTCCGACTGCAAGCTCCAGCTGTGGGTGTTGTCGGTCAGGTAGCACTCCAACTCTTTCTTGACCCGCAAAATCAGCTTTTTGCCTTCAATCGGGAAGCACGTCTCGACGCGCTTATCCAGGTTGCGCTCCATCCAGTCGGCACTCGACAGGAACATCTGCTCTTCCCCGCCGTTGAGGAAGTAGAACACCCGGGTGTGCTCCAAAAAGCGGCCGATGATCGAGCGTACGTGAATGTTGTGCGACACCCCCGCAATCCCCGGACGCAGGCAGCACATGCCGCGCACGATCAAATCGATCCGCACGCCGGACTGGCTGGCCTTGTACAACGCACGAATGATTTTAGGGTCGGTCAATGAGTTGAACTTGGCGATGATGTGCGCAGGTTTGCCCTCCAGCGCGAATTGCGTTTCGCGGGCGATCATATCGAGCATGCCCTTCTTCAGCGTGAACGGCGCGTGCAGCAGCTTCTTCATGCGCAGCGTCTTGCCCATGCCGATCAACTGGCTGAACAACTTGCCGACGTCTTCGCACAGCGCATCATCGGAGGTCAGCAAGCTGTAGTCGGTGTACAACCGCGCGTTACCCGCGTGGTAGTTACCCGTGCCCAAATGCGCGTAACGCACGATCTCGCCTGCCTCGCGACGCAGAATCAGCATCATCTTGGCGTGAGTCTTAAAGCCCACCACCCCGTAAATCACCACCGCACCGGCCGCTTGCAGACGGCTGGCCAGTTGCAGGTTGGACTCTTCGTCAAAGCGGGCGCGCAACTCAACGACTGCGGTCACTTCCTTGCCGTTACGCGCAGCGTCCACCAGCGCGTCAACGATTTCGGAGTTGGCGCCGCTGCGGTACAGCGTCTGGCGCACGGCCAGCACATGCGGGTCTTTGGCGGCCTGACGCAGCAAATCAACCACCGGGGTAAACGACTCAAACGGGTGCAGCAGCAAGATGTCCTGTTTGCTGACCACACTGAAAATATTTTCGCTGTTCTGCAACAACTTCGGAATCGCCGGGGTAAACGGTGTGTATTGCAGCTCGGGATGGCTGTCCAGGCCCGTGATGCTAAACAGCCGCGTGAGGTTCACCGGGCCGTTAACCGTGTACAGCTCGGTTTCGTGCAGATTGAACTGCTTGAGCAGGTAATCCGACAGATGTTTAGGGCAGGTATCAGCCACTTCCAGACGCACCGCGTCACCATAACGACGCGAGAACAATTCGCCGCGCAGTGCACGGGCCAGGTCTTCTACATCTTCAGTATCGACCGCCAGATCGGCGTTTCGGGTCAGACGGAACTGGTAGCAACCCTTGACCTTCATGCCCTGAAACAAGTCATCGGCATGCGCATGGATCATCGACGACAGGAACACATAGTTATCGCCCGGCCCACCGACATCTTCCGGCACTTTGATTACACGCGGCAGCAAACGCGGGGCGGGGATGATTGCCAGGCCAGAATCACGGCCGAATGCATCAATGCCTTCGAGCTCAACAATGAAGTTGAGGCTCTTGTTCACCAGCAACGGGAATGGGTGCGTAGGATCAAGGCCAATCGGGGTGATGATCGGTGCGATCTCATCGCGGAAGAATTTACGCACCCAGGCTTTGATCTTGGTGTTCCAGTGACGCCGACGAATGAAGCGCACCTGATGCTTTTCAAGCTCAGGCAACAGGATGTCGTTGAGTATCGCGTATTGGCGATCGACATGGCCATGCACCAGTTCACTGATGCGCGCCAACGCCTGATGCGGCTGCAAACCGTCGGCACCGGCCTGTTCACGGGCAAAGGTAATTTGCTTCTTCAGACCCGCGACGCGAATTTCGAAGAATTCGTCGAGGTTGCTGGAGAAGATCAGCAGAAATTTCAGGCGTTCAAGTAACGGGTAGGACTCATCCAGCGCCTGTTCCAGCACGCGAATGTTGAACTGCAATTGCGACAACTCACGATGGATATACAGGCTGCTGTCATCCAGGCCCGGAATGGCAATCGCCGGATGCGCCGCGGCATGCGGCTCGGCCGCTGCGGGCGCGTGCACCTCGGGCGTGGGCGGGGTTTCAGAGACCTGCTCAACCATCGGTTGAGGCTCAGTGGCAACGAGTTCTGTCTGTCCTTCGGTATTCATTGAAAGTTCCTGATAAGAGCGGGTTTGACTCTCGTAACAGTTAAGCGGCGCGGCCAGTCAAGTTGACAGCCAGAATGCCACCAACGCCTGCGGGATTAAACCGCTCAAAGGCGCTTTATGCGGGCTGAGGCCTACTTAGAGGGTGATTTCGTGAAATTGTTCTGAGGCCAGTACCGCGTCGCCGCGACCATTGGGTAACGGACTGTGTAGACGGTTCGACTTTAGTCGGCCAAGCCGTGCGCAGCGCCGTGTTGATCAGCGCCTGAAAAATCCCGTTTGCCCCAGACCTGAACGCGCGCGACCTTTATACCGGCGCCTCATGAACAGCAGATGACAGCGCTCATGACGTAAGTCAAAACCATATGCATTGTAGGATTTGTTCACGGCAAGACACATTTCGATACTTTCATACACGCGCTTGAAGGCGTAGGCTGCGCGTTCATTTCGCCAGCACCCAGACAATGCTCCAACAATTTCTTCAAGAATTCGGCTACTTCGCCCTGTTTCTAGGGACGTTCTTTGAAGGTGAGACCATTCTGGTTCTCGCAGGCTTCTTGGCGTTCCGCGGATACATGGACCTCAAACTGGTGATGATCGTGGCGTTCCTCGGCAGTTATGCCGGCGATCAGCTGTGGTACTTCCTGGGGCGCAAGCATGGCCGCAAACTGTTGGCGCGCAAGCCGCGCTGGCAACTCATGGGCGACAAGGCACTGGAGCACATTCGCAAGCACCCCGACATCTGGGTCTTGAGCTTTCGCTTCGTCTACGGCCTGCGCACCGTCATGCCTGTCGCGATTGGTTTGTCCGGCTACCCGCCGGGCCGCTACTTGCTGCTCAACGGCATTGGCGCGGCCATCTGGGCCATCGCGCTGGCGACTGCCGCCTACCACTTTGGCGCGGTGCTTGAAGGCCTGCTCGGCAGCGTCAAAAAGTATGAGTTATGGGTATTGGGTGCATTGCTGGTGCTGGGCGTCTGCCTGTGGATCCGTCGGCGCTTCAAAAATGCGCGCCAAGCCAAACAAATCGCCCTTGAAGAAGCCAAACAAAAGGCAGGCGAGGCTAACACTCCGCCAGCGGAGTAACCCTGGCTCTGCACGCGTACAGGCCCATCACGCTCAAGGCGCTGTAACTGAACAGGCCGACCCAGCCCCACGCGCTGGCCGGCCACAGCCCCGCCCACGGGGCCAGCCACACCAGCGGCACGTTCAGCGCCAGGCGCACCCCCTCAAGACGCAATGCCCAGGGCCGATTCTCAAGCCCGGCCCCCAACACAAACAGACCTAGCGCCATGTAACCCCAGCCCAACAGCAATGCCTGGGGCGCTAAATGCTCGCCCAGATTGAGCAGATAACTGCCCAACCCCACATACACCGCAAATTGCAGGGCGATATACACCTGCTGCGGTAGCGGCAGCGCCACCTCAAACTTTTTGAATTGACTCAAATCGGGCTTGTTCACCGGGTGCTTGCCCGCCACATCCGCCGGGCGCCAGCCGGTGGGCATAAACCAGATGCGCACTTTGTCCCACCAGCGCTCAGTGCGCCGCGCATCAGCCAACAGTTGGGCATAAAACTGCCAATTGGCCCACAGCGGGTTCCAGCTCGACAGCGGCGTGGTCACGCCGAAAATGACCGGTTCGGCGTCATCTTCTTCCTGGAAGGTGCCAAACAGGCGATCCCAAAAAATGAACACCCCGCCGTAATTGCGATCCATGTAGAGAGCATTCTGCGCATGGTGAGCCCGGTGATTGGACGGCGAAACAAAGCACCACTCGAACCAGCCCAACTTGGGCACGTGACGGGTGTGTACCCAGAATTGATAAAGCAAATTGAGCGTCGCCACGGTGACGAACACCAGCAACGGTACGCCAAGCACGGCCATCGGCAGGTAAAACACCCAGCCGAATATAAAACCGGTGCTGGTCTGACGCAGAGCGGTGGACAAGTTGTAGTCCTCGCTTTGGTGATGCACCGAGTGCGCCGCCCACAGCACATTGCGCTCATGCCCAAGGCGGTGGTGCCAGTAGTAGCAAAAGTCATACAGCACGAACGCAAACAGCCACACCCAGCCACTGTCTTCGGGCAGCCTGATCAAGGCCAGATGGTCGAGCGCCAGGGCATAGGTCACCAGACCCACGCCTTTGGTCAGCAAACCGGTGGTGGTCGACAGCACGCCGGTGCTCAGGCTGCTGATGGTGTCGGCCAGCCGATAAGTGCGCATGCCGCGCCAGCGGTCGGCCAGCAGTTCGATCGCGATCAGCACAAAGAAAAACGGCACTGCATACAAAATCAGCTTCATGGCGCACCCCGACCAATGTTCCTACAAGCGTAGGCCGGGTTTGCATGAACACCCTATGGCATCAAGTGCCAAATCAGGCGACATTAGCGCCACGTACTAGGAGAACCAACATGACCCAGAAAAAAGTGGCTGTGATTTTGTCGGGTTGCGGCGTCTACGACGGGGCCGAAATCCACGAAAGTGTTATCACCCTGCTGCGCCTCGATCAACGTGGCGCCAAGGTTCAGTGTTTCGCGCCCAACATTGCGCAGCTGCACGTCATCAACCACCTGACCGGCGAAGAGATGCCCGAGTCGCGTAACGTGCTGGTTGAGTCTGCGCGCATTGCCCGTGGCGACATCAAGGATATCCGTGAAGCGAAAGTCGACGACTTCGACGCGCTGATCGTGCCGGGCGGGTTTGGTGCGGCAAAAAACCTTTCAAGCTTCGCCACCGAAGGCGACAAATGCACAGTGCAAGCCGACGTGCTGGCTCTGGCTGAAGCCTTTGCCGAGGCGGCCAAGCCGGTGGGCCTGATGTGCATCTCACCTGCCATCGCCGCCAAAATCTACGGCCCTGGCGTGACCTGCACCATTGGCAAAGATGCCGATACCGCCAGCGCGGTGACCAAAATGGGCGCCATTCACCAAGAGTGCGAGGTGTCGGAGATTGTCGAAGACAAAGCCCGCAAGCTGGTCAGCACGCCTGCCTATATGTTGGCGCACTCCATCAGCGAAGCGGCGTCGGGGATCAACAAGATGGTCGACCGCGTGCTTGAACTGACCCACGAAGGGGATTGATCACGCCCGCGTCAAACGCGTCAGGATGCGGTCCAGCGCATTGGCGAACGCTTGCTTCTCACGTTCGCCATACGCGCCCTGCCCGCCGCCCATTTGCCCTTGCTCGCGCAGGTCGGTAAACAAGTTACGCACCGCCAGCCGTTCACCCATGTTTTGCGGGTCGAACTCTTTACCACGCGGGTCCAGCGCGGCCACGCCCTTCTTCACCAGCCGGTCGGCCAGCGGCACATCGCTGCAAATCACCAACTCGCCGGGCACCGCGTGCTCGACCAGATAATCATCTGCCGCATCCGGGCCACTGGGCACCACGATCAACTTGACCAACGCATACGTGGGTTTGATCTGACTCTGCCCAGCCACCAGCACCACTTCAAACTGACGCTTCAAGGCGAATTTTATGACTTGATCCTTCGCGGCCTTGGGGCACGCGTCGGCATCGATCCAGACACGCATGGTGCGCTCCTGTAAAAAGTAGGGCCTCGCCCTGTGATCAAACAGCCAAGGCCTAGGCCTTCGCTGCCGCCTATGCCAACGACTACAGAATGTACATCCCCACGGTGTAGTCGCTGTCGAAGCGCTCGTAACCCATGGTGATCTACGAAGCCTGCACCCGACGTTTTTCAGCCCATTTACTGCGGCTGTACAGCACGATGATGGCCAAAAGGGCGACGGCCTGTGCTCCGAGGGAATAAGCATCGGCATGAATGCCCAGCCAGTCGAACTCGAAGAACGGCACCGGCCGCGTGCCGAAAATACCGGCCTCTTGCAGCGCTTTCACACCGTGGCCTGCGAACACTACCGACAGCGCGCACAACAAGGCGGCGTTAATGCCGAAGAACATCGCCAGCGGCAATTTGGCCGAACCGCGAAGAATGACCCATGCCAGGCCGATCAACAGCACCAGCGCTGTAGCACCGCCTGCCAAGACAGCGTTGTGACCGGCCGGCCCCGCTTGCAGCCACAGGGTTTCGTAAAACAGGATCACTTCAAACAGTTCGCGGTACACCGAGAAGAACGCCAGAATCGCAAAGCCAAATCGCCCGCCACCGCTGACCAAGCTGCTTTTGATGTAGTCCTGCCACGCCGCAGCATGTCGGCGGTCGTGCATCCACACGCCTAGCCACAACACCATGACGCTGGCGAACAGTGCAGTGCAACCTTCCAGCAATTCGCGTTGTGCGCCGCTGACGTCGATCACATAAGCCGCCAGCGCCCAAGTGGCCAGCCCGGCGACCAATGCCAGCGCCCAGCCCACGTTCACACTGCGCACGGCCGATTGCTGGCCGGTGTTGCGCAAAAAGGCCAGAATCGCGGCCAACACCAGAATGGCTTCCAGGCCCTCACGCAACAAAATCAGCAAACCCGAAATGTAGCTCAACGACCAGCTCAGGCCATCGCTGCCCAGCAAGCCTGCCGACGCCTTGAGCAGCGCTTTGGCTGCCTCCAGACGCTGCTCGACCTGCTCAATCGGCAAGCCGTCCTGCAACGACTGACGATAGGCCATCAGGGCTTTCTCCGTGCTTTTACGCACGTTGCTGTCGACGTTATCCAGTGAGCTTTCAACCAGCTCAAAGCCTTCCAGATAGGCGGCCACAGACAAGTCGTAGGCCTGTTCGCGATCCCCCGCGCGGTAAGCCGCCAGGCTTTTGTCGAGGGTGGCGCTGGTGTAATCGAGCAGTTGCGCAGGGCCACGCACTACCTGCGGTGGTTGCGCGCGTTGTGCACGGAAGGTGGCAGCGGCTTGCGGGCCTTCGGCGGCCAACACTTCATTAGGCGTTTGGCGCGCAAGGTCAGCCAGGTTGTAGGTTTTGTCTGCCTTTGCCGCGTTTGGATCAGCGCTCAGGCCCGCGATATAAGTGGCCAGGTCCCAGCGCTGACGCTCATCCAGCTGGTCGGCAAAGGACGGCATGTCGGTGCCTTCAACGCCCAGCCCCAACGTGTTGTAGATCGCGTACAGGCTCAAGCGGTCGAGGCGCCCTGCGTCGCGCAAATTGGCAGGTGGCGGGGTCATGCCTACGCCAGCCGGGCCATCGCCAGCTCCGGCTTCGCCGTGACACACCGAACAATGCTGGGCGTACAGCGGCGCGCCACGCGTGGGGTCTGGCGTGATGACCGGCGCCTGGCTGACCTCGTAGGCCACGGCCAACTTGGCCCCCAACTGCCGCGCTTCACGGGCCACGGCGGCGCCGTCTTCGCGTTGCTCGATGGCGGTTTGCAGCGCGTTCACGCCCTGCACCAGTTCAGCCCGCTGCGCACGCTCGGGCAAATCGGCGATCAGCCCTTTGAGGACGGCCAAAAACTCCAGTTGCTCGTGATACTCGGTTTCGTCGATGACTTTGCCGTCTTCAACCGTAGGCGGGTAATCGGCACCAATGTAGTCAATGAGGTGAAGTGCCTGTGAGGCACCTTCCGGGGAGTTGGCAGACACAGCAAGGCTGCACAACGCGAGCACGGGCAGCATCAGCCATGCCAAAAAACGCGAGCGGGCGGTCATCGAAAAATCCGGCTGGAAATGAGAAGTAACACATTGTTCACTTCCCTTCCCAATGACTCAAGGTCTTTACGTCGTTGCGCGGTGCAGCGTGGCCAGAAACCCCGCCGCGCCCACAAACAAACCGGCAAACGTGCGATTCATGCGCCGCTGTTGTTTGGGCGTGCGCAGCAAACGCAGCACCTTGGACGCCAACCCGGTGTAGCCGGCCATCACAATCAGGTCGACGCAGATCATGGTCGTGCCGAGGATCAAGTACTGAGACAACAGCGGCGCGTGCGGGTCTACAAACTGCGGTAACACCGCGAGCATAAACACCAGCGCCTTGGGATTGCTGACATTGACCAGGAAGCCGCGAAACACCAGCGCCAGCGGTTTGCCAATAGGACGCACGGCAGCGTCATCGCTGAGGTCGGCGGGCAAGGCGCGCCATTGTTTGACCGCGAGGTAGATCAGGTAGACCACGCCAAACCATTTGATGGCGTAAAACGCGGTGGAGGACGCGGCGAGAATGGCGCCTACCCCGGCGGCAACGATGGCGATTTGCAAGGCCAGGCCCAGTTGCAGGCCGAGGGCGTTCCAATAGCCGCGCCAAAAACCGTATTGCAGCCCGCATGACATCGACGCAATTGCACCGGCACCCGGCGACAGGCTGATCACCCAGGACGCCGCAAAAAAGGCCAACCATGTTTCCAGCGACATCGCACACCTCTCGGACAAAATCAGTAACACGCCCTTAAAACTAATGCGCTGGCTGAAAATTAACCACTGGTTTTTTTGCGCCACACCTTGCAGGAGCGTTTAAACGTCACCTTCGCGCCAGCGGCGAACAGAACGCTGGAAGAACAGGCTATTGGGCACTTGCACCATGCTGCTGCCACTGCCCGCTTCTGCGGGTTCGATCAGTGTGGTGTAGAGCAAATTGATCGCCACCACCCGGCCTTTGACGCCCGGCTTGTCCAGCGTGTCGAGCAATTCAACCACGTCGCCGATCCGAAACGGGCCGACGGTGAAGATCAGTACCGCGCACAGCAGGTTGGAAAGCACGCTCCACATCGCGAAGAAGGCGATTGCCGCCACCGCGACAAACCCCGAGAGCGCCGTCCACAGCACCGTGGCTGACACCCCGAGGCGCTCCAGCACGATAATCACCGCGCTGCCCATGATGAACCAGCGCAAACCACCGCGCAGCGGCATCAACAACTGCGGCGGCAGCGGGTAACGCTGACCCAGACGGTTAAGAAAACGGGCAATGCCGCGCTGCAAAAAATAACCCGCCAACAGAATCAGCAAGATCTGCACGCCAATCCACAGCGGCGCGATCAGCTCGGCGGGCACGGGCAGGTGCAGAGCTTCCATCAGGACAAGGCTTCCAGTTCTGCTTGCAAGGTTTCAAGCACTTCGAGGGCTTCCATCCAGCGCTCTTCCAACTGGCCTTCGAGCACTTTGAGCTTGGCTTGCTCAGCCAGCAGCTCACGCAGTTCGTCCTTGCGGGCGGCTTCGTAAACAGCGCTGTCGCCGAGGCTGACTTCAATTTTGGCCAGCTTCTCGTTGACCTTGCCCAACTCGCTTTCAAGCTTGTCGGCTTCGCGCTTGTGGGGCGCCAACTGCTGACGCAGCGCGGCGGCGGCCTGACGCTGAGCCTTTTTGTCAGTCTTGTCCGGGTTGATCGGCGTGGTACTGGCCGGCGCGTTGCGCAGGCGGTAATCGGCTAACCAACGCGCATAGTCTTCGAGGTCACCGTCGAATTCCTGCACTTTGCCATCAGCGACCAACAAGAACTCATCCGTGGTGCTTTTGAGCAAATGCCGATCGTGAGACACCACCAGTACCGCACCGCTGAACTCTTGCAAGGCCATGGTCAGCGCCAGACGCATTTCGAGGTCAAGGTGGTTGGTCGGTTCGTCGAGCAGCAACAGGTTGGGGCGGCCCCAGGCGATCAAGGCCAAGGCCAGGCGAGCTTTCTCGCCGCCGGAGAAGTTCAGTACCGGCTCATCACAACGCGGGCCACGGAAGTCGAAACCGCCGAGAAAATCACGCAGGGTTTGTTCACGCTCAGTCGGTGCCAGGCGCTGCATGTGCAGCAACGGGCTGGCCTTGGAGTCCAGCGAGTCGAGCTGATGCTGGGCAAAATACCCGACGACCAGGTTTTCACCGCGGGCCAAACGCCCTGACAGTGGCTCCAGTTCGCCTGCAAGGTTTTTGATCAGGGTCGATTTGCCCGCACCGTTAGGGCCGAGCAGACCGATACGCGCACCCGGCACCAGTTGCAGCTTGACCTTCTCAAGGATGGTTTTTTCGCCATACCCCAAGCGTGCATCAGACAAGTCCAGCAACGGGCTGGACAGCTTCACGGCTTCACGAAACACAAAGTCGAATGGTGAGTCGACATGCGCCGCACTCAGCTCTTCCATGCGCTCAAGGGCTTTTATCCGGCTCTGGGCCTGACGGGCCTTGGTGGCCTGAGCCTTGAAGCGCGCAATGTAGCTTTCCATGTGCGCACGTTGCGCCTGCTGCTTCTCGTAGGCTTGCTGTTGCTGCGCCAGACGCTCGGCACGGGCACGCTCAAAGGCGCTGTAACCGCCACGATAGAGCGTGATTTTGCGCTGATCGACATGCGCGATGTTATCCACCACGGCATCCAGGAAGTCCCGGTCGTGAGAGATCAGCAGCAAGGTGCCGGGATAGTTCTTGAGAAAGTCTTCGAGCCACAGGATGGCGTCGAGGTCCAAGTGGTTGGTCGGTTCATCGAGCAACAACAGGTCGGAGGGGCACATCAAGGCTTGCGCCAGGTTCAGACGCATGCGCCAGCCGCCGGAAAAGTCGGCGACCGGGCGATCCATTTGCTCGTTCGTGAAGCCCAGACCGGCAAGCATTTTGCGCGCGCGGGCATCGGCGGTGTAGCCGTCGGCGCTGTCCAGTTCGGCGTGCAGACGCGCCTGGGCAGGGCCGTCTTCGTCGGCCTCGGCTTTGGCCAGATCGTTTTGCACTTGGCGCAAACGCTGGTCGCCATCGAGCACGTAATCAATCGCGATGCGATCGAGGGTGTCGATTTCTTGCCGCATGTGGGCGATCCGCCAGTCGGCCGGGAGCAGACAGTCCCCGGAATCAGGCGTCAACTCACCCAGCAGCAAGGCGAACAAAGTGGATTTACCGGCGCCATTGGCGCCGACCAGACCGGCTTTGTGGCCGGCGTGCAGGGTCAGCTCGGCGTCTTCTAGCAGACGTTGCGGACCACGCTGTAAAGTCAGGTTCTGAAGTCGGATCATAATGGCCGCGGAGTCTACCAGCTTCCCTCTCAACTGGCGCTAATTGCACTATGCACCCTGATCTGTGGAACACCTGTTTACACCTCTACGCCCGACCCGGTGTCGAGCGCGCGTGCCTGAACCTGCAAAGCCAAGGCCTGGACGTGTGCTTGCTGCTGTGCGCGGCCTGGCTTGAGCAACGCGGCGTGAGGTGCGATGACGCTCGTCTTAAGCAATTAAGCGACTGTGCCGAGCCATGGCAGCGCGAAGTCGTACAACCTTTGCGTCATTTACGAACGCAATGGCGCGAAGCGTCTGCGCACGATGAGGCGCTGGGTGCATTGCGAGGGCAGATCAAGGCATTGGAACTGGAGGCTGAGCGAACAGTGCTGCGACGATTGGAGTCGCTGACGCAGTCGTGGCCCTCAGACCAATCGCAAGGGGATTGCGACTGGCTGCAAAGGATGGCGAGCTTGGCTGGCCAACCTGATTGCGGCGCGCTGCAAACGCTGCGCGCCGCAATCAACCGCGCTTAAGAGGCGCTGTTTGGCGTCGTTGCGGAGGTGGTTGCAGGCGCCTGAGCTGGCGTAGACGCTGGAGTGGAAGCTGTCGCTGCAACCGGGGCGGCGGCAGGCTTGGCCGCAGGAGTGGCCGGCTTGGCAGCCACCGGTTTTCTCACTACACGCTTTACAGCGGGTTTGGCCGCAGGTTTGGCTGCTGGCTTGGCAGGCGCTTTTGCCGCTGCCGCTGGCTTGGCAACAGCAGGTTTGGCCACGGCTGGCTTGGCAGCTGGTTTGGCCGCAGCGGTTTTGACCGCAGGTTTGGCTGCTGCGGTTTTTGCTGCTGGCTTGGCCGCAGCGGCTTTGGCTGCAACAGCCTTGGTCGCAGGCTTTTGCGCAGGCGCTTTGGCCGCAGTTTTGGCTGCTGCTTTTGCGGGTGCTTTTACAGGGGCTTTGGCGGGTGCCTTGGCTGCTACTTTGGCAGGTGCTTTAGCCGCAGACTTCTTGGCATTGGAGGCAGGTTTGGCTTCACGGGTAGTCAGCGCTTTGGCGACTGCTTCTTTCACGCGGCCCACACCTTGAGCCAGCTTCAAGCTTTCTTGAGCATCACGCTTGAGTTGCAGGATGTAATCGCGGGTTTGCGTTTGGCGTTCTTTCAGCGTATCGAGCAGTTGCTCAAGCTCTTTAACGCCAGACTTGGCCTTGGCCTGAGCCTTGGATTTACCGGCATTGGCTGCGTCTTGCAGTTTGGCACGCGCCTTGTGCAGTTTCTCCTGAGCTTTGCCGCGCTGCTTTTCAAGCTTGGCGAGCAGTTTCTCAGCATCAGCCAACGCTTGAGAACAAGCGCTTTCCAAATGCTCAAGCAGGCTGCTTGAGAGCTGTTGGAGCAGGTGCAACGGGGTATTAACGGGCTTCTTTTTGGCCGACATGGTTTACCTCCTGGCTGAAGTGAGTGCGGCTCATACTAGACCTCTGTAGGAACCGCCGCTAGATCATGTTGACACTAACGATAGCTGCGGGTTGCATGGCGTCGAGAAACTTGTGCTGGATCAAGTTTTAGTTATCCTGCGCGCGCGTTTCTATGCCTGATTAAACCCTGTTGCCTGAGGCGAATAAAAACACGATGCCAAAGGCACCGCTGGCATAATCCCCCGCATTTGAGGCTGGAGAGTGACGATGGCGCGATACCTTTTGCTGACCGTGTTTTGCCTTGCACCGCTGGTGCACGCAGCCCCGCCAACCAGCAGCGGTGCGGCACACGACCTCGCCTACAGCCTGGGCGCCAGCCTGGGTGAGCGCCTGCGCGAAGAAGTACCTGACTTAGAGCTTAAAGCGCTGATTGAAGGATTGCGCAGCGCCTACCAAGGTAAAGCCCTGGCACTGAGCGATGAGCGTATCGAGCAGGTGTTGGCTGAGCATCAGGCACAGATCGACGCCGCCACGGCGCAGCCGCAAAGTGAATTGGCCCTCTCGGCCGAGCGCGATTTTTTAACCAGAGAAAAGCAAAAACCGCAGGTACGCGAACTGGCAGACGGCATCATTTTGACCGAACTGACACCGGGCAGCGGCGTAAAGCCTGATGCACAAGGATGGGTGAAAGTGAACTATGTGGGACGCCTGCCTGATGGCACCGTGTTTGATCAGAGCACTCAGGCGCAGTGGTTTCGTCTAGACAGCGTGATCGCAGGATGGCGCAGTGCACTGGTGCAGATGCCAGTGGGTGCAAAATGGCGACTGGTTATCCCGTCTGATCAGGCCTATGGCGCCGACGGTGCAGGTGATTTGATTGCACCTTACACACCGCTGGTATTTGAAATCGAGTTGCTCGATACCAAAAAGTAAAAGGCCCCGATCACTCGCGCCTGGAGTGGAGGCCTCGCACACTTATCAGGCTTGAACCGCTTGGGCTTGAGGCGCGTTTTCAGGTTCGTGTGCGTTGTGCAACACTTCGATCAGGCAGTCTTCCAGATAGAAACGTTCGTGCAGCAAAGCACCCAGTTCGATGAAAGCCTGCGCCAGATCTTTACAATCGGGGCGGTGTTTCTTGCCATCGCAGCGGTCGTTGAAGTCCACGGCCCGTTCGGTGATTTTATCAATTCGAGGGTAAATCTGATTGGCTAACACCAGCGCGCGCTTATCACCAAAGGCATTCGCTTCGGCGGTCAATTGTTCATAAATCTCGAAATGTCCTGCGGACATATAGTCCATCAGAACACCGCAAAACTCTTTTTGAGGGCCACGCTTGGGATTAAGACCATGGATCTCAGACTGGACGGCGTCGTAAGCCTTCACCAGCTCATGGCGCTTGAGCAGCCAGTTATCAATCAGCTTATGGACGCCAAAAAAACGTTCCTGAGCATTCTTGCAACTCTCGAGCATGGTGATCTCTCTTCCCTTGTGGGTTCATGCCACCCGCGTTAGCCGGGCCTGTGCGAACCCAAACGTGCGCAAGCGCAACCATGTTGGGCGGCATATTTCCAATACAGCGTGCGGGCCAGATTATGCCCGCCAGCCGACTGCTTCAAGGTACGCACGAGAGAAAATTCATACAAGCGTTTAATCCCCCCTGCTACCTCGCGTCGCAGGGGCGACCTTTTGGACGACTGAAAGTCAGGCGAATAATCTGCGCACCGCTCAGCAGACACATCCCGGTAAAAGCCAGCAGGCTTAACTCGGGCACGCTCAGCCCAAAAACCGTCCAACTCACGCGCAGGCAGGCTTCGGAGCCTCGATAGAGCGCCAGGAACCAGTTGCCAAACGACAGGTATTCCCACATGCACGCCAGGTCAGGCTGGCAAAACATCAGTTGTTCTGGCTCAAGTCTTTGTAGCAGCACTTGACGCAACGCACCCACGACGCCACCCACGGCCAGCGCCATAGACAGCGAGGCACAGGCCCACACACTCTTGAGACGAGAGGCGTAGAGACAGGCGAACAGGTTCACCAGACAGAAGGCCGTCAAGAAAAAGCGCTGCACCAAACACAACGAACACGGCTCAAGGCCAGACCCGTACTCCAGATACAAGGAGGCGCTCAGCACCAGAAAACTGGCCAAAAATGTTAAGAGAAAAATGAAACGTGAGCAGGCCAAAAACATGGCTTTTCCGTAACAAAAGAGACAGGCAGTTACGGTAGAGGAAAGCTGTTAACCCTTTCAAGATGGGCCCCGGTGGAAGCGTCCTTAAGCCTGTAAGGATTAACCGACAGAAGCCGAAAGACAATTGGACACATCAAGTAGGAAAATTACCTTTAGTGGTTTCCGTAAGAGTTTTCCTTTCGAAGCCCGACTTACGCACCCACGCAAGTCGGACAAAACCCGTTATATAACACTTGCCGTGGCAGGCAGAGGCAACGCTAACAGACGTTCATCCAACAAATTCAAACCTTCTTGAAACAGTTGATTGCTGCGCGCAGTGTCGCCCAGTTGAGCCAGCAGCCGGGCCAGTTCAGCGCACGCTTCGGGGTTGCGTTCAAGTTTCAGACTGCTCTCCAGGTAGTCACGCGCTTTGCCCCACAAACTGTTTTGCAGGCACAAACGGCCCAATGTCAGTAGCAGGCTCGGGTCTGCCGGATGCGCTTTGAGCCAGCCTTCAGCGGTTTGCAATTGCTTGACCGGGTCGTTGCCACGCAACAAGCCATAAAGCCGCACAAGGTGGCTGTCGTAGTTGCGTTTCAACGCGCCACGCAACACGTCTTCTGCCTCGCCTTGCGCACCCAGTTGGCGCAACTGTTCGGCGTAGGCCAGCACCAATGCCGGCTCCTGACGCTGGGCCGACGTGAGCTGCTGCCACGCACGCTGCAATGATTGCAGCGCCGCCTCGCCTTCGGTTTCGCGCTGCGCTGCAAGGCTGAGGTTTTGGCCCCAGGCACGGCGCTCCAATTCGGCCAGTTCTTTGGCCGGCAATACTTTGTCTTTGCGCAGCTCTGGCAATAAACGGATCAACGCGGTCCAATCGCCACGTTGCAAGTACAGCCGTTGTAACTGACGCAGCACCTGCACGTTGTGCGGATGACGCTCGTGCATGGCTTGCAGGGTGTTTAGCGCGCCGTCGGTGTCCGCACGGTCGACCTGCAATTGCGCATGGCTCAGGGCAATCGCCAGTTCGGCTTGAGGTTGACGCTGCAACGCGCGCTCAAGCAGTTTGTCGCTCTCCTCGTAGTGGCCCTGTTCATTGGCCGCACGGGCAGCGCCCAGATAAAACAGCAACGGTTGGCGTTCAGCCTGCGCCGCACGCGCCAGATTTTTTTGCGCACTGGCCCAACGGCCTTCGGCGAGGTCCATTTGCCCCTGTTCAATGGCGATCTGTACTCGACGACTGCGGTTACGTCGCGACCACGGATTGACCAGCCCGGTCGAGGCCGTCACCAGCTCGACCAACAGTTTGATGCCCCAAAACAGCAGCCAGAGCACCACGATCAGTGCCAAGGTGGCCCATACACTGGATTCATAACGGAAACTTTTATAAGCCAACAGCACGTAGCCCGCATCTTCGGCGATTGCCAGGCCGATGCAGGCAGCGGCTGCAATCAACAAAAATACAATCACATAGAAGCGTTTCATGGACGCGCCTCCTGCGCGGGGCTACCCGCCGCCTGACCCGGCTCGTCGGCACTGACATGCCGGCGCTCAAGGTACGCCTGCACGGCACTCAAGGTGCCAGACAGGTCCGGCGTTTTAACCGTGACCGGCTGCTGACGAAGTTCAACCACCTGTTGCAGCAGTTTCTGGCTTTGCGGGTTGTCCTGGTTGAAATTACCTTTGAGCACCTCTTCGGCTTGGGCCAAGGCTTGGGTATACACCGGCTCCTGGCCATTGAGGGCAGCCCATTGCGCTTGCTCAAGCGCCAGGCTCAAGGCCAGCCTCACTTGCGTCAGGCTTTGACCTGCCAACAGAGGGCGCACGTTCTTGTCAGCGTTGAAATCAATGCGGATGTAGTGCGAGATTTCATCCCACCACTGCGCCCATCGGCTCGCGCCGTCGCCGTCCGCTGTCAAACCCAAAAGCGAGTCGCCCTGATCCTGATAAGCCGGTGCCAAAGCATTGAGCTGTGCCACTTGATCGCGCAACGCCGCCAAGCGCAGGAACAGCCCGGTGCGGTCCGGTTGTTCAACACTGCGCAAGGCCGCGAGGCTTTTGGCCAACTGCTCACGGGCAGCAAAAGAACCCGGATCATTTTGCTCGCGCAAAATCGCATCGGCGCCCTCTACCAAGGCTTGAGCGCTGGTGATGTCTTGCAGTGCGGACAGGCGCAAGCTGGCCAGACGCAGCAAATGTTCAGCCTCAGCCAGGCGCCAGTCTTTGCGGCTTGCGCCTAATACCGTTTCGAGACGCTGATTCAAACGTTGCTGATCGCCTTGTAGCTGCACCACCAACTGGCGCTGATCGTCCAGCTCGCTGGCCGAAGGCAGTTGATTCAGACGCGTCAGCAGCTTTTGCTCACCTTGCTTGATCGACAGCGTTTGCGCGCCCAGCGCCTGGACTTCACTCAGCTGTTGCGCGGTGTCGGTCTGCAAATGACGAACCTGCCACACCCCCCAACCGCCCACCGCTACACCGGCAGCACCCAGCAACAAGGCAAAAACCGCCAGACCATTGCCCCGGCGCTCAGGCTTTGAGGCAGTTTTGTCATCCGGCACTTGTGGCGCAGGCTGCACAGGTTCTTTGGTCAAGATTGTTTCGCTCACGTATCCATCCTTTGCATTAAAGAGCAGGTACGGGGTACTCCCGTAACGCCGCCAGCAAAGCCGCGGCGCTCGCGCCACGACAATCCACAACATGTTGGGCCCCGGCGCTACGCGCCATATCAGCCACCCGAGGGCTTGGAACAAACAACGTTAACGCTGCCAAGTGGGGCCAGTCGTCACCTGCCAATTGGCGTAAATGTTCGAGCCCTTGTCCACTGCTGACCACCAGCGCGTTCAGGCGTTCCACTTTCACGCGTTGGCACAGCGTGTGCGGCGGGTATGAGGGTAGCTCACGCCGATAGAGTTCAAGGTAGTCGACCTGCGCGCCAAGGCTGCGCAGACGGTCGGCCAACATCTCGCGTCCACCCTCCCCGCGCATAATCAACACCTTGGGCTGATCACACGCTACCGATTGCGTAAATGCCGGCATCGCCAGCAATGCTTCACTGTCATCGCCGCATTGAGGGTAGCTAACATCGAGCCCGTAGTCGGCGAGAATCTGCGCCGTGGCGGCACCGACACTGAACCACTTCTGTGCAGGGGCTTGAGGCCCGCATTGACTCACCAGCGCCAGCCCCAAGCGTGCCGCGGGTTTACTGACGACGATCACTGCGCAATAACGATCCAGGGCCGTGATCACGGCGCGTTGTGCGCAGGTCACAGCCAATGGCTGGATCGCCAGCAACGGTAAGCTGCTGCTGAACACGCCAGCTGATGCCAACTCACTCGCCAGTGCCGCCGACTCTTCAGCCGGGCGGGTCAGCAACACGCGCCACCCTGTCACGCGTGGCCTGCCTCACCATAAACGGCTTTCAGGATGTCGCCTGCACCTTGGGCCAGCAACGCCTCGGCCACCTGCACGCCCAGGGTTTGGGCCTCACCACGCGGCGCCCTCGCATCAGCACTCAATAAAGTCCCGCCGCTTGGCTCGCCGACCAGGCCGCGCAACCAGATTTGCTCGCCTTCAAGCACCGCGTAGCAGGCAATCGGGACTTGGCAGCCGCCGTTCAAATGCTTGTTAAGCGCACGCTCGGCTGTCACACGCACGGCCGTGTCGGCGTGGTGCAACGGGGCCAGCAAGGCGTGGATGTGAGCGTCTGCACTGCGGCACTCAATGCCCACGGCACCTTGGCCACCGGCTGGCAGGCTGTCTTCGATGCTGATGGCAGAGGTGATGCGCTCTTCAAAGCCAAGGCGAATCAGACCGGCCGCCGCAAGAATGATGGCGTCGTATTCGCCTGCGTCGAGCTTGGCCAAACGGGTGTTGACGTTGCCGCGCAGGAAGCGGATTTCGAGGTCTGGTCGACGGGTCAGCAATTGAGCCTGACGACGCAGGCTGGAGGTGCCGACCACACTGCCCAGAGGCAAGTCGTCGAGGCAGGCATAGGTGTTGGAGACAAAGGCATCGCGCGGGTCTTCACGCTCACAGATGCAAAACAGGCCCAGGCCTTCAGGGAAGTCCATCGGCACGTCTTTCATCGAGTGCACGGCGATGTCGGCTTCGTTTTCGAGCAAGGCTGTTTCCAGCTCTTTGACGAACAGCCCCTTGCCGCCGATTTTCGACAGCGGCGAGTCGAGCAGCTTGTCGCCACGGCTGACCATGGGCACCAGCGTCACCACAAGACCGGGGTGGGCCTGCTCCAGACGGGCTTTGACGAATTCGGCCTGCCACAGAGCCAGGGCGCTTTTACGGGTAGCGATGCGGATTTCGCGAGAGGACATGGATCAATCCGTACTGAAAAGATACGGCGGATAATAACAGCTCAGACAAATCTGCTTTGACTTGTGTCAGAAGTGCACGGCCTCCCTGGCCCAAAACGGGGCGCACGCGCCCTTTTTGGCGCGTGCTACAGCTGTTGCATCATCTTGCGCACACCGGCGACATGGCGACGGCTGACAATCAACGCATCACCATTAAGCCCTTTGAGGAACAACTGGAAGTGCCCCAGCGGCGTACGTTGCAGGCGCTCGATGCGCTCGCGGGCCACCAGCGCATTACGGTGAATGCGCACAAAGCGCTCGCCGAATTCGTCTTCCAGGGCTTTGAGCGGTTCATCGAGCAACACTTCGCCGCCCTCGTGACGCAGGGTCACGTATTTGTGGTCGGCAATGAAGTAAATCACCTGATCGATCGGGATCAGTTCAATGCCTTTGCGGGTGCGCGCACTGATATGGCTACGCGGGCCGCTGCCGGTCTGGGCGGCGGGGCGTGTGAGTGCAGCCAGTTGAACGCGGTTAGGCCGGTGCGCCTCTTTCAAGGCCGCGCTCAAGTCTTGGGCATTGACCGGTTTGAGCACGTAGCTGACGCCGCTGTCTTTGAGGGCCTGCTCCGGAAATTCGTCAGGCGCGATACAAAACACCACCGAAGGCGGCAGTTCGCGCTCGCACAATTTGGCTGCTACTTGCAGCCCGTCCAGGCCCGGCATGCGCACGTCGAGCAATACGACGTCCGGTTTCAGGCTTTCGATCAGGCTCAACGCCTCTTCGCCATGAGTGGCGCCAGGCTCCAGCAGCGTGTAGCCCTCAAGCGAACCAATCAAATGGCTCAAATGCTCGCGGGCCAGGGTTTCGTCATCAACGATCAGGACATTCATATAGCGCTGTATTCCTGCGTGAGTCTCGCACAAGGATAGCGTAGACAGGTGAAGTGACGGCTGTCACGGCGATCGATGCTAAGACTAGCGCGAAGGCCAAAAAGTGCCGCAAAACGCACAGCAAAATTCACCTGTGTCTGTTGCTCGTTTTAAATTCAAATAAGCCGGGGTTTATGTAAACACCTGTAACGACTTATTCATACGACCAACTGTAGACGGTTGCCAAGCCGAACGTATTCAAACGATACATTTCGTTTCGGTATTTTGTTTATACCTCAGTTAAGACAAAAACCTGCCGACCTGCGTCAACGCCACGAATGGCAACCCTGTTATGATTCGCGGTAACTTTTTGTGTAACTCCCCTCAGCCGATTACGAGCGAATCCATGAGCACCGACAAGACCAATCAGTCCTGGGGCGGCCGCTTCAGTGAACCCGTCGACGCCTTCGTTGCGCGCTTCACCGCCTCCGTCACGTTCGACCAACGCCTTTATCGTCACGACATCATGGGCTCCGTGGCTCATGCCACCATGCTGGCCAAGGTCGGCGTGCTGACCGATGCCGAGCGCGACAGCATCATCGACGGCCTGAAGATCATCCAGAGCGAAATCGAAGCCGGTCAATTTGACTGGCGCATCGATCTGGAAGACGTGCACATGAACATCGAGGCGCGCTTGACTGATCGCATCGGCGTGACCGGCAAAAAGCTGCACACCGGGCGTAGCCGTAACGATCAGGTCGCCACCGACATTCGCTTGTGGCTGCGCGATGAAATCGACCTCATCCTGGCTGAAATCACCCGCCTGCAAAAAGGCCTGCTGGAACAAGCCGAGCGTGAAGCCGACACCATCATGCCCGGCTTCACACACCTGCAAACCGCGCAGCCGGTCACGTTCGGCCACCACATGCTGGCGTGGTTCGAGATGCTCAGCCGCGATTACGAGCGCCTGGTAGATTGCCGCAAGCGCACTAACCGCATGCCGCTGGGCAGCGCCGCGCTGGCAGGTACCACCTACCCGATCGACCGCGAATTTACCGCGCAACTGCTGGGCTTCGACGCGGTAGGCGGCAACTCGCTGGACAACGTGTCGGATCGCGATTTCGCCATCGAATTCTGCGCCGCTGCGAGCATCGCGATGATGCACTTGTCGCGCTTCTCCGAAGAACTGGTGCTGTGGACCAGCGCGCAGTTCCAGTTCATCGACCTGCCTGACCGGTTCTGCACCGGCAGCTCGATCATGCCGCAAAAGAAAAACCCTGACGTGCCGGAGCTGGTACGTGGCAAAAGCGGCCGTGTATTCGGCGCGCTGATGGGCCTGTTGACCTTGATGAAGGGCCAGCCACTGGCCTACAACAAAGACAACCAGGAAGACAAAGAACCCCTGTTCGATGCTGCCGACACCCTGCGCGATTCGTTGCGCGCGTTTGCCGACATGATCCCTGCAATCAAGCCCAAACACGCGATCATGCGTGAAGCGGCCCTGCGCGGGTTCTCGACAGCGACTGACTTGGCGGACTACTTGGTACGCCGTGGCCTGCCGTTCCGCGACTGCCACGAAATCGTGGGGCACGCGGTGAAATATGGCGTTGAAACGGGCAAAGATTTGGCTGAAATGAGCCTTGAGGAACTGCGCCGGTTCAGCGACCAGATCGAGGAGGATGTGTTTGCCGTATTGACGCTTGAAGGGTCGGTGAATGCACGCGACCACATCGGCGGTACGGCACCGGCTCAGGTTAAAGCGGCCGTTGTGCGTGGCAAAGCGCTGTTGGCCAGCCGCTAAAAATCGGTAGGCGCTGTCGCAGGCTGCGAGCTTTTAGGATCAAAAGATCGCAGCCTGCGCAAACGGGTGCGTTGAGCGCCCGTTTTTTATCCCGCCGTTTTAATCCGCTCCAGGAACAACGGAATATCCGCCGCCCGCTCTGCGGCCACTTTCTGCACATTCGGATTTTTGGCCAGCAACTCAAGCAGAGCACCTGCTTTGGGCATCTGCGCCAGCACGTCCAGATCGAACAGCTTTTTCGCGACTTCTGCCGCCAAATCCACGCTGTAAAGAAAGTACACATCCGCCAAGGTGAACTGATCGCCCATCACGTAGGGTGAAAATTTTGCGCGCCGCGACAACGCTGTAAAACCCTTGATCAAATCCCTTTGCGCCTTGCGCTTGAGCGCCTCGGGGGTCGGCCGCCCGCCAAACATGACTTCGGCGTAACACAACCGTGCAGGCAGCTCGATATAAAGCTCGATTTCTTTGGCCATGGCGCGTACCTGAGCACGTGCGAATGGATCGCGTGGTAATAACGCCGGCCCGCTTTGGGTTTCTTCCAGGTAATCAAGAATCGCGTCGGTCTCACTGAGAAACCCGTGCTCGGTCTCCAGCGCCGGGACTTTGCCCCGCGGGCTGACCGCAAGAATGGCGGGGTTCTGACAGCCATGAAAAGGCACGATCTCGTAGGCAATCCCCTTCTCCAGCAACACCAGCTTGACCATGTTGAAATAGTTACTCGCTGCAAATCCATAAAGCTTCAGCATCATACGTCGTCCTTAAATAGTGACCCCATCAACACTATTCAGGCTAAAGCCTGTGGCAGTTTTCGCACTAAACGAGCTATTACAAGATGCATCCAGATGAGTGCATTTATCGCTGAAACACAGAGAAATCCCCTACATCTACACTCAAAAAAACGCCAGCACGATGGCTGGCGTTCATAAACACTAGAGCTTTATTTCTTACTGCTGATCCAGGCCAGAAACTTCGGCATTGCCGCCTCTCTGTCCGCAGCAATACGCTGCACATGCGGATTTTTCTCAAAATGCTCCAACAAGGCTTTGGCCGCTGGCAACTCGGCCAACAGGTCCATACCAAAGACTTTATGCCCTACGGCGCTAGCGAGACTGACGCTGTAGAGGAAGTAAATATCCGCAACGCTCAGCGTTTCTCCGGCCACATACGGTGCGAACTTTCCTTGCCGACCGAGCGAAGCAATGCCCTGTAGCAATTCCGTCTTGGCTTTGCTCTTGATCGCGTCGGGCACTTGCATCCCGAAGAATGCTTCGGCGTAGCACGCGCGAGCGGGAAGCTCGATGTACAACTCGATTTCTTTGGCCAGCGCCAGCACTTGAGCACGTTCAAACGGGTCTGTGGGCAGCAGTTTCGGGCCAGGCTGAGTCTGCTCGATGTACTCAAGAATAACGTTGGTTTCGTTGATGAAACCCTGTTCAACCTCTAGCGCAGGCACTTTTGCACACGGGCTTACCGTCAGCGCCTCAGGGGTTTGCGCGGCGAAAAAGGGCACTTCTTCAAACGGCACGCCTTTTTCCAGCAGCGCCAGTTTGACCATGTTGTAGTAGTTACTGACCGCGAATCCATAAAGCTTGAGCATTGCAAAGCCTCCAGGCCGTGTTGGGGTTGGCAGCCGTTGTTATAGAGCTTCACCGCTATGCTGGCTAGCAGCATCATTGTGCTGAATGCAGTTAGACTGCCGGTCTTTACTTAAGGAGCCTGCCCATGAGCGAGCCAACAGACATCGATAACGACGAAGAAGCGTTCGCCGAAAATACCCTGATCGAAGCCATCGAGAACCAGATCGAGGCCGATAACCCGCCAGCGGCCAAAGCCACGTTCAACAAGCTGACGCTGGTGGGCTACGAGCGTGAAGATATTTTGAACATGATGGCCCACGTGCTGGCCGTGGAGATTGACGCGATCCTCGAAGAAGACCGCGCCTTTAATACCGAGTGGTACGAAGCCGCGTTGCGCGCACTCCCTGAGTTACCCCCCGAGAAAAACTGAGCCACGGCTCAGGGGCGAATCGTTGGCGCCCGCTGCCAGTCCAGTTCACGGGCGGGCATCGGGCGGCCAAACCAGTAGCCTTGCCCCAGGTCGCAGTTGTAGTCGAGCAGGAACTGCGCCTGCTCGACGTGCTCAATCCCCTCTGCATGCACCTGCATGCCCATGCTTTGGGCCAATGCGATCACCGCACGCACAATCGCCACGTCGTCATCGTCACCCGGCAGCCCCGCGACAAACCCCTGATCGATCTTGAGCTTCTGCACAGGTAATTGCTTGAGCCGCAGCAGCGATGAAAAACCGGTACCGAAGTCATCAATGGCCAGTCGCAGGCCCAGCTCACGCAGACGGTGCATCTGCTCAAGCGCCACTTCGGAGTTGTCCATGACCGCGCTTTCAGTCACTTCCAGCTCCAGCAATGCAGGGTCGAGTCCCGTGTCGGCCAACACAGTCGAGACCAATTGGTACAACTCTGGCCGTGCAAACAGGCGACTGGAAATGTTCACCGCCACAAATGACAAATTCACCCCCGCTGCCTGCCATTGGCACATTTGCCAGCACGCTTGCTCCAGCACCCAGGCGTCGATTTCGGCAATCAGCCCGGTACGCTCGGCGATCGGGATAAACTCTCCCGGCGCCACCAATCCCCGCTGCGGGTGTTGCCAGCGCACCAGCGCCTCAACACCGACCAGGCGGCTGGTGGTCAAGTCATGCACCGGCTGGAAATACACGCGCAGCTCATGCTGCTCCAGCGCACGGCGCAAATCGCTGGCCACCTCAATGCGGTATTGCGCATGGGCCGTCAACTCTTCGGTGTACAAGGCGTAGCCTTCGCGCCCGGCGCTTTTGGCTTTAAACAGGGCCGAGTCGGCATTGCGCAACAATTGCTCGGCATTCAAGGCATCGTTAGGAAATAAGCTGATGCCAACGCTGGCACTCATGAAAAGCTGGTGGCTATCAATGATGAACGCGCCCTTCATCACCTCCAGCACTTTTTGGGCAAAACCGGCGGCTTGCGCGACCTGATTACAGTGCTCGATCAGCACGGCGAACTCATCACCCCCCAGGCGGGCAACCGTAAAGCCTTTGCCGAATACACTGAGCAGTCGCTCACCCACCGCTTTGAGCAACAGATCACCGACGTTATGGCCCAGGCTGTCGTTGATGATTTTGAAATGATCGAGATCGATCATTAATAAGGCACAGCCCGACTTATGGCGCTGAGCGTAGGTCAGCGCTTGTTCGGTACGGTCGGTAAATAACAGACGGTTGGGCAAATCGGTCAAGGGGTCTTGATGGGCCAGGCGCATCATTTCGGTTTGCGAATTCTTGATCGCTGAAATATCCGAAAAAACGGCCACGTAATGGCTGACGTGGCCTTTGAGGTCGCGCACAGCACGAATGGTCTGCCACTGCGGATAGATTTCGCCGCTTTTGCGACGGTTCCAGATCTCACCGTGCCATTCGCCGGTTTTTTGCAGCGACTGGAACACCGCCTGATAAAATTGCGCCCCATGATGGCCTGACTTAAATAGGCTAGGGCGTTGGCCCAGCACTTCTTCGGGCGTGTAGCCGGTGATTTTAACCAACGCCCGATTAACGTGGACGATCACGCCGTTGCGGTCACTGACCAGTACCCCTTCACGGGTGCAATCGAACACCACTGCCGCTTGGCGCAAGCGTTCCTGGTCTTGGCGCTGGCGTTTTAAACGTGCGCCCATGCCCAGAAAACTGAACAGACGCGCCCGCGCAACGAAAATCAGGGCCGCACTGACAAACACCCACACGTAGCTATTTATGAGTTGCCAGCGTGCCAGTTGCGCTGAATCATCGAAATAACTGTTCAATAAATGATCAGTCAGCAAGAGCCATAAAACCGACAGCAGCCCGTACAGCATGGCTGCACGCATGGCATCACGATAAGAAACCGACATAAGAAAGTTAAAACGCCTACAAAAAAAGGGGAATTATAGAGTAAGAAACATCCCGCGACTGTTATCTGAAAGGCCGACTGGTTTTATCTGGCTGCATAGTGATAATGCGTGTTGCAGTTTTTTTCATTTTTCCGAGGGCCAAACAGCCTATGTGGTACAACGGTTTTCTCGACTTGTCAGCCTGGCAACTGGTGGCAGTCACTCTGTTGATGACCCACGTGACCATTATTGGTGTCACGGTTTATCTGCATCGCTACTCAGCTCACCGCTCGCTGGAGCTTAATGGTGGCCTGAAACACTTCTTCCGCTTCTGGCTGTGGCTAACCACCGCTCAGAACACCCGCGAGTGGACCGCTATCCACCGCAAACACCACGCTAAATGCGAAACCGTTGATGACCCGCACAGCCCGGTCATAAAAGGGTTATCGACCGTTTTGCGCAAAGGTGCAGAGCTTTACCGTGACGAAGCGCAAAACCCTGAAACCTTGCGCATTTACGGCAAAAACTGCCCTGAAGACTGGGTTGAACGAAACATCTACTCGCGCTACAAGCTGTTGGGCGTGGCAATCATGCTGGCCATCGACCTGCTGCTGTTCGGGGCCATCGGCCTGACCATCTGGGCCATCCAGATGATGTGGATTCCGGTGTGGGCCGCAGGCGTGGTGAACGGTTTGGGCCATGCGGTGGGTTATCGCAACTTCGAATGCCGCGATGCGGCCACCAATCTGGTGCCGTGGGGCATCCTTATTGGCGGCGAAGAGCTGCACAACAATCACCATACCTACCCGAACTCGGCCAAGCTGTCGGTCAAGAAGTGGGAGTTCGACCTCGGTTGGGCGTGGATCAAAGTGTTCAGCTTCTTGCGACTGGCCAAAGTTCAGCGCGTGGCGCCGATTGCCCATCGAGTCGAGGGCAAGGGCAGCCTGGACATGGACACTGCCATGGCAATTCTGAACAACCGCTTCCAGATCATGGCGCAGTACCGCAAATTGGTGATCGCGCCGCTGGTGCAGCAAGAGCTGGCCAAGGTCGATCACTCAGTGCGTCACCAGTTCCGCCGTGCCAAGCGCCTGCTGTCGCGTGAAACCAGCTTGCTGGACGATCGTCACCACCAGCGCATTGAAACGCTGCTGGAGCACAGTCAATCGCTGAAAGTGATTTACGAGAAGCGTTTGGCGTTGCAGCAAATTTGGGTCAAGACCAGCTCCAACGGCCACGACATGCTGGCCGCGATCAAAGAGTGGGTACACGAGGCCGAAGCCAGCGGGATTCAGTCGCTGCGTGATTTCGCCAAGCAATTGAAGACCTATTCGCTGCGGCCTGCGGCGGTGTAAAAGCGGATGCGGGGCCGGTTTTCCTCACCCTTGCCGCAGGCTACGTTCGGCGACAAGGGCTGCTCAGAACTCCGGCACTGCGGCTGATCTGATCAAGTGCCTCCTCTTTAGGACGGCTCTGAGACAGGACGCCGCCTTCGGCAACTGCTACACGGTTATTCAGGTTTTTTTGATCAACCGTGACAGCTCGGGTACGCCGATCTTCAACAAGCGTGCCGTTTTACTCTTGGCCAACGCGTCCATGCCTTCTTCAGGCTTCAAGTTGGCCACTTGCCCGGCAAGGTTCATCAGCAACGCTTCGCGCGAATACACCCCGCCCCCCAAGTGATAAATCGCCGCAATCAACTCACGCAGCTCCAGCGGCAAGCGCCAGCGCGTGCGCAACGCCGAACCATAGGCGGCGCCGAATTCAGCCAGTGACTCGTCAATGGCGCGGGTATCCAGCTCCCCTCCGGCTTGCAGCCACTCTTGCAGGCAACGCAACAACGCTAAATCGCCCAAACGATGCAGCAAACCGGCGCAATAACAGCGCTCCTGATCCAGGTTGAGCATGCGCGCCAGCGTGCGCCCGTACTCGGCGGTGTGCAGCGACGCGTTCCAGTAGTGTTCGGCGTAGTCGGCCAGGCATGGGTCGCTCAGGCGGGCACTGCGTTTGAGGGTCAGCCCCAACACCAGGTTCATGCTTTGCGCCGGCCCCAAGCGCTGCAACGCCTGAGCCAGGGTTTGTACCGGGCTGACGCGGTGCTGGGCAGCGCTGTTGGCAGCCGCAATCAGTACAGCGGTGATTTGCGGGTCAGTGCGCACTTCCTGCTCAAGCAATTTGAGGTCCAGTCCGCCAGGGTTAAGGCTGCGCTTGACCGCCAGTTGCACATCGGCCAGCAGCGGCGCGCCGTCGGAGGACGCGCGGCGGTGCTCCAAAAAACGCTTAAGGGTCATGCCCGGCGTCAACGCGGGCACATCGCACGCAACCTCTTGCCCCGCGCTGAGTAGCAGGCCTTGCAAGCGCTGTGTCAGGCCGGGCATGTCCAACGGCTTGGTCAGGTAAGCGGTGGGCGCCAGCGGCAACGCTTCACGCACGCTGGCGCTGTCATTGCGGCTGCTTAACAAGATGAATGGCAAAACCGGCTGGCGGCGGCGCTGACGCACATTGCGCAGCAGGTCCAACCCACTCACGCCCGGCAAGTCCCAGTCCGCAATCACCAGGTCATAGTCCTTTTCACTCAGCAACGCGAGTGCTTGCTGGCCTTCGCCACACACGTCCAGTTGCGCGTCGCAACGCACGCTCAGCACCACTTGTTTGAGCAGGGCCCGAGACCAGGGGTCAGTCTCGGCAATCAGCACGCTCGGCGTGGCGGATACTTCAACAGCAGTCATGAATGCACTCCGAGGGATGTCCATGCACCTTAGTCAATGCCACGCGTCGGATACAGGCAAAATGCCTTAAATGCGTTTCACAGACGAAAAAAAACCGCCGAAGCGGTTTTTTTGTGTAGCCGATCACAACTCAGACGTTAGGACTCACGCCAATTCAGCGAAGCATTCTTCGATGATGGCCAGACCTTTGTCCAGTTGCTCGTCAGGCGAGGTCAGCGGTACTAGCACCCGCAGCACGTTGCCGTAAGGACCACACGACAACAGAATCAGACCTTTCTCACGCGCCTTGGCGACTACTTGAGCCACGGCTGCCGCGTTAGGTTTGTGCGAGTCGCCGCCTTCAAACAGCTCGACAGCGATCATGGCGCCCAACGCACGGACATCACCGATGACCGGGTACTTGGCCTGAATCGCTTTGAGGCCCGTCACCAGATGCTCGCCGACCGCTTTGCAACGGTCCAGCAGGTGCTCTTCTTCAAACACTTCGAGCACCGCCAATGCAGCGGCACAGGCAATCGGGCTACCGGCATAGGTGCCGCCCAGACCGCCTGGCGCAATGGCGTCCATCAGTTCAGCCTTGCCGCACACACCGGCCAGCGGGAAGCCGCCTGCGATGGATTTGGCAAAGGTGGTCAGGTCGGCGGTCACGCCCATCTGCTCCATGGCGAAGAAGGTACCAGTACGACCGGCGCCGGTTTGCACTTCGTCGGCGATCAGCAGGATGCCGTGCTTGTCGCACAGCTCGCGCAGGCGCGCCATGAACGCTTTTGGCGCCACATAGAAACCACCTTCGCCCTGTACCGGCTCGATGATGATGGCGGCGATGTCTTTAGGCTCGGCGTCGTTTTTGAAGATGCGCTCGATGCTGGCGATGGAGTCATCCACGCTGATGCCATGCAGCTCGCACGGAAACAGCGCACGGAAGATGCCGCCTGGCATCAGGCCCATGCCCGCCGAGTACGGCACGACTTTACCGGTCAGGCCCAGAGTCATCATGGTGCGACCGTGGTAAGCGCCGGTGAATGCGATGACGCCCGCGCGACCCGTGGCAGCACGGGCGATTTTCACGGCGTTTTCGACCGCTTCAGACCCCGTGGTGACCAGCAGGGTTTTTTTCTCGAAATTACCCGGCACCTTGGCGTTGATTTTTTCACACAGCTCAACGTACGGCTCGTAGGCCAGTACCTGAAAGCAGGTGTGAGTCAGCTTGGTCAGCTGCGCTTGCACGGCCGCAATGATTTTTGGGTGCAGGTGACCGGTGTTGAGCACGGCGATACCGCCTGCAAAGTCGATGAACTCACGACCTTCAACGTCAGTCACGGTCGCGTTGTGGGCCGACTCCGCGAAGATCGGGTGAATCTGGCCAACACCGCGCGGGACAGCGGCTTCACGGCGTTTCATCAGGGATGCGTTGGTCTTGTTGCTCATGGTGTTCCTCATTCGCTGCTCATCAAGCAGCGTGGTTCAAGGCTGACGCGCCAAGGAGACACTCATGCCAGCATGCGATGATCGACTGGCATGGCGCACCCGGCCACAAAAGTTAACAGTTTGAAACGCAGAAGAAGCATCGCTCTCGTGCCCCTTCTGCTTGAACCACCCGCCGGGTTTAGATCCCCAGGCAGAGATATTTGATTTCCAGGTAGTCTTCGATGCCGTACTTGGAGCCTTCACGGCCCAGGCCCGACGCTTTGATGCCGCCAAACGGCGCGACTTCGTTGGAAATCAGACCGGTGTTGACACCGACCATGCCGTATTCCAGGGCTTCTGCCACACGGAACACACGGCTCAGGTCGCGTGCATAGAAGTACGAGGCCAAGCCGAACTCGGTGTCGTTGGCCATGGCAATCACTTCGGCTTCGTCTTTGAAGCGGAACAGCGGCGCCAGCGGGCCAAAGGTTTCTTCCTTCGCCACAGCGGCATTTTTCGGCACGTTAACCAGAATTGTCGGCTCGAAGAAGCTGCCTTCGAGGCTGTGGCCGCCGGTCAACAGGGTGGCACCTTTGCTCAGTGCGTCGGCAATGTGCTCTTTGACTTTGGCCACGGCCTTTTCATCAATCAGCGGGCCGGTGGTGGTGCCCTCTTCCAGACCGTTGCCGATTTTCAGCTTGGCCACTGCGACTTTGAGCTTTTCAGCAAACGCGTCGTACACCGAATCTTGAATGTACAGACGGTTGGCACAGACGCAGGTCTGGCCATTGTTGCGATATTTGGAAATGATCGCGCCCTCGACGGCCTTATCCAGATCGGCGTCGTCGAACACGATAAATGGCGCGTTGCCGCCCAGTTCCAGCGAGACTTTTTTGATGTCCTTGGCGCATTCAGCCATCAGTTGGCGACCGATCTCGGTCGAACCGGTGAAGGACAGTTTGCGCACGATCGGGTTGCTGGTCAGCTCACCGCCGATGTCGCCAGCGCTGCCGGTGACCACGCTCAGCACGCCTTTAGGGATGCCTGCGCGATGCGCCAGCTCAACCAGTGCCAACGCCGAGAACGGGGTTTGCGAAGCAGGCTTGATCACCATCGTGCAGCCAGCCGCCAGCGCCGGGCCGGCTTTACGGGTGATCATGGCCGCCGGGAAGTTCCACGGGGTGATTGCGGCCGTTACGCCAATGGGCTGTTTGATGACGATCAGGCGCTTGTCCGGCTGATGGCCGGGAATCACATCGCCATAAATACGCTTGGCTTCTTCGGCGAACCACTCGATGAACGATGCGGCGTAAACGATTTCGCCCTTGGCTTCGGCCAGCGGCTTGCCTTGCTCCAGGGTCATCAGGCGACCCAAGTCGTCCTGGTGCTCAATCAGCAGTTCAAACCAACGGCGCAGTTTGGTCGCACGTTCTTTGGCAGTCAGGGCACGCCAGGCGGGAAGTGCTTTATCAGCAGCTTCAATGGCGCGACGGGTTTCGGCAGCGCCCATTTTTGGCACCGTACCGAGAATGTCACCGGTGGCCGGGTTGTTGACCTTGATTGTCTGACCGCCGTCCGCGTCTACCCAAGCACCATCGATGTAGGCTTGCTGGCGGAACAACTGTGCGTCTTTGAGCTGCATGGTGGGCTTTCCTTAACAGCACCGCGCAGGCGCGGGGCAAATTATTGAGTGTAGAAAGGCGCCAGAGATGGCTGCCGTCAGGAAGTCATTCACTGCCAAAGTGTTCAAAAAACGCACAACACACACGGCGTGCGGTTTAGCACTCAGACAAGAGCGTTTGAAATCTCAAACGAATCCTAGGAGTAAAGGGGGTAAAGGACAATAGGTTGTTCGAAAAAAAGAACAAGCGACTGTGTTTCCCCTTTTTTCACACGGCCTCCATTAATAGCCCATATTGACGCAAGAAACACCTGCACAATCAGCGGCATGGACGGGTGACACGCAGATGAGTATCATGGCGCCCGCGTTGCACCAGTAGCTCAGCTGGATAGAGTACTGCCCTCCGAAGGCAGTGGTCGTGGGTTCGAATCCCGCCTGGTGCACCATATTTCCGCCTGGACCTGTCTCAGACAGTCTGCGCCCCCAAGAAGCCCGCCCTGTGCGGGCTTTCTTGTTTCTGGCTCAAGCCTCTGTCGCGGGCGCGGGCAGCGCGATGCCTCGCTGCACGGCGGGCCGCGCCGCGACCCTCTCGTGCCAGGCACTCACGTGTTTATGCACACTGAAGTCGAAACCGATGATGCGCGCGATGTGGGTCCAACCAAACTGGGCTATATCGGCGATGGAATACGCCTCGCCCGCCAGATAGGGGTGCGCTGCCAAACGACGGTCCAGCGTGGCAAACGCTTCATTCACCAAGCGTCGGTAATGAGCAATGGCTTCAGGGTTTCGGGCTGCGGCAAACAGTTCAAAATGCACCCGCTGCCCGATGATTGGCCCAACGCTTGCGGCGTTAAACATCAACCATTGAATCGCTTCCCAGCGCATCGTGGGGGCTGAGGGCAGCAGTCGCCCCGTCTTGTCGGCCAGGTAGAGCAAGATGGCTGCCGATTCGAACAGCGTTATGCCGCTGCTGTCATCTACCAGTACAGGGATACGCCCGTGCGGATTCAGGTGCAGGAAATCGGGCCGCCTGTTTTCGCCCTCGGCGATTTTGACGTGTCGTAACGTGTACGCCAGCCCCAGTTCTTCCAGTGCGATGGTGATCTTGAAACCGTTGGGTGAGCTATCGGTATAGAGCGTGATCATCTTGCAACCTCCCACCCTGCGGCCTTGCGCGGCAGGATGATCGCGGCACCTACAGCGCCTTTGATTTAGTTTTTCTACAGTCGTTCAGTACCTCTAAACGCGCTGTATCATCAGGCCCAAACTGGCTCAGCAGAAACGATACGTTCTACGCACTGTATTTAGGAAAACTAAACTCTATGGCGACTTCACTGCCCCTGCTCGCGCTACGTTGCTTCGTTGAAGTAGGTCAACGAGGCAGTATCAAGCACGCTGCTCACGCTTTGAGCGTGACCCCAGGCGCGGTTAGCCAACAGATTCGGTTGTTGGAGGATCGGGTCGCAATGGCGCTTTTTACCCGCGAGCGAAGTGGCCTGCGTCTCACAGAAGCCGGAGCCAGCGTTCATCCCGCCCTGCTCCAGGCTTTTGAGCAAATGCAGGAGGCCATGAATTCTCTGGAGGCGATCAAGTCGCGGCAAACCCTGACGGTCAGCACGGTCGCCACCTTCGCCGCCTCGTGGCTGGTACCGCGCCTGGGCCGCTTCAATCAGCGTCATCCACACATCGAAGTACGGGTCGAGGCGACTTCTGCGGTGATGGACTTGCGCCGTGATCGAATCGATGTAGCGTTGCGCCATGGTCTGGGGGTCTATCCCAACCTGCACGTCACGCAGTTGATGGCTCCCGTTTTAGTGCCCGTCGCCAGTCCTGCCTTTATGGCTGCGATCCCCCGGCTGATGGAACCGCAGGATTGCCTCAACTTTGCCTTATTGCACGATTCTGACCGGGCAGACTGGGCCTTGTGGCTCGCAGCGCATGGCGTTGCAAAAGACCCTCGCGCAGAACGCGGGACGGCGTTTGAAGATGACTTTTTACTTATTCGCGCAGCAGAGGCAGGCCAGGGGCTGGCGTTAGTGGCGCAAGAGCACGCACGCGAAGAAATCGCTGCGGGGCGTCTCGTACAGGTGCTGGATAAACCCTGGCCTGCACGCTTCGCCTACTACGTCGTGACCCGACCCGATGCCATGCAGCGCGATGAAGTCAAAGCGTTCGTGGAGTGGGTCATGGAGCAAGCTCAGGGTTCAATCTGAGCCAACACCTGTCGATACTTGGGTGCCGCCTGTAAGCGTTGACACGTCATGCGAGGCTACGCTCGGGCGCTTAGCGGTCGTAAACCGTTCAACCCGGTGCCTCAGAGGCACCGCGGTAGTCGGGTTTACGATCGCTTCGCAGTCGAGCGCGGCGTGGGCAATGGCTACGTCTTGGTCGGTTATTGCATCGGAGCGTTGAAGCGCATCGTCATTTGGGTGATGAAGTCTTCAAGGCTCATTTTCTGGCCATTGAAGTCCACCTGCCCTGCTGCGTAGTTCAAGGTCGCCAGGATGTTAGTGCCTTCAACTTTTGCCAGGCCCGTGCCGACGGCAAGGTTGCTGACCATGTCGCTGGTCATGGTGCCAACCTGAGCCAGGGCCTGCGGATCAGTTTGCCCTGCCAACTGCGCCTGCACACCGGCAAGATCAGCAATCATCGGCTTGGACAATTGCAGCTTGGCGTCCAGCGAGGTCAGCAGTTGCTTGGTGACTTCTACAGGCGGCTGGTCAAGTGCGGCGGGCTGAGCCAGCGCAACGGCCAGGTTGAACTCACTTTCGCCATTAGGTGTTTTTACGCTGAGCTTCTCCACGGCCATCTTCGGCTTGGCGGCCAGCAAGGTTTCAAGCTGGGTTTGCAACTGGGTTTGCTCAGCCAGCGTCAGCTGACTCGCGGGCAACGTGCCGTCAGCCTTGGGCTGGAATTTGGTCTGGTAAATCTGAAACAACGCCTGCATGGCCGGAATGTCCAGGCTGCTGGCACTCATGACCAGTTGCGCGGTGCCCACCGGGTTGTTGTTGAGGGTCACGTCACCCACCTTGTAGTCCAAACGCCCGGACAATAATTGACCCTTGGCGGAGGTGGAACCGGAGTATTCAAAGTTGTTGAGCTTGAGCACCGACTGACGATCACCAAAGGTGATTTGGCTTTCACTCAGTTTCAGGAAGTTCTGGCCGAGGAAGAAACCAAACTCGCTTTTGTTCAAGTCACTGGCCGCGGTCAGGCCATTGAGTTCAACCAGCAAAGGCGGTCTGTTAGGGAACACGGCATTGAGCTTGAAGTGGTCCATGTAGCCTTTGCCTTTGAAGTTTTGACCTTCGGCATCGGACTGCCCTTCCATGCTCATGCCCGAGAAGCTGAGGCTGGAGTTGGCGTCCAGGGCCATTTCCAGAGGCAGCAGCTCCATGTGGCCTTCTACTGCGCGGTTGTAAGCCAGCGTGACCTGACCTTGCAACGGCGACTGCTCTTTGGCGGCAGCAAACCATTTTGCAGTGAACGGGGTTTTTACCAGCGAATAGTTGCTGGTGGCCATCACCGGCATCCACTTAAAGGTTTTGATGCGCGACCACGGCAACGGGCCGTGCTCAATGTGGTCAACGAACAGCAACTCCACAGGCTGGGCACCCGGCCCGGCGGAGTCGTCCGACATTTTCACCCGGTAGTTGGCGGTGCTGCTGTAGAGATGACGATCAAGCGATACCAGTTCGATCGAGCCGTGGGTTGGCGTGCCTTGCAGTTGCGACGCGAGTTCTTTGTTGGCTTCCTGGATCGACGTTTGCAGCACGCCTTCCAGTTTGGTCCCGGTGTACCAAGCGCCAGCGGTGTTCAGAGCACCTGCAATAACAACAATCCCTACTAGCACGCCTAATGGTTTATTCATCAGTTGACCCGTTCAATGTCCGTTGTGTTGAAAGTAATAGCGGTCTTTGCCAAGCCCGTCGTGGGCCGAAAAGTGGCAGCAGGGTAACACTGGCGACCCGCCGGTCGCCTGTTTCAGTCACGCAAAATTCATGAGGAGTGGGCGTAGAGACGGTCGATTTCATCCAAACGATGGTCAAAAGCCTTGAGGCTGGCGCTCCAGGTGTACACCAACACTTCGAGGTCGTGATCAATGCAGATTTCACCTACCGGATTTACAGATGAGTCTGAGTAATCCAGCTGATAACGCTCACGGGCCATTGCGGCCGCGACGTCAGATAACTCACGCGCGCAGTCGAGCCATTGGCGCTCCTCCGAGGGCAGGGCTTTGTCGAGTTTCAGGCATTGGGTTTTCAAGGCGTCGAGGCTTTTTTCCAGCGGGGTGCCGGTGAGTTCGCCCATAAATTCCTGGAACGTGCGGCCCGGCTGCCAATAACTGCCCCAAAAGTAGCGGTCGAAAACGGTTTCGACCCGCCGCAGCGCGACTTTGGCGTCCCAGATCAAGACCCGGGTCTGGCCCTCTTCGACCTGGCGCTTTTTGATGTGCCGGGTTTGCACCGTCGCCCACGCCACCATCGCAATGGCCAGTACCGCAATCAACGCACTGGCGCTGTCGAGGAAAAACATCGCCTTATCGATCTGGTGCGCCAGCATGATGCCGTAGAAATAGGTCGCAGACAGCAGCACCACCGCGACCACCGCACACCAGAAACCGGGAGCATAAGGGTTTTTCATTATTAGTATCCCCATCAAGCATTGCCTGCGCGATGGGGAGGGCTAAAAGACCCGCGACGCCCTGAGCCATCGTTTTGATACCGACCTCTCAGAGCATAGCAACGCCCTCAGGGTTTCGCGTTGGCCGGGGCTTGCGTTCGTCCACTTTCCCAGCCGCCGCCCAGGGCCAGAAACAGGTCGATTTGGCTCATGGCTACCTGGGTGTTAGCGGCCGACAGTTGCGCGCGCATGTCGGTGTAGGTGCGGGTCGCTTGCAGGTCAGCCAAAAACGACTCGCGCCCCGCCTGAAAGAACTGATGCGTTTGATCGGCTGCGGTTTTGGCCGACGCTTCGGCTTCTGCCAAGGCATCGCGGCGCTGCAACAGCGCGGTGTATTGCACCAGGCTGGTTTGGGTTTCACGGATGGCGTTCAGCACCACACCGTCGAACTTGGCCAGCGCGCCTTGGGTGACGGCTTCGGCTTCACGGATCCGCGCCCGCGAACCGTTGGTAGGAATGGTCCAGCTCAACAGCGGGCCAAAGCCCCAGCGGTTGGTGGGTGCGGTGCCCAGGTTATCAATGATGCCGACGGTCCCGATGCTCGCGCCAATGCTGATGTCCGGGTACAGCGAGCCGGTGGCCACCCCGATTTCAGCCGTGGCCGCCGCCAGATGACGCTCTGCTTGGCGCACATCCGGGCGGCGTTTGAGCAACGCAGCGCCATCGCCCACCGGCAGCAATTGCGCGATATGCGGCAGCTCGGCGCAGGTGGCAACGCCAGCGGGCAGTTGGTCGAGCGGCTTGGCCAGCAACATCGACAAACGAAACAGGCCGGACTGGCGCAAGGCTTCGTAGCGCGGCAGTTCCGCGCGCAACGATTTGAATTGCGTCTGCGAACGGGTGACCTGGGTTTCGTCGCCGCGCCCCGCATCCCGCAACTGTTGGGTCAGGTGTGTGCTTTGCGCTTGCAGCGTGAGCGACTCTTCGGCGATGTGGTGCTCTTCGTTTGCCGCGCACACTTGGGTGTAGGCCCGAACCACGTCCGCCACCAAGGTAATGCGCGCGGTGTCGGCGGCGGCCTGCGTCGCATCGGCGTTGGCTTGTGCGGCCTCAATGCCGCGCTGCAAGGTGCCCCACAAATCGAACTGATACGAGGTGCTGATACCCAGATCACCCACGTTGGCGACCGGGACTTTATCTGCCAGCAAGAACGCTTCGCCGGACTCTTGCAAGCGCTGGGCACCCGCCTTCACCGAGCCGCTCCAGCCACCTGCCGATTGCGCTTGTTCAACTTGCGCCCGCGCCCGCGACAAGTTTGCCGCCGCGACCCGCAAGTCGGTGTTGGAGGCCAGCGCCTGGCGCACCAGCTCATTGAGTTTGGGGTCTTGATAGAGCTTCCACCAATCGGCGGGCACGGGAGCCGACATCACGTTGGCGCCCTCGCCCGCAAACTCACCCTGCACATCCGCGCGCTGCAATGCGGCGTCTTTGGGCAGGTGGTAATCAGGCCCCACCAACTGACAGCCCGACAGCAGCAAACCCAGCCCTACGGCTGCCAGGTGAACAGCTTTCATTGCGCGTTCTCCTGCGCAGGTTTGGCCTTGGGGGAGTCTTCGATGATCGAGACAGTGGCGGTACGCCCGGCGATCATGCGGAAATCTTCGGGCACGTCGTCAAACACGATGCGCACGGGAATCCGTTGCGCCAAACGCACCCAGCTGAACGCCGGGTTAATGTTGGGCAGCAGGTTCTGGCCGCTGCTGCGGTCACGGTCTTCGATACCGGCCACGATGCTTTCGACATGCCCGCGCAGGCGCGCATTGTCGCCAATCACGCGGATATCGACGCTTTGGCCAACGTGGATGCCGTCGAGTTTGGTTTCTTCAAAGTAGCCGTCGATGTGAAACGAACTGCTGTCAACAATCGACAACACCGGTCGCCCGGCGGTCACGAACTCATTGACCCGTGGCGCGCGGTCGTTGACATAGCCGTCCACCGGGCTGCGCACCACGGTGCGGTCCAGGTTGAGCTGGGCACTGTCCACGGCCACTTGAGCTTCGGTGAGGGCCGCTTGGGCGCGCATTTCGCGGGACTGGCTTTCTTCCAGTTGCTCACGCGCGACCAGATTGCCCAACCCTTTGTTACGACGGCTTTCACGTTGCGCCTGAGCCAGGGTTTCCTTGCGGTCTGCCACGGTGGCCTGGGCCTGGCGCAAGGCCAGTTTGAAACGCTCCTGATCGATCACAAACAGCACTTGATCACGGGTGACGGGCTGGTTGTCACGCACCTCAACCTGCTTGATCAGGCCCGAAACGTCGGGAGCAATTTGCACCACGTCGGCCCGGATGTGGCCGTCCCGCGTCCAGGGCGCAAACATGTAATACATCGTCATGCGCCAGACCACGACGCAGGCAAACGCCACCACCAGCAAGGTGAGAACGACGCGGCCCAAGGTCAATAAAGGTTTTTTCATGTCATCAAATATCGACTAAACGAATCCACAACGCCAAGCAGCAGAGCGTAGAGACCGACGTTGAACAAAGCCCGGTGCCAGACCAGGCGGTAAAAGTGCACACGCGTAAGCACCGCGTGAATCACCAAAAACAGCAAGTAAGTGATGCCCATCAGCACCAGAAGTGTGGGCAGGAACACGCCACTGACATCCACATCACCGATCATAACGGCGCTCCATCAATGCCTTGTACATGGGGCTGGGGCAGGTCGTCGTTGTCGACGATAAATTCGACGCCGGGCAACAGCGCCAGCCGCAAACCGCTTAACGCGTGCAGCAAGTGAACGCGTGCGTCACCTTCGTCCTGCAAATCGGTGGCATTGAGCGCACGGCGCGTACGATCCATCGTCATCTGCAACCCCGCAGGCACGGGCAAGCGTTCGCCCGACATCAGGCAGGCGCGAAAATAATCGCCCACGTCACTGACCACCTGACGCAGCAGCAGTTGCGGGCCGCCGGTCACCCGAGGCGCATACGCGAGCAGGTCCAGCAGGTTGAGCGCCACGCGCAGCTCACGCACTGCAATGCCGGTGTCTTGGCCCGTCATGGCCAGACGCGGTAAATGTTGCATCAGGCGGTCGAGCATTTGTGCGCCCATCTGCCGGTGTTCCGCCAGGGTCGCCGGTTTGGTAAGGCGTACGATGTCGCGCCAACTGAACCGTGTCAGGCGTTTGGCCGCCAGTTCAGCGCCAAAAGGCCGCGCGATGAGGGTCCACACAAACGCAAACAACAAGCCTATCGGGCCGGCCAGGTTGGCGTTCATGAACACCATGAAGTCGGCGTCGTAGGCACCCTGAATGCTGATAAACGATGCGGTGTTCACAATCGTCAGCAACGTGCCCAGATAGAAGCGCGGTTGCACGGTGAGCGTGCCGACACAAATAAAGGGCACCGCGAACGCCAGCACCAGCATCGGAAAATCATGCAGGTTGGGCAGGATCACGAACAGGTACAAACTGGCGAACAACACCGACAGCGAGGTCCAGAAAAAGAACCGGTAAATCTGCGGGGCCGGGTCGTCCATCGCGGCAAAAAAACTGCACGCGACGGCCGCCAGAATCACAGCACTGGCGCCGTCGGTCCACCCGAGCAAAATCCACAACACGCACGCCACAACAATGGCGGTTACGGTGGAGAACGCCGAATAGAGCATCAGGCCGCGGTCCAGAAACGGCGTCAGGCGGCCCAGGCGCCAATGCCGATACACCGCGCGCCAGACCTCTTGATCGCCGGTGGCGATGGCTTGTTGCAAGCTGCGGCAGTCTTGCCACAAATCGATCCACTCGCCCAAGCGGTAGAGCACGTTGGACAACAACAGTTGGCGGCGATCATCGAGCGCCGCCGCGCCGGGTTGCAGCGCTTCAAGTTCGTGGCGCAGGGCTTTCCAGTGCTCGACGGGCGCCCCTTGGCTTGTGCTGTCCAGCCATTGACGTGTGTGGTCGAGCAGCGGGGTCACTTTTTCCACCAGCTCGGGGGTGCGCCGTTCGAGGGCGTATAACGCATCGTCGAGGGCATCCACCACGGGCAGCAGGTGGATCATTCGCCCACGCAGTTCTTTTGTATTGCGCACGGTCTGCGGGTGCGCGCCCTCGTGGGGCAGCTGACCAATCATCAACTCAAGCGTGTTGAACGTCGCCACCATCGAGGAGCGCAAGCCGCTGGCTTTGTTCGGCTCTACATCGCGGGCCAGAAAGTGTTTGCTGTAGTTGGCAGCGTCACCAAACCACTTGCCTGCGGCATCGATAAATACCGGGGTCAAACGGCGCGGCCAGAACATGCTGCCCACAACGGCCGCGCAAACAATACCGAGCATGATTTCTTCGGTACGCGAGATGGCAATGTCGAAAACGTTGAGCGGATTATCGACGATGGGCAAAGCGATCATGGGCATGGTGTAGCCCGCCAGCATGAAGATGTAACTGTTGGCGGTGCGCAGGTGCAGCGACAGGAACAACAGGATGCCGGTCCACAGAGCAATCACCAGCACCAGCAAAAACGGGGTTTGCACAAACAGCGGCACAAAGAACACAGCCGCTGCGGCACCCAGCAAGGTGCCGAGGGCGCGGTACACGGCCTTGGAGCTGGTTGGCCCAACGAAGGGGCTGGAAACGATGTAAACCGTTGCCATCGCCCAATACGGACGCGGCATTTCCATGAGTAGGGCGATGTACAGCGCAATCATCGACGCGGCGAAAGTACGTACGCCGTAAAACCAGTCGCGGGCTGGCGGCATGCTGCTGAAAAAACCGTTCAAGAGCCGGCTCCGTCAGTCAGTTGACCGGCTGCTTCGAAGGCTTTAATCACCCGCAACGCAGCTTGCTGGTCGGCCAGCGAGATGTCGGCCAGTGCCGCGCGGCGCAACTGCACCAATTGCGCTTCAATCGCCTGCGCCAGCGCTCGGCCAGTGTCGGTGAGGCTTAAGGTCTTGGCGCGTCGGTCACTGGCGTCTTCGCAACGGCGCACATAGCCGTCTTTGCACAGTTGATCGAGCAGGCGCACCAGCGACGGGCTTTCCATACCCGCAGCATGGGCCACGGTCACTTGTCGCACGCCCTCACCCAAACGCCCGATGATCAGCAGCGGCATGGCGCAGGCTTCGGAAATACCGTAGTTGATCAGCGTGGTTTGGCACACGCGACGCCAATGGCGAGTCGCGACCACCATCCCGGTGCTGAGGCTCATTTGGAGTGAATCAAGAGTGTCAGGCAAGAGAAGTGTCACATAATGTTAGTTTGCTAACTATTAATACTGCGCGGCGAGCCGGTCTCAGTCAAGTGTTGCAAATTAATTCTTTAACAGATTATTGCTGGCTTCCAATGGCGACCGATCACGCTCGCGCCCGCATTCGCCCGTGTCACAGGTCAAATATAGACGAGCCTGGGTGTCATCGAAGGTCAGGTCTTGCGCCTTGCGCCAGCGCGCCGGGATAGGCGCAAAGTCGTCAGGCTGCTCACTGCTGCTGATCAACCAGACTCGACCGGGGCCGGACGGCAGGTCTTGCAGCCGATCGACATAGAGGCTTGCGTCAGCGTGCGTCATCAACGTGCCAAAACCATAAGCGTTCGGCCGCCCTGACGCGCCGTCGTGGGTCGGCGGCGTGTACAGCATGGGCTGCGAACCGGTCTTGTTGTAGTAGACGTAGCTGAAGTACCAAAACAGATCGCTGACAACGATCCGGTCACCGGGTAAAAACTGCTGATTGACGTGCCCCACCAAACGGTCGAAGTGATCGGCCTCGCTGCTGAAGTTGCTGCGTAGACCGAGCAGCTCAGCCCCGATGAATATCGTCAGCAAGCCCACTGCCACAACGCGCCAGCGCAGGTACAGGCGGTCAGCCACCAGCGCTACGATCATCGGCAGCCCCAGCGCAGCAAACATCAGGTAACGCTCAATAAAGAGCGGCGAAATAAACGACACCAGATAAATCAGCAGAATCGGCAGCACGGTGTAAATGACCAGAAGCGTCGGCAATTTGTAGGGTGTGCGATCACGCAGTGCAGCACCCGCCAGCACGCCCAACAGCAACAACGGCCCGAGCCAGAACAGAGGCCAGGGTAGGTCGTCGCCTTCATCCTGAATCAAAAACTGCCACGTCATCGCGGGCAACGAGCGTGCATCCACGGCAGGCTCCCAGCCCACATCACCGCCTGCTTTGAGTTGGTCCATGTGTTGCAACAAATCAACAAGCCCCGGCAACCAGGGCAAAAACAACACCACAATCGCCACATTGGCGACCCACCACGCGGGTCGTTTGATCAGCGCATCGGGACCGGTTTTGCGGGCACTGAGCAACAGCACATACAGCCAATGGGCCAATACACAGAAGGCGCTGAAGTAATGGGTGTAGAACGCGGCCGCCATGAGTGCGGCATACGCCAGCAGATATCGGCTTTTACCTGGCGTTTTAACCCAATACACCAAGGCAATCGTGGCCGCCATCAGCCACACACCCAGCCATGCGTACATGCGCACTTCCTGGCTGTAACGTACGGCCGTCGGTAGTAGCGCCAGCAACAGGCCCGCGAGCAAGGCGGCGCGTTGGGTCGAGATCAGGCGCATCCACCACATGCCAAGAAACACCGTGGCAATACCGGGTAATACGCTCAGGGCGCGAATGGAAAACAGGCTGTCTGCGAACAGTGCAATCCAACCATGCAACAGCATGAAATACAGTGGGGGGTGCACATCGCGGGCGGCATGCAGCCAGATGCCCGCCAGCGAGAATTGGCTCAACAGCAGGCTGGAGCCTTCGTCGCACCAGATAGCAGACGCGGTGGAACCATAAAAACGCACCGCCGAGGCGAGCAGCAAAATAGCCCAGAGCCACGGCAGACGAATCAATGTGGCCAGTACACCGTGAGGCTGCTGCGAAATACGAGGCACAGGCTCGCTGACATGGTTACGGCTAAGTACGCCCATCCTTCACCTGCTAACTGTTGAAACTGCGTAATGGGCTGTTGTAATGCGGCCAAGTGTAGGCCACAAATCCCTTTAAAAGCAGGGTCAGGCGCCCCCCCGCACGAGGAGTCTGCCGCCAATCAATTGTTGGCCTATGCTCACATCATTGTGTTCGTCGTGACCTTGAGGGGGGCTGTTCAATGTTCTACGTGCAACGTGATGCCCAAGGTGCGTTAAGTCGGGTTGATGCGCTTGAATTTGCAGGGGCCAGCGCAACGCTGCCTGCTGACCACCCTGAAATACTGGCGTGGCAAACCAATGTGATCGTTGAAAAACGTTTGCAGCAACTGCGCCAAAGTGACCTGGAAATGATCCGGGTACTCGACGACCTGATTCAGGTACTCACGCAAAAAGGGGTCATTCGTGTCACCGACTTACCGGCGGCGGCTCAAGCCAAGTTGATGGACCGCACACAAGCCCGTGAAGCACTCGATGGCCTGAACCATTTAATTACCGATGATGAAAGCGGGCTGATTTAACCCGGCATTACTTCCAGAGCGCGGGCGAGCCGAACAGTTGACCTTGCACGCCCCATAAACCCATCTCGCGGATGACCTTCAACTCACCTTCTGTCTCGACACGCTCAGCGATCAGCGGCAAATCAATACTGTGGGCGGCATGCTGAATCGCCTCGATAAACAGACGCTTGTCGGGCTCCTGATCAATGGCGCGGATATAACTGCTGTCGATCTTCAAATACGCGAGGCCCAAGCTCGCCAAGTTGCCGATCATGCTGAAGCGCCCGCCAAAACGTTGCAGGCTCAACGAAAAGCCCAACTCACGCAGACGACGGGTGATCTGCTCCAGCACCGCTTGTTCCGGGAGGTGTTCTTCGGCTATTTCCAGCGTGAGCCGAGGGCCAAGGTCACGGTTTTTATGCAGCAGTTGCATCAGTCGGTCTAGCGACTGCGGATCAGCCATAGACGCTGGCGACAGGTTCAACGCCAAGGACTGGTCGTGGTCTCGCATTTGCTCCAGCACCCGGTCAAAGATCAGGCTGTCCAGCCGGTCAGACCAGCCAAAGCGTTCCAGCCAAGGCAGAAAGCGCCCCGCAGGGATCGCTTGGCCGCCATCGTCGAGCAAACGCGACATGACTTTGTAATGCAACACCATCGCGGGATTCTGAGCGGCCACGACCGGCTGGAAATACAGTTCAAAACGGCGCTGGCTCAATGCCTTCTCAAGCAGGCTGTGCCACGCGTGGTGATCCTCGCTCACGGCCAGCCCTTCGCCTTGTTCAATGCAGACCCAACAGTGCTCGGTATGAGCATCGGCTTGTGCCAACGCTTGATCCGCTAACCCAAGCACCGCCTGCGGCGTGTCCCCGGCCACATAAGACACAACACCAAGGGTGGCAATCGGTGCCAGATCGGAGGCGCCTGTGGTCTGAAGGCTGACAAAGTCTGTTTCCAGCGCCTGCGCCAGTTGCAAGGCCTCTTCGTGGACCAGGCCGGGGGCCAGTACGGCAAATTCGCCCCCGCGCACACGGGTGATCATGTTGTGTGTTTCGGGGTATTTGGCGCACTGGCGCACTAGCAACTGGGCAACGGCTTGCAGTAACTGATCGGTGTGTTGCCCGCCCAGGCGCTGATTGAGCCCAGCCAAATCTTTTACCCGGATCATGAGCAGATAGCCCGAACTGGCCCGCTCGCCATGCGTGACGCGGTCATGCAACTGCATTTCGAAATAACGTCGATTGGCCAGCCCGGTCAGCTTGTCCTGGTAAGACTCGATGCGCAGGCGTTCGCTGCGTTCGGCCTGCTCCTTGAACAGGGCTTTGAGTTTTTCGACCATTTGGTTCATGGCTTGCACCACGCGGCGCAGTTCCGGAGTGCGCGGCAGTTCAGGCAGGCTGAGAAACTCTCGCCGGGCAATGGCTTGAGACTGTTCAACCATATAATCCAGCGGCTTGAGCTGACGACGCAGCAGCAAAGCCCCCAGTATCGCGCTCACAACACCGCAGAGCAGCAACCACGCCAGACTGCCCAATGCACTTTGCCAAAGCTTGGCGAGGGCAAACATGGGATGGCTGACCACCTCTACCCGTGCAGCTTGCTCCCAGCCGCGACTGACAATGGCATCGCCGCCGGCCGGTTCCAGGCCGATCAGCTTGACGAACCATGATGGTACCTGGCTGCTATTGGGTGTCGCGCTGCGTTCGACCAGGACCTTGCCGTCCTTGGCATCGACCACCCGAATGCTGGCGTAGTAGCCGCTGTCGAAAATCGAGCTGACCATTAATTCGGTCATGGCGGGATCGTCGATGTTAGGGGTCAAGGACACGGCCAATGCGGTGGCAGCATCCTGAGCATGGGAGCGCAGTTGGTTGACGTATTGCGCGCGCGAGCTTTCAAGGCTGACCATAAAGCTGCCACTGAAGGCGATCACCAGAAACAAACAGATCGCAATTAACAGTTGTTTGAACAGGGACATGGTTGCTCCAGGTTATTGGCTGGTCTCAATCGGAAAACCTTCTGCCTGCATTTTTTTCAGTACATCCTGCCAGCGAGACAAACGTTTGGTGTCGCCCACTTTCTTGGTGTTATTGGCGCCCGGTAGCCAGAGGCCTTGTGCATTGAAAGAATAGACCGGTAACAAGTCAGTGCGCTGGTTGGCGGGTTTGATGGCGTCCATCAAACTGTCGAGTACCAGCGGCATGGCATTGGGGCTTGGGTAGTAGGTGAGCACCATGTGCGCGCGGTTCAGGCTCAGGGCTTTTACGTACGTGATTTGCAGCTTCTCACTGGGTACACCCAGGTGCCGGAGGCTGAAATACTTGGCGATCGCGTAGTCTTCACAATCACCCGCGCCTTTCCAGAGCGCTTGAATCGGTGTGGCCCAGTAATCCTCCTGATGCCACAAATCGATGTCTTCGCGGTATTTGAGCTGTGCGTTGAAGAACTGGTTAACCACCCGCAGCTTTTCAGCTTCTGGGATTTGTTTTTGGGTGGCTAATAATTGTTGCCAGGCATCAATCCGTTTGCGGCCCTCGCCCAGGGGCCCGTAAAGCGTTTCGGCACGGCGGCTGATCACGGAAAAATCCCAATCAGCGTGCAGGCCGCCCAGCAAGGTGCCAGCCAGCAACAAGGCTGTTAACAACCAGCGCAAGGGTAAAGGAAGGCTAAACCGGCGAGCCAACTGCGTATTCCATCAAGCGGCACCTAAGAAGAATCTGTGCAAAGTGGGCCCAGAAACAAAAAAAGACAATGGCACCTTGCGATCACTGGGAGTGTAGTCGCGTTAAACTCGCTGTAACGAGGTTTGACAAGGATTCGGTCTGTACCTACTTTGAATTGGATCCAAATAAGCAGCTGGTTATCAGCCGTGGGTGCGCCAACGTGGCCGTCAAAATAAACCCCTTAAGCAGTATCGAAGTGCACGCTCCAGTTGCGGCTCATCAAGCCCGTTCGGTGATAGAAGAATCCTTGCGCAATGCCATCCTTGATGGACGCCTGCCCTGTGGCACTGCCATTCGACAGGAGGCGCTGGCTACGTTGTTTGGTGTGAGCCGCATGCCGGTGCGCGAGGCACTGCGTCAGCTTGAAGCTCAAGGCTTACTGCGCGTGGAGCACTACAAAGGTGCGGTGGTAGCACCCTTGATTGAGGACAGTTCGCTGGAGTCTTACCAACTTCGTTTATTGTTGGAATCCGAGGCGCTGCGCTTGTCAGTGCCTTTATTGGATGAACAGGACTTTGCAGACGCCGCGGCGTATATCCAGGCGCTGGAAGTCGAAACAGACTTGAGCAAAGTGGGCACCCTCAATCGTTTGTTCCACCAAGCGCTCTACAACAAAGCACCCAACAAGAAGCTCTTGGCGTTAGTGAATGTTGGCTTGGTAGAAGAAGAGCGCTTTTTGCGTTTTAACCTGCAACAAATGAACTTGGGGCCGCTGGCTCAGGATGATCACCGCACCCTGTTACAACTGGCCCGCGGGCGTGAGGTGCAAGCGTGTGTCAAAGAGCTGGAGCTTCATTTACACCGGGCTGTTAAAGCAATCACTCAGTATTTGGGCAACCAAAAACAAAACAGCCCTGACGTTTAAAACGACAGGGCTGTGGATAACTAACCGCGCGTTGAATCAGATCTTGAAGCTGTCGACCAACTGCTTCAGGCGGCTGGCTTGTTGCGACAAAGCATCGCAATCTTTGAGCGTTTCGTTGAGATTAACCACACCTTGCTGGTTCAGCAGGTTGATCTGGTTGATATCGACGTTGAGCGTTTCAACTACAGCCGTCTGTTCTTCAGTCGCGGCTGCAACCGACTGGTTCATGCCGTCAATTTCTTCGATACGCTGAGTCACGCTGATCAAACGGGCGCCGGCCTGGTTGGCCACCTCAACGCTCTCTTCACTGGAAACCTGACTGGCGTTCATGGTGGTCACCGCTTCTCGCGAGCCCACTTGCAGCGAAGTGATCATTTTATGGATCTCTTCTGCGGACTCCTGAGTGCGGTGAGCAAGGTTGCGCACCTCATCCGCTACAACAGCGAAACCACGACCCGCTTCACCCGCACGCGCGGCTTCAATGGCGGCATTGAGGGCCAACAGGTTGGTTTGCTGGGAAATCCCTTTGATCACGTCCAGGATATGGCCAATGTTGTCGGTGCTGGCATTCAGGGTTTCGATCTGGGCACAGGACAAGCTAATTTTCTGCGACAGTTCGGTCATGGCCTGAATGGTCTGTTCAACCACCTGACGCCCATCATCCGCTTGCTCACTTGCGCCGCTGGCGTGCTGCGAAGCATCAGCGGCGTTGCGCGCGATTTCTTGTGTGGCAGCACCCAACTCGTTGATGGCGGCAGCAACGCTGTTGGTTCGTGCACTTTGCTCATCCGAACCCAGGATCGAAGCATTGGACGACGCCATCACCCGCTGGGACAAATCATGCACCTGACGGGTTGCCGAAGACACTTCGGAAATCGATGCGTGAATACGTTCTACAAACTGGTTGAAAGAGCTGGCCAGCAAGCCGAACTCGTCTTTGCTCTCAATCACCAAGCGACGCGTCAGGTCACCTTCGCCTTGCGCAATGTCCTGCATCGCGCGGCCCATCGTAGTCAAAGGACGCATCAGGAACTGAATCAACAGACTCAGCAGCACGGCAATCACGGCGACCGCAATAAACATCGCGATAAATGCAGAGGTACGGAACTTAGATAGCGGTGCGTAAGCTTTTTCTTTATCGAGCGATTGCCCGATATACCAATCCGCAGGCAAACCGGTTACAGGCGTGAAGGACATAATCCGCTCATGGCCATTGAGGCTCACTTCCTGGATGCCTTTCTGAATGCGCAGCGCACTCGACGGGTAGATGTCTTTCAGGTTTTTCATGACCTGATCTTTTTCAGGACTCACGATAACCTGGCCGTCACCGCTGACCAGGAACGCGTAGCCCAAACCGCCTGAATCTACCGAGTTGATGATTTTTACCAAGCTGTCCAGGCTCAAATCGCCACCGACAACACCCAGCAACTCACCGTTCTTTTTGACTGGCATGGCGATGGTCACAATCAAACCACCGACTGCTGCCATATACGGCGGTGTCAGCATGGTTTGACCGGCAATGACACCTTGCTTGTACCACGGCCGCTCACGCGGATCGTAACCGTCTGGCATCTTGGCGTCTGGGCGTTGGGTAAACACGCCGTTTGCCTGACCCACATAGGTAAATTGAAAGTTCGACGTGAAGGCGGGCTGATCAACCAACCCAGGCAAATCAGCCTGGCTGCCTTGATGCGCCACATTTTGCGCGAGGCTTTCGAGCACCAGAATACGACCAGTCAGCCAATTTTGAACGCTGCTGGCAGTCAGGTTGCCAGCTTGTTGCACTGACGACTCGATGTTTTGCTTGATGGTGTTTCGCTGCAGGTAGTCGTTGTACAACGTGAACAACGCAAACGCCAGAACCACGACGCCTGAAGCGGCCAGAAGGATTTTATGGCTGAACTTGAGATTCATTTCATGGGACTTCTTATGCCAAGAGTGGGGATGCGTACGGGCGTAACATTCCGTGTAACAGCGCAGGCAGCCTTTTTCCGGCAGCTCTACTAAAGCACGCATTGCTCAAGAGGCTGTCGGCACCAAACTCGGAAAACTTAGCCATTTGTGATGGCATTTTGTTTAATCCGACGAAAGATAAACACTTGGTGTTTAAAACCAGGTGCACACGGCCATTCAGGGTGGCGCAGATATGCAGCATGCTCAGCCTGCGAGAACACGAGGCAGGTTACGTTTTTGGTCGGCGGATGCTGAGCGGGCGCTGTGTGGGGTTGGCACAGCGCTTAGGCGGCTCAATCGGGGCGTGAGCAAATTCTCTGAAATGGTACGTCGCTGGTTCGTTGCGAGTTGGATGACGCGCAGCAGCGCTGATGGATCTGTATGTCTACTTGAGCTCGACTATCAACGCAGCGGGCTAGAGGAGCCAGGGAGTTGTTGCCGCATCATTGGCAATCGATTGAGTTACGCAGGACGGGAACCGAGCGTGGGGCAGCCTGGGCCGCAATCTTAAGATTTATCGTGCACAAAAACAAAACCCCTGTCTGCGTGAGCAAACAGGGGTTTTGGAATTCAATCTTGACGATGACCTACTCTCACATGGGGAAACCCCACACTACCATCGGCGATGCATCGTTTCACTGCTGAGTTCGGGATGGGATCAGGTGGTTCCAATGCTCTATGGTCGTCAAGA
>NZ_JAFCUO010000007.1:0-281558 GCF_049896545.1 Pseudomonas sp. TWR3-1-1
TTACACGCTGCTGTCAACACCTCATTTCCTGCTTCGATGATTTGAAGCTAGCATCGCCGAAAACCGTTCAACTCATTGATACTCAAGGAGTTTTCCGTTTCGACTACGCCGGAAGTGGGGCGAATTATAGGCCGCTGGAATCCTGCGTCAAGCACTGATTTCACATTTCTGTCAAATCGCTATAAAAGTGCAGAAATGCAGAGGCCAGCCTTAAGGCTGGCCTCTCGCCAGGTATCGTGCACCTACCTGCGTCTTACAAGCTCGGGAAAGCGAACTGCGATGCTTCATGACTGGCGCGTTGCGGCCAGCGCTGAGTAATCGCTTTGCGACGCGTGTAAAAGCGCACCCCGTCCGGCCCATATGCATGCAGGTCACCAAACAAGGAGCGCTTCCAGCCACCAAAGCTGTGATAGGCCACCGGCACAGGTAACGGCACGTTAACCCCCACCATCCCCACTTCGATCTCATCACAAAACAGACGTGCCGCCTCGCCATCACGGGTAAAGATGCACGTTCCGTTACCGTACTCGTGATCGTTGATCAACTGCATCGCTGCCTCCAGGCTATTCACCCGAACGATGCACAAGACCGGTCCAAAAATCTCCTCTTTATAGATACGCATTTCTGGCGTCACACGATCAAACAGGCAGCCGCCCAAAAAGAAGCCTTCCTCGTGATCCTTAACACTCAGCCCGCGCCCATCCACCACCAGCTCTGCGCCAGCAGCTACACCTTGCGCCACATAGCCGCTGACCTTGTCACGCGCCGGGCCGGATACCAATGGCCCCATGTCCAGACCGCATGAAGTTCCCGCGCCAATTTTGAGCGCCTTGATCTGCGGAACCAGCTTGGCCACCAACGCATCCGCAACCTGATCGCCCACACACACAGCAACAGAAATCGCCATGCAGCGCTCGCCGCACGAACCATAAGCTGCGCCCATCAACGCACTCACCGCATTGTCCAGGTCAGCATCCGGCATCAGCACCGCATGGTTCTTCGCACCACCCAGCGCTTGCACACGTTTGCCGCGCTTGGTCCCTTCGGCATAGATGTACTCAGCAATCGGCGTCGATCCTACAAAACTCAGAGCTTTGACTTCCGGCGCCTCGATCAATGCATCCACAGCGGTCTTATCGCCATGAACCACGCTCAAGACCCCCTTGGGCAGACCCGCCTCTTGCAGCAACTGTGCTATTAGCAGTGTTGAACTTGGATCACGTTCCGAGGGTTTCAAGATGAAACAGTTACCGCACACAATCGCCAACGGGTACATCCACAGCGGAACCATGGCTGGAAAGTTGAAAGGCGTAATCCCGGCAACCACACCTATCGGTTGAAAGTCTGACCACGCATCAATGTTCGGCCCTACGTTACGGCTGTACTCACCCTTCAAGATTTCCGGAGCCGAGCACGCGTACTCAACGTTCTCAATCCCACGTTTCAACTCGCCCGCAGCATCTTCTAACGTTTTGCCATGCTCTTCGCTGATCAACTGTGAAATGCGCGATTCGTTCTGTTCCAGCAACTGCTTGAACCGGAACATCACTTGAGCGCGCTTGGCTGGAGGCGTATTACGCCAAGCCGGAAACGCCGCCTTAGCCGTGTCTATGGCTTTTTGAACGGTCTCGCGGCTGGCCAAAGGCACCTGATGAATCACTTTGCCTGTCGAGGGGTTATACACATCCGCCGTACGACCGGCGTCACTCACCATCTCACCATTGATCAAATGTTGAATCGTGCTCATTGCAACTCCAAAAACATGCTTGCAGGCGTGAACGGTACACGCCTGTCCAAAAACGAAAATGTCTCTTCTATATAGAAGGGATCAGTCGACCTGATTCAACGCCTCTCCCACTGCATCGAACAATCGATCCAATTCTTGGGGTTTGCTGTTAAACGTTGGCCCAAATTGAAGCGTGTCACCGCCAAAGCGCACGTAGAAACCCGCCTTCCACAGTTTCATTGCCGCATCGAAAGGCCGCACGATCGCATCGCCATCTCGCGGGGCAATCTGAATCGCTCCGGCCAAACCATAATTGCGAATATCGATTACGTTTTTAACGCCTTTCAAACCATGCAACGCATTCTCAAAATACGGCGCTATTTCAGCCACGCTTTGTACCAGGCTTTCTTTTTGTAGCAGATCCAGCGCGGCAATCCCCGCAGCACACGCCACGGGGTGCGCCGAATAGGTATAACCGTGTGGGAACTCAACCGCATACTCAGGCGTAGGTTGATTCATGAAAGTCTGATAAATCTCGGTGGTCGCAATAACGGCGCCCATCGGAATCGCACCGTTCGTGACCTGTTTGGCGATGCACATCAAATCCGGTGTGACGCCGAAGCTGTCAGCGCCGAACATCGAGCCGGTACGACCAAATCCGGTAATCACCTCATCGAACACCAGCAAGATGTTGTGCTGATCGCAGATTTCACGCAGACGTTTCAGATAACCCTGCGGCGGGACCAGGACACCAGCCGAACCCGCCATCGGTTCGACAAACACAGCGGCGATGTTCGACGCGTCATGCAACTCGATCAACTTGAGCAGTTCATCAGCCAACGCGATTCCGCCCAACTGCGGCATACCGCGCGAGAATGCGTTGCTGGCCAATAGCGTGTGCGGCAAATGATCGACGTCCGCCATCGCCTGACCAAACATCTTACGGTTGCCGTTCACACCGCCCAGGCTCGTGCCGCCAATGTTCACGCCGTGGTAACCACGGGCACGACCAATCATTTTGGTCTTGGTCGACTGGCCCTTCAGGCGCCAATAAGCACGCACCATTTTCACTGCGGTATCCGCACACTCGGAGCCTGAGTCCGTATAGAACACATGATTGAGCGTACCTGGCGTCAGCTCGGTGATTTTCTCGGCCAACTGAAACGACAGCGGGTGTCCATACTGAAAGGCTGGCGAGTAATCCAGCGTGCCCAATTGTTTGGCGACCGCTTCCTGGATCTCGGTGCGGGTATGTCCAGCCCCGCACGTCCACAAACCTGACAATGAATCGTAAATTTGCCGACCTTTGTCATCCGTCAGATAACTGCCTTTGGCGCCGATGATGAAACGCGGGTCGCGATGGAAGTTACGGTTTGCCGTGTAAGGCATCCAGTGAGCATCCAGCTTGAGCTGGCTAGCCACGTTTAACTCGGCGTTTTCAGGCATGTTCATCAGCAAAACCTCGCAAGACAGAAAGCAGCGTGGGATCCAAATCCTTGTTGCAGCTAAATTGCCACGCCTATAAAGTCGGTGAAATCCAACTTTTCTAACCTTTAGTTAGGTGCTTACTAAACTATGAGCAATCGCCGCTCCGATGCTTTAGCGCAAGTCAGTGACTTTGATATACGCCTGCTGCGCATCTTTCGCAGCGTTGTGGAGTGCGGCGGGTTTTCAGCGGCCGAAACTGTTCTTGGTATAGGCCGCTCAGCCATTAGCCAACAAATGAGCGACCTGGAGCAGCGCTTGGGTTTGCGCTTGTGCCAACGTGGGCGAGCAGGGTTTTCCCTGACAGAAGAAGGTCGCGAGGTGTATCAGTCGTCGCTGCAATTGCTCGGTGCCCTTGAAAGCTTTCGTACAGAGGTCAACGGCCTGCATCAACACCTGCGCGGCGAGTTGACGATCGGCCTGACTGACAACCTCGTTACCCTCCCCCACATGCGCATCACCCATGCACTGGCCCAACTCAAAGAGCGTGGCCCGGACGTGCAAATCCAGATCCGCATGATTTCGCCGAATGAAGTCGAGCAAGGCGTGCTCGATGGACGCCTCCATGTAGGGGTGGTGCCTCAGGCCAGCGCACTCTCCGGCCTTGAGTATCAGCCGCTCTACAGCGAACGTTCGCTGCTTTATTGCGCCGTTGGCCATCCGTTGTTCTATGTGGATGACCATCAGCTACCCGATCAACGGCTCAATGAACAAGACGCCATTGCGCCAACCTTTCGCCTACCGTCCGATATTCAAGCGCACTACCAGGCACTCAACTGCACCGCCAGCGCCTCGGACCGTGAAGGCATGGCGTTTCTGATTCTTACCGGGCGCTACATCGGCTACCTGCCAGACCACTACGCCAGTTTGTGGGTTCAACAAGGCCGCCTGCGCGCTCTTAAACCCGCAGCACGCTTTTATGACTTGAGTCTGGCCTCGGTCACCCGCAAGGGTCGGCGCCCGCACCTGGTACTCGAAAGTTTCCTTGAGAGCCTTGAAGCGACACGCTAACGTTCGCCCACCTTGTACCCCATCGCGATGGTCCTAAACCTGCCTCCAGCCCGGAACTGATATGCCCTCAACCCTGACCGGCCTTTGCGAGTATCGCGAAGAAATCCGTAAAAGCCGCTTTATCACCTTCGCCGCACCGATCACCAGCGCCCAACAGGCACATACGTTTATTGATCAACACAGCGACCTCAACGCCTCCCACAACTGCTGGGCGTGGAAACTGGGCGATCAATACCGCAGCAGCGATGACGGAGAACCCGGCGGCACTGCCGGACGCCCGATTTTGTCCGCGATAGAGGCCCAGGACTGCGATCAAGTTGTGGTCTTGGTGATTCGTTGGTACGGCGGTATCCAATTGGGGACTGGCGGGCTGGCCCGGGCCTACGGCGGCGGGGCAAACAAATGCCTGCAAAATGCCGACAAGTTTCCCTTGATCACGCGGGTGGCACTGCGGTGCGCATGCAGCTTCAGCGAATGGGTGTTAGTCAAACTGCGTATCAGCGAGCTAAATGGCGTACTCCGCGAAGAAACCTTTACCGCTAACGGCGTTGATTTACAGCTGGCCATAGCCGAAGAACACATTCAGGCACTGCAACAACAACTTGCCGACCTCAGTCGCGGCAGGATTGTGCTTGAACGTTATCCACTCAAAGCGAATGACTGATCGCCCTTATTCCCACACAAACAGTTGCCCACAGCCACTGTGCACCCGACTGTGGATAACCTGAGCAAACACGCCTGAAAGCCACGGCCTGCGGGGCTTACAGAACTTTGTACGTTTTATGACCAATTCCACCCCGCTCACTTAAAACTGTCCTACAAACAGTGCGTTAAGCGTCTTTATTGCCCTAAGACACTTATCCCGCAGCGCTTATAACCCTGCGCACGAGTTGCACACAGTTCCTGTGGAGCAACCTGTGGATAACCCGTGCAAACCCAACGCGAATGCGCTGCCTGTAAAGTCCGCCTCAGTCTGTACGTTTTTTAACCAACCCGTATGGGTGTGCATCCGCCCCGTGAAGGAGTAAAACCTTCAGCGGTGATCCCTTCCTTCCTCTATAAGGACGCAACTTATGACTGTAAAAAAAGCACTCATCATCGGCGCATCACGTGGGCTGGGCTTGGGCCTGGTGAAAGAACTTTTGAACGATGGCTGGGACGTCACGGCCACGGTTCGCAATCCGGACAATGCACAGCCCCTTAAAACGCTCGGCGCGGTGCGTGTCGAACAACTGGAAATTGACGAGCAACAGGCCATCAAGGCACTGAGCAAGAAACTGGACGATGAGGTTTTTGATCTGGTCTTTATAAACGCCGGTATCAAAGGCCCGGACGATCAACTCTCGGGGGATGCCAGCCTTGCCGACATCGGCCAACTGTTTCTGACTAACAGCGTGGCACCGATCAACGTGGCACAGGCTTTTGTCAGCAAAATCCGAAAAGGCAGTGGCGTTCTGGCCTTTATGAGTTCCGGCATTGGCAGCATCAAGTCACCCGACGCACCAGAAATGGCGCTTTACAAAGCCAGCAAAGCCGCACTTAACTCGATGACCAACACATTTATCGGCCAACTGGGTGAAGACCGCCCTACCGTGCTGACCCTGCACCCTGGCTGGGTGAAAACTGATATGGGCGGTGAAGACGCAGAAATTGATGTGCCCACCAGCACCCGTGGCCTGGTCGAACAGGTAAACGCGTACGCGGGCAAAGGTGGCCATCACTTCATCGACTACCAAGGTCAAACCATTCCCTGGTAAGCAGGCTGGGCGGTAGGCGTCTACCGCCCTTCAGTTAAAGGCCCAACAACGACAGCATGATGAACGTCGCAAACAGCACAAAATGCGTCATGCCTTCAATTGCATTGGTCTCGCCGTCATTCAAGTTGATGGCGCTGACCACCAGCGTGATCAACACCATCACCGTTTGCACCGGCGTCATCGCCATCTGAAACGGCTGACCGGTGTACAAAGCCATCGCCTCCATCACTGGCACGGTCAAAATAACCGTCGACAAAGAAGCACCCAACGCCACGTTAACCACCGACTGCATCCGATTGGCCAATGCTGCGCGCAAAGCCGTCAAAATTTCCGGGGCCGCAGAGATCGCCGCCACCAGTATCGCCGTGATGACCGGCGGTGCCCCCGTCCCTTCCAAACCAAGGTCGAGGGTCTTGGACATCACTTCAGCCAGTGCGCCGATCACAATGATGCCGAACACCAACACCCCAATCGACAACTTCAAATGGGCGGGCGAGCCTTCAGGGGCGCGCTTGCGGCCTTTTTTCTCCGGGTAGCTGTAGCTGAAAAAGTAGCTGTGCGGCCCGACTTGCATGCGCAGGAACAAGGTGTAAAGCAGCACCATCGCGCCAATGGTGAACGCCGAGTAAATTTTCCAGTCTGCTTCGGGGATAAATTCGGGCACCACCATCGACACGCCCATGGCGGTCAAAATCATCACACTGTAGGTGCGCGCAGAGTCGTCGTTGTAGGACTGCTCACCGTGCTTGATGCCGCCCATCAACGCTGCCAAGCCGAGGATGCCGTTGATATCGAGCATCACAGCCGAATAGATCGTGTCCCGTACCAACGTCGGTGATGCTTCATTGCTCATCATGATCGCGAGTATTACGACCTCAACCAACACGGCTGACAGCGTCAGAATCATCGTCCCATAGGGGTCACCAAACTTTTCGGCCAAGACTTCGGCGTGATGGGCCACGCGCATGGAGGCACACACGATGGCCGCGATCAGCACAAAGCCTGCGATCAATGCCGTCATCTGCCCGCTGCTGAGCAACCAATGCTCCAGCGGGAAGGCCACACACGCCATAACAATCGCCAGCAGCAGGAGTTTTTCATCTTTCAATAAAGTCAGCATCGCGAGCCTTTTTGCCTGAGAACCAATACACGTCGTTGGGTTACAGACTGCCGCAGCCCGCTAACGTTTCGTTACATATTAGTTCACGACCCGTGTCACTCGATGGATTCAAACCTGTGCAGTCACCGCGCGGGGACAAATAGCTTGGTCGGGTTTTACCAAATATGTCGCAGCTGACCTGTAGAATGCCGCCATCTGCACCTGATTTGATGAGAAAAACTGTTATGTACGACTGGCTCAACGCCCTGCCAAAAGCTGAACTGCATTTGCACCTTGAAGGCTCTCTGGAACCTGAACTGCTGTTCGCCCTGGCTGAACGCAACAAAATCGCCCTGCCGTGGAACGACGTTGAAACGTTGCGCAAAGCGTACGCGTTCAACAACCTGCAAGAGTTCCTCGACCTGTATTACCGGGGCGCTGACGTCTTGCGTACCTCGCAAGACTTCTATGACCTGACGTGGGCGTACCTGTTGCGCTGCAAAGAGCAAAACGTGATTCATACCGAACCGTTCTTTGACCCCCAGACCCACACCGACCGTGGCGTGCCGTTCGAAGTGGTACTCAACGGCATCGCCGCTGCACTCAAAGACGGTGAGCAGCAACTGGGCATCAGCAGCGGTTTGATCCTCAGTTTCTTGCGCCACCTGAGCGAAGAAGAAGCCGAAAAAACCCTCACCCAAGCCCTGCCTTTTCGCGATGCTTTTATTGCGGTCGGCCTGGACAGCTCGGAAATGGGCCACCCGCCCAGCAAGTTTGTGCGCGTGTTTGACCGTGCCCGTGACGAAGGCTTCCTGACCGTTGCCCATGCAGGTGAAGAAGGCCCGCCCGAATACATCTGGCAAGCCCTCGACCTGTTGAAAATCGAGCGTATCGACCACGGTGTGCGAGCGATTGAAGACGAACGACTGATGGCGCGCATCATCGAGGAGCAAATCCCGTTGACCGTGTGCCCGCTGTCCAACACCAAGCTCTGCGTGTTTGATCACATGTCGCAACACAACATCCTCGAGATGCTGGAGCGCGGTGTGAAGGTGACCGTGAACTCCGATGACCCGGCGTACTTCGGCGGTTACATGACCGAGAACTTCCACGCGCTGCACACCCATTTGGGCATGACCCAGGATCAGGCCAAGCGCCTGGCGCAAAACGGTCTGGATGCCCGTTTGGTCAAGCCGTAAACACGAGCGCCACCAACGCTGCGATCTTTTGAGCGAGCACCGCAAAACGATCGCAGCCTTGGGCAATTGCTACAGGTCACGCGCCAACATTGCACAACGCTCACTGAGCATGTCACGCAACAATTTCACCGGTTTACTCAACTGCGCGCGGTGTGCACACAGCATATTTAATGGCGCCCGCTCGCCCTCAAGCTCTGGCATCAGCACCTTGAGCCTTCCCGCACGCACATCTGCCGCCACGTCCAGCCAAGACTTGTAAGCAATGCCCGCCCCGGCCAACGCCCACAAACGCACCACATCAGCATCATCGCTGAACCTGTCGCCGCTCACTGTCAGCCCCAACTCTCGCTTGCCATCATGAAACTGCCAATGGTCGTGCACCCGTGTGCCGAGCATGTACAACAGGCAATTGTGTTGCAGCAATTGTTCAAGCTGGCGCGGTTCGCCAGCGCGCGCGATATAGGCGGGCGAGGCACATAACACCCGGCGATTGTCCGGCGCGACCGGCAACGCAACCAAACTGGAGTCCTCAGGTTCGCCATAGCGCAAGACGATGTCCACCGGTTGGCGAAACAGATCAACAATCCGATCCCCCAGCAGCAGCCGCACCGTCAGCTTCGGATGCTCACGCTGAAACTCATCCAGCCACGCCAGCAATACATTGCGCCCGAAGTCCGAGGGTGCTGACAGCTGCAACACGCCACTCACTTGATCCTGCCCGCGCGCCAAAAGCCGTCGTCCTTCATCCAGACTGCTCAGTGCCTTGCGTGCATAGTCGAGAAAGCCCTGGCCTTCTGCGGTCAAACGCAAGCTACGCGTGGAGCGCGCCAGCAAGCGCGCGCCCAGCTGAGTTTCGATCCGTTTGAGTGCCGCACTCGCTACCGCAGGTGACATGTCCATTACTCGCGCAGCCGCAGACAAGCTGCCCAGGTCAGCGGCGCGTACAAACAATTGCAGGTCGTCAAAACGCAGCATGGTGAATAAAACCGTCGATTATCAAAAAAATATTGAAAGAGCCTGCTGTTTTAGCCGGTTTTACTGCGCGGTGAAATAGCGAATCATCGCCTTCTCCAGTTTCCCTTCACAGGATGCGCCCCATGAAAGCTGTCGCTTACTACCATTCGCTGCCGATTCAAGACCCGCTGGCCCTGCAAGACATCGAGCTGCCCGAACCGATTGCCGGGCCACGCGACCTTTTGGTGGAGGTCAAAGCGATCTCGGTCAACCCTGTGGACACAAAGGTGCGTGAAAACGTACAGCCCGACGCGGGCACGGCCAAAGTCCTGGGGTGGGACGTAGCGGGCGTGGTCAAGGCCGTCGGCAGTGACGTGAGCCTGTTCAAGGTGGGTGACAAGGTGTTTTACGCAGGTTCCATCGCCCGCGCAGGGGCCAACAGTGAGCGTCATGTAGTCGACGAGCGCATTGTCGGGCACATGCCAAAGAGCCTCGGTTTCGCTGAAGCCGCGGCACTGCCACTGACCGCCATCACCGCATGGGAGTTGTTGTTTGAGCGCCTCGCCATCGCCCAAGGCCAAACGGATTTGCAACAAAGTTTGTTGATTGTCGGCGCAGCAGGCGGCGTCGGCTCCATCCTGACGCAACTGGCCAGCCAGCTCACGGCGCTTAAGGTGATTGGCAGCGCCTCGCGTCCTGACACTCAAGCCTGGGTACGCGAGCTGGGCGCCGACGTTATCGTCGACCACAGCCAGCCGTTAAGCGCCGAGCTGAAACGCCAAGGCATCGACGCCGTCACCCACGTGGCCAGCCTGACCCAGACCGATCAGCATCTGGACCAACTGGTCGAAGCGCTGGCCCCACAGGGCAAGCTGGCGTTGATTGATGACCCCAAGACCCTCGACATCACCAAGCTCAAACGCAAAAGCCTGTCGCTGCACTGGGAGTTTATGTACACCCGTTCGCTGTTCCAAACCCAGGACATGATCGAGCAGCATCACCTGCTGAACCGCGTCGCCGAGCTGATTGATGCTGGCACCCTGCGCACCACGGTCGGCGAGCACTTTGGCGCCATCAACGCGAGCAACCTGCGACGTGCCCATGCACTGCTGGAAAGCGGTAAAGCCAAGGGCAAAATCGTACTCGAAGGGTTCTGATCAAACACGAGAAGGGACGGATGCGGCCATTTTTCAACCGTCAGTCAGAGACTTGATGCCCGTCATATTTCATCGCGTTTTCGGGCATACACTGGCCTCCTTTGCGAACCTGAGGAGGCCAGAAATGAAAATCCTGATAAAAGCGTTAGCAAGATCCCGCGACTGCCAATGGCAAGTTCAAATCGACCAGCAAGCCGTTAACTTTCGCAGTGAATCCGAGGCCAGAGCCTTTGTGGATACACTGCGAACACGCCTGCAAGCCCCGCACAGATTGCCTGAGCGCATGGCGGGGTAGATCAGATCGACGTTTGAGCGGCAATCCGCGCGGTGTACAACCGCCGGGTTGCCACCGCAATCGCCACTGCCAGCACACCGCACAAGCTGATGACCATCGCCATCGGCATGGCACTGCCATCATGCAGCAACCCCACCAACCAGGCGGCCGCTGCGGCCACGCTGAACTGCAAGCAACCCAGCATGGCCGACGCACTGCCAGCACGTGCGCCCTGCCCGCTCATTGCACACGCCGAGGCATTCGGGATGATGCAGCCAAGGCTGGCGATGCAGATAAACAGCGGGATCAATAGCGGCCACAGCTGTTCAGTGTGCAAAGAACTGATCGCCAACAGCGTCAAGCCCGCCGCCAGATACACCCACACCATGCGCGACAGCAAAAAGGCCGGGCCGCGTTTGGCCAGCAAACGGGCGTTGATTTGCGCCACCAAAATAAAGCCTGCGGCGTTACTGCCAAACAGCCAGCCGTAGTGCTCGGCGGGCACGCCATACAACTTGATGAACACAAACGGCGAGCCCGCGATATAAGCAAACATCCCGGCCATTGCGATCCCGCCGGTCAATGCATGCCCCAGAAACTCGCGATCTTTGAGCAACCGACCGTATTGACGCAGCGCACCCGACAGCGGTTGACGCGGCACGTTGGCCGGCAAGCTTTCCGGCAGGCCCAATGCCACTGCCAAGGCCGCCAGGGCGCTGAAGCCCGTCAACACGATGAAAATCGCTTGCCAGCCATACAGATTGACCAGCAAACCACCGAGCATCGGCGCCAGAATCGGTGCCAGCCCCATGACCAGCATCAGTTGCGAAAACACTTTCGCCGACCCCACCGCATCGCACTTGTCGCTGACAATCGCCCGCGACAGCACCATGCCCGCACACCCCCCAAGGGCTTGCACAAAGCGCGCCCCTATCAGCCATTCCAGCGACGGCGCAAACGCGCAGGCAAAGGAGGCCGCAGTGAACAGCCCCACGCCAACCAACAAAGGCAGGCGCCGACCGAAACGGTCCGCGATGGGGCCGTACACCAACTGGCCAATGGACAAGCCCAGAAAATAAACGGCCAGCGTGAGCTGGATGTGCTTTTCATCGGTTGCGAATGCTTGCGCCATCGCCGGGAAGCCCGGCAAGTAAAAATCGATGGCCAAGGGACCGAAGGCGCTTAAGGCGCCCAGAATCAGGATGGTTCTAAAGTTCATCAGGTGTCCAGGTCATGCTGCTGTCTGCGCGGCCCGATAGTCTAGCCGTGCCTGAACACCTTGAACATAAAGATAGCGAGCTAGCTAATAAAAACCTGACGCGCCACCGGCAAAAGTTTATTCACCCGGGGCGGTACGCGCTTCAAACCCGGCCGTGGTGATGACGTCGATGATTTGCACGGCGGGCAGAGGGCTATCAACTTTGACCATATGGCTCGCCCGATCCACTTCTACTTTGGCGTCTTTGTCTAAGCTCTGCACCGCACGGGTCACTGCACCCACACAGCCGCCACAGGTCATACCGTCAACTTTAAATGTTTGCATGATGATTGCTCCTTGGTTAGAGAGGCGTTGAGTGTTGGCCTTGCCATCGTGGCAAGGTCAAGCGTGATGTTGCCAACCGATGCTGGCAATCTGTTTCGCGGTCGGCCAAGCTGCAAACCTTATGATTTAAAAACAGGATACGTAGCCATGCGCTGGTCCGCTTTGAGCCTAGTCAGCCTTTTGGGCCTTGCCAGCTTGCCGATGTGGGCAAATGCGAGTGAGGACTACGGGGTGTTAATCATTTCCCGCGAACGTCTTGAGGTGCCCACCAACTGTGAGATTGGCCTCTATGTAAATGACCAACTGGCCGGACGCTTGTTCCAGGAACAAGCCACAGCGTTCAATTTCCCGCCGGGCAAAATCAGCTTGCAGCTCAAACTTTTGCCCGGGCAAGTCCCAGGCTGCTTGCCCGGCATGCTCGCGACACCTTTACAAGCCATTACCTTGAAGGCAGGCGATGTCCGTAAATATCGCATTGCCCAGAAAGAAAAAGGGATGTACCTGCTACCCGCCAAGCTGGAGTATTAAGCGCGACTCAAAGGTCGCAAGTCACGATCAACAAGGGGCCTTGACCTTGCCACGGGGTCAAGGTCGATTCTATGGATAGATAACTTCTTGAGGAGGATTGCTCGTGCCCACCCAATACGACCTGCCTATCGCTGGCATGACCTGCGCCAGTTGTGCTGGACGCGTGGAAAAAGCCCTGGCCAAAGTGCCCGGCGTTACAGCGGTCAGCGTTAATTTGGCGACTGAACAAGCCCGCGTCGAAGCGCCCGCCGACAGCCTGCCTGCACTGGTTGAAGCCGTCGCCCACGCCGGTTATAGCGTGCCCAGCCATAGCCTGGAGCTGAGTATTGGCGGCATGACCTGCGCCAGTTGTGCGGGTCGTGTTGAAAAAGCACTGGCCAAGGTCGCCGGCGTCAAAAGCGTCAGCGTCAATCTGGCCAGTGAGCGGGCACATGTCGACTTGCTGGGCCACGTCGATCCCGCCGTACTGATTGAGGCTGTTGGCCAAGCAGGCTACACCGCTCAATTGACCGACAATGTGCAAGCCGTTGAAGACGATCAACACACACGTCTGCGCCGTGAGCGATGGTCCTTGGTGGCCGCCATTGTGTTGGCGTTGCCGCTGGTGTTGCCGATGTTGGTCGAGCCTTTTGGCCTGCACTGGATGCTGCCTGCGTGGGTGCAATTTTTGCTCGCCACCCCGGTGCAATTCATTCTGGGTGCGCGCTTTTATGTCGCCGCCTGGAAAGCCGTCAAAGCCGGTGCGGGCAATATGGACCTGCTGGTCGCGCTGGGCACCAGTGCCGGTTATGGGTTGAGCCTGTACGAATGGGCCATCGCAGCGCCCGGCAGCATGCCGCACCTGTATTTCGAAGCGTCTGCGGTGGTCATCGCCCTGGTGCTATTGGGCAAATACCTCGAAAGTCGCGCCAAACGCCAAACCGCCAGCGCTATCCGCGCGCTTGAAGCGTTGCGCCCCGAACGCGCCCTGCGAGTGGTCGATGGTCAGGAACAGGACGTAGCCATCAGTGACTTGCGCCTCAACGATCTGGTGCTGGTCAAACCCGGCGAACGTTTCCCGGTAGACGGCGAAGTGGTCGAAGGTCAAAGCCACGCCGACGAAGCCCTGATCAGCGGTGAAAGCCTGCCCGTGCCCAAGCAGCCTGGGGATAACGTCACCGGCGGCGCCATCAACGGCGAAGGTCGCCTCGTGATCAAAACCCTGGCCCTGGGCACCGAAACCGTTCTGGCCCGCATCATTCGCCTGGTTGAAGACGCGCAAGCCGGTAAAGCCCCGATTCAGAAGCTGGTGGATAAAGTCAGCCAGATTTTCGTCCCGGTGGTGTTGCTCATTGCCTTGGCGACCTTACTCGGCTGGTGGTTCTATGGCGCGCCAATTGAAACCGCGCTGATCAACGCCGTGGCCGTACTGGTGATCGCCTGCCCATGCGCACTGGGCTTGGCCACACCGACCGCAATCATGGCTGGCACTGGCGTCGCGGCCCGCTACGGCATTTTGATTAAAGATGCCGAAGCGCTGGAGCGCGCCCACGAAGTCAGCGCCGTGGTGTTCGACAAAACCGGCACCCTGACCTCCGGCACCCCGCAAATCGCTCACTTCAGTGCGCTGGATGGCGATGAAGCACGCTTACTGCAAGCAGCAGGCGCCTTACAACGTGGCAGCGAACACCCCTTGGCCAAAGCCGTGCTGGACGCTTGCGCGGCGCGAAACCTGAGCGTGCCCGACGTCACCGACAGCCAGTCACTGACCGGGCGCGGCATTGCCGGCACGCTGTTGGATCGGCGGCTGGCGCTGGGCAATCGTCGCCTGCTGGAAGAAACCGGCCTCAACCCCGGCACCCTTGCCGACGCGGCCACCGCCTGGGAGGCCGAAGGCCGCACCTTGTCGTGGCTGATCGAGCAAAGCCCGCAGCCCCAAGTGCTGGGCCTGTTTGCCTTTGGTGACACGCTCAAAACCGGCGCGCTGAGCGCGGTGCAGCAACTCACCGAACGCCACATCAGCAGCCACCTGCTGACGGGCGACAACAAAGGCAGTGCCCGGGTTGTGGCCGAGGCACTGGGCATTAAAGACGTACACGCCGAAGTGCTGCCCGCCGACAAAGCCGCAACCGTGGTCGAGCTGAAAAAGACCGGCGTGGTGGCGATGGTCGGCGACGGCATCAACGACGCCCCGGCGCTCGCCGCAGCCGATATCGGGATTGCAATGGGCGGCGGCACTGACGTGGCCATGCACGCAGCGGGCATCACGTTGATGCGCGGTGATCCGCGACTGGTGCCCGCCGCCCTGGAGATCAGCCGCAAAACCTACGCCAAAATCCGCCAAAACCTGTTTTGGGCGTTTATCTACAACGTGATCGGTATTCCGTTGGCCGCCTTTGGCTTCTTGAACCCAGTGCTGGCGGGCGCCGCAATGGCCTTCTCCAGCGTCAGCGTGGTCAGTAACGCACTGTTACTGAAGTTCTGGAAACCCAAGGACCTTGAGTGAGGAGACAGTCGTCATGAATATCGGCCAAGCCGCCAAACACAGTGGGTTGAGCGCCAAGATGATTCGTTATTACGAAGCCACCGGCCTGCTCAAGCCTGCCCACCGCAGTGACAGCGGCTACCGCCTGTACAGTGACGAGGACTTGCACACCCTGGCGTTTATCAAACGCTCGCGGGACCTGGGGTTTTCATTGGAAGAAGTCGGCAAACTGCTGGCCTTGTGGCAGGACCGCCAGCGCGCCAGTAGCGATGTAAAAGCCCTGGCGCGTCAGCACATCGACGAACTGAACCAAAAGATCGTCGAACTGAGCAGCTTGCGCGACACCCTGCAAGACCTGGTTGACACCTGCCAGGGAGATCACCGCCCCGACTGCCCGATTCTCAAAGGGTTGGAGTCGGGGAGTTGCTGCGCCTGAATCGGCTGTTTCGTCAAAGGCTCATCATGAGCACTTTGGCGAACATCAACACACTGACCGCCGCACATAGCACCGCAAAACCTTGTTGCAACAACTGAGCGGACACCTTGGGTGCAATCATTCGGCCCACGATCATCCCGGCGAGTGTCGCCGCAATAAACACCACACCGTCGCCCGACAGGCTCACGCCCTGACGCATCAAGTTGCCCAGCGTGCCAAGCGACACCAGCGCCACCACCATCAGCGAAGTGGACACCACCGCGTGGATACGCACGTCACTGAACTTACGAAAAGCCGGCACGATCAGAAAGCCGCCGCCCACACTCAACAACCCGGTCAGCAAACCCGATGTAGCGCCGATCGACACCAGCGTCATGCTGCACCGCGCATTCCAGGTCAAACGCCCGGTGCTCGGGTTGAGCATGCAGTTTTTCTCCAGCACACTTTCGCTCGCGTCCTCGCGCGCATCGGCTCGCGCCTGCCAAAACATGCGCCCGGACACAAACACCATCACCGCGCCAAACAGCAGTACCAGCACCTTGGCCGGCAACAGCTTGGCCAGATACAACCCCAGCGGCGAAGTGATTGAGCCGATCAACGCCATCAACGCAGCCGCCTTGTAACGCACCAGGCCTTTACGCAGCCCGTCCAGCGCACCCAGCGCCGCCGCCGTGCCCACCGCCAACAAGGCGACAGGCGTCGCTTGCGCCAGGGTCCAGCCCAAACCCAGGGTCAACGCCGGAATCGCCAGAATGCCGCCCCCGGCGCCGGTCAACCCCAACACCACGCCCACCAACATACCTAACAGAATGATCAACATGGCCGGCTCAGTTATCCGAGCAGTCGGTGAACCACTCGCGCCCTTTGAGCATGCCTTGCCAATAAAACCACGGCAGGAAAGAGGCCTTGAGGAACCACGCCGAGGAGCGTGCCACGCTCGGGTCCAGCGCGAAGGTGGGCAGCAGTTTCCCGCCATAACCGAATTCGGCCAGAATCACTTTGCCTTTTTCGACCGTCAGCGGGCAGGAGCCATAACCGTCATAACGCTTGGGCAATGCCGCCCCTTTGCGCAAAGCGATCAGGTTTTCAGCCACTACCACGACCTGCTTGCGCACTGCCGCTGCGGTTTTGGCATTGGGCGTACCGCACACATCCCCCAGCGCAAATATGTCGGCATGACGCGGGTGTTGCAGCGTGGCCGGGTCGGCCTCAAACCAGCCGCCACTGTCGGCCAACGGGCTGCGGCGAATCACATCCGGTGCTTGTTGCGGCGGGACGACATGCAGCATGTCGAAGGTTTTGGCATGCCGCGTGACGTGGCCGTCAGCATCGGTCACCTCAAACCACGCGGTTTTGTTCGGGCCATCAACCTTCACCAGCGTGGACTGGAAGGCCAGCTTGGCCTTGTAGGCTTCAACGTATTTCATCAGCGGCGGCACAAAGATGGGCACACCGAACAGCACGGTGCCCGCCAGGTTGAACTCCACGTTCATGGCATCCAGCACCCCCTGTTTGCGCCAATGGTCACAGGCCAGGTACATCGCTTTTTGTGGCGCACCTGCACACTTGATCGGCATGGGCGGTTGGGTAAACAGCGCAGTTGCGCCGCGCAGAGTGCGCACCAGCTCCCAGGTATAAGGTGCCAGGTCGTAGCGATAGTTGGACGTCACACCGTGCTTGCCCAACGTGTCTTCCAGCCCTTCTATTTTTTCCCAGGCCAGCTCAAGCCCCGGGCAGACGATCAATTGTTGATACGCCAGTTCAGAGCCATCACTCAACAGCACCACCTTGCGCTCCGGGGCGAAAGCCGACAGCGACGCCTTGATCCATGTCGCGCCTTTGGGCATCACCGCGGCGGTGGCCCGCACGGTGTTTTTAACGTCATAGGCGCCACCGCCCACCAGCGTCCAGGCGGGCTGGTAGTAATGCTCGGCACTGGGTTCGACCACCGCAATGCGCAGCGCTGAATCACGTTTGAGCAAACTGGCACTCACCGAGATACCCGCCGAGCCACCGCCAATCACCACCACGTCGTAGGCGGCCTCATCGCGAGCCGGTTGGGTGGCTGACTCATACAGTTTGGAAGAACGGTTGCCCGTGCGGCAGAAGGCCAGAATCGGTGTGGGCAGTTGCGCCAGCAATGCGCGCATCTGCTCAACATCCTGCGCGGTGGCGCCACGGGTGCTTATCGGCAGGTATACAAACCTCAGGCCCAGAGCTTGCGCCGCCTGCTGCAAGGCTGCGTGCTCGGGTTGTTGGGGCCCACCTTCATGATCGGGCCGATTGCACATCACAGTGGCAAATCCCAGCGCGGCTAATGAGTGGAGATCAGACTGACCGATTTGACCCGCCACCGAAAAGGACGCGTCGATTCGCTTGATGTTTTGCTCCATTGAGCACTCCAGGCACCGTAAAAATGAAAAATCAGGTCTCGCCGCGCGTCACTTTTTCAGCGCTTGGCCGCAGTACAAACCCGACAGGGTTTGCATCACAGAGACCACTTCGAAACTGGCGAGCGAGTAAAAAATAAACTTGCCCATGCGCCGGGTATTGACCACCCCTTCATCACGCAAGACACCCAGTTGTTGAGAAAGCGTAGGCTGTCGAATACCTGTCAGCGCTTCAAGCTCGCCCACGTTGCGCTCACCCTGGGTCAGTTGGCACAGCAATAACAGGCGATCTTCGTTGGCCAGCACCTTGAGCAGCGTGCACGCTTTGGACGCAGAGTCGCGCAGTAGCCCGATTTCTTCGCCAGTAAGTTGAGCACTCATGTGAGCCTCCGTGACATGATGGCCGACAGTTTACGATTCGATAATATATGTTTCAATATATTGATTACTGTATCAATTGATGTGAGGCCGCCATGCTCCCCGAAATCAAGGGCTTTTACGATCCCGCAACGTCCACCGTCAGCTACGTGGTGTACGAAACCAACGGTTGCGCCTGCGCGATCATCGACCCCGTACTCGATTACGACGCTAGCGCCGCACGTATCAGCACCCACAGCGCAGACCTGATCGCTGAGTTTGTGCAGGCACAGGGCCTGACCGTGCAATGGCTGCTGGAAACCCACGCCCACGCCGACCACCTGTCCGCCAGTGCCTACCTCAAGCAAAAACTGGGGGGCCAAATCGGCATCGGCGCGCCCATCACTCACGTACAACGGGTGTTCCGCGACATTTATAACCTCGAGCCTGAGTTCAGACAGGACGGTTCGCAATTCGACAAATTATTTAAAGCCGATGACATGTTTTACATCGGCACCCTTGAAGTACGCGCGCTGCATGTGCCGGGGCACACACCGGCCGACATGGCCTACCAGATTGAAGGCAACAGCATTTTTGTCGGCGACACCTTGTTCATGCCCGATGTCGGCACCGCGCGATGCGACTTTCCCGGCGGCGATGCGCGCCAGCTGTATCAATCCATCCAACGCCTGCTGGCGCTGCCGACCGACACCCGCCTGTTCATGTGCCATGACTACCCGCCCGAAGGCCGCGACGTCGCGTGGTCAACCACGGTTGGCGAGCAACGCGCGAGCAATATCCATGTGAATGACAGCATCGACCTTGAAGCTTTTGTGACGATGCGCACCACCCGTGACGCCACGCTCTCTGTGCCGCAGCTGCTGATCCCGGCGATCCAGATCAACATCCGCGCGGGCAACCTGCCACCGGCCGATGACAGTGGCTTGTGCAGTTTGAAAGTGCCGCTGAACCGGTTTTGAACGGGCACAAAAAATCCGGCCGAAGCCGGATTTTTCATTGCGCGAATCACTGCATCCAGGGCGGAGGCGGCTCTTCGGTTTTACCAGGGGGCGCGTCATCGGCAGCACGTACCGCCTGACGACGTTCTTCGTCCAGACGTGCTGCTTCAATCTCACGAATAACGCCGCCGACATCTGCCAGCTCGTCCGGCTCGTCAAACTCGCCTGTCAACACGCTGCCAGGGTGCAAGGTGCCCGCTTCGTAAAGCGCCCACATTTCCTTGGCGTATTTGGTGCTCTTCAATTCAGGCGCAAAACGCCCGAAGTAAGACGCCATGTTGCCCACATCACGTTCCAGCATGCTGAACGCGTGGTTGTTACCCGCCGCATCAACCGCTTGCGGCAGGTCAATAATGACCGGGCCAGTCGGTGTGAGCAGTACGTTGAACTCGGACAAATCACCGTGAACCAAACCGGTGCATAGCATCAGCACAATCTGCTGAATCAGAAACGCATGGTATTCACGGGCTTGATCCGGCTCTAGCACCACGTCGTTCAGACGCGGCGCAGCGTCGCCGTATTCATCGGCCACCAGCTCCATCAACAGCACGCCCTCAAGGAAGTCGAACGGTTTGGGAACCCGCACACCCGCGCCCGCCAGACGGAACAGGGCGGCAACCTCGGCGTTCTGCCAGGCGTCTTCGGTTTCTTTGCGACCAAACTTCGAGCCTTTGGCCATCGCTCGGGCCTGACGGCTATTGCGAACCTTGCGACCCTCCTGATATTCGGCGGCCTGGCGAAAACTTCGTTTATTAGCCTCCTTGTAAACCTTGGCGCATCGCAGCTCATTGCCGCAACGGACTACGTACACAGCTGCTTCTTTACCACTCATGAGTGGGCGCAGCACCTCGTCGACCAGACCGTCTTCGATCAGGGGTTCTAAGCGTTTTGGAGTCTTCATCAGCTTTTATTGTGGGTCCTTTATTACCAAACACGCGAATGTCACTCGTTATACGGCAATCCGCGCATCTCGGGGAGAGGGGCACCGTGTTCCAAGTCGCTTGCAAGCACTCCCTGTGCAGATAAATCTCGTCTGTCGCCTCGTGCGTCAAACGCTCTGGATGATAGACGAGCGCCAGATTTTGAACAGCGTCTAATCCTTGCGGCCTCAACCTTGGCGAAACAGCTCCCCCGGTGTAAAGCCAAACATTTTTTTGAACGCCGCGATAAACGCCGAAGTGGACTCATACCCGCAGGACAGAGCGGCACGAGTGACATGCCCGCCCTCCTCCAACACCCGCAATGAGGCCAATAAGCGCGCCCGCTGACGCCAGCCGCGAAAGCTCAAACCTGTCTCACGCTGAAACAATCGCATCAGGGTTTTGTCTGACATGCCCAAACGGGCCGACCACAACCCCACGTTGACTTCGGCATCGGGCGTTGCAATTAATTCATTGCACAACACCAGCAATCGCCCATGACGCGGTAACGGCAACGAAAAACCGACCTCAGGCAAGTTCGCCAACTGGTCCAGCAGCACCTGCACCAGCCGCTGCTCAGGGCTACCACCTTCGGGGTAGTTCACCGGCAATGCACAAAAGCTTTTAATCAACTCGCGGGCCAGTGGCGTGACCTCCAGCACCCGGCACTGTTCGGGCGCCCAAAGACAATCCTCGCGGCGCACATACAAGCTGCGCATTTCCGCGCGCATCGAGGTGAGCACCTCATGCTCCAGCCCCGCCGGAATCCAGATGCCCCACTGCGGTGGCGCAAAGAAGCTGCCTTCGTTGGTATGCACGCCCAGCACGCCGCTAATGGCGTAGGAGAACTGCACCCAATCGTGCTGATGGCGTGGCGTCCACGAACCGGCGCCCAAACTCTCGGCCCGCGCATAGAGCGGTCGCGGCAGCACAGCAAGCTCAGGTATTGCCCGCTGGGGGCCACGTTGTCCGTTTGGCGGCATGAATTGGCCTTATATCGCAAGACGACTATTAAGGCCGACGTTAGGCTATGTCATCAATTCTTACAATGTCCCGGTACCTGCCATGTCCGTGCTCAAACACTTAAAACGCGTATTCACCGACTGGTTTCTGTGCGGCATGTTGCTGGCGACATTGCTGGCGTATGTGTTTCCGCGTTTCGGCAGCACAGGTGGCGCCATGCACGCCGAATGGGTGATCAACATCGGTGTGTTTCTGGTGTTTTTCCTGCACGGGGTCAACCTGTCCAGCGAGCAAATCAGTCACGGCCTGAAAAACATGCGCCTGCACCTGATGGTGCAAGGCTTCACCTTCATCGTCTTCCCGCTGCTGTGGCTGCTGGCCGACACACTGCTGGGCACGCGCATTGCGCCGTTGCTGATGCTCGGCTTCTTCTACTTGTGTGCCTTGCCATCGACCATTTCTTCTTCCGTGGCGCTCACCGGCAGCGCAGGCGGCAACGTACCTGCGGCAATTCTGAATGCCAGCCTGTCGAGTGTGCTGGGGATATTTTTAACCCCGTTACTGGTGAGTTTCGTGGTGGGCAGCGGCTCGGGCGGGATTGATCTGGGTGCCACCCTGCTCGATCTGTGCGCCATGTTGCTGCTGCCCCTGGTGCTTGGCCAACTGGTGCGCCCGCTGTTGGGGCGCTTCTTCGCCCGTCACAAGCGATACACCAACATCGTCGACAAAGTGGTGATCCTGCTGCTGGTGTACGCCGCGTTCTGCAACTCGATGGTCTCGGGGATGTGGCAACAACAAGGGGCTGCGGTAATCCTTGGCGCCTTCATCGGCAGCGCGTTGTTGCTCGCGGCGATCTTGTGGATGACCACCCGCACCGCCCGCGCCCTGAAATTCAGCACTGCGGATGAAATTGCCGCGGTGTTCTGCGCCAGCAAAAAATCACTCGCCGCCGGTGCGCCGATGGCCGCACTGATCTTCGGCGCCAACCCGGGGCTGGGGCTGATTTTGCTGCCGATCATGATCTACCACCCATTGCAGTTGATCGTGTGCTCGGTGATGGCAGAGAACTACGCAACGCGCACTCGGCAAGAGGCACAACACCTCGTTCGCGCGGCGGCCCCCGCTCCGTTGTAGGCGCTGGCGAAGGGGCGAGTGTTTGAACCTCTCAAAGCTCGCAGCCTTCGGGCCTGGGTTAACGTTCGATGATGGCGGTTACACCCTGCCCGCCCGCCGCACAGATCGAGATCAACCCGCGGCCACGGCCTGCGGCGTCGAGTAACTTGGCCAAGTTGGCCACGATGCGCCCGCCCGTCGCGGCAAACGGGTGCCCCGCCGCCAGCGAGCTACCTTTGACGTTGAGCTTGCTGCGCTCAATGGCACCCAGCGGTGCGTCCAGGCCCAGCCGGGTTTTGCAATACTGGGGGTCTTCCCACGCCTTCAACGTGCACAGCACCTGCGCGGCAAACGCTTCGTGAATCTCGTAGTAGTCAAAGTCCTGCAAGCTCAAGCCATTACGCGCCAGCAGCCGTGGGACGGCATACACCGGGGCCATCAGCAAACCTTCGCCACCCTGCACGAAATCCACCGCTGCCGTTTCGCCGTCCCGCAGATAAGCCAAAATGGGCAACCCTTGGGCCTTGGCCCACGCTTCACTGCCCAGCAACACGACCGAGGCGCCGTCGGTCAGCGGCGTGGAATTGCCCGCCGTCAGCGTGCCTTTGGCACTGCGCTCAAATACCGGCTTAAGGGCAGCCAGTTTTTCCAGGGTCAAATCCGGGCGCAGGTTGTTGTCACGGGTCAGCCCCAGAAACGGCGTGACCAAATCATCTTCCCAGCCCTCGTGATACGCCGCCGCCAGCGCCTGATGACTGTGCAAGGCCAAGGCATCCTGCTCGGCGCGCGGGATGGCCCAGGTTTGCGCCATCAGCTCACAATGCTGGCCCATCGACAACCCGGTGCGCGGCTCGCCATTACGCGGGAACGCAGGCTTGAGAAACTGCGGGCGCAATTGCAACACCGTCTTGAGCTTGTCCAGCGGTGCCTTGGTGCGATTGAACTGCAACAGCCATTTGCGCAGGCCGTCATTCAACCCGATCGGCACATCGGACGTGGTGTCGACACCGCCTGCAACCCCGCACTCGATCTGCCCCAGCGCAATTTTGTTGGCCACCAGCAAGGCCGCCTCCAAGCCGGTGCCACACGCCTGTTGCAGGTCGTAGGCCGGGGTTTGCGCGCACAGCCGCGAGCCGAGCACGCACTCACGCGTGAGGCCCAAATCCCGCGAATCCTTCAGCACGGCCCCGGCCACCACTTCGCCCAACCGCTGGCCGTGCAAGTTAAACCGTTCGATCAGCCCTTCCAGCGCGGCCGTCAACATCGCCTGATTACTGGCGTTCGCATACGGCCCATTAGCGCGGGCAAACGGAATTCGATTACCGCCAATAATCGCCACACGGCGCAGAGTCATACGTTTTCCCCTTTGATTGAGTCGCCATTTGTCGTTACAAGCGTAGGCGTTATCACCCTTAACGAACGACCCTTGTCTTTTAGTGGTCAACCCTTTGAACCCCATGTGTCGGAGAGTGTTCCATGTCAGACCGTTATATCGACTTCGCCAACTCATTCCTCGGCCAGCGGCTGGTCAGTGCAGTAGGGCTTGCGTCACCGGTGCGACTGGAACGCTGGCAGGCTGGCCGCTTGCGTCCGGTCGAAGGCCCGTTACTGCTTGGCGGCGGACCGTTGGTCGGGCAAGTCAATCACTTTGCCAGCAAGCTCACCGACGCGGTTTTCAGTTATGGCCCCGAACCGCTGGTGGCCACCCCGTGGATTCCAGGCCAGGGGCCCACCCTCAAGGCCGTGGTGTTTGATGCCAGCCACCTGCTGCACACCGATCAACTCAAGCAACTGCGCGAGTTTTTTCAGCCATTGCTGCGCAGCCTGCAACACAGCGCCCATCTCGTGATACTGGGGCGCGCGCCCGAAACCCTGAGCGACCCGTTTGCCGCCAGCGCCCAGCGCGCGCTCGAAGGCTTCAGCCGTTCATTGGCCAAGGAGCTGCGCAACGGCAGCACCCTGCAACTGCTGTATGTGGCCGAGGGCGCCGAGGACCAGCTCGAAGGTGCGCTGAGGTTCTTTCTGTCACCCAAAAGCGCGTTCATCAGTGGCCAAGTGTTGCGCCTGACCCCGTGTGCAACCCACGTCACCGATTGGACGCGGCCGCTGGCCGGGCGCAAGGCATTGGTCACCGGGGCGGCGCGCGGCATCGGTGCCGCCATCGCCGAAACTCTGGCCCGCGATGGTGCCGAGGTCACGTTGCTCGACGTACCGCAGACCAAAAATGACCTTGAAGCGCTGGCTGCGCGTTTGGGCGGGCGCAGCATCACGCTAGACATTTGCGCGCAAGACGCCGCCCCACAGCTCATCGAGCAATTGCCGGACGGTGTCGACATCGTGGTGCATAACGCCGGTATCACGCGGGACAAAACCTTGGCCAACATGACCCCCGAGTTTTGGGACGCGGTGTTGGCGGTCAACCTCAACGCCCCGCAAGTGCTGACCAAAGCCCTGCTGGACAGCGGCACCCTGCACGATGACGGCCGGGTGATTGTGCTGGCGTCCATCAGCGGCATTGCCGGTAATCGCGGGCAGACCAACTACGCCGCCAGCAAAGCCGGGCTGATCGGTTTGGCCCAAGCCTGGGCACCGTTGCTGAGCGAGCGCGGCATCAACATCAATGCGGTGGCGCCAGGGTTTATCGAAACCCAAATGACCGCGCATATTCCGTTTGTGCTGCGTGAAGCAGGCCGACGCATGAGTTCACTGGGCCAGGGCGGCTTGGCGCAAGATGTTGCCGAAGCCGTGGCGTGGCTCAGCCAGCCGGGGTCAGGCGCGATCAGCGGGCAGGCGCTGCGCGTGTGTGGCCAAAGCCTGTTGGGGGCATGAGCCATGAACGTTAAGTGGCTCGACCTCGACACTGCGCCGCACTTGCCCGCGCTCTATGCCCATGCCGCGACCAAACGCAGTATCACCGGCGACACGTTGCCCGAAACAGGATTGCGCTGCTGGGTGGCGGTTCAAGCCAAACCGCTGCAAGCGTTTCGCGCTGTCTGCGATGTGCCCGATAGCCCGCTTTTACCGCCGACGTATCCCCATGTACTGGCCTTCGGGCTGCAAATGCAGTTGCTGAGCGACCCACACTTTCCTTTCCCGCTGCTGGGGCTGATTCACCTGAGCAATCAGATTCGGGTGTTACGGCCTATGGGCGGCGTCACCCAATTGCGCATTGGCGTCTACGCGCACAACCTGCAAAAGCATGCCAAAGGCGCGACGTTCGACGTGGTCACTCAGGTGGATGACCTGCTCGGCCCGCTGTGGGAAGCGCAAAGTACCTTGCTGTGCAAAGGCGTGGAAATGCCGGGCGAGGTACCCGAGCATGCCGCCAGCGTGGTCAGTGGCATGAGCGAACTGACGCGCTGGTACGCGGCAAACGACATTGGGCGCCGCTACGCGAAAGTGTCCGGTGACTACAACCCGATTCACCTGAGCACTGCCAGCGCCAAGCTGTTCGGTTTGCCGAGTGCCATCGCCCACGGCTTGTGGCTCAAAGCCCGCACGCTGGCGGCACTGGGTTCACACCTGCCCGCAGCGAATATTGAGATCACCGCCGACTTCAAAAAGCCGGTGCGCTTGCCCAGCGAGGTTATTTTGCTGACCAGCGCGGCGGGTTCCAGTGGCGACTTTCAGCTCAATGGCCACGGGGACCTGGTGCACATGACAGGGCGCTGGCGACCGTTGGGATAACGCGTAATCGCGGCGGTAAACCCCGTAGGCTGCGAAGCGTTGCGTCGCCACGGGTTTGGCGACAGACAACGCGCAGCCTGCAACAGCGACTACTTGCACCAAGGCGCATTCAGTCGCAAGCTTTGCGCCTTCTGGAGAGCACACCTGCAATGAACCTCGACGAACTGACCCAACGCCTGCACCGTATCCGCGATAACAACGACTGGAAGCCCTTTCACAGCCCGAAAAACCTGGCCATGGCGGCCAGCGTCGAAATGGCCGAGCTGGTGGAGATTTTTCAATGGCTGAGTGAAGACCAGTCGCGCCAGCTCCCGGCTGAAAAACTGGCACACGCCGGTCAGGAAGTAGGCGATATCGTGTTGTATCTGTTGTTGCTGTGCAGCGAACTGGGCCTGGACATGAACGAAGTGGTGCGCAGTAAATTAGCCGACAGCGAAAGGCGTTTCAGCAAATGAGTGACCGTCACTTCGATCAACTGGCCACCCGCTTCGCCGAAAAAATCTACGGCGGCGCCAAAGGGGCTATTCGCCTGGCCGTGTTACAGGCCGACCTTGAAGAGTCGCTGCCAAAACGCCCGTTGCGCGTGCTGGATATTGGCGCGGGGCTTGGGCATATGTCGCTGTGGCTGGCCCAGCAAGGCCACGACGTGACCCTGGCCGAACCGGCCGCGCCCATGCTCGACGGCGCACGTCAGCGCTTCGCCGAAGCAGGCCAAAGCGCTACGTTCATTCAAGCCTCATGGCAAGAACTGCCGGGCCAACTGACTGAACCTTACGACCTGGTGTTGTGCCATGCGGTCCTTGAATGGCTGGCCGAACCCCACGCGATCTTGCCCGTGCTGCATCAACTGACCGCTAAAGACGGCTGGCTGTCACTGGCGTTTTATAACCGCGATGCGCTGATCTATCGCAACTTGCTCAAGGGTCACTTTCGCAAGATGCGCAAGAACGACATGGCTGGCGAAAAACAAAGCCTCACCCCACAGCAGCCGCTCGACCCACGGGAGCTGGCAACGGCGATGCAAGGCTTATGGCAGGTCGAAACACAAAGTGGCGTGCGCGTGTTTCACGACTACATGCCGGTCGAGTTCCAGGCGCGCGCCGAACTTGACGCGCTGGTTGAAATGGAACTGGCGCACCGTCGCCATCCCGCCTTCGCAGGTTTGGGCCGCTACCTGCATTGGGTGTGCCGCCCGGTTTAATCGCTCACGTTTGAGGGGAGCCTCATGTATCGCCGCGTTGGGTTAATTGTTTTGAGCCTGGGGCTGGGCGCCTGCCAAAGCCCCAACCCTTATACCGCCACCTCGCTGCCGATGCCGGGTGCACCGGCGCATGCCGCCAATGCAGTGGACTTAAGCGCCTACCCGGCCCCGCCCCGCGATTACGGCCGCTACCAAAGCTGGGGCTGGCTCAAGGGTCGCCTGCCCGCAGGAACGGCGTGGGCCGACTCGGCACAGATCGCCGACGCGGTGAGTAATGCGCTCGATCAACGCGGTTTGCGCCCGGCGCAACCCAACCAGGCGCCTGACCTGTGGGTGAGCGCAGATTTACACACAGAAAAACGCTTGCGTCAGGTTCAGGACGACTATGGTTATGGGGCTGGATACGGCGGGGTCTATGGAGACCGTTATGGTCGCTATGGCAACCAATACGGTATGTACAACACCGTGCCCATCGTGCGGACCTACGAAGTGGAAGTCATGGTAGTGCGGCTCAGCCTGTATGACGGTAAAACCGGCGAACCCGTGTGGAGTTCCAGCGCTGAAACCAGCAGCAAGGGCAGCCTGAGCGAACGCGAAAAAGCGTTGCGCGAATCGTTGAACACAGCAACACAGGCCTATCCTCCTCATTAAGACTTGTTGAAGTGGAGAGTCATCATGCTACGTCGTATCGCGCTCGTGGGGCTGGCGCTGTTACTCAGCGCTTGCGAATCCATGCAAGTCACACACGATTACAACCCTTCAGTCGACTTTGCCAACTACCAGACGTGGGCCTGGAAAGAACCCGCCCTGCAATTTGTGCCCAATAACCCGATGCTTAAAAGCGACCTGACCCTGCAACGCATCACGCAGGCGGTGGCGTATCAGTTGGACCAGCGCGGGTTGCGCCAGGTGACGCCTGCTACCAAGGCCGACCTGTGGGTGCAGACCTACCTGATCGTCGCCGAGCGCCAGGAGCAAGTGGTCACTAACTACGGTTATGGCTACGGCGGCCCTTGGGGTGGACCGTGGGGCGGTTATTGGGGCGGCCCATGGGAAGGTTACTGGGGCCGCCCGGCTTACGATGAGGTGCGCAACATCAACTACCAGGTGGGCACGTTGCAGATCGACCTGATAGATGCCAAAACCGACAAGCTGGTATGGCGCGGCAGTGCTGAAAAGGTGGTCGACACCAGCCCCACGCCTCAAGAGCGCAGCGCCGCCATCCATGAAGCAGTGAGCAAAATCCTCAGCGACTACCCGCCTAAGCCGAAATAGGGCCACGGGTGCGCATCGTTAATCGCTGACGTCTATTGCGCGGCTGCGTAGCGGTCGTAAAACCCTGGAATGTGGTGCATCAAGCACAGCGCCGTTATCAGGTTTACGATCGCTTCGCACTCGCACGTTGCCTTCGGCCACTGCGACGGTGGCCATGAGTTGGCCGCTCAGTCACCAAAGCTGGCAACTCGCCAGCGCACGGCGCACACCTTGACTACACTCCTTTTCACCCTTGGAGAGTTGCGCTCGGCAGCAAGCCGGCAAAGGAGTGCTCGATGTCTCCCCAATTGCGTGGCGTGTGCTTAAGCGGCCCCCGGCAACAACGGGGTGCAATCGGTTTGATCGCAGCACTGACCCTGGGTCTGGTGCTGTTGTTCATGTTGCTGGTGGTGGACAGCGGGCGCTTGTATCTGGAACAGCGCAAGTTGCAACGGGTTGCCGATGTGGCCGTGCTGGAAGCCGTCAGCCGGGGCGGCAATTGTGCAGCAGCCGCCGGTTCGAACACCGCCACGGTCTACTCCGTCGCCAGCGCCACACGCAACAGCTTCACGCCCTCTACCACCCAAACGGTGAGCGCCACCTGCGGCACGCTGATTACCGGCAGTGACAAACTGCGCAGGTTCAGCGCCGATGCGAACAAGTCCGACGCCATCCGCGTTATCACCACCACGGTGGTCCCGACCAGCGTCGCGGGTGGGTTATGGGACCTGTTTTCCAAAGGCACCTTTGGCTTTAACACCCGGTTGACGGCAAGTGCGGTGGGGGCGTCACCCAACGCCACACTGGCGCAAATCAGCATTCGCAGTACATTGGCGAGTGTCACCACAAATTCACAGGCCGCCGTGCTCAACGCCGTGATCGGCGGGCTGGCGGGGGGCAGCCTCAACCTGACCGTGGGGGGCTGGGATGGGCTGATCAAGAGTGATATCAACCTGCTCAGCTATATGAACCAGTTAGCCATTGACCTGAAATTGACCGCGGGGGATTACACCAGTCTGCTTGCAGCCAAAACCAACCTGACGCAACTTATCCAAACCGCCGCCACCGTAATGAATGCCAACGGTGCAACCGCCGATGTGAAAGCGGCGTTGTTGGGGTTAGAAACGGCCGTAAAACTAAACCCCGCTGTGGTCACGCTGGGCGATTTGCTCAAGCTGCAAACTGCAAGTTCCACCGCCGGGCTAGACGCCAATCTACAACTGATGCAGTTGCTTCAAGCATTCCTTCAGGTGGCGAATGCCAACAACGCCGTAGCCCTGACGTTGCCGGTCAACATCCCGGGCGTTCTGAGCGTCACCGTGCGTTTGAAAGTGATAGAACCACCGCAGTTTTCAGTGGTGGGCGACCCAAGCAAGCAAAACCTCTTCGTACGTACAGCGCAAGTTCGGGCATTGATTTCGTTGAACGTTCCGTTATTGAGCAACATCGCCGGCTTAACCAATGCCATCACCGACCTCGTCGGCGGTCTGACGCCGGTCCTCAACAGTCTGCTGAGCCTCAATCTGGTCGCCACATTGGGTAATGCGCTTTGCCTGCTGGGTGCTGGTTGCCAACAGCTCGACGTTCTTCTGCTACCCACCCCGCAAATTGATATCAGTGTTGATGCCGCCTCTGCCACTGCGCAGGTCACAGGGTATACCTGCCCGACAGGTAGCAGCGGCACCAAGAGTTTGACGGTTGCAACGACCAAGTCGTTGGCAACCATCCGGGTAGGTAAAATTGATCCTGTCACGGCATTCGCTTCCAGCGCCCCGCCTACGCCTCTGGCGGTGCCAATTGTGGATGTGGGGATAAAAACGTGTCACCGCATTCTGGGCCTGATCGGCACCTGCGGCGATCGCACCCCATTCGCAGGGGGCGGAATCGGCCTGACGGTGAACGCACAGGTTGCTCCGTCGCCCTCTTCGCAGACGCTGATCTTCTCCAAAAACAGCGTCCCGGATTACACCCCTACAAATCTCAAGCTGCCACCGACCATTCAAAGCACACCGGCCACCCAGGACGTTATCAACAGTCTGGGTACGACCCTGGCGGGTGTGAAAATTCAGGCGTATACCCCGTCGAACAATAATCCGTTAAGCACCGTTGTCCAAACTGCGACAAACGCCATCAGTGGAGTTGTGACGCTGCTTTTACCTTCGCTGACCAGTTTGCTGGGTTCTCTGCTGGACCCAATTGTTAACAGTCTGCTAAAGACCCTCGGCATCAGCCTGGTCGATGTACAAATCGGCGCGAACCTCACCTGCGGGCAAGGCGGGCGTGCTCAATTGGTGCTTTAAGCGGTTGCAACCACGCCCGGCAACGTCACGCAAAACCGTGCGCCGTGTTCGGTGTTGCTGACGCTCAGACGCCCGCCCATGTTGTCGATGATCCCGTAGCTCACCGACAGCCCCAGCCCGGTGCCAACGCCAATCGGTTTGGTGGTGAAGAAAGGCTCAAAAATGCGCTCCAGCAACCGCGGATCAATCCCGCCCGCGTTGTCTTGGACCCATAGCTGTACAGCGTCGTGATCAGGTTGCAGGCCAAGGGCGATCCAGGGCTGGAAGTCGCGATCAGTCTCACGTTTGCTCAGCAGCGCATCACGGGCATTGACCACCAGGTTGATCAGCACTTGCTCCAGTTGATCGACGTGACCGCGCACTTGCGTCAGGCTTTGCAGCCCTTCACAACGCACCTCAACCCCTTTGCCCCGCAACCCTTCACTGAGCAACGACAAGGTGCCTTCGACGGCAACCGCAGGGTTGAACAGGTGTTGCTCTATTTCCGAACGCCGCCCAAATACCCGCATGTGATCCACCACCCGCGCAGCGCGTTGCACTTGGGCGTCGATGCGGTTGAGCTTGTCTTGCAGGTAATCAATTTGCACGTCGCCGTTGCTCAGGCGCTTGAGCACGTTGACGATGGCCATGCGCATCACGTTCAACGGCTGGTTGATCTCGTGCGCCAGCCCGGTCGCCATCTCGCCCAGGGTGGCCATTTTCGCGCTTTGGGTGAGTTGCTGTTGCGCACGCCGCACCTCGGTGTTGTCGCGCCCCACGGCCTGCACTTCGATCAACTGCCCCTGCGCATCAAATACGCCACGGTCCGACCACACCCACCACGCGTGTTCACGCCCCGGCAGTTGCAGGCTGATTTCGGCGGTGCTGACCGGGAACTCGGGGGTCAACGTGGCCAGGCGCTGCACAAACGCCTGATGCTGCTGCGCCGATAACCAACGGCTCAAATTGATCCCCGGCAGTTGGTGCGGCGCGCACTCCAGATAAGTTGCCAAGGGGCGGTTGCCAAAGCTGAGGGTCAGGTCGGGGCTGTAGCGACAAATCATCGCCGGTGAGTCTTCGACCAGCATGCGGTAGCGCTCTTCGCTGTGCCTGACCCGCTCAGCGGCCTCGCTCGCTTCGGTGATGTCCAGCCACAAGCCCACCGCTTCGACGGGCAAGCCCAAATCGTCGCGCAGCAGTTTGGCCTCATCGAGCAGCCAGTGATAAGCGCCGCCTCGATCACGCAGTCGATAGCGGCTGCTCACGCTGCCTTCACGCAGCAATTGGCGTGTGCGTGCGAAGTACTGTTCGCGGTCGTCGGGGTGTACCCATTCAATTAATTCGCCTGCCGTGCATTCTTCCAGCGTCCAGCCCAGCAAGGGCTGCAAACTGGCGCTGAAGAAGACGGGCAGTAACGCGCCCTCGGCATAACGTTGTACATAAATCACTGCGGGCGAACTGGCGATCACGCTGTCGAGCCGGGCATGCGCCGCAGCCGCCTGTTGCTGCTGGTTTTTAATGTCGCTGACATCGAGCATATAACCCACGATGCGTCGCGCGTCGCCTGCCCCCAGCACTTGCCCCTGAAGGCGATACCACATCGCAGGTTGTGTGCTGTCAGCCTGATGCAACCGGGCGCACAGCAAGCAAGCCTTGTCATGCACCAGCAGCTCATTGAAACGGCTGGCCACTTCATCGCGATCAGCCGGGTGAAACAGCCCCAGCCATTGCTCGCGAGACAAATAAGCGCTCTGCCCCGGCACCACACTGGCCGCCAATGGCGGCGCCAGCTGGAGTTGCTCAAGGGCTGGCGACCACTCCCACCAGCCGCTGCCCAGTAACCCTTGCAACGCCTCCATGCGCTCCATCTGCCGGGCATGTTGAACCTCACGCAAGCGCCCCAACAACGGCCCTGCCAACGCCGCGCAGACTTGCAACCAATCGTTATCGCCCATCGCGGGCGGATGCGCAGAGGCCGGGTACATCCCCAACAACAACCACGCGCACACGCCCTGATGATCGCTGTAAGGCACCAAAAAACCGTCGGCATTGGCGAACAACCCGTTGAGCCTTGAATGTTCGCGGTTGCCGTGAAGGGGTTCAAAGCGCTGGGGGGCCTGGCCGTAAAGGCTGTCGAGTGCGCTGCCGGCGGGTTGATCGACCTCCCAGAGCGCCGGGGCGTCATGGCGATGAAACGCGCTGTAGATCGTCCATCCCGCTTGCGCGTTATCCGCTAAGGCCAAGGCGACGCACGGCACATGCCAGAGCTGCGCCACCTGTTGCAGCATGTCGCTCACCACCGCCTGTAAACGTGAAGGGCTGCATTGGCGCACTTGCTCGCTCATGTGCGTGGTGAGCAGTTGGCAACGTTCGCGACTGTGGGCCTGTTGGTTGCCCAGCAAGAGGTCGCTGATGTCCAACAGTTGCAGCAGCCAGCCGTCAGCGTGCGGTTGCACCCAGCCCCGGGTGTGCACAACGTGGCTGCCTGCCCCTTGAAACGTGAGGTCCAGACTTTGGCCCTGCCAGTCCACTGGCGTGCCTTCGAGTGCCAGCGTGCTGCCGGGCACCAGATAATCAATCAGCAAGCGCGCAGGGCCATTGCCCATGACCACACCGTGATGCTGCGCGCCGTGTATTTCCAGAACATGGCCCTGCGGGTCGAGCCGCACTTCAATCCCCGCCTCCAGGCGCGGCGCCGAACGGGCGGGCACAGGTGAACCCTCATGAGTGCGGCCCAGCAGGCGCCCGAACAAACGCTCGCCGGTGATCAAAATTGCAGGCTCGACTGGGCCGTCAACGTCGTCGGCAGATTGGGCACCCTGATGTTACCCGGCAGCACCAGCACTGGCAGGACCGTACTCAGCGCCGACGACGGCAGGCTGACCGTGACCGTCAAAACACCCGCGCTGTAAACCGCCGTTTTCTGCACGCTGCCCTTCAGGCCCGTGGGCACCCACGACAGTTGTTCGCCCAGCACGGTCAGCGCGCGCGCCTGCACATCCGCGGTGTAGGTACTGGGTGACACGGTGGGGTCCAGCGCCACACTGCGGCGCACCGCCTCAGCCGTCGAGTGATGGAATGATTGCATCAGCAACAGCGGCAAGCTGTAGCTGACAATCCCGTAAAACACTGCAAAAAACACCACAAACACCAGCGCAAACTCGATGGCAGCCGCGCCTTTTTGTTTTGTGCGAAGGCCTGTTTTCATGACTGCGTCTACCCTGACAACCACACGTCATATCAGCATAGAATCATTCGCCAAAAAGGGACGCCGAATACGTGACGCATTTAATCGTTCTGTTCATGTGGTTAGCGGCGTGTGCCATTCAAGACCTGTATCAGCGCCAGATCGCCAACACCTTAACGTTGGGTGGCACAGGGCTGGCGTTGTTGTACCTGCTCTGGAACGGCCATACCTGGCTCGGCGCGCCGGCCAGCGAGGGCGGCCTGGCCCTGCTGATTGTGCTGCTGTTGACACTGCCCGGTTACGCGCTCAATAAATTCGGCGCCGGTGACGTGAAGCTGCTGATCGCACTTGCTCTGGCAACCGATCGTCTGACGGTACTGGGCACGTTTATCGGTGCAGGTGTGTGCTTGCTGACGTGGACTCTTTTCGCGTCAAAAATCTTCCCGCTGATCTATCAACGGGTTACACCCTCTGAGACCCCGCCACTGGACGCCGCGCCAAAAAAAGCCCCCTTCGCGCCCTTCCTGCTGGCAGGTTTTAGCCTGACGACACTGTGCCTGACGTAGTTCAGACATAGGATTAGCTCCATGTACAGCGTGGGAAAGTAGGTCTACTTTTAAACAAGCTTCCTCAAGAAGAGGAAAGCTGGACGCCCTTAATTGGCTTGCCAGGCATGGAGTAACGCGTGAACACGCCCAGTCCTCTAATAAAAGTAATGGTGGTCGATGACCAACCGTTGATTGTCGAAGAACTCTGCGAGTTTCTGGAGAGCAGCGGTTACCGCTGCGTGCCATGTGCGTCGGGCCGTGAGGCGCTCGAAAGTTTCAAGGACGACCCTGAGATCGGTCTGGTGCTGTGTGATTTGCACATGCCCGACATGAATGGCATCGAACTGACCCAACACCTGCAAAAATTTGCGGGCAAAAAAAGGCTGTTTGAAAGCATCCTCCTGACCGGTCGCGCCGACAAACAAGACGTGATCAAAGCGCTGCGTTGCGGGGTCGCCGACTACTATCAAAAACCGGTCGACCTCAACGAATTACTCGAAGGTATTCAGCGTCAGGAAACACTGTTGCGCGAACGAATGAAGAGTGAACAACTCGGGCATTTGAACCAGAAGCTACAGTTCCTGGCCGACTCCATTGACGACCTCTACCAAGACATGGAAGCCGTGCGCCGCCCGCCTCGTACCACCTCCAGCGACACGGGTTCAAGCGAGGACAGCAACGCCTTGATGCCTGCCATCTTCCAGCAACTGTCGCCGCGCCAATTGGACGTGGCCCGGTTGGTGGGCAAAGGCCAGACCAACTATCAAATTGCCTGTGATCTGGGCATCACTGAAAACACCGTCAAGTTGTATGTCTCGCAGGTACTGCGCCTGACCCACATGAACAACCGTACTCAGCTGGCACTGGCCTTGTCCCCCAACGCCAACGCGCAACAGCACCGGTTGACGGCGCACTGACCCTTCCCGCGCTGTAGGCGCTCCGCCAGCCGGAGCGCCGTGGTTGAAGCCGCCGCACGCAACCTGCGCCAGCGGCTACGCACTGCATCCAGGCCGTCATCCGCTACCTGGGCCGCGACAGCCCCCATCAATTGGACTTGCCGCTCCCGCCACTCGATTCCTGTTTGTAATACTCGGGAATCTCATGGTCATAACTTTTCAACAAGCGTTGCAGGCTTTGTTCGCGCTCTTGCGGGGTGACCGTTTGCGGCACGGCTGACTGCGCTTTACCGCTGACTTGAATTTGCAACCAGTTTTCGGTTTCTTGCTGATAGGTGGACGATGGCCCAGGCTCGATGGCCCACACGCTCATCGGCATTACGGCCAATAACAACCCCATACGCACTGTTAACGGCATGGCACACCTCCAATTATTTTATGGCTGCAACCTGATCACTGGCCGCTTTGGCTGGCACCTTGAGCGCTTGGGCGCGCGCTTGGGCATCGCTCACTTGTTGCGGGGTCAAACCGGCACGCGTGACCAGCTCCGCCGCCTGCTGCCAGTTGTCCTGATAGATCAACAACGTCACCAAATTCAACGCCGCCAACCCGTCATCTTCCTTGCTCAGTTCCAATGCCGTCAGAAACTCGAAACGCGCATCGTCAACACGCAACAAATTCAGATACACCACGCCCAAGTCATTGCGGATGTTGGCATCGGTGGGCGCCAGCCGGGCGGCATTTTGCAGATACGTCAGCGCCTGTGCGTTGTCCCCACGCCCCACCGCCAACTGGCCCAGGCCATGTTCACCGTCAGCCGCCAAACAGGTGCCCAGCAACCCGCGATACAGCGGCTCAGCTTCGCTGCGCCCCAACTGGCGATAAATGCGCGCCTTGCGCAACTGCACTTGCCCGTAGCGCTCGGGCAGGCTTTGCAGGTTGGCCAGGCTGGCGTGCAGCTTGCCTTGCTTGGCCATGTCATCCGCCAGGTTCATGGACAGCTCCTGATCGCCACTCAACTTGGCGCAACTGCTGTTCAGGGCCAGCCACGGCGGATTACTGGCCCCAGGGGTCGCGCAGCCGCCTAACATCAGCAGCCCAAACGCAGCGATCACAGCTTTCATGCACACACTCCTGATCATGAGCCAAAGGCCCGTGAGATCGCGATAATGCTCGGCCCGCCCAATACCATCAGCAAGGCCGGGAACAGAAACAACATCATGACCACCGACATCTTGGCCGACATTTTTGAGATGTATTCCTGCATACGTGTAAGGCGCCGGTCATCGAGCAGGCTTTTCAGTGCCTGCAATGACTTCATCGCGCCGCCACCCTGTTGAATCAATTGCTGAAGAATCACACACGTGTCATCAAACTCGTCCACGGCCAGCAAGCTCGCGGCTTTTTGCAGTTCCTGGCTCAGCTCCAGCCCCGAGTCCACCCGGGCCAGCACCAGTCGCAACTCTGCGGTCAGCACCGGCAATAACTGTCGTGCTTCTTGGCTCAGTACCCGTAAAGCCTGTTCAACCGCCATGCCGGACTCAAACAGGATGCGCAGCAACGGGATAAACGTTGAAACTTCAGTGGCCACCTGCTGTTGACGCCGAACGGCTGCGAACGCCAATAAACGCTTGGGCAGCAGATAGCCAACCGCCATGCCTAAAAGCAGCACGATCCACACGTTGCCCGAGCGCGGATACAGCACTTCATGGCCCACAAACGTCAACCCGGCCACCACCACCGGGGTGCCAATCTGGAGCGCGGCAAACACCGAGCGCTGACCCGCTGTGCGCCAGCCCACGCGGTTGAGCAGTGTCTGTGTTTCGGAGTCGAGGGTGATGGAGCGCTGGCCGATTTTGCTGTTGCCCATCGCCCGCAGCCACACATTGAGCTTGCCGGCCCTGGTGGTCTCACCTTGTAAGCGCTGGACCACACGTTGCTGACGCAGGCGTTGCTGGATCACGGCATTGATCACCAGCGCCAAAGCGCCCAGCAGCAAAACGGCACTGATCAGCAACGCCATGTCATACGCTCCTTACCATCCGCCACAGCGCTAAACTGCCCATCACCTGCATCGCCAGAGCTGCCAGCAGTAAATGCTGCCCCGCTGAGTCGTTCCATAACTTGGGCAAATAGGCCGGGTTGGTCAGAGAGAAATACGCCACTAAAAGAATCGGCAGCACGCCAAGCACAATAGCGGTGATGCGCGTTTCACCGGTCATGGCCTTCAGTTGACGAGCGCCCTGATCACGCTCGCGAATCAGCACAATCAGGTTTTCCAGCAATTCGCTGGCGTTACCGCCATAGCGATGGTTGACCCTCAAGCCGAGCGCAAACAGACGAAACTCTTCACGTTCATACAACTGGGCAAAGTCTTGCACCGCGTCGGGCAAGCTCACGCCCAGCTGTACGTTGCGCGACACACGGCTGATGCCCGTTTTAAGCGGATCACTCGACGCCTCAATGGCCAGGAGCACGGCGTCAGCCAACGTGCGACCGGCCTTCAAGCTGCGCACGCAGTGATCAAGCAACTGCGGCAGTTGCTCAACCATGCGCCGCACCCGACGTTGATAGCGCCAACTGATGAACACCCTCAACAGCAACGGCGGCAGCAGCACACCCGCGATGAAAAATGACCACCCGCCCAGCAAACCAGCCACCGCGATCACACCCGTCCACAGGCCAATCCACAGCCCCAGGCGTTCAGAGGGCCGCCCTAACCCGGCTTGCAAAAAGGCCCGGTCCAACCAGGCCACGCCCACCGCCTTGGCGCCCGATTGAGGCTGCCCTTGGGCCAGGCGATCAAGCACCCGGCTGGTGGCAGGATCGCGCATCACATGAAAAACAATAAACAGCCCCAAGCCGAACATCAGCACCGCGAGCAAGAGCAATATCAGGGCCGGGATCATGGGCAGCGCCTCAACCGTGGAGATTCACAATCGGTTCACGACGCAATTTGTCGCCCGCCGGGTTGAGTGCTTCGCGCATAAAGCCAAAACCGGTGCGCCGGTCCAGTCGAAACAGGGTGTTGGTCACGTAAACGTCATCGCGCACGCCGACCACTTCCAGCACCTCGCTGACACAGCGGCGCCCATCGGGCATGCGCGTCAGTTGAATAATCACATCCAGGGCGGCGCAGATCATTTGGCGCAAGGTTTTCTCTGCCACCGTGCGCCCGGTCAGGCCCACCAGGGTTTCCAGGCGCAGCAGTGCATCCTGCGCAGTGTTGGCGTGCACGGTGCTCATCGAGCCGTCGTGGCCGGTGTTCATCGCCGTCAGCACATCGAGCACTTCGACGCCGCGAATCTCCCCCAGAATGATGCGGTCGGGGCGCATGCGCAGGGCGTTGCGAATCAAGTCGCTGGCTTTGACTTCGCCGTGGCCTTCGGCATTCGGCGGGCGGGTTTCCAGACGCACGACGTGCGGGTGCCCCAACTGCAATTCGGCGACGTCTTCAATGGTCACCAGGCGCTCGTACGGGTTGATCAACTGGCTGAGGATGTTGAGCAGCGTGGTCTTGCCGGTGCCCGTACCGCCGCTGATCAAAATGTTGCAGCGCTTGCCCACCGCCTCTTGAATAAACTCGTAAATCGCCTGGTCGATGGTTTGCATCGCCATCAGGTCAGTGCTTTTAAGCATGTCTTTACGAAACTTTCGAATCGACAGGCACGGGCCGTCCAGCGCAATCGGCGGGATGATCGCGTTCACCCGGCTGCCGTCCGGCATGCGCGCATCCACCATCGGCGAGGACTCATCGAGCCTGCGCCCCAGCGGCGCCAAAATACGCTGCATCACCCGTTCAACGTGGTGATCGTCAATAAAGCGCAGCTCGCTCTGGTGCAGGATGCCGTCGCGTTCAACAAACACCCGGTGCGGCCCGTTGACCAGAATCTCGGTAACGCCCGGGTCGCGCAGCAGCACTTCCAGCGGGCCGAAACCGGTCAGTTCGTCGACGATTTCTTCCGCCAAACGCTCCATTTCATAGCGCGAGATCGCCAGGTGCAGGCGGGATACGTACTCGGCAACTTTGTCCGTCACAAATTGCGACAACACCTGACGGGAGTCTTCAAGCAGGTTTTTGCCGGACTCTTCGATCGCATCGATGATGTAGCGATGCAGCACCAGTTTCAGGCTGTCGTGATCAGCATGCCCATTCTTGGTATGCAGGCCCGCACCGAATAATTTTTCGCCGCTCATTTAACCCCCCACAGGCGGTTCAACCAGTTGGCAGACGGTTTTTCCAGCCCCTCGGAACGTTTGGCAAAGCGCTCGCCCAAGGTTTTGAGGCCCTGACTCAGCGCTTCGCGCGGGGCCAACTCGAACAGGGTGGTGGCCTGGTTTTTGGCGTTCATGCGCAGTTCGTCGCTGGGGGGCAAGGTGGCCAGCACTTCAAGGCCAAAACTTTTGGCCAGTGCATCGGCGTCCGGCGCGACGCCGCGCAGGTAACGGTCCACCAACAGTCGCGCATGTTCGAGCTTCATGCCCTTGGCGCGCCACAGGTTGAGAATGGCCAGGTTGCGGCGGCAATCGAGTACGTTTTGATCGGTGTACCACAGCAACTTGTCGCAATGGCTGACAAAGGTGCGCAAGGCTTCACTGTCAGGCTGGCCCGTGAGGTTCACCACAATGTGCTGGAAGTGCTGACGCAAGGCGCTGAGCAACATGTACAACTCGGCGGCGCTGGTGTGCTCCAGCGGTTCGTCGCTGTCACTGTAGGCCAAAATCCGCATCCCGCCGGGGGCGGTGGTAAAGGCACTGTCGATCAGCGTGCTGTCCAGGCGGCGCAAATGCCGCAAGGCGTCGCCAAAGTAGAACGTGCTTTCAAGGCCCAACATCGCAATGCTGTCGCCACGCGGCAAACCCAAATCCAGCAACAGGGTGTGTTGACCGCTCTTTTGCACCACCAGCCCCAGATGACTGGCCAGCAACGCGCCGTCCGCATTGCACTGCGCGCTGTACATCACGGTCAAGCCACCCAGTTGCGCGTTCGGCGTGACCGCTGGCAGACGCTTGCTCAGGCGCCGCACCAGCCCTGCGACCTCGCTGGAACGCGAACCATAGGCGACAAAGTCACGCGCTCCGGCGCGCATGGCGTTGAGCACCAGTTGGTTGTCCATGCCATCGCCCAACGCAACAATCGCCAGCATCGGCTTGGCTTCCAGCGCGCCTTCAATCAACGCGCACTGGGCCACGACTTTTTCGCGGTCCAGCCCCACAAATACCAACCCGGCGAAGGTCACATCCACCAGTGCCAGCAGCTCGTCCAGGCTGCTGGTGCCCGCCCCCACCACTTGCCCCAGTGGCGCCAGCGCCCCCTGCAACCATTCAAGATCGGTGTTGTTGCGCGTCAGTGCGAGAAACGTCTGGCTCAGGCTTTCGCTCATTTGGATAACCCGCTACGGCGATTGAAATTGCCGTTTTCAAGGAAATACAGGCGATACCAATTGGGGTCGTAGTTGCGCAGTTTTTCGCCCGGCAACGACGGCAGTTGCGCGTTGGCCGCCAAGGGTTGAATCAAATGCGGGGTGACAATCATCAGCAACTCGCGCTCTTCGCGGCTGATGTTGGAGGAGCGGAAAAACGCCCCCAGAATCGGGATATCGCCCAGGCCGGGAAATTTATCCACTTGGGAGCTGTTGCGCGAGCTGATCAACCCACTGATGACAAAACTCTCGCCGTCGGCCAGCGAGATGCTGGTGTCGGTGCGGCGCACCGTCAGGCCGGGCACCAGCGTACCGGCGATGTTCACCGCATTGGTGTAATCCAGCTCACTGACTTCGGGGGCGACTTTGAGCAGGATGCGATCACGGCTCACCACTGTCGGGGTCAAGGTCAGGCGGATACCGAACTCCTTGTACTCAATCGACACGTTATCGCTGCCGCTGCTGGGCACCGGGATCGGCACCTCGCCTCCCGCCAGAAACGTCGCACTTTGACCGCTCAACGCGACCAGGCTTGGACGCGCCAGGGTGTAGGCAAAACCGCTGCCTTCCAGGGCATTGATCATCGCCCTTACCCGCCCGCCGCCAAAGCCGATGTTGAAGTACTTGTTATTGGCGGGAGGGCCGCCCGTGATGATGTTTTCGGCCGTGGTAATCAGCGCCCCAGGCGAGCCGAGCAGAAAGTTGCTGCCCATGCCAAAAATCGAAGTACTGGCTTCCTGAAGCTTGGTGCGGCTGACTTCGACAAAACGAATGTCGGTCTGTACCTGACTGGGCAAGGTCGGGTCTTCAGAGGGCGCAAGGGACGCCGTGGTGAAGCCGGTGCTGGCCTTGCCTTTGACGAACACCATGCTCTGGCGTGGCGATTTGGAGCACGCGGTCCAGACCATCAAGCTGGTGGTGCCGGGGGCGACGCCCGTGAGCAGAAAGGCACTGTCACCATTGGCCTGCACATCGGCAATGCTCGGGTCGCCCACTGCAATGCGGGTAATGCTGACCGGCGAATCCAGTGCTTGCTGGGTGCCTTGCGCCACTTCCAATACGGAGGGCAATGCCCCCAATGACGCGCAACTGGCCGAGGCCGCCGCGGCCATTTGCACACACACACCACTTAACACCAGCGTCCAGACAGCGCGTTTTAACAGCGGCACACAACGTTGACTCATGCTGGGCTTCCTTGCAGATCAGGAATTTTATTGGGCAGGCTGTTGGGCGGTTTGAGCGCCCCGAATAATTTCGATACCGCGCACCCGAGGGGCGCCAGCAGGGCGAGTGGCCGGGGCTTCGACCGGCCTTGCCATGGCTAATTGATTGAACTGATAAAGCCCGCGCCTGGCCGCTTGCACGTTGCTGGAGGCGTCTTCATCGCCCGACCAGTACTTGCTCAAACGCTGCTCTTGCGCGCTGCGCACCGCCAGTCGCAACGTCCCGGCCTGCGTCGCGAGCATTAATTGATTGACCAACGGTTCGGGAATGGCGAGCACCACCGTGCGCGCACTGACCCGGCGCGCCGCTTGCTGTTGCGCCTGCTCGGGCGTGGGTGCCGGGCTGGCGGGCTGGCCGTCACTGGTCAGCCCCAGTTCATCGCCCAGACTCAACACCCGCACCGCCGGCAACACCAGTTGCGCCGAGGGTTCGGGGTTGGCCGTGTCCTGGCGCAGGAACAACAAAATATCAACGTAATCACCGGGGCCAAACTGCCCGGCAGCACCGCTCACCTCGTCAATTGCCACGGCCAGCGCACGCTCGTCCGGGCGAATCATGCGCGCCAGCGGCCCGCCCACTTCGAAGCTTTGTTCGGTCAGCCAAGTGCCTGCATTGAGCGCGCGCCACGGCGTTCGCCCCACCGCCTGTTCGATAGAGGTCAAGCTGCCAACGGGCGCTGTACGCAATTTTTCCAGCGTCAAATCTTCGGCAGTCAGGGCCACATGCGGGGCTACATCACGGCTCAACACCACCACCGATTGCTTGGTCTGATCCTCAAGATTAGCGGCGCCCTGCTCCACCACTTGGGCCACAGGCACGGGGGCAACAGGCTGATTGCGGGTCAACATCAACCCCCAAAAACCGGCTGCAATGGCGCCTAAAAAAAGGACGGCGGCCAGTACCAGACTGCGACGATTGTTCATATTGGCACTCCCTTCCCACTGCGTAAGGCAGACGAAAAATCATTCGCAATCAGGTAGCTATGAACGTCAAGACGGCTTGCAACCATTTCGCTATTTGAAGGTAGCGCAGCTAGGACAAAACGCCATTACTGAGCGGATTATTTCTAGCTGATAAATCAGCCACTTTGATTTGTTTACCTTTTTTGGATCCGCTTCGCCTGAGCGGGATGGATTAATACTTTGTGATTAATCCTTTCTTACAGTTGTGAGCTTGAGCTTTGTTGACAATGCTGTGGTGGCAAATAGGAATTATGTCGCACCACCGTTACACAGTGCCCGCCTCGGCGCACTAAGGAGAAGTCAGATGCTTTTAGATACTGTTCTTAAAGTGTATGCGCCGGCACAGGCGTTTTGTGTCTATCACACCCAACAACTGATTAAGCGCAAGGACGGGGCGGCAGGTGTTGAATACGTGGTGATTGTGGGGATCGTTACATTGGCGATTATTCTTTTTGCCACCCCCTTTACAGATGCTATTAAAAGTACTTTAAACAAAGTGGTTACTGCCTTGGGCGGTACGACTGTGACGTAAGAGCACGTGCTGGGAATATATTTGAACGCTCCCTTTTTACAGGACTGCAAGATGACCGCCTCTTCGTCACGCCAACAACTGCTTCTTGTGGATGACGAAGAGGACGCACTTCTGGAGCTGGCCGAGCTGCTGGAGGGCGAGGGTTTTTGTTGCTTTACCGCGGTGTCAGTCAAGATCGCGCTGCAACAGCTGACCAAACACCCCGACATTGCGCTGGTGATCACCGACCTGCGCATGCCTGAAGAAAGTGGTATTGCGCTGATCAAGCGCCTGCGCGAACACACCGCCCGCCAACATCTGCCGGTGATTGTCATGTCGGGCCATGCCGACATGGACGATGTCAGTGATTTGCTGCGCTTGCAGGTGCTGGACCTGTTCCGCAAACCCATCTACCACGTACGCCTGTTCGACACCCTCAACAACCTCTTCCCATTGCCCACCCTAAGACTGGCTGAGCACTGATCCCCCGTCATTGTGAGCACTGCACCCCGCGTAGGAACGGCCGCCAGCTGCGATGTTTAACGTGGCAGGTCAAACATCGCAGCCTTGGTCAGCCACCCCAAGTACGTCTTACAACTGGTAACTGAAGCTCAAGGTGTAGCGCGGGCGACGGTTGAAGCTGTCCAGCGCCATGTCGGACATGGGTTTGGCCACTTCGAGGGCGATGTTGTAATAACGCTTGTCGCCAAAACGCAGGCCCACGGCCGCCGATGACATGTCCGAACCTTTGAACGGTAAATCGTTGAACCAGGTTTTGGCCTTGTCCAGCACCCCATACGGTTGCAGCAATTTCACCCACTCACCGTCCCGGTTAAAGCTGTAGTTGACCTCATACGCCACCCCCCAGCCTTTGTCGCCGGAGGCTTGGTCGTCGGGGTAGCCACGGCCAAAGTTCTGCCCGCCAAACACCGCGCGCTCACTGTCGGGCAGGCTGTCGCTGCTCCAATACAACGCGCCGGACATCACGCCCTGCCAGTTTTCAAAGAAGGTGTCGCTCTGTACGCCCGACAGGCGCAGGCGGAAAAAATCGAGGTCGTATTGGTTACCGGTCAGGCTGGTTTCGCTCTTGGCACCCAAGCCCTTCATGCCCTGATACAAACCGGCGCTGACGATGCGCAATTGCTTGGCATTGGATTTGCGCCAATCCCCCTCAAACGCCAAGGCGCGCACATCGGTTTTTTCGCTGATGCTGACCGGAAAACCGACCACATCGTAATCCGTTCTGTCGTTCACCCCATACAGACGCGTGCCGACGCTGAGCCACTGGTTAGGCGCGGCAATCAGCGGGTGGCTGACGCCAATCGAGAAGCGATCATTCTCGCGGTGCGGTTTGAGTTCAAAGCCGTCGCTGGTGGCAATGCTGCTGCCGGGGTCGCTGCGATAACGCGCACCGTACAGGCTCAACTGGGTGCCTTCGGCATTCAGGTATTGGCTGTAGTCGATGCGGTAGTAATGTTCTTTGTCGTTACCCGGCGGGAACAGCCCGCTCAACGTCAGTTGCTCAGCCATCGCCGTTTGCGAGTTGCTGCTCACACCCAACAACGCCTGCGTGCTGTCACGGCTGCCTTGGGTGAGGCTCATGCTGGTGGTGAACGGCTTGCGGCTGGCGTTGATGGTCAAGGTTGAGGCGCCATCGGTGGTGCCCGGCGGCGGCACTTGCGCTTGCAGGGTGACGCCCGGAATGCGGCCCATCAACGTTGCGTAACGGTCAAAGGTTTTACGCGTCAAAGGGCGCTCGCCCTTGAGCTTGTCCACCAACTCATCAATAAAGCCTTTCACCCGACCGACATCGCCTTGCACGGTGTAGTCACGAATGTAGCCTTCCACCAGCACCACCCGCACCAGCCCTTGCGCAAAGTCCTGCGGCGGTAGATAGGCGTAAGACAGCAGATAACCATCGGTTTGATAGCGCGTGGTGAGGGTGCGCGTGGCATCGATCAGTTGTGCCAGGCTGATTTCATGCCCAAGCAGCGGTTGATACGCCGCGCCCAACTCCTTGAGCGGGTACACCGTGCCCCCTTCAATCTGCAATTTACGAATGGTCAGCTTCGTGCCCATGACCAGCGGCGGTGGTTCGACGGCCCCAGGCTTGGGTAGTTGCAACGCAGGCTTTTGCGGGCGATAAGCATCGACCGGCAGGTTGGGCGTGGGCAGGGTTTGCATCGTGTCATTGCTGTTGAGAAAACGCGGCAGCGGCTCAGCCAACGCATACGGGGTCAAAGCCAGACACAGAAGAGGAACGCAAGTACGCATATGACACTCCTTGGTCAACAACCGCGACATGACGAGGTGGACGCGTCGTCTGACTGCAACGCTACCCGGTGCAATTCCTACATTCCTCGCATGAAAAAAGACGAGAGATTCATCTGAACCTCTCGTCTCAACCAACTGTAGGCGCTGTAGGTAAGGCCGTCGAACCGGCCAGGTGCAATTCGTTAGTTTTTCTTGCCCAGATTGCCCAGGCCACCGAGTACGCCACCCAGACCACCGGTTGCAGCCCCGCCCTGGGCGGGTGTGCCACCGTTCAACAGCCCCCCGACAGCCCCCACTGTAGCGCCCACGGTATTGACCGTTTGACCGACCGCGCTCACCACTTGATTGTTGCTGCCCGCATCCACTTTGACCCCGACACTGCTGACTGCACCGCCCACTTGATTGAGCAGGCCACTGACCGGTGCGCCCACGCCCGTCGCCGCCCCGACGTTTTGCGTGACCGTCGTCACCGCACTGGTGACCGGGTTAAGCGCGGTGCCGACCGTGGTGGTGACTGCGGCCAAAGGCGCTCCGGCTGCGTTATTTGCGACACCTGTGCCGCCCAACGCCCCACCGATGGACGCCACGGTATTGCCCAGGGCATTGCCATTAGCGCCCGCCGCATCCACCACACCGCTGGTGCTGCCACCTGCCAGACCGGTGCTGACACCGTTGACCACGCCACCGACGGTTTCCAGCAAGCCGGCGCCAGCGATGCCCGGCAAACCACCTGAACCACCCCCCGCGCCACCTCCGGTGGCCGGAGCAGGATTGACATAGCCCCCGGCTTTATCGGTTGCACCCGCGACGCCGCCCAACACACCCCCTACCAGGCTGGTGACCGGGTTGCCATTACCCGTGCCCGCCACCTTGTCACCGAGGCCACCCACCACCGTGCCTACTTTGTTCAGCAAACCGTCCACGGGAGCGCCAACGCCTGTCGTTGTGCCCACTTTGCCGGTGACGTTTTCCACCAGCGAGATCACCGGCACCAGCACTTTGTCATTCACCCCGCCCGTCACCTTACCCAACGGTCCGGTCGTGACAGAGCCGGTCAAGGTATTGCCAAGCATCGTGACGGTATTGCCCAAATTGCCCACCACACCGCCAGTTGCGTCCGTGACTTTATTCACGACACCGCCCACCACCGGTATCTGGTTGATCGGCGTGTTGTCGATCAGGGTGCTGACACCCGTGCCCAGCGATGTGACACCTTTACCCAGGTCGCTCACCGCAGTCGTCGCGCCTGCCACAGTGATGCCCAGCGAGTCTTTGTCAGTGCCCAGGGTGCCGATGCCCTTGGTGATGCCGTCTGTGACCGAGGTCACCGCATTACCGGTATTGACCACCAGACCGCCGGCTGCGCCTACCACCGGTACGGTGGTCAAGGTGTTGCCCAGGCCACTGACCGTTGTGCCCACACCGCCGAGCGCCGTGCCAATCTGGCTGACAACCTGACCGGTGACTAACGGCGTGGTCCCTGCGCCAGTGCCTCCGCCTGTTCCACCACCGGTGCCGCCGCCCGTTCCGCCACCGGTGCCGCCGCCCGTGCCACCGCCAGTTCCGCCACCGGTGCCACCGCCCGTGCCACCGCCCGTGCCACCACCCGTTCCGCCACCGGTGCCGCCGCCCGTGCCACCACCAGTTCCGCCACCGGTGCCACCGCCCGTGCCACCGCCAGTTCCGCCACCGGTGCCACCGCCCGTGCCACCGCCCGTGCCACCACCAGTTCCGCCACCGGTGCCGCCGCCTGTGCCACCACCAGTTCCGCCACCGGTGCCGCCGCCTGTGCCACCACCAGTTCCGCCGCCCGTGCCACCACCAGTTCCGCCGCCATCGCCGCCGCCCGTGCCACCACCAGTTCCGCCGCCATCACCGCCGCCTGTGCCACCTCCGGTTCCGCCGCCATCGCCGCCGCCTGTGCCGCCGCCAGTTCCGCCACCATCGCCACCGCCAGTTCCACCATCGGTTCCGCCGCCCGTACCGCCATCGCCTCCGCCTGTGCTGCTGTCGGGGGTACTGGCAGCCACATGACTTTTAGAACCGCCACCGCCGCTGCTGCAACCCGACAGGCTGACAGTCATGACCAACAGTAAGGCAGTACTTGTTTTTAACCACAGTTGAGTATTCATGATCGATTCCCTTGCACCTGCTTGCCTGAGTTCGAAAGTTCTCTGCTCTGTCGTCAGAGATACGTTCATCCGTTACAGACATAACAACCCCAAGGGTCCGTTTGAACAATTCACAACTTGGTATTAACCCCTTATATAACGAGGCGTTTAATACTCTTGGGGATTAATACTTAGGGAGGGATCAGGGTTAAAAAAACCCTGGATATCACGGATTTCTCACGTTTTAAAAAACTTCGTCAGCCGACTATAACGAACGCTATAACCGTAATTGACACCTTGGCTGTAGTCGCTGCCGCAGGCTGCGATGGACTGCCTGGCAGGCCCGTTTCCTCGACAGCCCCACGGGCTTAAGCGCAACCTGCGCCAGCAACTACAGCGAGTTACTCCACCACGCTGAACCCAACCCGCGCAGTTTGCCCGCCTTCGTCGAGTACGCTCAGCTCATAACGCCCGCGTTGCTCAAGCGTGGTGCTGAGTGAGTCCTGGTGAGCGCTGTCGCCCAATGGCGCGCCATTGAGAAACCACCAACGGCGCCCGTCCCCACCCAACGCCGACACCGTGAGCCGTAGCGCTTGCACACTGGCGGCAGGCTGGCGCAAACGGTCACCGTCGCGCACGCCCACAATCGACAGCGGCGTGACCGAATGCAGCGCAGGCGGCGGGCACTGCGTGGAGGCTTTGGGCAAGCGCGCTTCACGTCGCTCAACCCTGGGCAGCCACGGCTCCAGCGGCGCAGGCCACAGGGCGACGTCTTGCTCCTGCGCGCCGGGGCACTGCGCCCCCACACGTAAACCTTGTGCATTGACCCATATCGTTTCGCGCAAGCCCACGCCCAAAGGTTGGTCCGCCGCCAGCAAGGTGGGCGGCGTGGTGTGATCCAGCGTCCAGGCAAAGCGCTGGCGTCGGCAGTTAGGATCTGCCTTGTTCAGCGGCTGCCCCAACGGCCAACAAATGGCCGCCACCCCGACATTGCCCGGCACCGCTTGCACCGGCGCGACAATACCGCGCTGGCTGTCGCGGTTACTCAATACATCGTGCACTTGCAGCATCAGCGGTGCTGCCGACGCCAGGCCGAACTGGCCGGGCACCGGCGTGCCGTCAGGGCGCCCGATCCACACGCCAATCAAATAACGCGGCCCCACGCCTATCGCCAGTGCATCGCGAAAGCCATAACTGGTGCCGGTTTTCCACGCCAGCGACGGCCGCTGCACCAGTTCGGCACGAGGGTCACGATCAGGGCGTGCCTGACCACTGAGGATGCGCCGGATAACCCATGCTGAACCCGGCGATAACAAACGACGCTCGTGGAGTTCATCGCTGGGTTGCAAGCGCAAATTGGCGCTTTTACCGTCGCGCGCCAATGCGCTGTAACCACTGACCAGGTCTTCCAGTCGGCTGCCTGCGCCGCCCAGAATCAATGCCAGATTCGGTTCCGCCAGCGCAGGCAAACTCAAGGGCACGCCGCCATTGCGCATGTGCGCGGCGAACCGTTTCGGCCCGTAGGCTTCGAGCAATTGCACCGCAGGCAGGTTAAGCGACATGGCCAACGCCGCGCTGGCCGACACCGGGCCACTGAAGCCCATCGAGAAATTCCCCGGCCGGTAATCGCCGTAGCGCCGTGGCACGTCTTGCAGCAGTGACTCGGAATGAATCAGCCCTGCGTCCATCGCCATGCCGTACAAAAACGGCTTGAGCGTGGAACCCGGCGAACGCAGCGCGCTGATCATGTCCACATGGCCAAAGCGCCGCGTGTCGTTGATGTCCACCGACCCCAAGTACGCACGCACCGCCATGTTCTCGGTCTCGACCACCACAATGGCCGCCGAGGTGTGGTCGGGCAACCGGGCGCGCCAGCCCAGCAGCAGGTCTTCAAGGCGACGCTGCAAGTTGGCATCCAGTGTGGTGCGGATCAGCGGCGGGCTGTGGGGGCGATTCAAGCGCCGCGCCAGCAACGGCGCCAGGCTTGGCTCCAGACGTGGAGCCAGCAACAACGGCTCTTGCAGTGCTTCGTCCACCGCCGTTTGTGGCCACACCCGGTACTCGGCCACGCGCCGCAGCACTTTGTCGCGCGCCACCTGCGCCCGCGCCGGGTGCCGGTCAGGGCGCAACCGGCTCGGGGCTTGTGGCAGCACGGCCAACAGCGCCGCTTCGGAATGCGTGAGGTGCTGCGGCGACTTGCCCAAGTAGGCCCAACTGGCCGCCGCAACACCTTGCAACGTGCCGCCAAACGGCGCGCGATTGAGGTACAGGTTGAGGATCTGGTCCTTGGACAAATGCCATTCCAGCTGCGCCGTGCGCCACAGTTGGCGCACCTTGCCGGTCAGTGTGCGATCGTGCGGATCGAGCAGGCGCGCAACTTGCATCGACAAGGTGCTGCCGCCCGACAACACGCGCCCGCCCGTGAGGTTTTGCCACGCCGCACGCCCCAGCGCCAACGGGTTAACGCCGGGGTGACGGAAAAACCAGCGGTCCTCATAGGTCAGCAACGCGTCGAGGTAATACGCCGACACCTGGTCCGTGCTCACCGGGTAGCGCCACACGCCGTTGGCATCGGCGAAGCGCCACAGCGGTGTGCCGTCTTCGGCCAGCACCACGCGGGCCAAGTCATCCTTGGGCAACGGCAGCGGCCACACGCGGTCGGCCAGCCACAGCAAGGCGCACGCCAGTAGCACGCTGGCGAGGCTGCAGCACAGGATCTTTTTAAGCCGGGTCGACACTAACATTCGCGGGTTACGCAACTTTGCATCCTGACTGGTTGCCCAATGGGTATCTCTGGCACAGTGGCCGTCTTATTAATCGGAACATCCCCCATGCACGTCGAAAGTTTTGTTGGAAATCTGGGCCTATGGTTGGGCACGTTGGTGCGCTGGATCGTCGAAAGCCTGAGTGGCCTGTTCAACGCGATCACCCAGGCGGGCGGTAATTTCATCGATGGCATGGCCCGTGCGCTGGGCATGGACACCTCGATCGTGAGCATCGCCGTGCTGGTCATCGGGTTGCTGTTTTTGTACAACGCGGTACGCGCCTTCATGCGGGCGTCCATCATCGGTGGCGTCATCTGGCTGCTATTGGGGCTGTGGGTGTTGAGTTGGGTCATTAGCTGAAACACCGTGCAGCAGGAGCGAGCGGGCCTCACTCCTGCTGTAGGGGGAGTTAGCGGCCCTTGATCACCATGTCACCCGGTGTTTCGCCTACGGCTTGCCAGTTGGGACGGTACATCGACTCCACTTGCGGTGGCGGCACACGGTAGGTGCCAGGCGTCACGGCCCGCGCCAGGTACAACAAGTGCGCGGTGCCATAACCGTCCAGGTTGAGGGCGGCCACGTAACGGTCGTCGCGATACTCCTGATGCTGCACGCTGGCGTTCTGCATCGACTCGCGCCATTGCTTGACCTGGCTGCTGGCGTTTTCAAGGCTGGCAGCGCTCTGGCCCAGGTTCTGGTTTTCCAGTTCAAGCCCCGCTGGCAGCAAGTCCACCACCAAGGCATCCGGTACGCGCTGCTTGGCCGTTACGGCCAGGTGCACCAATACCAGATCGCCGCTTTGCAGGTTTTTCAGGTTCAACGGTTCGCCGTTCATGCCCAGATAGTCACGGCGGATGCTCATGTTTTCACCCCCCGCGGCGGGTGCCTGCTGTGGATAACCCGAAATCGTCAGCTGTTGGTACACCGGTACGCTGCCTTGGTTGCGCAGGGTCAGCGGTGATGCCAACAACGGCCCCTCCAGTTTGAGCCCCGGCTGGGCGTTGTTCAGCTCACGGGTTTGGCCAGCGCTGGTGAGTTGCGCCGACCAGTCCTGCTCAGGTTTGCTCAGCAAATCACGACCGGCGAGGAACAACGAGTTGCGCTCCTGGGTCGACAACCACGGGTTGGCGGCCAGTTGGTCAGACAGCGCGAATACACGGGCTTCGCGCTGGCCGCTCATCAGGTTGTTTTCTTCGAGCAGGGCCACAATCAGCGCCTGATCACGCAGCGGGCTGCCGTAATCACCCAGCCACTCATTGGCTGTGCGGGTCACGGCCAAACCCGCCACCAAGGCTTGATCGGCGCGAGGCTGGTCACCCATCTTTTGCAAGGCAATCGACAGTTGCACCAGCGGCAGACCCGAACGCGCATCACTGCGACGCTCAAAAATACTGCGCAGCGCCCCCAACGGTGCTTGTTGACTGCGCGCCAATACCAGGGCGGCGTACGCTTGCACGGCAAAGCGGGTGTGATCGAGGTTGTTGCTGTAATCAGCTTCGATCAGGTTGCGCTCCTGCACGTATCGCAGCAGGCGCTCGCTGGCCTTTTTCAGCGCGTCAGGCGGCACCGCGTAACCTTGGTCGCGGGCGCGCAACAGGAAGTCGGTGACATACGCCGTCAGCCAATACTCTTCCTGACCGTCTGCGCCCCACAGGCCGAAGCTGCCGTTGTAACGCTGCATGCCCAGCAGGCGTTCGATGCCCATCTCGATTTTGCGTTTACGCTCGGCATCCGGCTCGCCTTCAAGGCCCAGCCGTTTAAGCAAGGCTGCATCGGCATACAACGCCGGGTACAAACCACTGGTGGTTTGTTCGGAGCAACCGTACGGGTACGCCTTGAGCGCGCGGATCTGTTCGCCCAGGTTCAACGGCGGACGGCTCGACAGGCTGAGCATGGCTTCACGCCCCGCCGGCTCGAACGCCTGCAACTCGCCTTCGGGCAGGCTCCACGGTTGATCGTTAAGCACGGCGCGGTAATGTTTGAGCAGCGCCGGGTACGCCGGGCGCACGCCCAAGGTCCATTGGCGGGTGAACGGCGCCAGTGTTTCACCGGGCAGGTTCAGCCCGTTGACCGTGACGTTCACCTGCCCGGTGCCGTAGCCGCCCAGGGCTTTGACCGGGATCTGCAAGGTGCTGCGCTGACCGGGGCTGAGCGTCACTTTTTGCGTGTCCAGGCCCAGCAGGCTGAGTTGACCTTCGGTGTTCAAACGCACATCGAGGGTTTGCGGGGTGTCGGTGAGGTTGGACAGGTCCAGCGCCAGCCGGGTCTCGTCGCCGCCCGCCATGAAACGCGGCGCAGCCAGCTCGGCCACCAGCGGTGCGGCGACCACGGTGGTGGCTTGTGCCATGCCGTAGCGGTCGTCGGTCCAGGCTTGCGCCATCAAGCGCAGCTCGCCGTTGAAATCGGGAATGTTGACGCTGACTTCGCCTTCGCCCTGCTCGTTCAGGGTCACGGGGGCGCTTTGCAGCGCGACGATGGTCACGCTGGTGGCCGGGCGCTTGCCGCCTTTGGCCAGCGCCGCGTCACCGCCGAACGCCATGCTGGCCAAACGGCCCTGCCCGGCTTCGATCAGTTGCCCGTAAATATCCAGTTGGTCAGCACCATAGGCCTTGCGCCCAAACAGGCTGGCGTACGGGTCGGGTGTCGGATAGTCGGTGATATTGAGTACACCCACGTCCACCGCCGCCAGCAACACATGGGCTTGTTTGGGGATGCTGCCGTCTGCATTTTTGGCGTGGATCTTGACCGTCAGCGGTTGCTTGGGACGCATCTTTTGCGGGGCATCCAGCGTCAGCGCCAGCTTGCGCTGTGAACGATCCAGCGGCAGGTGCAGCACGCCCACGGCGCGTTTCGGGGTGATGTTGGTTTTGCGCTCGCCGGGACGAATCACCAGCGCGCTGACATACAAATCGTGACGCGCCCAGCGCGGATCCAGTTTGACGTCGAAGGTTTTGCCCTCGGCCGGCACGTCGATTTCTTCCCACCACAGCGGACCGTCGCTGCCTTCAACCAGCAAGTAGCCTTTGCCTGCGGCGGGCGGTGTGACGGTGACTTTGGCCGTGTCGCCATCGGCATACGCGGCTTTGTCCAAGGCCAGCTTGACCTGATCGGGACGCACCGCACCGCCTTCGGCGTTGTCTTGTGCCTGATACCCGGCCCAGAATCGCAGGCTGCTGATCAGCCCGGTTTTCGGGTCTTGCACTTCAACCCGGTACGGGCCCCATTCCACCGGGAAACTGACTTTAGCCGTGCCGCCTGCCTTGAGGCTCACGGTTTCTTCGCCCAGATTCAAAAACTTCTCGTTGTAGTGATAGCTCCAGCCATCGTTGTCCGAGTAGTTCCAGTAGTAGTCACGGCGCTCACGAATCAGCCGCACGTTGACGTTATCGGCCGCCAGTTTGTTGCCCGCGTTGTCCGCAATCAGCACCTCGAATTCAGCCGGGCCGTCGCCGTTGGTTTCAGTGCCCTCAAACAGACCGCGCACCCCCGGCAGGCGTTCGGCTGGCCACACCGGTTGCACCAGTCGACGGGTAATGGGGCGTCCGCCCGACTCTTGCAAACTGGCTTGCACGATCAATTGCAGCGGCGATTTGGCGTCACTCCACTTGCTTTCAAGGCTGATGGTTTCTTCGCCTTGCGCGTTGAGCACGCTTTCATCGAGCTCAAAGTCCTGGGTCAATTCCTGTTCGGTCACCGAACCAAATTGATAGCCGGGTAAGGCTTTAACCGCTTCACGCAAAGGACGCACATAGACCTGACCACTCAGGCGATTACCGGCCGCCGGGGCGCCGTACAAATAGCGGCCATTGACCTGAATCTCGGCGGTTTGATCGGGGCGCAGCGGCGTATCGCTGCCCTTGAGTTCCAGCGCCAGGCGTTCGGGCAGGAAGTCTTCAACCAAAAACTCATAGAGCTGCGGCTTGCCGTCACCCAGATCAAACACCAGTTGCCAGCGCCCGGTCGGGGCTTCGCTGGCCAGTTGCAGCGGGTATTGGTAGAAACCCGATGCATCCGGCTCCCAGACAAACTTGCGGCTGACCTGCTCGTCCGGGCGACGCACTTCAACACTCACCGGCTGTGGCTTGACCGGGTTGCCATCACGGTCGCGCAGCAAGGCGTTGAGCAACACGGTTTCGCCGGGGCGATACAAATCACGCGGGCCAAACACAAAAAATTGCAGCGGGTGCGCCCGCGGGCCGCCGATGTCGAACTCGGCCAGGTCCAGCGCGGCGGTGTTCAAACGCAGCAGGCTGGTTTGATCGCCCTGACGCGCCAACAGCACCTCGGCCTTGGGTGGCAATGCCAGCTCGGCATGGCCGTCCTTGCCGGTCTTGCCTTGGGCGAGCATTTTGCCTTTGCCATCGAGCAGTTCCAGCTCCACGTCGCCCAGCGCACTGCCGCCTTCCAGCGCCTGAGTGAAGACATCCAGACGCGTCTGATAACGGTGTACCGAAAGGCCAATATCACTGAGCGTGAACAGGGTGGCGGGGGTTGAATAGTTGTAAGTGCCGCTGGCTTTCATCACCGCCAGGTAAACCCCCGGCTGCTGCAACGGTTTGATGCCCGAGGTGGGCAGGATCACGGTTTCGCGGGTATTGCGTGCCGGATTCAGGTCAAAGCGCGCGCCGTATACCAGGTCGGCCATGCCCAGCAGGTCCTTGGCTTCATAGCTTTGCAGGCTGCTGTTGCGGCCCCATTGGCTGAGAAACGCCGGCAAGGATTCGGGCTTGACCCGAAAGAACTCCACATCGACTTTATCGACGTTCAGCGCGATGACGGGCAAGCCTTCGGCCAGACGGGTCGGCAGCAGCGTGCCGCGGCTGGCGAAGCCGACAGTGGGTTGCAAGTCGCGGGTTTCGAGACGGCTGACATACTCGCTAGCCAGTTTGGCGTCGTTGACTGCCCGCAAACCGGGGTCAACCGTGAGGATCAATTTGCGCTGCGGCTCAAGGTGGCGCAGGCGCAACTCCATCAAGTTGTCGGAGAGTTCCCAGGCACCGTCGACCTTGCCGGTCTTGGCATCCACCAGATGCAATTTATCGCCAAAATGTTGCTGCGGGTCCAACGGCACCGAGAAACTCACGGACAAGGTGCTGGCACCGTCCAATTGCACTTCGGAAACATCCACCACGCTTAACTCGCGCCCGGCGTAGCGCTCGGCAAGGGTTTTGACATCCTGCACCGGTTTGGCGGCTTGCGCTGCAACAGACGCCGTGGGCGCCGCAGGCTTGCCGGAAGAGGAAGAGTCGCAAGCGCTCAGCAGCGCCAGCGCGCAGGCCAGGAACAGTCCTTTGTTAAACATGGTGTACTCGTTGGCTAGGCATTTAAGCGAGGGACTATATAACAGCGCGCCGCGTGTAGTCGCTGTCGAGGCACGAAGGCTGCGATCGATGGTCGCCTCTCGCCGCCTTCGTGCCTCGACAGCCACTACGCCAGCCATCATCCAGTTACAATGCCGCCCCCTTAAGGAGCCTGCATGTCGTCTTCCCTGCTTGCCGACTGGCGCGACCGCCTCACCCATCGCCGGGTTTGGGCGCTGGCGGCGCCGATGATTTTGTCCAATATTTCTGTGCCGCTGGTGGCGCTGGTCGACAGCACGGTCATCGGCCACTTGCCCCACGCCCATCAATTGGGTGCCGTCGCCGTGGGCGCCAGCCTGTATGTGTTCCTGGCCTGGATGATGGGCTTTTTGCGCATGGGCACCACCGGTTTCGCCGCCCAGGCCGCCGGGCGCGGAGACGGTACGGCGTTGCGGCAAATTTTGTTGCAAGGCTTGTCTCTTAGCGTGTTGCTCTCCCTGTTTCTGGGGGCCATTGCGATTCCGTTCAGCGGGATCGCGCTGAGCGTGATGCAGCCCTCAGCCGAGCTGCACGCGTTGACGCTGGACTTCTTCCACACGCGCCTGTTTGGCTTGCCCGGAGCTCTGGCCACGTATGCGTTGGTCGGCTGGTTTTTGGGCACGCAAAACGCGCGGGCACCGCTGGCGATTTTGCTCACCACCAACCTGGTGAACATCGCCCTCAACCTGTGGTTTGTCCTGGGGCTGGACTGGGGCGTGGTCGGTTCGGCGCGCGCCTCGGTGATTGCCGAGTGGAGCGGCGCCCTGCTCGGCCTGTGGCTGACTCGCGGCGCACTGCGCCGGTTTCCGGGCACGGTGGTGTGGGCCGCGCTGCGGGTGTGGCACAACTGGAAACCGCTGCTGGGGGTCAACCGCGACATTTTCATCCGCAGCCTGATGCTGCAATCGGTGTTCTTCCTCATCACCTTGCAAGGTGCGCGACTGGGCGATGCCACGGTGGCGGCCAATGCACTGTTGCTCAACGGTTTGTTGTTGGCGGCGCATGCGCTGGACGGTTTGGCGCACGCCGTAGAAGCCCTGTGCGGCCACGCCATCGGCGCCCGCGATCGCACCGCCTTGCGCCGCTCGATGGTGGTGGCCAGCGGTTGGTCGCTGATTGCCAGCGCAGGGTTTGCGGTGCTGTTTTTGTTCGGCGGGCATTTGTTTATCGCAATGCAAACCGACATCCCGAGCGTGCGCGACACCGCCTTCCAGTACGTGCCGTACCTGGCGCTGTTGCCGCTGATCGCGGTGTGGAGTTACTTGCTGGACGGGTTGTTCATTGGCGCCACCCGTGCCCGTGAAATGCGTAACGCGATGGTGATCAGCGTGATCATCGCCCTGCCCGTCGCCTGGGCGTTGCACCAGTATGGCAATCACGGGCTGTGGATAAGTTTTCTGCTGTTCATGGTGCTGCGCAGCGTCACGCTGGGTGCGTGTGCATGGCGCATGCAGCGCAAAGACGAATGGTTCCATCCCCGCTAATCAGCGCACTTCGCCAGCGCCTGCGCAAAACAAAAACGCCGCCCAATGGGCGGCGTTTTCTAGGCGTGGCGAAACTTACGAAGACAGGTACGACGAACGCGTCAGGCCCAGACGCAAGGCGTCCAGGTACTGGGCGCGCTCTTTGACGCTGATGTTGGCGCTGGCCACTTTGTCACGGTAGTGATTCATCAACTCCTCGGGCGACAAGTGCACGTAGCGCAGCATGTCTTCGATGGTGTCGTGGGTCTCGATACCGGCGTGGTACACGCTGCCGTCAGCGTTCTGGTAGATGTTCACCGAGTCGGTGTCACCGAACAGGTTGTGCATGTCACCGAGGATTTCCTGATAAGCGCCCACCAGGAAGATGCCCAGCAAATAGTCTTCGCCTTCGTTCAGGCTGTGGACCGGCAAGCTGGTCTCGATGCTTTGCTCGTCGACGTATTGCTTGATCTTGCCATCAGAATCGCAGGTCAAATCTTGCAACACGGCACGGCGCAGCGGCTCTTCGTTCAAGCGGTGCAACGGCAAAATCGGCAGTACCTGGCCAATGGCCCAAGTGTCCGGCAGGCTCTGGAACACCGAGAAGTTGCAGATGTACTTGTCGGCCAGCTTGTCATTGAGTTCGTCCAGCACTTGGCGGTGCGAACGCTGACGCGCTTTCAAGGAGTTGTGCAGGCGACGGCAAACGGCGAAGTAGCATTGCTCAGCCAAGGCTTTTTCAGCCAGGGAAATCTTGCCGTCTGCGTACTGGGCGGCAATGTCGCTCATGTAGTGCGTGGCACGCCAGTAGGTTTCGGTGACCATTTCAATGTCGGTCGGGCCCAGCAGGTCCACCAGCCATTGCACGGTTTCAGGCAGGCTTTCTTTGTTCTCGATGAGCGGCACGTCGTCGTTGTGTTTTTCGACGTCGGTCACTTGCACCACCAGCATGGCGTGGTGCGCGGTCAGGGAGCGGCCGCTTTCAGAAAAGATGTTGGGATGCGGCAGGTTTTGCGCGTCGCAGAACTCTTTGAGCATGCCGACCACAACACCGGCGTAATCGTCCATGTCGTAGTTGATCGAGCTGGCGTTGCGCGAGTGCGTGCCGTCGTAATCCACGCCCAGACCGCCGCCCACGTCGATGTGGTCTACCGGCAGGCCGAGGTTGCGCAGCTCGCCATAGTAGCGAATCGCTTCTTTGAAGCCGTGCTGATAGTCAGCCAGGTTGGCGATCTGCGACCCCATGTGAAAGTGCAGCAGGCGAATGCCTTGGTCCAGACCGGCGGCGCGGAAGCGCTCAACCACCGACAACAACTGCGCCGCCGACAAACCAAACTTGGATTTCTCGCCGCCGGTGTCTGCCCACTTGCTGGAGGCCAGGGACGACAGGCGCACGCGCAGGCCCACTTGTGGCTTGACCTTGAGCGAGGCCGCTTCTTCGATCACCAGGTCCACTTCGGACTCTTTCTCGATCACGATGAACACGTTGTGACCCAACTTCTGGCCCATCAGCGCCAGACGAATGAACTCGCGGTCCTTGTAACCGTTGCACACGATGGTGCCGCCTTTAGGGGCCAGCGCCAGCACGGCCAGCAGCTCAGGCTTGGAGCCGGCTTCAAGGCCAATCGACACGTCTTTGGTGGCGATGATGTTTTCGATCACCGCCTCTTGCTGGTTCACCTTGATCGGGTACAGCGCGGTGTACTTGCTCTGGTATTCCAGACGCTCGATGTTGGCATCGAAAGCGCCGGTCAGTTGGCGTACACGGTCTTGCAGGATATCCGGGAAACGCACCAGTAACGGCAAGGACAAACCGCTGCTTTTACGCAGTTCGTCGACTTGCTCGTACAGATCGATGGGCGAGCTGTTCGGGCCGTTCGGACGGACTTCTACGCGACCGGCTTCATTGATCGCGAAATACCCGGCCCCCCAATGGCGAATCCCGTAAACACTGCGGCTGTCCGCAACTGTCCATTGGCTGCCATCGTCTTTGCGTGTGCGTCGTACGGACATCGAAGTCCCCTATAAATAAGTCAAATAGCCCAGCCTGAAAGCAAGCTGGCGCAGTCTAAAGCGTGAATATGAAGATTCGTCTGCACAGGGGTAGACCCTGATCACAGCGTGGAGTTTAGAAACCCGTCGTAACAGGCTCTGTGAAAACCATGGCCAGCGGTGACTGTCAGCCCGGTGGGGCAACAGCCTGGCTCAGCGGTGGTTTTCACAGAGGCTGCTAGCCGCCGGACTTCTTGGCTTTAAACCCGAGTTTGACCAATTCGGCTAACAGCAGATCAACGTGCTCGCCCTGGATCTCGATGATGCCGTCTTTCAACGCACCACCGGTGCCACAGCGTTTTTTCAACGTAGTGGCCAGGTCTTTGAGGGCGTCTTCGGCCAGTGGCACACCGGTGATGGTGGTCACGGTCTTGCCGCCACGGCCTTTGCTTTCGCGGCGCACGCGAGCAATGCCGTCACCTTCGGGGATGCGGGTTTGTTTGCAGGTACAGGCGTCCACCGGCTGACGACAGTCCGGACAGTGACGACCTGCGTCGGTGGAAAATACCAAGCCACCAAGGGCGGCGAAGGATGCGGCTTTTTTGGCCACCGGCAATCCTCTAGATGGAGGACGAAAAATTGGCCAGCACATGACGCGGGAGCATCAGGGGTTACCGACCGCGAAGCCCCACTCTGGCAGGGGCAGCGCAACTCAGGCGGCGAACCGCTTGAGCCTGAAAAAGGTCGCGCAGTGTAACGACAAAATCGCCGGTGCCCAAGAGCCAATCAGCGGCAATTTACAAACGTTTTCACACCACGGCGCCTTCACCTGCGCCTACGAAGAAATTGTCCGGGTCTGGACCAGGTAACGTTCGAGCGCCGCCAGTGAGTCCGGGCAGTAGCGCTGGGTTTGACTGCGGCGCAACGCCTCGGCCACCGGCATAAAGCTGGCGCTTTGCACTTCTTCAGGCTGGACCTGCAACGGCCCGTCCCAGATGGCTGAAAACACCGCACACCACAGGTGATTATCCTCACCCTTAAAGTAGAAGCGCTCATGGGCAGTCAACGGCACACCGCTGACACCCAGCTCTTCTTGCAGCTCGCGGGCGGCGGAGTCGGCGTAGCTTTCATCCACCCCCACCATGCCGCCCGCCGCCACGTCCCAGTAGCCGGGGTACAGCGCCTTGCTCAGCGTGCGCTGATGCACGCACAGCTCACCCGCCGAATTGAATAACAGAATGAACGTGCCGCGCCCGATTAACCCTCGGTCACGCAGTTCGGCACGAGGCAAGACACCCAGTAACCGGTCTTCACGATCGACCCAGGCGACTTGCTCGGCATCAGAGGCCGTACGGTGCGCGGCCTCCAAGGCTGAAATAGCCATCACTTATCCTTGTGAGAGCAATTGACGAAGGTCCATGACCGCCGCATTGGCGCGGGAGATGTAGTTGGCCATGACCAACGAATGGTTGGCCAACATGCCATAACCGCTGCCATTGAGAATCATCGGGCTCCAGACAGGCTCTTGTGCTGCTTCCAGCTCGCGAATGATCTGACGGACACTGACCGTTGCGTTCTTTTTAGCCAACACGTCGGCAAAGTCAACTTCGATGGCGCGCAACAGGTGCGACAACGCCCATGCCTGACCGCGTGCTTCATAGAACACGTTGTCGATCTGCATCCACGGTGTTTCGACGATTTCTTCATCCACCACCGGCACTTGGCCCGGTTGCAAGGACTCGGTTTTCAGCGTGCTGTTGAGCTTGACCCGGCCCACACTGGCCGACAGGCGCTGCGACAACGAGCCCAAACGCGTGCCCACATCACCCAGCCAGTTGTTCAGGTTGTCGGCACGGGCGTAGAACAGTGCGTTTTTCTGGTTCGGGTCGGACAGGCGCGCCTGGTAGCGGCTCAGCGAGTTGATGCCTTCCTGATACTCAGACTCGCTGGATGGCAGCATCCAGCTCTTGTTGTCGAAGTTGAAACGTGGCTCGGCCTTGGCCAAATCCGCATCTTCGGCCGACTGCGATTGCGAGCGGGCGAAGTCTTTGCGCAGGGCGCGGGTCAGGTCACGCACTTGCACCAGCACGCCGTATTCCCAGCTTGGGATGTTGTCGAGCAGCACGCCTGGCGGGAAGCGGTCATTGGACAAATAGCCGCCAGGCTTGTTGAGCAGCGTACCGGCCACGGTTTTGAGGGTTTCAACCGTGGTGAACCCCGGCACCATTTGCTTGCCGTCACGGTCAGCCGCCTGCTGGGCATTTTGCTGCACCGGGAACAGGTCAGGCTCCTGGCTCCAATACCAGCCAAAGCCCAGGCATACCAGCACATACACGCCCAACAGCGTCGCGATTGAGCGGCTTAGCAGAATGCTTTTGAAATAGCCACGCGGCGCTGTTTTGGTCTCTTTGACCGATTCGCGGGCGCTGCCCTCACGTTTTTTCCAGTCCAGCATGGCTATATCCTTTCGATTACTGAATTCAACGGTTCGACCACAACCCTAACCCATCGTGCCTTCGGTGCCTGCTTTAAATCGCCTGCAGGTTGATCTGCAACAAGACGGTCTGGTGGCGCGAGCGGCACTATAAATCATGCTCGCGACGCTGCCACACCCATCGCAACGATTAAAAATGGCACGCTGGCAGTTAATTTCAAGCGGGGACTCGTGCATTTTGAAAGAGGTGCTAGCATAGAGCCACCAGTCGAACCTCAGCATGCCCCCTCACGAAGCAGTCAGGATATGACCGAGCAAGAAGACCCTAGCCGCGAGCGCCTAAAGAACCACTTTGCCCAACGGGTCATCCACCAGGCACGTCAAATTCTTGAGATCTGGCAACGCTTGCAGGGCAACGAGTGGTCCCCGCCAGACCTGGCCGAACTCAGCGAGGCGAATCAACGCCTGCTGCGCTTTGCCGAACGCTTTGAACAACCCGAGCACTCACAACTGGCGCGCGCCATCAGCGACGCACTGCAACACATTGATGCCAATGGTGGGCGGTTGAGCAGCACGCTGATTAGCGACCTCAACCGTTTGATGCAGCGCCTGTCGCGTACCGGTTTGCGCCACGGCGATCAACTGGAGCAGACGTTCCTGCCGCCGCTGCGCAAACCCGTCTACATCTTGTTGCAAGACCTTGACCGTGCTGAACGGCTGGCTAAACAGCTGGATTTCTTCGGCCTGGGCGCGCAATCAATCACCAGCGTCAAAGCGTTTCGCAGTGCGATGGTCGAACGCTTGCCGGCCGCGATTGTGATGGACGTGGACTTCAGTGGCGCAAACCTGGGCCTGGAGCTGGCGGCACAAGCCCAATTGGGCCTGGAGCAAAAGCTGCCCCTGTTATTTTTCAGCCTGCACGAAACCGACACCCCGACCCGTCTGGCGGCTGTGCGCGCAGGCGGGCAAGAGTTTCTGACCGGCACCCTCGAAGCCTCCAGCCTGATGGAAAAAATCGAGGTCCTGACCTGCGTGGCGCAGTACGAACCGTACAAAGTGCTGATCATCGACGATTCAAGGGCGCAAGCGCTGCACACCGAACGCCTGCTCAACAGCGCCGGCATCGTCACCCGCACCCTCATCGAACCGATTCAGGCGATGGCTGAACTGGCGGATTTCCAGCCCGACCTGATCATCCTCGACATGTACATGCCCGCCTGCACCGGCACCGAACTGGCCAAGGTGATCCGCCACAATGATCGCTACGTCAGCGTGCCGATCATTTACTTGTCGGCCGAAGACGACCTGGACAAGCAACTGGACGCCATGAGCGAGGGCGGCGACGACTTTTTGACCAAGCCCATCAAGCCGCGCCATTTGATTACCACCGTGCGCAACCGGGCTGCCCGTGCGCGGCACCTTAAAGCGCGCATGGTGCGTGACAGCCTCACCGGCCTGTACAACCACACTCACATCCTGCAACTGCTCGAAGACTGCACCTTTCGCGCACGCCGCGAAGACCGTCCGCTGAGCTTTGCGATGATCGACATCGACCATTTCAAACGGGTCAACGACTCCTACGGCCACCCAATGGGCGACCGCGTGATCAAAAGCCTGGCGCTGTTTCTCAAACAACGCCTGCGCAAGACCGATTTCATTGGCCGTTACGGCGGCGAGGAATTCGCCATCGTCATGCCTGACACGGACCAGGAGGCCGCGCACAAGGTGCTGAACACCATTCGCCAGCGCTTTGCCGAAATCCATTACCCGGCGCAGCCCACCGATCTGTGCTGCACGTTCAGCGCAGGCGTGGTTGAACTCAAGGGCGACACTGACGGCCTGATCATGGCCTCGCAGGCGGACGAAGCGCTGTACCGCGCCAAAAATAATGGACGCAATCTGGTCGAGCGCTACCACCCGGCAAGGCCAATTGCCACTATTTGCATGGAATTGCAGGATTCCGTCACATCGCTGTAACGCCAGTGCAATAACTTCAGCCGCTTCTCAATGCGTCGTAGGCAAAATCCCACATGCGCCTGAAGCTGCTTACCAACCTCAATACTGCGTTGCTGGTCGCCGTCTGCCTCGCTCTCGGCGCTACGTTGTGGTGGTCGCAACACGCGCTGGAGCGGCCATTTTTATTGATGGAGCGTTACGTCAACCTGTCACAGCAGTTCCAGAATCAGGTCGCGCGCAATATTGAAGATTACTTGGCCAGCGGCGATGCCCTGCGTTTAAGCGATGCCACGACGGCGCTCGACACGCTGAAAACCGAGTTAGGCCCCTTACCGCCCGCACTGGCCAGCGCCTTGCGCCCCAGCCTTGAAAGCCTGAGCGCCTACAGCAACAGCGAGCTACTGGCGGCGGGCAAATTGGCCGGCGACCCGCAAGCGTTGCTGATTCAGGCCGAGCGCGAGCTAGGCGCCACTCTGGAGCAACTCGCCCAGTACGCCAGCCAAAGCTCTGCACCCGCCGCGCAGGACTATTTAAGCCCTCTGGTTGAGGCGTTTCAGCACGTGGCCAAGCTATCGCTGAGCCGCGAAAAGCTCGTGAGCAGCGGGCGCAGTGAACTGGCTTCTGATGTGGAACGCGAACTGACAACTCTCCAGGCTCAAGCCCACACCCTCGACGCACTGCCCTTGCTCGGCGTCAGTGCCAAAAGCGCCTCGGCCAGCGATGATTTTGCCGCCCTGATGGGGCTTGAGTCCCAACAGAGCGGGCAAGCAGAGGACGCTGCTGTCAGCCTCAAGCGCGAGCTCAATAACCTGCTCAATCGCTACCCTGGCGAACTTAAACGCACGCAAACACAAATCGAGCAACGCACACAACTGGCCGCAGCCACCCATGTGAAACTGGACGCGGTGCAACAGGCCATTGCCGGGCTTGAGCCGGTGGTGCGCGCCGAACACGGGCAGATCCAGCAAGAAGTGCGGTTGATTCAAGCCGTGATGATTGCCCTCATCCTGCTGATCGCGCTGTTGATCGACACCCTGCAACGCAAGCTGGCCAAGGTACTGACGCACCTGGCGCCAATGCTCGGGACGTGGGCGCAAGGGGACTTCAGCCGCGATATTCAACTGGGCAACACCAACCGCGAGTTGCACGACATTCAGGCTTCACTCAATCGGCTGCGCACGTATCTGGTCAATCTGGTCGGCACCTTGCGCGTAAACGCCGAACAAGTGGCGGGCAGCAGCCAAGCCTTGGCCGAACTGAGCAACGGGCTGCACAGTGGCGCCGAACGGCAAGCGGGGGACACGGCTCAAATCCGCGATGCGCTGGGCGAGTTGGAAGCCACGATTTCTCAGGTCGCAGGGGACGCCAGCCAAGCGGCCGATGCCAGCCGCAGTGCCGGACTGGCCGTGGCGCAGGGTCAGCGCGTGATCGGTCAAAGCCTGACCGGCCTGCATGCGCTGGTGGGCGAGGTGCAAGGCAACGCGCAAATGATCGAGCAGTTGGCCGAAGAGTCCGCAACGATTGGCGGCGTGTTGACGGTGATTCGTTCGATTGCCGACCAAACCAACCTGTTGGCGCTCAACGCCGCGATTGAAGCCGCCCGCGCAGGCGAGATGGGCCGCGGATTTGCCGTGGTGGCCGAAGAAGTGCGCACCTTGGCGCAGCGCACAGCTGGCGCCACCGGGGAAATTCAAACCTTGATCGGCGGGCTGCAAGCAGCCGCGCGCCAATCGGTAGAAGGCATGCGCGCCCAAGTGGTACACGCTCAGGCGACGGCACAACAGGCTCAGGCAGCGGACGGCGCACTGGATGAAATCGTCGAGGCGATTGCCACCATCGCGGACACCGCTGTGCGCATTGCCGACGTCACCGCACAGCAGAGTGGCGCGGTCAGTGAGATCCGCGATCACAGTGAGCGTATTCACCAATTGGGCGATGACAACCTGCAACGCATCGGCCAGGGCCGTGATCAGGGCGAACGTTTGCTGGTGCTGGGCGGCGAGCTGAACGCCGCCGTGCAAGCGTTTCGGGTGTGACCCCGCAGGCAGCGCCCGACTGCAAAAAGCCTGTAACGGCTACAGGTGTGCGTGCTCGAAGCTGACCTGCACAGTGTTTCTCAGTCCGTTATCATGGCCGCACGTTTGATTTGCGAGATCACTATGCGCCGCCTGCTTTTGCTTATGTGTTTACTCTTCGCCGTGCCAGCCCTGGGCGCGGGGTTGCTGGATAACCGACCCAGCGCCACGCTGGGGGCGATCAATAACAGCCGCGATTTCCTGCCGGTCAGCGAGGCGTTCAAGCTCAACCTGATCCAGAGCACCCCAGAAAACATCAAGCTGCGCTTTGTACCGACCGACGGTTATTACCTGTACCAACACCGTTTCGCCTTCAAGGCCGAGCCAGCCGATGTGGCTCTTGGCCCGGTGCAATTGCCGCCTGGCGAACCCAAGCATGATGAGTATTTCGGCGATGTGCAGGTCTATCACGGCATCGTTGACGTGGACGTGCCACGCCCAGCCAACGATCCGCGGGCGTTCACGCTGGTGGTCACCTATCAAGGCTGCGCCGACAAGGGCTTGTGCTACCCGCCCGAAACCGTACGCCTAAATATTGAAGGCACGCCAGCCGCCGACGCCGCCACTCCCGGCGCCCCTACTGCATCCTGGAGCTGGCGCGAACTGGCGATCTTTTTCCTGGCGGGGCTGGGCCTGACCTTTACCCCGTGCGTGCTGCCAATGCTGCCGATTCTGTCGGGGGTGGTGTTGCGCGGCCAGGTCGGCGGGTGGCGCGGTTTCAGCCTGTCGCTGGCTTACGTGCTGCCAATGGCTGCCTGCTTTGCCCTGCTCGGCGCGCTGATGGGCATGTTCGGCGCTCAGCTCAATCTGCAAGCACGCTTGCAGTCCGCCTGGGTGCTGGTGCCGTTCGCGATGTTTTTTGCAGTGTTTGCGCTGGCGATGTTTGGGGTGTTCGAACTCAAACTGCCACGCGCCCTCAGCAATCGCCTGGACCGTGTGGCCAATAACACCCAAGGCGGCTCGTTGTGGGGCGCCGCCGTACTGGGCGTGGTCTCCAGCTTGCTGGTATCGCCCTGCGTGTCGGCGCCGCTGGCCGGTGCGCTGCTGTATATCAGCGCCAGTGGCGATGCATTGGGCGGCGGCTTGAAGTTGCTCGTGTTAGGGCTGGGCATGGGCACTCCGCTGGTGATCGTCGCCACCGGCGGCGCGGCCTGGCTGCCTAAAAGCGGACCGTGGCTGGTCACGGTGAAAAATGCCATTGGCGTGTTGCTGCTGGGCTTGGCCATCGGCCTGCTCAGCCGCGTTCTGCCCGGCCCGGCCACCTTGCTGTTGGTCGGCTTTCTGGCCGCCGGGGTGAGCCTGTTTCTCGGCACGCTGGAGTTTATCGACAAGTCCCCTCGCCAGCGTCTTGCGCAATTGGTGGGCCTGTTCCTGCTGGTTTACGCGCTCATGTGTTGGTATGGCGCATTAAGCGGCCAGGGCGATCCCCTCAAACCTGGACCTGGCCAGACCCCTAGCGCAACCCAGGGCAGCGCCGCACAACCCGCCAGCCAATGGCTCACCGTCAGCACCCCGGCACAGCTTGACGCCGCACTGGCCCAAGCCAAAGCCGCAGGGCAACCGCTGTTGCTCGACTGGTACGCCGACTGGTGCATCAGCTGCAAAGTGATTGAGCACGAGGTGCTGAACAACTCGCGTGTGCTGGATTTACTCAAAGGCTATCAACTGGTGCGTTTCGACATCACCGCCAGCAACCCTGAGCAACGCGCCCTGCTCGACCGCTACCAACTGTTCGGGCCTCCTGCACTGATGTTCTTTGACAAAAAGGGCTCAGAAATCAGTGACCAACGGGTCATTGGCGAGATCAATGCACAAGACTTCGCCGAACGTGTCGTCAAGGCGAATGACCAGATCTAGCACCTGAGTCACAAACTTTGCGCGAACATCGGTCATCGTGCTGGCTATTGCAGTTAACTGGACAGCGATTATGCTTTTGGGCATAGTCGCCCGGCACTGACAACTGCGCACAGATAATAAGGAACAGCACATGGCGACTTTCCTGGTGCTACACGGCCCCAACTTGAACTTGCTCGGCACCCGCGAGCCGGGCGTCTACGGCGCCACGACGCTGGCGCAGATCAATCAGGATCTGGAACAACGGGCCCGCGAAGCCGGTCACCATTTGCTCTACCTGCAAAGCAATGCCGAGTATGAATTGATCGACCGGATTCACGCTGCACGCGACGAAGGCGTGGATTTTATTTTGATCAACCCGGCGGCGTTCACCCACACCAGCGTGGCATTACGTGACGCGCTGCTGGCGGTGAGCATCCCATTCATCGAAGTGCATTTGTCTAACGTGCACAAACGCGAACCTTTCCGCCATCACTCCTACTTCTCCGACGTTGCGGTAGGTGTGATCTGCGGCCTTGGCGCCAGCGGTTATCGACTGGCCTTGGAGGCCGCCCTGGAACAGCTTGAACTACAAGCTAAACGCCCCTGACCGACCCATTGGGAGTTGACGATTCATGGATATCCGTAAAGTTAAGAAACTGATCGAACTGCTGGAAGAGTCCGGCATCGACGAGCTGGAAATTAAAGAAGGCGAAGAGTCGGTACGCATCAGCCGCCACAGCAAGACTCCTGCTCAGCAGTTCTACGCCCCGGCTCCAATGCAAGCGCCTGCCGCAGCGCCAGTGGCTGTTGCTCCGGTTGCCACCGTGACTGAAGCCCCTGCTGCACCAAAACTGAACGGTTTTGTGGTCAAGTCGCCAATGGTCGGTACGTTCTACCGCACCCCGGCACCTACCTCACCTGCCTTCGTTGAAGTGGGCCAGACCGTCAAGGTCGGCGACACCATTTGCATCGTTGAAGCGATGAAGATGATGAACCACATCACCGCTGAAAAAGCCGGTGTTATCGAGTCCATCCTGGTAGAAAACGGTCAGCCGGTTGAGTTCGACCAACCGCTGTTCACCATCGTTTGAACCACGGGGAGCCAACGATGTTGAAGCCTCAGAAGAAGCTGGAAAAAGTCCTGATCGCCAACCGTGGCGAGATTGCTTTGCGCATCCTGCGGGCGTGCAAAGAAATGGGGATCAAGACGGTCGCGGTGTACTCAACTGCCGACAAAGAGCTGATGCACCTGGGCCTGGCTGACGAAACCGTCTGCATTGGTCCGGCACCGGCCAACCTGTCTTACCTGCACATTCCGGCCATCATCGCGGCCGCTGAAGTGACCGGCGCCACGGCGATTCACCCAGGCTATGGCTTTTTGGCTGAAAACGCCGATTTTGCCGAGCAAGTCGAAAAATCCGGCTTTGCCTTCATCGGCCCTAAAGCTGACACCATTCGCCTGATGGGCGACAAGGTATCGGCCAAGCACGCCATGATTGCTGCGGGTGTACCTACGGTTCCAGGTTCTGACGGCCCACTGCCTGAAGACGAAGAAACCGCGCTGCGTATCGGCCGTGAAGTCGGCTACCCGGTGATCATCAAAGCCGCTGGCGGCGGCGGTGGTCGCGGCATGCGCGTTGTACACCGCGAAGAAGACCTGATCGAAGCGGCCAAGCAGACTCGCGAAGAAGCGGGCGCCTGGTTCAGCAACCCGATAGTCTACCTCGAAAAATACCTGACCAACCCACGTCACGTGGAAGTTCAGGTTATTTCTGATGGCCAGGGCAATGCGATCCACCTGGGCGACCGCGATTGCTCGCTGCAACGTCGTCACCAGAAGGTACTCGAAGAAGCGCCCGCACCGGGCATCGACGAAACCGCACGCGCCGAAGTGCTGGCTCGCTGCGTAAAAGCATGCGTGGACATCAACTACCGTGGCGCGGGCACCTTCGAGTTCCTGTACGAAAATGGTCGCTTCTACTTCATCGAGATGAACACTCGCGTGCAAGTAGAGCACCCGGTGTCCGAAATGGTCACTGGCATCGACATCGTTAAAGAGATGTTGAGCATCGCCGCCGGTAACAAGCTGTCCTTCACCCAGGCTGACGTGAACATTCACGGTCACTCGCTGGAATGCCGGATCAACGCTGAAGACCCGGCGACGTTCATGCCCAGCCCTGGCATGGTCAAGCACTTCCACGCACCGGGTGGCAATGGCGTTCGCGTCGACTCGCACCTGTACAGCGGCTACAAGGTTCCGTCCAACTACGACTCCCTGATCGGCAAGCTGATCACGTGGGGTTCGACCCGTGATGAAGCCATGGCGCGCATGCGCAATGCCCTGGACGAAATCGTGGTCGACGGGATCAAAACCAACATCCCGCTGCACCGCGATCTGGTGAATGACGAAGGCTTCTGCAAAGGCGGCGTCAACATTCACTACCTGGAACACAAACTGGCTAACCAGTAAGTTTGTGCCCTGATCAACAAAGCCGCTTTCGAGCGGCTTTGTTGTGTCTGGCAAGCGCAAAAACCGCAGGCTGCGATCTGTTGAGCGTTAAAGGATCGCAGCCTGCGCCAGCGTCTACCCATATTCTGCGATTACCGTCAGCAGCGTTTTTCATCGCTTTTGATTACCCGTCACGCCCCCTGCTCGCGTAAACTTGCGCGCTTCTCGCAGCCCGACGGCTGCACACTTCTATTTTTCAAAGGTGCCCGCCATGCCTTGGCTGCAAGTACGCCTCGCCATCAGCCCGGAACAAGCCGAAACCTACGAAGACGCGTTCCTCGAAGTCGGTGCCGTTTCGGTCACGTTCATGGATGCCGAAGACCAACCGATCTTCGAACCTGAACTCAACACCACACCACTGTGGTCGCACACCCATTTGCTGGCACTGTTCGAGGGCGGCACCGAAGCCGAACTCGTGCTGTCCCATCTGGCACTGCTGACCGGCTCACCACTGCCAGAACACCACGCCGAAGTCATCGAAGACCAGGACTGGGAGCGCAGCTGGATGGACAACTTCCACCCGATGCGTTTCGGTCAGCGCCTGTGGATCGTGCCAAGCTGGCACGCTGCACCGGAGCCGGGCGCGGTGAACCTGCTGCTTGACCCGGGCCTGGCCTTCGGCACTGGCACCCACCCCACGACCGCGCTGTGCCTTGAGTGGCTCGACGGCCAGGACCTCAAGGACTGCAACGTGCTGGACTTCGGTTGCGGCTCGGGCATTTTGGCCATTGCGGCCCTGCTGCTGGGCGCCAAAGAAGCCGTCGGCACCGACATTGACGTGCAGGCGCTCGAAGCCTCCCGCGACAACGCCGGGCGCAACAACATCGACCCAGCCCTGTTCCCGCTGTACCTGCCGCAAGACTTGCCGCAAGTACAGGCTGACGTGCTGGTCGCCAACATTCTGGCTGGACCGCTGGTCGCACTGGCGCCACAACTGTCCAGCCTGGTGAAACCGGGTGGCCGCCTGGCACTCTCCGGCATCCTCGCCGAACAAGGCGATGAAGTGGCCGCGGCCTACGCTCAGGACTTTGATCTGGACCCTATCGCCAATCGCGATGGCTGGGTGCGCATCAGTGGTCGTCGGCGCTAGAATGCACGCCTGTCTAACCCGGATGGCCGCATGAGCGATAGCTTCGTAACACAGTGCCCCCATTGCCAAACCAGCTTTCGCGTCAGCCATTCTCAATTGAGCATGGCCCGTGGAGTGGTGCGCTGTGGCGCCTGCCTGCAAGTGTTCAATGCCGCACAGCAATTGCTCAACAAGAGCACTGAAACAGAGCAGCAGCCTGTCGCTGCCGCCCCTGTTGCTGTCGTGCCCGAGGCCGTCGAGCCACCCGCCAGGCCCGAGCCTATCAGCCAGACGCAATGGCAGGCAGGCGAACTCGACCTCGAGCATCTGGATCTGGACAAAGAGCTGGCCAAGCTTGAGGAGCTGGAAATTCAGCCCAGCAAAAGCTTTGGCCAGCCGCACACACCTAAAGAAGACACGCTGAGTGCGCACCGCGAAAGCGCCACCGGCGAAGACAACCCTTGGCCCGACAGCCTGTTCAGCGATTCGGCCGCAGAGCGCGCCGACACCTTGGCATTGGCGCAAACACCGGCTGAGCCTAGCAAACCCGGTCGCACCGAGCCGTCACTGTCACGCGATCTCGACGAGTCCGATGACACGCCGCCCCTTGAGCATTCGCTGCAAGAGGAGCAAGAGCCGCCGCTGATGCCTATGTCCGCTGTGGATGACGATGACGACGACGACGACGAGCCAATCGCCGCGCCGTCTGTCACCAAGGGCAAACGCAAGCGTAACGAGCCGGGTGTACGCGAAGAACTGCTCCAGGACTTGGTGGATGACCCGCTGCAACTGGATTGGCAAAAGCGCAGTACGCCGTGGGGCAAGCGTCTGCTGTGGCTATTGCTGGCGTTATTGGCTGGCGCCGCACTGGCCGGGCAATACATCGCGGGCCACTTCGAAGAGCTGGCCCGACAAGACCGGTATCGCCCGCTGTTTCAGCAACTGTGCCCGACGCTCGGCTGCACCGTGCCGTCCAAAGTCGACATTGATCGCATCAAAAGCAGCAACCTGGTGGTGCGCAGCCACCCTGAGTTCACCGGTGCGCTGGTGGTGGACGCGATCCTGTACAACCGCGCGCCGTTCTCGCAACCCTTCCCGCTGCTGGAACTGCGCTTCGCTGACCTGAACGGCAAAATGATCGCCAGTCGTCGCTTCAAACCCGGCGAATACTTGAGCGGCGACTTGGCCAAACAAGCCGAAATGCCGCCCCAGACGCCAATCCATATCGCCCTGGACATCCTCGATCCAGGTCCGAAAGCCGTTAACTACAGCCTGAGTTTTCATTCCCCGGAATGATCCCCTGCGCGCCTGGTGGCAAACGACACGCCTGAAGGTTGTCGTTTGCCATTGGCTTTATGCCTAAATTGTTCAAAAAACATCCAACCCAGCCTTTATCCAGTCATCGAGAGCGGGTATCATGCCAACCCTTTTTCGAACTCCCAAGATCCGGCCCCACAACAGGGAAGTCCTATGTCGGCGGTACGCATCGGCCCATATACATTGCACAACGGTTTGATTCTCGCCCCGATGGCGGGGGTCACCGACCAGCCCTTTCGTCAGCTTTGTCGACGGATGGGCGCAGGCCTGGTTGTTTCGGAAATGGTCACCAGTGACATGAGTCTCTGGAACAGTCGTAAATCGCGCCTGCGCATGATTCACGACGGTGATCCCGAGCCGCGCTCGGTACAGATCGCCGGCGGTGATGCGCAAATGCTCGCAGACGCCGCCAGGGCCAATGTGGAACTGGGCGCACAGATCATTGATATCAATATGGGTTGCCCGGCAAAAAAGGTCTGCAACAAGGCCGCCGGTTCCGCCTTATTGAAAGACGAAGCATTGGTGAACGAGATCCTGCAAGCCGTTGTGGCTGCGGTTGATGTGCCGGTCACCCTGAAAATCCGTACCGGCTGGGACCGGGACAACAAAAACGGCCTGACGGTGGCCAAGATCGCCGAGCAGGCAGGCATCACAGCACTGGCGGTACACGGCAGAACCCGTGCCGACCTTTACACCGGCGAAGCCGAATACGACACCATCGCCGCGATCAAGCAGGCCGTGTCGATACCGGTCTTTGCCAACGGCGACATCGATTCACCCCACAAAGCCCGGCATGTGTTGCACGCGACCGGCGCTGATGGACTATTAATTGGCAGGGCGGCTCAAGGGCGGCCCTGGATTTTCCGCGAAGTTGATCATTTTCTGCGAACCGGCCAGCTGTTGCCGGCACCGCCGATGAGCGAAGTGGAACGTATTCTGCTAGAGCATCTGGCCGCCTTGCATGCCTTCTATGGGGAGGTATTGGGCGTACGCATTGCCCGCAAGCATGTCGGCTGGTATCTCGCAACCTTGCCGGGCGCCAAGGAGTTTCGCGCCCACTTCAATCGTTTAGAAGACACGGAAGCACAATGCGCCAACGTTCAGGCGTTTTTCGCCGAACGACACAAGAGCCTGGGGACAGGGGACGAAGGATGGGTGGCCGCATGACGATGATGACCGAGACATTAGTGAGTGGAACAACGCCCGTGAGCGACAACGTCAATTTGAAACAGCACCTCAATACGCCGAGCGAAGAAGGCCAGACCCTTCGCGGGAGTGTCGAAAAGGCGCTGCACAACTATTTCGCCCACCTGGAGGGCGCTGAAGTCACGGACGTATACAACCTGGTACTTTCCGAAGTCGAGGCCCCCCTGCTCGAGTGCGTCATGAACTACGTCAAGGGCAACCAGACCAAAGCCTCCGAGATGCTGGGCCTCAACCGCGGCACGCTGCGCAAAAAACTCAAACAGTACGATCTGCTGTAAGCATTCAATCAAACCTGAAAGGCGTCCTCGTAAAACGGGCCGCCTTTTTTGCTGACTCCTTTGCTTTTGATGGAAATCGAGATGACCGATCAGACTACCCGCCTGCCGATCCGCCGCGCTTTAATCAGCGTTTCCGACAAAACCGGAATCCTTGATTTCGCCCGTGAACTGGAAGCCCTCGGCGTCGAGATCCTGTCCACTGGCGGTACGTTCAAGTTGCTGCAAGACAACGGCGTGGCCGCAGTTGAAGTCGCCGATTACACCGGCTTCGCGGAAATGATGGACGGTCGGGTGAAAACCCTGCATCCCAAAATCCACGGCGGCATCCTGGGCCGTCGCGGCATTGACGACGACATCATGAACGAGCACGGCATCAAGCCGATCGACCTGGTAGCGGTCAACCTCTACCCGTTCGAAGCCACCATCAACAAGCCGGGTTGCGACCTGCCTACCGCCATCGAGAACATCGACATCGGCGGCCCGACCATGGTCCGTTCGGCAGCTAAAAACCACAAAGACGTGGCCATCGTGGTTAACGCCAGCGATTACGCCAACGTGCTGCAAAACCTCAAAGCCGGCGGCCTGACCTACGCTCAGCGTTTCGACCTGATGCTCAAGGCCTTCGAACACACCGCTGCCTACGACGGCATGATCGCCAACTACCTGGGCACCGTGAACCAGGCCGCACAAACCCTGAGCACTGAAGACCGCGGCCTGTTCCCACGCACCTTCAACAGCCAGTTCATCAAGGCGCAAGAAATGCGCTACGGCGAGAACCCGCACCAGAAAGCGGCGTTCTACGTTGAAGCCAAGCCTGCCGAAGTCAGCATCGCTACCGCGACTCAGCTGCAAGGCAAAGAGCTGTCGTTCAACAACGTGGCCGACACCGACGCTGCGCTGGAATGCGTGAAAAGCTTCGTCAAACCGGCGTGTGTGATCGTCAAGCACGCCAACCCGTGCGGCGTAGCCGTCAGCCCGGACGCCGAAGGCGGCATCCGCCAGGCTTACGAACTGGCGTATGCCACCGACACCGAGTCCGCGTTCGGCGGCATCATCGCCTTCAACCGCGAGCTGGACGCCGAAACGGCCAAGGCCATCGTTGAGCGTCAATTCGTTGAAGTCATCATCGCCCCGTCCGTGAGCGCCGAAGCGCGCGCCATCGTCGCCGCCAAAGCCAATGTACGCTTGCTGGCCTGTGGTGAGTGGAGCGCAGATCGCGCACCGGCATGGGACTTCAAGCGCGTCAACGGTGGTTTGCTGGTGCAAAGCCGTGACATCGAAATGATCGGCAGCGAAGACCTCAAAGTCGTCACCCGGCGCGCACCCACCGAGCAAGAGATCAACGACCTGATCTTCGCCTGGAAAGTGGCCAAGTACGTGAAGTCCAATGCCATCGTTTACGCCAAGGGCCGTCAAACCATCGGCGTGGGCGCGGGCCAGATGAGCCGCGTAAACTCGGCGCGCATTGCCGCCATCAAGGCCGAACACGCGGGCCTGCAAGTGCAAGGCGCGGTCATGGCGTCGGACGCTTTCTTCCCGTTCCGTGACGGTATCGACAACGCAGCCAAAGCCGGTATCACGGCCGTGATCCAGCCGGGCGGCTCGATGCGTGACAACGAAGTGATTGCAGCTGCCGATGAAGCGGGTATTGCCATGGTATTCACCGGCATGCGCCACTTCCGTCATTAAGCATTATTGAAGGCGCCGCATAGTCTGTAGCCGCTGCCGCAGGCTGCGATAAGACCCGAAGGGTCTTCAGCGATCTAAACATCCTGCAACCGCTTCGCGGTTGATCGCAGCCTGCGGCAGCGGCTACAGAGCCTGACGTGCGCCCCACAGAATTCAGCGTCATCCGAGGTTTTTTGAAATGAATGTTTTGATCATTGGCAGCGGTGGCCGCGAACACGCACTGGCCTGGAAAGTAGCTCAGGACCCCCGTGTCGCCAAAGTATTCGTTGCCCCAGGCAACGCCGGCACCGCCACCGAAGCCAAGTGCGAGAACGTCGCCATCGACGTGCTGGCCCTTGAACAGTTGGCCGACTTCGCCGAGAAGAACGTTTCCCTGACCATCGTCGGCCCCGAAGTGCCATTGGTAGCGGGCGTGGTCGATCTGTTCCGCGCCCGGGGCCTGGACTGCTTCGGCCCGACCGCTGGCGCTGCCCAGCTCGAAGGCTCGAAGGCGTTCACCAAAGATTTCCTGGCGCGTCACAAGATCCCGACAGCCGACTACCAGAACTTCACCGAAATCGAACCGGCGCTGGCGTATCTGCAAAAAGTCGGCGCGCCAATTGTGATCAAGGCTGATGGCCTGGCCGCCGGTAAAGGCGTCATCGTTGCCATGACCCTGACCGAAGCCGAAGACGCCGTGCGCGACATGCTGGCGGGCAATGCGTTCGGCGATGCCGGTTCGCGCGTGGTGATCGAAGAATTCCTCGACGGCGAAGAAGCCAGTTTCATCGTGATGGTCGACGGCAAGAACGTGTTGCCAATGGCCACCAGCCAGGACCACAAACGCGTTGGCGACGGCGACACCGGGCCCAACACGGGCGGTATGGGTGCTTACTCCCCTGCCCCGGTGGTCACCGCACACGTTCACCAACGTGTGATGGACCTGGTGATCTGGCCGACCGTGCGCGGCATGGCTGAAGAAGGCAATGTCTACACGGGTTTCCTGTACGCAGGGCTGATGATCGACAAAGCTGGCAACCCGAAAGTCATCGAATTCAACTGCCGCTTTGGCGATCCCGAAACCCAACCGGTGATGTTGCGTCTGCAATCGAGCCTGGTGCTGTTGGTTGAAGCCGCACTGGCTCAAGCACTGGACAAGGTGGAAGCACAATGGGACCCGCGCCCCAGCCTGGGTATCGTTTTGGCAGCAGGCGGCTATCCTGGCGACTACGCTAAAGGCGCGGTCATTCACGGACTGGACGCCGCTGCAAAGCTCGAAGGCAAAGTTTTCCACGCAGGCACGGCGCTGAATGCCGCAGGCGAAGTGGTAACCGCCGGTGGTCGCGTGCTGTGTGCAACGGCGATGGGTGACACGGTTCAGGCCGCTCAGGAGCAAGCGTACTCATTGGCCAAAGCCATCGAGTGGGACGGCTGTTTTTATCGTAATGACATTGGCTACCGCGCCATTGCACGCGAACGCGGTGAAAATAAGGAGTAAGCCATCCTTATGGATAGGCAGGGGTGCCAACCCTTGCCTAACTGTTCCAGCGCCGCGCATAGTTATCATTAGGCTTTACTCTACGAAGGGACTTCGCCGTGCGCTGGCTCAGGATCGCCACAGGTTTTATTGTCAGTTTACTGACCGCCATGCTCGTCTTTCTGCCGGCACATGCTGCCCAAGGCAGCAGCTGGTCAGTGCTCTCAGATCCTGAAGGCACTTTGCAAATAGGCGACGTGCGTTCTGCCCGGTTTGCCAATCAATTCAGCCCTGTCGAACTCGATCAGCTTAAAGCGGCTGAAGCGGGCGAAGCGTTATGGGTGCGCTTTCGACTGGTGCCCGACAAACACGAACAAATCCTGCGCGTTTTTGCCCCCGATTTGTCCCGCCTGGACATGTACGTACTTGATGATCAAAAACTGATCAACGAAGTGACGACGGGCAATAATCTGTCCCAAGCCGACAAACCCCTGCCAAGCAGTGACTATATGTTGCCGCTGCCTCAAAGCAGCCACACGCTGGATGTGTACTTGCGCATGGTCTCCGATCATCAATTGCGCCCTTACATCACCCTCGACACGGCGGTGATGCTCGCAGCCAATCAGGGCAGGCCCCTGCTCTATGGTTTGTTACTGGGCTGCATGATGATGCTGGTGCTGCACAACCTCACACGTTTTGCGTTCACCCGCTCCATCAGTAGCCTGTGGCTGGCGGTGTGTGAAGGCTTGCTGCTCAGCAGCTCGGCCTTGTTCCTGAACCTGATAGGGCCTTGGCTGCCCGAGTGGCATGGCGCACAGACGCCGGGGGCGTATCTGGCGCTGCTGTTGACCGCACCGTGCGGCTTGATGTTCGCCTACAGCTTTTTCTCGACCCGTGGCCCGCATCCACTTAACCGCCTGCTGCTAGCCAATATTCTGATCATCAGCCTGGGCGGCTTGCTGCTGCTGTTCATCGACAGCCTGCCCCTGAACCTGATGACCTACGCATTCGTCGCCCTGGCCAGCCTGAGCATTTTGCTGGTCTCGGTGTACCACCTGCAAAAAGGCTATCGCCCCGCGCGCCTGTTCGTGGTGGCCATTGCGATTTTCAATATTGGCACGCTGGTGATTCTGCCCGCCCTCTTGGGCCTGACGCTGATCGCTCCCCAAGAACTGGTTCTGGCGCTGATGGCGATCGTCTGCATCAGTGGTTTTCTGATGAGCCTGGCGTTGAGCGAACGCAACCGCAGCATCACCGAGGATGCGTTCAGCATCAGCCGCGAACTGGCCGCCAGTAATGCCGAGGTCAATGCCAAGGCCGAGTTTTTGGCCAAAATCAGCCACGAGATTCGCACCCCCATGAACGGCGTTCTGGGCATGACCGAGCTGCTGCTTGGCACCCCGCTGTCGGTCAAACAGCGCGATTACGTGCAGACGATCCACAGTGCAGGCAACGAGTTGCTGACACTGATTAACGAAATTCTCGACATCTCCAAACTTGAGTCCGGGCAAATCGAGCTGGACGACGTGCAATTCGATCTCAACGCGCTGATTGACGATTGCCTGAGTATTTTCCGCACCAAGGCCGAACAGCAAAACGTTGAACTCATCAGCTTCATTCAGCCACAAGTGCCGCGCGTCATCAGTGGCGACCCGACTCGCTTGCGGCAAACCCTGCTCAGCCTGCTCGAAAGCGCACTGAAGAAAACCGACGAAGGCGAAATCCTCATCGTGGTTGCCCTCGAAGAGCGAACCGGCCCGCCGCGTCTGCGCATTACGGTTCAGGACTCCGGCCAACCGATGGATGAGCAGGAACGGGATGCACTGCTGCACGCAGAACTGCACAGCAAGAACTTCCTGGCTGCCACTCGCCTGGGCGGTCATCTGGGGTTAGTGATTGCCCGCCAGTTAATCATGTTGATGGGCGGTGAGTTCGGCATTAAACCCGGCCTGAGCAAAGGCAGCAGCTTGTGGATGACCCTGCCTCTTGACCCGCAGCATCTGGAGCACCAGACCTCAGACCTGGACAGCCCGCTCAAAGGGGCACGGGTGCTGGTGGTCGACGACAATGACACCTGCCGCAAAGTCCTGGTGCAGCAATGCACCGCGTGGGGCCTTAACGTCAATGCTGCCGCCTCGGGCAAAGAAGCCTTGGCCTTGCTGCGAACCAAAGCTCACTTGCGCGACTATTTCGACATTGTGTTGCTGGACCAGAACATGCCCGGCATGACTGGCATGCAACTGGCCGCCAAGATCAAGGAAGACCCGAGCCTGAACCACGACATTTTGCTGGTCATGCTGACGGGTATCAGCAATGCCCCCAGCAAGATCATTGCGCGTAACTGCGGGATCAAACGCATCCTGGCAAAACCGGTGGCCGGCTACACCCTCAAAACCACCCTCGCCGATGAACTTAGCCAGCGCAACAAAGGTCATGCCACCAGCAAACCCCAGCCCAGCCACCCGGCATTGCCGACGACGGTGCCGAGCGACTTCCGCATTTTGGTGGCCGAAGACAACAGCATTTCCACCAAAGTTATCCGCGGCATGCTGGGCAAACTGAACTTGCAACCCGACACCGCGTGCAACGGCGCCGAGGCACTGAAGGCCATGAAAGCCGAGCGCTACGACCTGGTGCTGATGGATTGTGAGATGCCCGTGCTGGATGGCTTCTCGGCAACCGAACAACTACGCGCGTGGGAAGTCAGCCATCAACGGGTACGTACACCCGTGGTGGCGCTGACCGCCCATATTCTGGCCGAGCACAAGGACCGCGCCCGCCAGGCGGGGATGGACGGCCACATGGCCAAACCGGTTGAGTTATCGCAGTTGCGCGAACTGGTCGAGTATTGGGTGGCGCAGCGTGAGCTGCGTCAATCTCAGATACAGCCTTCCTAGCTACATTACCTGCAAGCCTGCCGACAGAGTTCCAACTGCCTGATAGACTTTCGGCGCCTTCCTTCGATGTGAGCTCATACCATGCTCCATGTGCTGTTCAGTGTGTATTTGAAGATGCTGGTGCTCTACAGCCCGTTCTTCGTGCTGTCGTGCTTTATCAGCCTGACGCGTGGCTACTCGAACAAGGAACGCCGCCGCCTGGCTTGGAAGGTCGCCCTCGCGACGTTGATTTCCAGCGTGTTGCTGTACTTGTTTGGACGCACGATTTTCAACGTGTTCGGCATCACCGTGGATGCCTTTCGCATCGGCGCCGGCAGCGTGTTGTTCATCTCGGCGCTGGGGATGGCCCAAGGTAAATCAGCCGTACAAACCGACAACGTTCAGCAAGACGTCACCATCGTGCCACTCACTATTCCGTTGACGGTTGGCCCCGGCACCATTGGTGCCTTGCTGGTAATGGGCATCAGCCAGCCGCACTGGGATGACAAGCTGATGGCGATTGTCAGTATTGCCCTGGCAAGCCTGACAGTGGGCGTGGTGCTGTACTTGTCCAACCGGATTGAACGCATCCTGGGTGAGCAAGGCTTGCAGATTGTCAGCCGTTTGATGGGCCTTTTTGTGTGTGCGCTGGCTGCGCAAATTATCTTTACCGGCGTTAAAGGCTACATGGTGCCTTAAACAAAAAACCGCTGCTCAAGCCCTGAAAGCCATAGGCAGCGGTTCTATTTACAGTTCAACCTCTTTAATCATTGTCGCGGCCCACTCACCCACCACCTGCTGCACCTCGGCTCGCTGGCTTTCATAGACCCCCGGTTCGAACAGAAAGCTGCCGCCTTTCGCGTTCAACTGCACAAAACTCAAACCTGGATTAGCCTCTGGAGACGTGCAAGTAAGCTGCAACCCGCACACAAAAATCAGGAACTCGCCGTGGTGTGTCATCTCACACGGAACACATTGATAGCGGGTCGAACGCGCCTCACCTGGAGGGTTCATCAAGTAACTCAAAGCATCTCGCTCCAGGGACAAACCATCAAACATTGCCCCCAGGTGCTCAGCCAGGGGCTGGGTGTTTCCGGTACCCGCGATCTGCACTTGATAATCACGCACCTGGTGAACATTGGAGATCAGTAAAGGCCGCTCGACTATATAAGACGTGAGGGTCAAGCCCAGATTCAACAGCGCATATTGATAATGCGACAACCATGCCCACCCCCCTGTTTCGCCCCCCCGGTTTGCAAACACTTCGGCATACAAAAGGCAGTCCTGAATATCCTGCTTTTCGCCTTCGGGCATGCCCGGGACGAAAACAACAAGCGTGCCTCCAATCATTGTTGCCTTCATGAGTGTGTCACCCCTTAATTTTTTGTTAAGCCCGGCGGCTGGCAAGGAGGCTGTACGCAGGCCCAGGGCATCACGTACTGCTCGGGTTTGTCACCCAGCTTTTTGACCACCGTGCCCCTGAGATTCGCGTAATTACGCCCACTTAACTCATACGAATAGGCTTGAAGGACTAACTTGCTTTCAGAATCGGTCACGAGGGTTTGATTTAAAAAATCCGTGGCCAAAACCGTATGCGTTGTAAAACTTAACATCAGGGTGTGAAGCACTGGCCCCACGCCCATGAGTGCAAACTTCACACACACCTGGAAGCGATCGGGCACGGGGCACTCGGTGCTCTCTAAATGCTCCGTGTGCAAAGGCCGCACGGTCTGCTCGCGCCATACAGCCAATGCGCGTTCTGAAGGTGGCGAGGTCTTGAGCGAGGCGATCAAGGCAACAAAACCCGCCGTGACATCAGCCGTAAAAAGCCCGCCAATTTGGGTCGCTACAACCGCGTCGATGCTTAAAGTCTGTACACCGTCCAGGGAAAAGTAAGGCTCGTTTAATCTGATCCAGTACAGGTTGTCGAGCATCGTTTGACAGGCCCGTTCTCGCTCAACCTGTTGCGCCGCCAGCGAGTATTTGGCCCGTGCACTCAACTGTGCCAACAACAATGAATTTGAAACATCCGCTATTTGCTGTGCGGGGATTACAACCCCGGGCAGCGGCGCTATGACCATGCCTGCATTTACAAAGATTTGTTCAGGTTGTTTGAACATCGGGACGTCCTCGCTGGCCGACGGATTAAAGCTCTATGTTTTCAATAAAGTGTTTGCCTGACGCTTCGAGCTTATTAATGATGGTCTGTCGAACCACCGCGTACTGGCGCTGGTTCAGCGAGGTATTACTGGCCGCCGCGTACAGGTCAACGTTAGTGTGGCTCCATTCCCAAAACAGGACTTTGGTCACCCGGGTGGACGAGGTGAACTGCAGACACGTCTTGATCATGAGCACCCCACCGTCACGCGTCGCGATGCACGGCAGAATCTGAAAGTTACCCGAGTTCACACCCTTGGTTTCATTTTCAAACAGGCTCAGAGCTTTGGGCGTGTCTTTAAGTGCGTTGAAGACTTGGGCAACCACTTCCAGAATCACCTTGTTGGGTCCCACCACACTGGCAATGATTTCCAGAGCGACTTGATCCATTGTGAACTTCTGCTTAAGCCCGGTTACTTTGTGCATGGACTCCCCGGTTGTCGTCCAGCCGCACTTACTTAGAATTTCATTGTAGTAATTGAAACGTTCAACACGATGCGTATCTTTATTTGGGAACTTCTTGTCGACGGCCAACTGGGCAAATAACACGCCGTCTTGCACATCCTGTTTCAGTTGCTCACTCAGGTCGCCTACAAACGACACCACGCTGCTCCCCGTGACCAGCGCACTGTCGCCCTCCGCCTCCACTGCTTTTAGAGCCGAGGCCCTGAGGGTCTTGAAGCGGGGAATGAGCGAGGGGGCGACTACGGGAAGCTCCAGACTGCTCACAAAACCAAGACGCTCAACGTCATCAACGCCGTTCACACTGCTGTTTTTAATGTCCATATCATTCACCTGTGCGGCCATCATGGCCTTTAAATGTTTATTACGGCCTGCCGAATGCAGACAATAAAAACACTAGACAGCCCACTTGTTTACGTCCACTTCGCTGAATAATTAACTGCGCAAACACCATGCAACACTTAACCCAACGCCCCTGAGTTATATATTTATCACGTGTGCGCACAGCCCACGAAAACGTGCACTTACGCGCCCGCCATTGTTTTTTATTTATTCACGTCAAAATATTAAAAGCCGACACACCTTGCACTTCAACACACCCTATTACCTTAATCAGTAACTATCGAAGACTTAGTGCACGCGCACCGGCGAACATTCTGACGTCGCTAACGCATCAAAATGAATGAAGGATTGATAACACTTAAAGTTATGGCCCTGTTACGGGCCATAGTTTCATGAGGTCAAGGCTTATCGCCATACCAGCGTGGCGTATAAACCCACTCGCGCCCGTCAGCACGAGGGAAGGTGCAGGTGGTCGACGAACCGATAATGACCATCGTGCGCATATCCACTTGGTCCGGCGTCAAGTCACCCAGGGTGGTCACCCGTAACGTCTGACCCGGCCGCCCGATATCACGCCCCAACACGACAGGGGTTTGCGGCGTGCGATGACGAGCAACGATTTGCAGCGCAACACCCAGCTGCCAGGGCCGCGAGCGTGAAATAGGGTTGTAGAACGCCAATGCCAGGTCAGCTTCGCCCGCCAGATCCAGACGCTTCTCGATGATGCTCCAGGGCTTGAGGTTGTCAGAGAGCGACATCACGCAGAAGTCGTGACCCAAAGGCGCGCCGGCCTGTGCGGCGGTCGCCAGCGAGGCCGAAACACCGGGCAATATTTCAAGCTCAACGCTGTGCCATTGCGGGTCGCTGGACGCGTGCAACGCCTCAAGCACTGCGGCCGCCATCGCAAATACGCCGGGGTCGCCAGAGGACACCACCACCACTGAGCGACCTTGTGCGGCCAACTCGAAGGCATGCCGGGCGCGCTGCATTTCTTCGCGATTGTCCGTGCAATGCAGCACTTGCTCAGGACGAAACGGCCCGGCCATGCGCACATACGTTTCATAGCCCAACACGTCATTGGCCTGTGCCAGCGCGGCCTTGACCGCAGGCACCATCAGCTCCGCAGCGCCAGGCCCCAGCCCGATCACGGACAGACGACCGCGTGCGCGGCCTAATCGCTGAGGGTCCAACGGCGCAGACGCTACCCCCAAAACCACGCCACTCAGCGGATTTCGCCAGGTTAACGGCTGAGCACACACGTCATCACCGGCTTGGACAAAGCGCAACGGCACCTCCCATTCAGCAGCCAGCTCATGCAGTTGAATGTCTGCCATCAACGTGTCGTCGGCCACGATGCAAGCCAAGGATTGCCAGGCCAGTTTCGCCTCCCGCAAGGCTTCACGTATTGCCTGAGCGCTAACCACTGCGTTCAGCCTGGCCACTACGTTGCGTGGGTAGATCCGCAGCTCGTCCGCCACGGGGGCGCGCTCATCGCTGCCCACATGGATCGCCAAACGCGCCTGCGCACTGACCGCCAGTTGAGCGCCAGCCAGCCATGGGGCGTCACCTTCAATGCGCACCGACTCACCGGCCAACAGATCTGAAACAAAACGTTTGCCCAGCTCCAGATCGCCCAAGGCGTAGCCACTGGGCGGGTTCAGCAAGCAGGTCCCAAAACGCAGTTCGCCGCTGGTGGTGATGGCAGGTGCAATGCCCAAACCGGCAGCGATCTTGCGCGCCAGATCATTCACTCCGCTCAACCCGCCCAACAATGGCACCACGGCGCTGGCGTCTTCGGCCACCGCCAACACGGGTGGTTCGGCGCCTTTTTCCAGCAGCAGCGGTGCCAGCGTGCGGATCACGATACCGGCCGCACACAGCGCAATAATCGGTGTGTCCAGCTGATACAGCTGCCGCAGGTTTGCGCCAAAGTCACTGTAGACACGATCAGCACCGTCAACCCGTTCGGCCAGGCCGTAAATCAGTGCATCCGGGTACAGCTGCTGAATACGCCGTGCTGTCGCCAGGCTGCCATTGCCCAGAATGACAATGGCCGGTGCGGTACGGCTCATCCTTGCCACCGTTCGCCGGGCACGATGATCAGCGAGAAGTAAGGCGAGGACATCGGGTCGACTTCATTAAACGGCACGATTTTCTGATTGCTCATGGTCGCGCGCTCAACGTACAGGGCACGGTCGGCCAAACCCAATTCGCTCAGGACTTCACGCACCTTATGAAAGTTGCGCCCCAGCTTCATGATGACGGCAGCATCAGCATCGGCTAAACGACGCTTAAGTTCATCGTGCGGCAAAACACCCGACAACACCGACAGGCTCTGGTTGCGGTACACCAGCGGCACACCCAGCACCGACGCGCCGCCCAGCATCGAACAGACACCCGGTACGACTTGAGCCTCGAAGCGGTGTGCCAGTCGGTCGTGCAAGTACATGTAAGAACCATAGAAGAACGGATCACCTTCGCAGATCACCGCCACATCACGGCCAGCCTGCAAATGCTGCGCGACGTCTTCTGCAGCCTGATCATAAAAATCGCTGATCACTTGCTCATACGACAGCGGTGCGGGCAGCACTTCGGTGGTGACCGGGTACACCAGCGGCATCAAACTTTGCGCGCCTTGCAGGTGAGCCTCGATGATGCCGAACGCATTGCCTTTTTTACCTTTGGCCACGAAATACGCCACCACCGGCGACTCGCGCAGCAGGCGCAAGGCTTTGACCGTAATCAGTTCAGGATCGCCGGGGCCTACGCCCAAGCCGATCAAACGTCCAGGTTGGGTCATTACTCGATCTCCGTCGCCAGTGCGTTAACCGCGGCGGCGGCCATTGCGCTGCCACCACGGCGGCCTTGCATGATCACAAACGGCACGCCACGGCTATCTGCCGCAAGCATGGCCTTGGATTCGGCAGCACCGACAAAACCGACCGGAAAGCCAAGGATCAGTGCAGGCTTTGGCGCACCGGCGTCGATCATTTCCAACAGGTAAAACAGTGCGGTCGGTGCGTTACCGATCACCACCACGCTGCCTTCCAGGTAGGGGCGCCACAACTCAAGGGCCACGGCGGAGCGGGTGTTGCCCTGCTCTAGCGCCATCTCGGCCACGCCGTCTTCTTTAAGGGTGCAGATCACCTGGTTGTTGGCGGGCAAACGGGTGCGCGTGACCCCTTCAAGCACCATGCGCGCATCGCACAAAATCGGCGCGCCAGCGGCCAGCGCATCGCGTCCGGCCTTGCCTGCACCCGGCGAGAAACGCAGGTCTTCGATAGCGTCGACCATGCCGCAGGCGTGAATCACGCGCACAGCGAGTTTTTCAAGGTCGGCCGGGATGCTGTCCAGGTTAGCCTCGGCACGAATAATGGCGAACGAGTTGCGATAGATCTCTTGACCGTCGCGGATGTAATCAATCATCGGTGTTGCTCCGTTGGCGGGCCTCAAGCCAGGCGCCTGCCGCTTCAATAGTGAGGTTGCGCTCGCGCAGAACGCCGAAACCGGCATGTTCTGGGGCACGTAAATAGAGGTCGTAATGACCGGGCGCTACGGCCAGCAATGTGACCGGCGCAATGTGAGCAGCCGCGCAAGAACGCGGGCAGCCACTGAGGTGGATGTTGAGGGGTTGCGACAACAGGGTCGCGAGCTGGCGCGCATCCTGTTTTGTGTCTGCCAAGCCTTTGGCACAGGCGCTGGACCCGGTGCAGGCGACCAGGTGCGACAACGGATCGGTGATCTCACACAGCAAGCCCAAAGCCACGAGTTGCCGGGTTACCTCGGGCGCCAGCTCGGCGCGTAAATTGGGTAGCAGCACGCTCTGCCACGGCGTAAAACGCAAAGTCCCATCGCCGTAATCGCTGGCAATTTGCGCCAGCCCGCTGAGCATTTCCGCATCCAGTCGTCCCAACGGCGGCGCGGCCCCCACATACACACGGCCCGTTTCTCGTTGTGGATAAGTGCCAATGTGCAGAGGCGTCTCAAGGGTATGACGGCGCCATGCGGCCAGTTGAACGGGCGCAGCACTGAGACGTTCTGCCAATTGCTGGACGAACTGGGCAACAGGGACCTCCTTGAGCAGGTGGCGCATGCGCGTGTGCTCAGGGCGCGCCATATCGAGAAACAGGTTCAGCACGGCCATGACCAGCTCATGCCCCTGGGCAACCGGGACCGCTGCCAATGCCGCGTCGTGTGCCGGACAACCTGCCAGGCCGAAACCCAGCAGCACCTGCCCATCGTGCTCGAACGCGGATAACCACAGATCATGCGGATGTTCCAGCATCGCCAGTGCTTCACCCCCATCGAGCTGAACGGCGAACTTGGCCGACAATTCGGACAACCGGGGAGTTGCTTCCAGACTGGCGAGTACCTCTTGGGCCAATGGCCAAGTGTCCAGCGCCATCGCCGGGTCAATGCCCGCAGTGGGGCTGAGCATCAGGTTACGCACCTCATCACTGGCCGCCGTGTTGGGGCCAAGCCCCGCTGCCAGCAAAGGCGCAATCAGGGCGGAGTGCTGGGTACCTACCCCGCGAATTTGCAGATTGGCACGGTTAGTGGCTTCGATCACGCCGCTGGCATATTGCCTGGCCGCATCAGCCACTGCCTGCGCCTGGTGCGCGGTGATTGAGCCACCGGCCAGTTTGACCCGGCAAATACCGCCGTCCATTGCCGAAACAATGCGCAGCAACCCTGGACACCCCGAGGGGCGAACTGGTATTTGGGACGGGGTATTTGAAGAGGGTGTGTTCACGGGTTAACCAAGGCAGGCAGTACGCTCTTTGAGGGCGCGTATTATGCCTGCTTTGGGCAACTGCATGAAAAGCTTGCCGGACGGAATGACAGGGGCTACCCCGACATTACGCGGATACGGGGTAATTACGCCCCAAACGCATTAACAGCAATACGACTGTATCGGCATTGGCCAACATTAATTCGACGCGTTTGGCAGGATCATTTTTGAAAACCTGCCGCGCTTCTTCCAGTGTGTTCACTCCCGCAATACTTTTGACCTTGGCTTTGGCAGGCCCTGGCGGCATGTCCGACCACCCCAGCGTGTCAGGATCAAGCTTTTGAAAAATATGCTCGGGGGGCAGTTGAGGGCTGTGACATTGCTGGACGCTTTCAGTCAGCTCTTTCAGCTCATGCCCAAGAGGCTGGTCAGTGTCGAACAAATCCAGGTAAGGAAAACCCGGATTCAAATAATGAATGTCTTCAGTGCCCAGTACCTGGTGTGTTATTTCGTGCAGTAGAAAGGCTGCCTGCATCTGGCGGTTGACCGCAAAGGACGTAGCCGTCTGTTTGAGGTACGGGTGGGTCAGCGGATACGGCTGCTCAAACACCGGTTTGAAAAACTCCTCGGTCAAGTACACACGCTTGGTGCCATCCCAGCGGTTGATAAAAGCTGAGGCGTGCGAATCGAATCGAGAGCGGCACGCCACGTATTTATTGGAGGTGTGTGGCGACATATCAGGGTGCATAAAACGCGCAAGCATGTCGTCGAAAGCGCGACTGAGCTGATCTTCCAGGGCTTGATCGACGCTGCCTACATCAAAGAAACGGGCGATCAATTCACGATTTTGTACCGCCTGCGGGCCTGGCTCATGCAAGGTTTGCAGCGCATCCCTGCTGCGTTGCAAATAATCAGTCGCCAGTGAATGAGCCTCGCGGATGGCAAGCGCCTTGTCAGGGTAGCGTCGCTCAATACTTTGCATGCCAATGGCTCTGATTTCATAACTCAGCGCATTGGCCGCCAGGGTGGTATAGCCGCCCAGTCGCGAAAGTACGGCGCCCCCGAATAGAAACTCGTCTGTATCCACCTCCCAGGCCTGTCGAGCGTTGAGTCTGATCAATGGCCCTTCACGGTGCTCACCCATATAGATGCGCCACCGCTGACGCCACTGATAAATCCGAAACACCTGCCCTCGCCACTGCACATATTTAAGGCCCGATCGCGGATCACTGTAGATCTGACTATCGAGGTCTTTATTCAGGTCGATCAGTGCAATGTCATTGGCCTGGAAGGGCCTGAGCGCCACTTGCTGTTTTTCGAGCGTGATATCTGTCGCAGAGGGCAGCCCCGGCTGCGTCGGTTTAAAGGTCACAGTGCCGTTTTCAAGGCCAGGGTGTAGCGTGCGGCGGCTTGAGGCCAACATCACCAAGGCGATGGCAAACTGTTCAACCGACAAGACCCACTCACCTTTTTTCAAGGACGCTACCCCTTCACGCGCCAAGCCAACGCCTTGCCACACAACGAATGGAATACTCAACTTGCCAGGCACGAACATGATTGCGGTGCTGACCACCAACGTAAGCAGATATTTAAACGACTCCCAGTCTTTCTCGGCAGTGGTTTTGGACTGCAAGGCCGCCATCGCCAACAGTAAGTGGTAGTTGTCGTTGTAGAGATGTAGAAATAGATTCCCCGCGATGGGGCGACTGGCCAGCGTGACAGGCGCCGGCGTGGACAGGTCCCCCAACGCCGTTGAAGCGATGTAACGCGGTAAGTGAGGCTCGACAAAACCACCGTTGGCGTAAGTTTTGTGCTCACTGGCGGGCAGACGCTGCAACAGCAGGGTTTGCAGCGCAGTGCTGCTGTGTATGTCAGCCAACACAGCCGTTTCGCTGGCATATTCGGTCAACGAAAAATGCTGGCTGTACATCACCCACAGCAGGCACGGCCCGGTTTGAGCGCCCAACGGACCAATCATGTAAATACCGGTTGCCGGGTCCGGCGCTCGTCCGGCATCCGCTATCAGCTCCAGGGGTTTAATGATGATCGCGACATCCTTGAGCGCAGCGCGCGCTGTTCCGTCCGGGTGGTTCAGCACATGCTCCAGATAACCATAAGCGGTCTCGCTGAGCATGCCATTGAGCTTTTCTCGCAGCCCTTGTTCCAATGTTTGCAAAACAAGCTGCTCGGCAAACTGATGCTGGCGCAAAGCGACCCCTTCATGCCCTGGCGCCAACCGGGTTTTGAGCACCTGTTGGTACGCCCCCCCGATGTCCAGTTTTCTGACCATACGCTTGAGGTAGTCGGCATCCAGCGCCAACGGCAAGGCGGCGCCATTGCTTGAACGTAAAAAAATCGCCCCGCCCACAAGCCGATAAAAACCGCTCAGTGCGAACTGTGTGAGGGTCTGAACTTCGCGAGAGGTGGCCGCGGGTAAAAAAGACGGTGTACTGCCAACAAGAACCGGCGCCGCAACGTAAGTATCAACCACCACCTCAATAGCATCGGGGTCAAGCACAAGGCCGGGAAAGTCTGCCAGCAGGCGCTCTTTGAGGTGTGTTCTTGAATAGTCGTTGATGTCAGGAATGTCTCGCAGGTAATAGCCTTTTTCCTGCACAACATATTGATAACGTTGAAGCAGGTTGGCGTATTGCAGTTGCTCATCTGCCGAGGCATTTTTCAGCCAGTCAGGCAGCGAAGCCTTGAGCACTTGTGCATCTGCCAAGGCTTGCGCATAACCAAATGTGACGCCAGCATGCCCCTCAACCAGTTGACTCAGCGCCATATTCTCAAGCGCTTGCGCGCTCATCTTTGTGTCGCGGGCGCTCTGGCATAGGTAATCGGCGTCTTTAAGCATTTTGCCAATGGCCTGGTTTTGACTATCGCGAACAAAGTCAGATTCGATCCGGTCAAAATAGAGCCACGACTCACTCTGCGCAGATTGCCCATCGTGCAGCCGGTCCAAATAAGCCTCGACCAACGGTTGTTCGGCGCAGCTCACATGGTTCAGCAATCCCCAGCGTAAGGTCTTGTCCAGCCAGCGCGCCTCAAGCCGGGCGCGACAAATGTCCAGAGACTCAAACCCTTCAAAGCCCAGGAGCGGTGTCCAGATAATCGCGCGGCCCGCATTGATCGACTCCAACCCCCCTCGCTCGGTGACCAGCAAACAATTGGCCACGCCCACGGCGTTCAGCGTGCCTCCCAGTGCCAACGACAAGCGATAAACGTCGGGCACGAAATGCTTGAGAGCAGGTCGGGCAGCACTCACCGGATACCCCAGAACGGTTTTGACAATCGCCTGGTCAGTCAAGCCCAGACTGTTGTCCAGGTAGTTGAGGCGTACTTCAGCACGGAGCATCACCATCCTTAACATCGCCAGCCGATTCGCCAGCGAGTCATCAGCCAGCGGGTTGTGCGGGGCAAAAAAGAATGCCGTTAGCTGCTGCTGATAATGCTGGGCAAAATTCTTTACCGCCTGGTCCAGCACCGTCAGCAACTTGGTCCCGCCCAATGTTTTGAGCGGCTTTACTTCGTCACTGACTTTCGATGTCACCCCCACCTGAATGCGCGCAGGATCAAGGGGAAAAGTGTGGCGGCTCGTAAAATGCTCCAAAAGCGCATCAACCAGCGAACTGGCGCGATGCACCACCGCACCGGGGGATAGCGGGTCCCTGTCGTAAATCTGGACCACGGTATAGGCGATATCCAACCCAGGGTGCCCTGCACGCATCAATGGCTCCAACAACTGCTGCCGGGCGACTGAACGAGGCGTTGGCCAGTAACGAAGCAACGCATCGCGCTGCGCTTGTACCTTTGGCAGTTTGAGGCTGAGCAAGTCTGCCAGGCCGCCATTGTCATTGCTCGCCAGCCTCAACCCATTGGTGTTGGGCACAAAACGACTGTCCCAGCGACCTTGACTATTGAGCCGCAAAAAAACGGGATCGATCAGGCTTCGAATATCAAGCGCATGGTCCAGCGCCGCCAGCACTTGAGTTTGAGCCTGATATTGGTGCAACAAGTAGCCAAAGTCGCGAGCCTGTTTGAGGCGGATATCCAGCATGCATTGGTCGAACACATCACCTTCGATATTTTCGACATTCAGACGCGGCGCAGACATTCCTGCCAACAATGCCTGCTGATCCAGCGGGGCGTAATGTGCAATGGACTCGTATGCCAAAGGGTCCCTGAGTGGTTTTAGCACCTGGGCCTTGAGCCTGCCGCGAGAGGGCAGTTTTTCCAGGCCTCGGGAGGCGCTGAACAAAAACACCGCCGAGCTTTGGCCCGGAACAAAAATACCCAACAGTGAACACAGCAACACCTCGCCCCCGCCCTCTTGAAAAACCCGTAACCGGATCGCCTGAACCTTGCGTGGCCCATGCGCACCGGATACCAGTTGCTTCAAATCCAGGAACTGTTCTGCACTGATTTCCCCGTCGTGATGCGCCTGTACGACGTGCTGAAAAAAAATGTCGCTTAAACGCGCCACACAATAAGCGTGCGCGGTGGGTTGAGGGGCCTGCGCTTCGCGCCAAAAGTCTGCCAGCGCCTCATTCATCTGCGTGGGCAGTTGCGCGGTTGCTGCCCGCAATACGGAAGTAAAGCGGGTCAGCAAGGTGTCATCGTCATCCTGGACATGCGCAATAAACGGCCCTGAAAACCTGTGGTATTCATCCGTGGCAAGTTGGCCCTTGACGAAAAAATCCAGGGCGACACTGCTCAGGCTGGTCACTGTTTCATCGGGTACAGGAGAATGATTCCCCCGCCGGGTGCTGTGAACCCGAATGCTATGAGCGTCTAACGATTGCCCCGCAAACTCTCGTTCCAGCTGCACCTTCAACTGGGCATCCAGCAAAGAACGCAAGGACGGCACCGCGACCAGAGACGCTAGCGTGTCCTCCTGACTTTGTTGCACTAAATCCGCGATGCTCTGGCTGGCGTGAGCCTTGATCGACAATGACAAGGGTTTGGCCACTAACTGGAGCTGACCGGGTTGCTTCAACGCCGGCCGAACATCGGCCGGGACAACATGCAGCCACTCAACACGCTTGATGGGATCATCCAGCGCCTGCTCAAGCCCATGACGCAAAGCATCGACATCGGTGTATCGCTCCAGCCCGCCCAGTACCGTCAGTAAGTACACGGGTTCATGCAGGGAGGCATTGTGTCGAAGCATGTAAGCACCGGCCAACAGAGCAGGTCGGGACTGATGCCGGGACACAAACAGGCTATTGGCCCAAAGCCCGGTGTCATCCTCAAGTACCTGTTTTAACCACGCGCTTTCAAGTGCAGTAATGACACCTGATGACTCAGCAGCCGCCAGCCCGCTGCGAAAAGTGTCTTGCAGGGACTGCGGAGCATAAAAAGAATGTCCTGTAAGGTTCATGGGGTATTCCTGAAAAAGAACTCAGACGTTACCCATCTGCGTGATCAGGCATGCGTTACATAGTTAGTGGGTTTGCGGGGATTTTGTAAGCGCGGGCTTATCGATACACCCTCCCGCCAAAAATACCGTCTGTACGCTGAGCGACCACACGCAAAGGCATCCCCGCGCCAAGCCGCGTATCATGCGGCCCTTCTCTATCGCCCGGCCTTTGAGCGGCACGGCGAGCAGACAGATTGATCTTGAACATGAGGATTGGCATGGCGCCCTGGCTAACAGTTGTGGGAATCGGTGAAGACGGCTTCAGCGGTCTGGGCAAAAACGCCCGGCGAGCGCTGTTGAGCGCGAGCACAGTGATGGGCAGCCAGCGTCAGCTGGATCTGCTGCCTGTGTGTATGCGTGCCGAACGCCAACGCTGGCCAAGCCCTTTTTCACTGGCGCCCGTCATGGCGCTTCGTGGCGAGCCGGTCTGTGTGCTGGCCAGTGGCGATCCGATGCTGTTCGGCGTGGGCGCCAGCCTGGCGCGCACCATTGCCAGCGACGAAATGCAGATATTGCCGTCACCTTCTTCGTTTTCATTGGCCGCCGCACGCTTGGGCTGGGCCTTACAGGACGTGATCACGTTATCGGTGGTGGCGCGTCCCCTCGCTGCCCTCAACGCCCACTTGCACAGTGGTGTACGCCTGCTGGTATTGAGCAATGACGCCAGCAGCCCTGCCGCCATCGCGGCACTGTTGCGCGAGCAAGGCTTTGGGCCTAGCCGCCTGTGCGTGCTTGAACATCTGGGCGGCCCGACCGAACGACGCGTCCAGGCGTGCGCCGCCGACTGGGAAAACCCGCCCCTCGCCGATCTGAATGTGCTGGCAATCGACTGTGTGGCCGATGCCAGCGCACAACCGCTGTCGCGTATCGGCGGCCTGCCCGACAGCGCCTTCAAGCATGACGGCCAACTGACCAAACGCGATGTGCGCGCGATCACCCTCGCCCGCCTCGCCCCTTTACCCGGCCAACTGCTGTGGGACGTGGGCGCGGGCAGCGGTTCCATCGGCATCGAATGGATGCGCTGCTACCCCAGCTGTCGCACCGTGGCTATTGAGGCTGACAGCGGCCGCCAAGAGTTGATCGAACACAACCGTGACGCGCTGGGCGTGCCCGGCCTGCAATTGATTCGCGGCAAAGCCCCGCAGGCGCTCGAGGGGCTGGAGCGACCGGACGCCATTTTTATCGGCGGCGGCGTGACCCGCGAAGGCGTGCTTGACACCTGTTGGCAACAGCTCAAACCCGGCGGCCGGCTAGTGGCCAATGCCGTAACCCTGCAAAGTGAACTGTTGCTGATGAGCTGGCGCGAACAACATGGCGGTGAGCTGACGCGCATTCATATCGCCCAAGCCCAGCCCTTGGGCGACTTCGACACCTGGCGCCAAGCACTGCCGATTACCCTTTTAGACGTGACCAAAGCCCTTGATGCGTGACGAAACCGCCGAACAACCCGCACCGCTGCGCAGCGGTCTGACCACTGGTAGCTGCGCGACGGCGACCAGCCTGGCCGCCGCCCGCCTGCTGCTCAGTGGCATAAGCCATGACGCGGTTGAAATCACCCTGCCCAAGGGCAAAGTCGTGACCATGCGCCTGGAGTTCTGCCGCCTTCACGCGCAGGGTGCCGAAGCCGGGACCCTCAAGGATGCAGGCGACGACCCTGACGTGACCCACGGCGCGCTGCTGTATTCGCGTGTGCGCCTGCTACCGCAGGCTGGCATCTCGTTTGTCGCCGGCCAGGGCGTTGGCACCGTGACGCGCCCCGGCCTGGTGCTGGCTGTAGGCGAGCCTGCGATCAACCCGGTGCCGCGCAGGATGATCACCGATCACTTGCTGCAATTGGCCGCAGAGCACGGTTATGGCGGCGGGTTTGAAGTCACGGTCAACGTGCGCGATGGCGAGTCGCTGGCGCTCAAGACCATGAATCCCCGGCTGGGGATTCTGGGCGGGCTGTCGATTTTGGGCACCAGCGGCATCGTGCGCCCGTTCTCCTGCGCGGCCTACATCGCCTCAATCCATCAAGGGATCGACGTGGCCAAAACCAATGGCTATTTGCACATTGCCGCCTGCACCGGCAATGCCAGCGAAGACACCATGCGCCGCGTGTACCACTTGCCGGAAATCGCCCTGATCGAAATGGGCGACTTTGTGGGGGCGGTGCTCAAGCACCTGCGCAAAGTCCCTGTGGATAAGTTGAGCCTGTGCGGCGGCTTCGGCAAAATCAGCAAACTGGCCGCCGGCCACATGGATTTGCACAGCCGCCATTCCAGTATCGACTTGGCGCAGTTGGCGCAATGGGCCGCCGCCATTGGCGCCGACGCTGAGTTGCAAGCTGCCATCCGTGCGGCCAATACCAGCCAGCAAGCCTTGGCCATGGCCAGCGCCGCGGGCATCGCGCTCGGAGACGCTGTGTGCCAGCACGCACTCAACTTTGCCCGCAGCGTGGTGCCTGCGCAGGTGCAAGTCGAAGTCTTCGCCATCGACCGTCAAGGGGGCATCGTTGGCCACGCCGGGGCCTTTACATGACGCGCATTTTATTACTCGGCGGGGTCACCGAAGCACTGGCCATTGCCCGCACGCTGGGACCGCAGCACGTTTACAGCCTGGCGGGTATGGGCCGCGTACCGACTGACTTGCACTGCCAAGTGCGGGTCGGCGGGTATGGCGGCGCACAAGGATTGGCACAGTACATTCGCGAGCAACGCATCGACCTGCTGCTGGATGCGACCCACCCGTATGCCGCGCAAATCAGCCACAACGCGGCCGAGGCGGCCCGCTGCTGCGCCATTGCGTGCTGGGCCTTGCGCCGTCCGGCCTGGCAGGCACAGGCCGCTGATGACTGGCGTGAAGTTGCCGACTGGGCCGAACTGGCCGCCGCCCTCAAACCGTTCAAACGACCGCTGTTTACCTTGGGCAAAGAACCGCTGGCGCACCTGCATGAGATTCCAGCCGATCAGTTCTGGACCTTGCGCGCGCTGGACCCGTATCCCGGCAATGAGCGCTGTAAAGTCATCGGCGCACGCGGTCCGTTCAGGATTGAAGACGAACGGTTGCTGTTTGAGCAGCGCCACATCGACGTACTGATCAGTAAGAACAGCGGCAGCAGCGCCACCGAGCCTAAACTGCAAATCGCCCGTGAACGCGGGGTGCCCGTGTTGATACTCAAGCGCCCGGCGCTGGCGAAGGTAGACCGGGAGTTTTGGACGGTGGGGGGTGTGCTGGAGGCATTGAAACAGAAAAAATATTTTTGAATGTGTAATTGATGGCGTGAGTGTATCCTTGGGGATACGATTCGCCACATGATAAATTTCGAACAAACCCATGAGTTCTCAAAATGGCTAAGCTCATTAAAAGACAAGGTTGGGCAAGCACGTATTCTGGCTCGCATCCGAGCCGCTGGATTAGGCCATTTCGCTGACTGCGAGCCTGTAGGCGAACGCGTTTACGAAATGCGCATCCATTGCGGGCCTGGTTACAGGATCTACTACACCCGCAAAGGAGAAGTGGTTTACCTGCTGCTTATGGGTGGAGATAAAACCACTCAGGCGCGCGACATAAAACGCGCAAAAAACATGGCACATATGTTGGGTAATGAGGACTGAACCATGACCGAGCAACTTACCCGTTTCGATACCGTTGATTACTTGAAAAGCCCTGAAGAAATGGCGGCCTATCTCGATGCATGCTTCGAGGAAGACCCAGGTGACGGCAGTCTGATTCGCGCGGCACTTAACGATATCGCTCGCGCTCAAGGCATGAGCCAGCTATCTCGGGACACAGGGCTGGGCCGCGAGAGCCTCTACAAAGCACTCGGCAGCAGTGGCAATCCGGAGTTCGCGACTGTCATCAAAGTCATGAAAGCACTGGGACTCAAACTGCACGCGAGCGCAGCCTGAGGCTGCGCCACGGTATTGAGCGACACTTCGCCGCACTCGCTCTTTTTACTTACGCTCACCATTCAGGCTAAATAGCCGCCTTGGTCGCGTAACTCACGGAACTCGTCATGTCACGACAACGCTTTGCATTTGCCTGGATCGCCTGCTTTGCAGTGCTATTCAACATGCTCGCCATGTCGATGGCAGGCGCGATGACTGATGCCACCTCGGCCCCCACCGAACAGTTCATGTGGAGCAGCTTTTGCACCTCTACCGGCACCCAGATGGTGGCCGTGTCGTTAGGCAAAGTTGACGCTGGCGACAGCCAAAAAGACGATCACTCGACAATGCAGCACTGCTGGTGCTGCTCAGGCTCGGCGCCGTTAGTCGCCTTGCCGGCGCATATCCCCACGCTGTATTTCGCCGCCATCGAGCATGGCCACAGCCTGATCGCCGACCACCTGAAGCGCCCCACCCCGCGCCAGCAATGGCCGAGCCTCAACCCCCGCGCCTCGCCTCTGGTGTGATTCAGCCTCGCAACCCCTTTGCGTTTGAATCGTTCCGGAGAACTGCCATGTTGAACCTGTCACTGGTCAAGCACGCCCTGATTGCGGCGGCTGTGTTATTGCCTGCCTGCTTTGCCAACGCCCACGAATATAAAGTCGGCGCACTGCAAATTGCTCACCCGTGGTCACAAGAGTTGCCACCGAATGCGCCCACTGTGGCGGCGTATTTCGTCATCAAAAACACCGGCAACAGCGCTGATCGTTTGCTGAGTGCCGAGACGCCAATTGCCGAAAAAGCCGAGATTCACGAGCACGTCATGCAGGGCGACTTGATGAAAATGCAGCATGTGCCCACGGTTGATATCCCGCCAGGCGGCACTCTCACGTTCGCGCCAATGGCCTATCACGTGATGCTGTTCAACCTCAAAGACCGCAGCCTGCTGCAGGACGGCAAACACTTCCCGCTGACCCTGAATTTTGAAAAGGCAGGTGCGGTGCAAGTGGACGTGAATGTGCAAAAACAACCTCCGGCCGCCAGCATGGAACACCAGCACGCCCACTAACGGCCAAGGTTTTTAAACCCGGTGCGCGCGTCTCGCGCCAGGCCGCCCATGTCGCAGATTCGCGGCAGTTGGCTGAGCCTGTTTGCCATGTTGATGATCTTCATCGGCCCGCTGATTTCCCAAGCGATGCCGATGGATCATCACGCCTCCATGCCCATGCCGATGGACATGCGCATGGCTGCGCACAGCGAACACGCAGAGCCTCAGCAACCGCCCGAGGACCATCACGCGCTCTGGGAAAAATGCGGCTATTGCACGCTGCTGTTCAGTTGCCCCGCGCTGCCCGGTGCCGTTGATCTGGTCGTGTTCGATACGCCAGCTCCCAAAACGTACCTGGCGTCCAACCCACGGCTAGGGCATGCCCGCCAACCGGTGTTCCCCGGCGCTCGCTCCCGCGCCCCGCCCGTATTCCTTTAAGCAACGACACAACCTCAACCCACGTGCCCCCCTGTATGCGCTGCTTTAGACAGCCGCAGGTAGGTGGCCGAGGTGTATTCGCTTGAATATTGGAATGCTTATGTCCCGTTTTACTGCTGCCTCCCGTTTGCCTCACGCCCAAGCGGTGTTTCCTTTCGCCCTCAGCGCCCTGTGTTGCGCAGTATTTGCACCCGCGGCGCTGGCTGCTGAGCCGGCAGATGCACACGCCACACACGTGCGCGAACTCAGCCCGACCGTGGTCACCGCGCTAGCTCCCAGCTCGCCGCTGACCATCGTCACCAACCCTAAAGACCCGCGCCAGCCGGTGCCCGCCAGTGACGGCGGCGATTACCTGAAGACCATTCCCGGCTTCGCCCTGATCCGCAACGGCGGCACCAACGGTGACCCGGTATTGCGCGGCATGTTCGGCTCACGGCTCAACATCCTCAGCAACGGCGGCATGATGCTCGGCGCCTGCCCAGGCCGCATGGATGCACCCACCTCCTACATCTCGCCGGAAACCTACGACAAACTGACGGTCATTAAAGGCCCGCAAACCGTGCTCTGGGGACCGGGTGCCTCGGCAGGCACGATCCTGTTTGAACGTGAACCGGAACACTTCGGCGAACTGGGTACACGGGTCAATGCCAGTGTGCTGGCCGGCTCCAACGGCCGCTTTGACAAAACCATCGACGCCGCCGCCGGTGGCCCGCTGGGCTATGTCAGGGTGATCGGCAACACCGCGCACTCTGACGATTACAAAGACGGCAATGGCGACACCGTGCCCTCGCGCTATGACAAATGGAATGGCGACATCGCCCTGGGCTGGACCCCCGACGCCGACACGCTGCTGGAACTCACCGCAGGCAAGGGCGATGGCCAAGCGCGTTCGGCAGGACGCGGTATGGACGGCAGCCAATACAAGCGCGAAAGCCTTGGCCTGCGCTTTGAAAAGTCCAACATCGGCGAGGTGCTCGACAAGATCGAAGCGCAGGTTTACTACAACTACGCCGACCACGTGATGGACAACTACACCCTGCGCACCCCGTCGGGCACCGGCATGATGGCGGGGCCGATGGCGTCCAACGTCGACCGCCGCACCCTCGGTGCACGGATCAAGGCCACTTGGCGCTGGGCCGACTACCAGTTGATCAGCGGCCTCGACGCGCAAACCAACGAACACCGTAAACGCATGGGCATGGGCATCAACACCTACAAGGATCAGAACTGGAGCAAAGACGCTGACTTCCACAACTACGGCGCCTTTGGCGAACTGACCTGGTACGCCGCTGACCGCGACCGCGTGATTGCGGGTGCCCGCATAGACCGTGCCTCAGCCAAGGACTTTCGTGCCCGCATTGGCTCGGGAATGATGAGCAAGCCTAATCCGACGCTGGATAAAACCCGCGCCGATACTCTGCCCAGCGGCTTCGTGCGCTATGAGCACGACCTGGCCGACAGCCCCACCACCGTTTACGCAGGCGTGGGCCACACCCAGCGCTTCCCGGACTATTGGGAGCTGTTTTCACCGACCTCAGGCCCCGCAGGTTCGGTGAACGCGTTTGATGCGATCAAGCCCGAAAAAACCACCCAGCTCGACCTGGGCCTGCAATACAAGACAGAGAAGGTGGAGGCGTGGGCCTCGGTGTATGCCGGAGAGATTCGCGACTACATCCTGTTTGACTACGCCAAGGGCTCGTCCCAGGCACAGAACATCAACGCGCGGGTGATGGGCGGCGAACTGGGGGCCGCGTACCAACTGACGTCCCACTGGAAAGCCGACGCGACCCTGGCCTATGCCTGGGGTAAAAACACCAGCGATGGCAAGGCATTGCCACAAATGCCGCCGCTCGATACCCGCCTCGGTCTGACCTACAGCGAGGACGACTGGAGTGCCGGTGCCTTGTGGCGTGTGGTCGCGCGCCAGGACCGAATTGATCGCAACGCTGGCAACGTGGTGGGCAAGGACTACGACAAAAGCGCTGGCTTTGGTGTGTTCTCGCTCAACGGCGCCTACCGCCTCAACAAAAACCTCAAGGTCAGCGCCGGGGTCGACAACCTGCTGGATAAAAACTACAGCGAGCACCTGAACATGGCGGGCAACGCGGGCTACGGCTACCCGGCCAGCGACCCGACCCCGATCAACGAACCCGGCCGCACGTTGTGGACCAAGATTGATGTGAGCTTTTGATAGCCCTGTGACCGTCTGACCCCAACCCTCTCCCTCAGGGAGAGGGCTTCAATCACAACACGCGCTAACTTGCGGAGCCGCTCACATGAGTCAACCCACACCGTCTTTCTACAACCTGGCCTGGCGATGGCATTTCTACGCCGGGCTGTTTGTCGCACCCTTCATGATCCTGCTGGCCCTGACCGGGATTATTTACCTGTTCAAGCCCCAGCTCGACCCGCTGCTCTACGACCACCTGATCAACGTCAGCCCCGGCCATCACCGCCTCAGCGCCGACCAACAACTGCAACGCGTCCAAACCACCTACCCACAGAGCCACGTCAGCCAGTACCTGCCAGCGGTCAACCCGCAACGCAGCGGCCAGTTCGTTATTCATAACGCTGGCCGCGAGCTCAATGTGTTCATCAACCCCTACAGCGGCGAAATACTGGGCGAGCAAGATGCCAAGCTCAACCTGCAAGCCGTGGCCCGCGCGCTGCATGGCGAGTTGATGATCGGCACCCTCGGCGACCGGCTGGTGGAGCTGGCCGCTGGCTGGGGCGTGGTGCTGGTGATTTCCGGCCTGTATTTATGGTGGCCGCGCGGGCAATCAGCGGCCGGTGTGTTATGGCCTCGCGTGAGCCGGCGCGGACGCGTGCTCTGGCGCGACCTGCACGCGGTGACAGGTTTTTGGGGCGCCGCCTTGCTGCTGTTCATGTTGATCAGCGGCATGACCTGGACCGGTTTTTGGGGCAAGCAATATGCCGACCTGTGGAACCAGTTCCCGGCCGCGATGTGGAACAACGTCCCTCAATCGGACTTGCAAGCGCGCAACCTTAATACCGCCACCCGCCAAACCGTGCCGTGGGCCATGGAAAACACGCCCATGCCGCTCTCCGGCGCCCACGCCGAACACAGTGGCCACACTGCTCACGCCAGCGGCCCCGCCGCACCGCGCGTGACCCTGCAACAAGTGGTCGACACCGCGAACAGGCGCAACGTTGAACCCGGTTACAGCATCACCCTGCCGACCACTGCTGAAGGGGTCTTCACCGTCGCCGTCTTTGCCGATGACCCGCGCAACGACGCCACGCTGCATGTCGATCAATACACGGGCGAAGTGCTGGCCGATGTGCGCTGGCAGCATTACAGCAACGTCGCACGCGCCACGGAAATGGGCGTGATGCTGCATGAAGGCAAACTCTTTGGGTCGCTGAATCAAATCGCCATTTTGCTGGTGTGCCTGATGATTCTGCTCAGCTCGATCAGCGGCCTGGTGATCTGGTGGAAGCGCCGTCCACAAGGGCGTTTAGGCGTACCGCCGCGGCGTCATGCACTGCCAACCTGGAAGACCGGCGTGGCGATCATGCTGCTCCTTGCCGTGCTCTTCCCGCTGGTGGGCGCCTCATTGCTTGCGGTCTGGGCCGTGGACCGCTTGCTGCTGATTATTCGTTCTAAACAGCAACATGAGCGCTGCTCATAGGCAACGTGAATGCTTCGAGAGATGCCGTCTAGAGACTTGGGGATAATGGCGCCCTGATAAAAAGCCCGAAAAAGCCTGTTACTTTATAACAGCTTTATTTAAGCTCCATCACCCGCCGCCAGGAGGCAGCGGGCATACCTCCAGAAAAAAGCGACTGACTGCCCCGATGAATAAGTACCTGCTTTCCAGCCTTTGCCTGTTGGCGATCAACCACGCGCACGCGGATGACACTGCGCCGTCGTTGATGCTACCCGCCGCCACCATTACCGCGCCAGAAGTCGATGCCGAACACATTGACCTCAAAACCGCTACAAGCGCCGGTTCGCGCCTGAACCTCAACAGCCTCCAAACCCCCGCCAGCGTTGAAAACCTGACCGGCGAGCAGATTCGCGCACGCGGTGACCGCAGTGTGCAGGACGCCGTGACCCGCACGACCGGCATCAGTTTTACCGGATCGCCCGGCAACGGCGGTTCGGCGTATGCGGCCCGGGGCTTCGTCGGCGAAGGCTCGGTCATGCAGCTTTACGACGGCGTGCGCATGTACAGCGGTGCAGGCACCGTGACCTTCCCGGTGGACGACTGGTCGGTAGAGCGCATCGACGTGCTGCGCGGCCCGGCCTCGGTGTTGTATGGCGAAGGCGCGACGGGCGCCGTGATCAACGTGATCCCGAAAAAGCCCTTCAGCGGCGAAATCGAAAACCATGTGCGCATCGGTTACGGCTCCTACGACACCCGGCAACAGGCGCTGGACAGCGGCGGTTCGCTGACTGACACCCTCAGCTATCGCTTGAACATCAACCACCTCCAGAGCAATGGCTGGATCGACCACGGTGAATCTGAAAAAACCTTCATCAGCGCCGCCCTGCGCTGGCAGGCCACCGATGACCTGGCGTTCACCCTGAGCCACGACTACGGCGATCAGGAGCCGCAAAACGATTTCGGCGTGCCGTTGATCAATGGCCGTTATCACAAGAGCCTGCGCGACAAGAACTACAACGTGCGTGACGCCAAGTTGCACTACAACGACCAGTGGACGCGCCTCAACAGCGAATGGCAGATCAGCGACAACCTGAGCGCCAGCAACGAACTGTATTACCTCAAGGCCCAGCGCCGTTGGCAAAACGCCGAGAACCACGGCTGGGATCAAGACCGTCAAACGTTATTGCGCAGCGGCTACTTCAGCATCAAGCATGATCAGGAACAGATCGGTGACCGTCAGACGTTCACCCTCAACCATGACCTGTTCGGGCTTAGAAGCAGAACCCTGGTGGGCATGGACTACAACCGTATCCATTTCAGCCTGCACAGCAACTCGCCGTACCACGATGTCGATGCAGACGGGCAGCCCGTTGATCTGTACCACCCGGATCGCGGCGAATTCCAAAGCGCGTCGCCCTACCGCGACCAGTTCACCACCACCACGCAACAGGTATCGCTGTTCGCCGAAAACCGCACTGAACTGACAGATCAACTGTCGCTGGTCACCGGTGTGCGCCGCGACATCGTGCACCTGGACCGCGACGACTTTGCCGCAAACGGCGACACCACGCGCAGTGACCGCAGCCTGTCAGCCAACAGCTGGAAAGTCGGCCTGGTGTACGAACTGACCCCCGACATGTCGATCTACGCACAACAAGCCACCAGCGTCGATGGCGTCGGCGGGTTGATCAGCCTGGACGCCGGTCAGCAAAATTTTGATCTGGCCCATGCGCGTCAAACTGAAATCGGCTTCAAGCAGATGTTCTGGAACCAGCGTGGCGAGTGGACCTTGGCGGCGTACCACATCGTCAAAAAGGACTTGCTGACCACCGACCCCAACAACGCGACTCGCACCGTGCAAGTGGGCGAGCAGTCCTCTAATGGCCTGGAAGCCAGCCTTGACCTGCAACTGCCCAACCGTTGGGCACTGCAAGCCAACGCGTCGATCGTGCGCGCCGAGTACGACACCTTCAACGACGACGGCGTGTCGCGCAAAGGCAACCGCCCCACCGACGTGCCGCGCCGTACCGCCAACCTGTGGCTGAGCAACGCCATCACCGACGACGTGCGCGCCGGCGCAGGTGTGCGTTATGTCGATTCGCGCTATGCCGACACCGCCAACAACGTCGAGCTACCGAGCTACACCGTGGTTGACGCCACCGTGAGCTGGAAAGCCTTGCCTAAAACGACTCTGGGCGTGCGATTGAACAATTTGTTCAACCGCCAGTACGCCGTAAGCCAATACAATGGCGGCCAACAATGGATCATGGGCGAGCCGCGCTCGTTCTTTGTGACCGCCGATTACGCCTTTTAAGCACGCCCGTAACACCCCGCAGGCTGCGCACTCTTGATGCTCAAAGAGCAAAAGCTCGCAGCCTGCGCCTGCACTGATCGGCGTTAACTCAACCCCCCCGGATTTTTTATGACCCGTCTCACCCTCACTCAACTCGCCTGGTCGCCTTTGGGCCACGGCCATTGCCATCACCAGTTCCACCTGCGTGATGCCAGCCTGCACGTGGCCGCAGGGGAGTTCGTGGGGTTGATCGGGCCTAACGGCAGCGGCAAAACCAGCCTGCTGCGCTGCGCCTATCGCTTCAGCAAGCCTGAATCCGGCAGCGTGCATCTCGAACAGTACAACCTGTGGCAACAGTCGCCCCGCTGGAGCGCACAACGCATCGCCGTGGTGTTGCAAGAATTCCCCGATGCTTTTGGCCTGACCGTCGACGAAGTGGTCGCGATGGGCCGCACCCCGCACAAAGGCTTGTTCGACGGCGACACCGAGGCCGACCGCCAACTGGCGAAAAACGCCCTCGAATCGGTGGGCCTGCACGGCTTTGAAGACCACGCCTTCGCCACCTTGTCCGGCGGTGAAAAACAGCGCGTGATTCTGGCCCGCGCCCTGACCCAGCAACCCGACCTGTTGGTCCTCGACGAGCCAACCAATCACCTCGACCCGCGCTATCAACTGGCGTTGTTGCAACTGGTCAAACGGCTGAACATCGCCACCCTGGCCAGCATCCACGACCTCAACCTGGCCGCCGCCTTTTGCGACCGCCTGTACGTCATCAACCACGGCAACATCATCGCCAGCGGCACGCCCCGCGAAGTACTGACCGTAGAGCTGTTGCGCGAGGTGTTTGGCGTCGACGCGCTGATCGACGATCATCCGCTGTCCGGCTACCCGCGCATCACCTGGATAACCCAACCATGAACCTGATCCGCCTCGCTCTATGCTTAAGCGTGTTGTTCGGTGCCCAACTGGCCCAGGCCGACGCCACCACCTACCCGCTGACGATCAAAAGCTGCAACCGCGACGTGACCTTCAATGCAGCGCCCAAACACGCGGTCAGCCACGACATCAACATGACGCAAATGATGCTCGCCCTGGGCCTCAAACCGCACATGGTCGGCTACAGCGGCATCAGTGGCTGGAAGGCCGTAACGCCGCAGATGAACGTGATCCTCGACGGGCTGCCGGAGCTGGCAAGCAAGTACCCGTCAGTCGAGACCCTGCTCAACGCCAACGTCGATTTCTTCTTCGCCGGTTGGGACTACGGCATGCGCGTGGGCGGCGATCTCACCCCGCAAACCCTGACCCCGCTGGGCATCAACGTGTACGAGCTGACCGAGTCGTGTGCGTTTGTGATGAAACGTCCACCGGCGAGCATGGAGGACACCTATAACGACCTGCGCAACATCGGCAAAATCTTCGATGTACAAGACCGCGCCAACGCCTTGATCGCACGCATGCAGCAGACAATCGCCGAGGTGCAAAAGACCCTGCCTGCTACAAAGCCGCGTGTGTTTTTGTATGACAGTGGCGAAGACCGCGCCATGACCTCGGGCAAACTGGGCATCCCCCATGCCTTGATCGAAGCCGCAGGCGGCAACGACATCCTGAGCGATATCGACGCCAGCTGGACCCGCATCAACTGGGAGACCGTGGTCGAGCGCAATCCCGAGGTGATCGTGATCGTCGATTACAGCGAAGTCAGCGCCGAGCAAAAACAGCACTTCCTCCAGACCAACCCCGCGCTGCAATCGGTCGATGCCGTTCGCAACCAACGCTTCATCGTCATCCCTTACGTGCAAGCCACGCCGGGCATCGACAATGTGCTGGCCATCGAAACGCTCGCCAAAGGCTTTCATCCCCAATGATGTCTCACCGCTACACGTTGCTACTGGTGAGCCTTGGCGCACTGCTGCTGGTGTCATGCGTGGTGTCGTTGGGCTTTGGCCCGGCGCGGGTGCCCGTGGACGTGGTCTGGCACATCGTGCTGCACAAGCTGTTGGGCATCGGTGACGTGAGCTGGAGCGCGGGGCAGGAACATATCGTGTGGCTGATCCGCGTGCCGCGCATGCTGCTCGGTGCCTTGGTGGGTGCCGGGCTGGCGTTGATCGGTGCCGTGCTGCAAGCCGTGACGCGTAACCCGCTGGCGGACCCGCACCTGCTGGGCGTGACCAGTGGCGCCACGCTGGGTGCGGTGATTGTGGTGCTGCACGTGGGCGAAATCGTCGGCCTGCTGACCTTACCCATCGCCGCCTTTATCGGCGCACTGTTGAGCATGCTGCTGGTGCTGGCCATCGCCAGCCGTCACGGCCGATTAGACAGCGACCGCCTGTTGCTATGCGGGGTTGCTGTGTCGTTTGTGATGATGGCCGTGGCCAATACCTTGTTGTTTTTAGGCGACCATCGCGCCAGCTCCGCCGTGTTGTTCTGGATGCTCGGCGGCCTGGGGTTGGCGCGCTGGGAGCTGCTGGCCATCCCCAGCGCCAGCGTGCTGCTGGGGCTGGTTTTACTGCTGGGCATGGCCCGCCCGCTCAACGCGCTGATGGCGGGCGAACAAACTGCCGTCACTTTGGGCCTGAATGCGCGCAATGTGCGGCTCAAGGTGTTTTTGATCGCCTCGTTGATGACCGGTGTACTGGTGGCCATCAGCGGTTCAATCGGTTTTGTCGGGCTGATGATCCCGCACATTGCCCGCCGTTTGGTGGGCGCCGAGCACCGGCGGTTATTGCCTGTTTCAGCGTTGCTGGGCAGCGTGTTTCTGGTGTGGGTCGATGTAGCCGCACGCACCCTGATCGCCCCCGAAGACTTGCCCATCGGCGTGGCCACGGCGGCGATTGGCGGGCTGTTTTTTATTGGGTTGATGCGCAAGCGTTAAACCTCGCGGCGCTTGCATTTGGCACGCTGCCCGAGGCGTCTCAAAGCTCGTCTTTACCGTGAGCGGGCGAGCGCACCCACGGTAACTCAGGCTTGACCATGACCGGCGCCGTGGCGAGCCCCTCAGCAGTCACCCATGCGGCACGTGCCCAGTGCGCACCGGGGCTGACGACCACCAGCTCGCCCGCCTTGAGCAGCTTGGCGATGTATGCACTTTTCGTCTCGATGCCTTTATCAACCCAGTCCTGATCCAGGTACTGGTTTTCCCAATAGTCATAGCCCACGACCGACTGGCACAAATCGTTTTCGGCCTGACCGGGACGACGTGCATACTTCAGTAGCGCGCCGTCATTGCCTGACAAAAAAACAATGTTTACGGCAAATCCCAGCCGCGCCAGGTTCTTGGCCACATAACAAATGTCCATCGGCCAGAACATATGATCGACCCAGTTGCGTTGCTGGGGCCTGGCAATACTCGGTTTGATCGGAGGGTGCGCATTGTGCACCGCGATCGGCCCATACCCGGTCGGCAAGCGAGGTAATGGCCGTGAAGTGCCCGAAGAGCGCTCAAACAAAGCATTTAAAAAAATGCGGTCCTGAGCGTTCGCGGGTACGCCATTGATTTGAGGTTCAACGGGCAGATAAAGGGTGTCTGCCGATGAGTAAAGCACCGCGCCGACTATTGTTTGGGCGTGCGGCAAGACCATTTTCCGGTGGCTGTAGAGTGCCGCATCGTCAACATGACTAAACATCGGCCCAAGCGCCGGCACATTGGGCGCGGGTTCTTGATCGAGCGGCGCAACCCTGGCGTAGGGCTGCCATGTACTCGTCACACGGCCTGGCGCGGCCCACACGTTGCTGGTTGACAGGACGTCCAGGTGCCCTGCGGCCGCTATTTTGCGCACGTAATCAGAGGATCGAAGCGTGTGGTTGTTCAACAACACCTGCAGGGGGGTGTGCGGCCCGAATGCGCTGTCCAGTACCAACAAGGTGTTGAGGTTTGTGGTGCGGTAGCTCAGCAAAGCCTCGTTGCGGGTAGAGATAAACATCTGAGGATAATCACTGCGCCAAGGAGAGTGGTCACGGGCCATGCTCGACAGCACCGCCAGGTCTACCAGATCCGAAGGGTCAATGAAGTCGGCAAAGACGTCGTCTGTGGCCAGGTTCACAGGGGTTTTTGGCGTGGCTATATAGACCGCGTTAAGGCTGAATCCGGCCGGAAAGCTATAGTCTGTCGAGCCAAAAGGGCGAGGGAATATCTGCCCCAGCAGGGCACTGCGCGCGGACAGTGGCTCTGTAACGAGATACTGCTCACCGGTCGCACGCTTAAGGATGACCCCGAACTGAGTCGTTACACGTGCGCCCATTCGTGCATGAACGTAGCGCATGGCATCTTCAGCTTGCGAAAAAAGAGGGCCGTAAGCCGGTTGCAGATTGAGCCGACTCATCTCAACGGGTGGCTGAACGGGCTTCCAGGCAGGCGTCACCGGGCCACGAGCGCCCCATAACGGGCTGCTCACCACGACACTCAACCCCCCTGCACGCGCGACCTGCGCCACGTATTGACTGGGGGCGAGTGTGTTGGCGCGCAGTTTGTTCTGCGTCTGATTGTTGCGCGCCTGCTCGGGATGCGCCTCGGGCGGTGAAACCCGGGCCAGTAATTTTTTCTCAAGATCAGAGCCACTCGGGGCGTATTTGAGCAGTGCACCGTCTTGTGCTGAAAAATAACGCACCCGCCCGCGACGATCGAGTAGGGCCGCACGCACTTCATGAGGGGCGAACATGTTGCGACAGACACGTTCTTCATTGGCAGGACGCCAGAGTTGCAGGGGGCGAACACGGCGCGTGTGATAAGTGGCGAAGATCACACAGCCAAAAGGGATATAGGCTGCCATCTCGGGAGGGAAAACCGTTTGTTCGTCAAACGTTTCAGTGCTCAAAGCCAGCGGCTCTGTCACGACAAAAAGATTGTCCTGACGCTTGAGAATCAGCCCCCCGTACGTGAAGTCCACCCGACGTGCAATCAACTCGTGGGCGTATCGCGCGGCATCGTCCATATCAACGAAAACCGGGCTGAGCGTGCGCCGCATAAAGCCTTCAAACGGCAGCCATGCGTCCCAGACTCGCCCCTCCCTGCCCCACACATCACTGCGGCGTATCACCTCCAACTGACCTGCGTAGGCCAACGCACGTACCAGCGCGACGAACTGTACGGCGCCTGACATCACATCGTGCACAATCGCCATACCGTCGCCCTTATCTTGCGGCAACTTTGCAAACTGCATTTTCTCAACCGGAGAAGACCTGGAGATGTACTTCAACAAGGCCCCGTCACGGGTCGCAATATAAAGAGGCAACGCATGAACCTGATCAGGAGGGCCGAGCGCTTGTGCCACTGAGAGGGCTTTCTCCAGTGCTTCAGGGTGCAAGAAGTTTTTAAACAACGACACCTGATCGGGCGGTAAAAGGGCCGGATCGCGGTATTCAGAATCACAGCCGTACAGCGCAACAATCGTAAAATTCGCAGGCAATTGTGGGCGCCGCTCACTGTCATGGGTAAACGCCCGCACCAGCGCAAAGTCCAGCGCTTCAGTCACTGGTTGCGAAACCACAAACTCATTACTCGTGCTGTTTTTGAGGATAAAACAGTAATGCTGACTCGACGTTTGTGCAGTCAGTGATTGCCCATACTCAAGGGCCAATTGCTCACTGGCCAGCACCGGGCCGAACGCTGGCCGTTGAATAATCACATCGTCCGTATCGAGAGCGCGCAGGGGCAAAGAAAAGAACCCCGGCGATAGCCTGCCCGTTTGCCCGCTCCACACTTCATTGGACTCAATGACGTCAACCTGCAACGTGTCAGCCACTTGCTTGAAGTAGCCCTGCAATCCGTTCATCCGTTCGCCTCCTTCCTCGACCAGCGACAGAAAAGCGAAGAGTTCTTGGGCGTCTTCTGTGGGCCGCGCTTGAACTTTGAGCAACGAGCCATTGAAACCGGACAAGTAATGCACATCAGCAAAGCGGGCCACACCCAACAGGCTGTATATATCGCCGGGTAAAAAAAAGTTGGCCAGCGTGATGACGTCCGCCCTGGACACTCCGGCTGGCGCGGTTTCACCCCCGCCAAGTTGATGCGCCCTGGAGTAATAAAAGCCGTAACACGTAAAGCCGTGAGGGTGTTTGAGCTGACCCTTTTCATCGACTGCAATAAATTGCGTCGGGCTAAAGCGCTCACCCGTTACCTTCACCGGGCGCGATGCCAGGTAGCGGCCTTGGGCATTTTTTAAAATCACCCCGGCGTACTGCTCCGCACGCTTATCACCTATCAATTGATGGGCAAATCGTGCGGCATCATCGGGGTTTAAAAAGGGTGGGCTCAAGGAGGGCAAACGGCCCGGTGTATTGCTGGGGAACAGCACCTGTGGAATGTCATAAACAGGTTCCATAGTTTTAAATTCCTGTATTGAGTCGTGATCGGCAGGTGCGCGATCCCACTCATACTTCGCCTTGCAGGTGTTGCGCAGGTGGTAGTTAGTTACCGGCCCTTGACCCGCAAGCACCAAGGCAGCGCACGCCAGCGCACCGCCCCTCCCATCAAGCGCCAAACGGGTGCACCGATGCGCCCCCTCTTTGCGCAAGGCCCCGGTCTTGAGCGCTGTTTGAATCCCGGCACAGCCTTTGCAAAAGCCTGCTCATTGTCCGAATCCATCCCTGATGAACATCGAGTTCCTGGAGATCGCACCATGAAGCGTCGCAGCCTGATCAAAGCGTTCACCTTGTCGGCCTCCATTGCCGCCATGGGCCTGACCTGGACGGTGCACGCCGCCGAGACCATCAAGGTGGGCATTCTGCATTCGTTGTCCGGGACCATGGCGATCTCTGAAACATCACTCAAAGACATGGCCCTGATGACCATCGACGAGATCAACGCCAAAGGCGGGGTCAACGGCAAAATGCTCGAAGCGGTGGTGGTCGACCCGGCGTCCAACTGGCCGCTGTTCGCGGAAAAAGGCCGCCAGTTGCTGACGCAGGACAAAGTCGCCGTGGTGTTCGGCTGCTGGACCTCGGTGTCACGCAAGTCCGTGTTGCCGGTGTTTGAAGAACTCAATGGCTTGCTGTTCTACCCGGTGCAATACGAGGGCGAAGAAATGTCGCCCAACGTGTTCTACACCGGCGCTGCGCCCAACCAGCAAGCGATTCCGGCGGTTGAGTACCTGATGAGCGAAGACGGCGGCAGTGCCAAGCGCTTTGTGCTGCTGGGCACCGACTACGTATACCCGCGTACCACCAACAAAATCCTGCGCGCTTTCCTGCATAGCAAAGGCGTGGCCGACAAGGACATTGAAGAGGTCTATACCCCGTTCGGGCACAGCGATTACCAGACCATCGTGTCCAATATCAAAAAATTCTCGGCGGGCGGTAAAACAGCGGTGATCTCCACCGTCAATGGCGACTCCAACGTGCCGTTCTATAAAGAGCTGGCCAACCAGGGCATCAAGGCCACCGACGTGCCAGTGATTGCGTTCTCGGTGGGCGAAGAAGAACTGCGCGGCATCGACACCAAACCGTTGGTGGGCAACCTGGCCGCGTGGAACTACTTCGAGTCGGTTGAGAACCCGGTCAATCAGAAGTTCGTCGCTGACTGGAAAGCCTATGCCAAGGCCAAAAACCTGCCGGGCGCCGACAAGGCCGTGACCAACGACCCGATGGAAGCCACCTACGTGGGCATTCATATGTGGGCGCAGGCGGCTGAGAAAGCCAAGTCCACCGATGTGGATAAAGTGCGCGAAGCCCTGGCCGGCCAGACCTTCGCGGCACCCTCGGGTTACACCCTGACCATGGACAAGACCAACCATCACCTGCACAAGCCGGTAATGATTGGTGAGATCCAGCCAGACGGTCAGTTCAGTGTGGTGTGGCAAACCGAAGGCCCGATCCGCGCGCAGCCGTGGAGCCCCTACATTACGGGCAACGACAAAAAACCGGATTACGCGGTGAAGAGCAACTAGTCACTTAAAAGCCCCTCAGCTCCCCTCTGCCGGAGGGCGAGGGGCTGATGTGTGGCGTTTAGTCCCCTCTCCCTCTGGGAAAGGGCCAGGGTGAGGGTCAGCGCCCTGAAGCTCGACCACCTGCAAACAGGGACACTCGCTATGCCCACTGCCCTTTATCGTTTGATCCTCGCGTTGCTGCTGTGGCTGCCCCTGGCCGCCCACGCCGATGACGCCAGCGACTTTGCCGCGGCCAACCTGCCACAGCAGGTCAAGCTGCTGGAAAGCTGGGCCGCCCAGCCAGACCCGGCTCGCACCGAATTGATCATGGCCCTGCAACACGGCCAGATCACGGTCGACGGCCAACCCAAAACCGTGCGCTTGAACAACCGCCTGCGCGGTTTGATCGACACCGCACTGGCCAGCCATCAACTGCTCTCGGCCGACCCCACGCTGCGCCTGAGCGCTGCGCAACAATTGCAAAAGACTGCCCAGCCTGCGCAGTTGGTGCTGCTCAACCGCCGCCTCACCCTCGAAGCGGACGACAAGGTGTACGCAGCCCTGAACCTGGCGCTGGCCAATTTGCAGTTGGTCGATGCCGACCCGACGGTGCGTTTGGCCGCCGTGCGCCTGCTCGGCGAAACCGGCGAGCCATTGGCCCGCACCCGCCTTGAAACCCTGTTGCAGCCCGAGGTCGAGACCGACGCCCGCGTGCGCACCGCCGCCGAGACCAGCCTGGCGCAAGTCAAACGTAAGCTGTTGATCGGCGACCTGCTGGGTCAAGCATTCAGCGGCCTGTCACTCGGCTCGATTCTGCTGCTCGCGGCTCTCGGGCTGGCCATCACCTTCGGCCTGCTGGGGGTGATCAACATGGCCCACGGCGAAATGCTGATGCTTGGTGCCTACTCCACGTATTGCGTGCAGTTGCTGTTCCAGCGCTTCGCCCCCGGCGCCATCGAGTTTTATCCGTTGCTGGCCCTGCCGGTGGCGTTCTTCGTCACGGCGGGCGTGGGCATGGTGCTGGAGCGCACAATCATCCGTCACCTCTACGGCCGCCCGCTGGAAACCTTGCTCGCCACGTGGGGCATCAGCCTGATCCTGATCCAGTTGGTGCGTGTGCTGTTTGGCGCGCAGAACGTTGAAGTGGCCAACCCGGCGTGGCTCTCGGGCGGCATTCAAGTGCTGCCCAACCTGGTACTGCCCTACAACCGTCTGGTGATCATCGCGTTCGCGCTGGCCGTGGTGTTTCTGACGTGGTTGTTGTTGAACAAAACCCGCTTGGGTCTCAACGTTCGCGCCGTCACTCAAAACCGCAACATGGCTGCCTGCTGCGGCGTGCCCACCGGGCGCGTTGACATGCTCGCGTTCGGTCTGGGTTCGGGGATCGCCGGGCTGGGCGGCGTGGCCTTGAGCCAGGTCGGCAACGTCGGCCCCGACCTCGGCCAGGGCTACATCATCGACTCGTTTCTGGTGGTGGTGCTGGGCGGCGTCGGCCAACTCGCAGGCACGGTGTACGCCGCATTGGGGCTGGGTATCGCCAACAAAATCCTCGAACCGCAGATCGGTGCCGTGCTCGGCAAAATCCTTATCCTGGGGCTGATCATTCTGTTCATTCAGAAACGCCCGCAAGGTCTCTTCGCGCTTAAAGGACGGGTGATCGACTGATGAATCAGCCACTGATGCTCACCGCAGCCCAAAAAGCAGGCCCGGCCCTGACTGCACTGATTGGCGGACTCGTGCTGCTGGTGCTGCTGGCCTTGCCCTTACTCTCATTGCTGCCCGCCGACAGCCCGTTTCAAGTCTCGGCATACACCTTGACCCTGGTCGGCAAAATCCTCTGCTATGCCATCGTTGCGTTGGCGCTCGATCTGGTGTGGGGCTACGCCGGGCTGTTGTCGCTGGGCCACGGTTTGTTCTTCGCTCTGGGCGGCTACGCGATGGGCATGTACTTGATGCGTCAGGCGTCGGGTGATGAATTGCCCGCGTTTATGACCTTTTTGTCGTGGACTGAATTGCCGTGGTACTGGGTCGGCACCGAGCATTTTTGGTGGGCCATGTGCCTGGTGGTACTGGCGCCCGGTTTGCTGGCGCTGGTGTTTGGGTTTTTCGCCTTTCGCTCACGGATCAAGGGCGTGTATTTCTCGATCATGACCCAAGCCCTGACCTTCGCCGGGATGCTGCTGTTTTTCCGCAACGAGACCGGCTTTGGTGGCAACAACGGCTTCACTAACTTTCGCAGCATTCTGGGCTTTGGCATCACCGAACCCGGCACTCGCGCCGCGCTGTTTTTCGCCACGGTGCTGTTGTTGGCGGGTAGCCTGTTTGTGGGCTGGCGCCTGGCGCGCAGCAAGTTTGGTCGGGTGCTCACCGCGGTGCGCGATGCTGAAAACCGCCTGATGTTTTGCGGCTACGACCCGCGCGGTTTCAAGCTGTTTGTGTGGGTGTTGAGCGCTGTGCTGTGCGGTTTGGCCGGAGCCTTGTATGTGCCGCAAGTGGGCATTATCAACCCCGGCGAAATGTCCCCCACCAATTCCATCGAAGCGGCGGTATGGGTCGCACTGGGCGGGCGCGGTACGCTGATCGGCCCGTTGCTGGGCGCAGGCGTGGTCAACGGCATGAAGAGCTGGTTCACCGTGGCCTTCCCTGAATACTGGCTGTTCTTTCTGGGCGCACTGTTTATCGTCGTGACCCTGTACCTGCCCAAAGGCATCATCGGCTTGCTGAAAAAGAGGGGCGAATAATGCGCATCACGCCAACGGCAGCATTTATGCTCGAACCCGCATTTGACCCCAACAAAGACGCCGGCAGCAGCCGCGACGCCATCGGCCTCGGCCAAGCGGCAGGCCGAAGGTTGAATACGCGCCACGGCACGATCCTGACCCTGGAAGGCATCAGCGTCAGCTTTGAGGGGTTCAAGGCGCTCAATAACCTCAACCTGTACATCGGCGTCGGCGAACTGCGCTGCATCATCGGGCCCAATGGTGCGGGCAAGACCACGATGATGGACGTCATCACCGGCAAGACGCGCCCCACCGAAGGCCAGGCCTGGTTCGGCGAAACCCTGGATTTACGGCACATGAGCGAAGTGCAGATCGCCCAGTCGGGCATCGGTCGCAAATTTCAGAAACCCACCGTGTTTGAAGCCCTGAGCGTGTTTGAAAACCTTGAGCTGGCGCAAAAAACCGACAAGTCGGTATGGGCCAGCCTGCGCGCCACCCTCACGGGCGAACAAGCCGACCGCATCGGAGAGGTGCTCAACACCATTCGCCTGACGAGTGCGGCGCATCGTCCGGCAGGGTTGCTGTCTCACGGGCAAAAGCAGTTTTTGGAAATCGGCATGTTGCTGGTGCAAGACCCGCAGCTGTTGCTGCTGGACGAACCAGTGGCGGGCATGACTGACGCCGAAACCGAGTTCACCGCCGAGCTGTTCAAACGTCTGGCGGGCAAGCACTCGCTGATGGTGGTGGAGCACGACATGGGGTTTGTCGGTTCGATTGCCGATCACGTCACCGTCCTGCATCAGGGCAGCGTGCTGGCCGAAGGGTCGCTGGCACAGGTGCAAGCGGATGAACGGGTGATTGAGGTGTATCTGGGACGTTGAACAACGGGTCGGCGTCGTTTATCAGGAATCCAAACATGCTTAAAGTCCAAAAGCTGCATCAGTTCTACGGCGGCAGCCACATCCTGCGCGGCGTGTCGTTTGAGGTAAAAGTCGGCGAAGTCACTTGCCTGCTGGGCCGCAACGGCGTGGGCAAAACGACGTTGCTCAAGTGCTTGATGGGCTTATTGCCGATCAAAGAAGGCGGCGTGAGTTGGGAAGGTCATGCCATCTCCACCCTCAAACCCCACCAGCGGGTGCACGCAGGCATTGCGTACGTGCCACAGGGCCGGGAGATTTTCGGCCGCCTCAGCGTGGAAGAAAATCTGCTGATGGGCCTGTCGCGCTTCCCCGGCAGCGAGGCCAAAGAAGTACCCGCATTCATCTACGAGCTATTCCCGGTGCTGCTGCAAATGAAGCATCGGCGCGGCGGCGATCTGTCGGGCGGGCAACAGCAACAACTGGCCATCGGTCGCGCGCTGGCCAGTCGCCCGCGCCTGCTGATCCTCGACGAACCCACCGAAGGCATCCAGCCCTCGGTGATCAAGGAAATCGGCGCCGTGATCAAAATGCTCGCGGCACGCGGGGACATGGCCATATTGCTGGTAGAGCAGTTCTACGACTTTGCCGAGGAACTCGCGGATCAGTACCTGGTGATGTCACGGGGTGAAATCATTGCGCAAGGTCGCGGTGAAAATATGCAAACAGAAGGTGTGCGCGGGCTCGTGACGATTTAATCTGTAACTCTTTGTTACCAGAATGGCCTCTTATGAATTTACCTGCCAATACCGCCTTGTTCACCCCTAGCTGGCAGGCCGAGCTGGAGCTGGGTTATGGGCGTTTTGGCGACAGCACGCGCCCGACCCTGCGCCGTCATCTCGGGCCTTTGCGCGTACAAAAGCACCTGTACGCCGAAGGCCCCCAAGTGTGCCAGCACATCATCGTGCACCCCCCCGGCGGGATTGCCGGCGGCGATCAACTCGACATTCGCGCCAGCGTCGGGCCCGATGCCTGGGCCCAACTCACCAGCCCCGGCGCCGCCAAGTGGTACCGCGCCGCAGGCCCGGCGTATCAAAGCGTTGAGCTTAAGGTGGCCGCAGGCGCGACGCTGGAGTGGCTGCCGCAAGAAACCATCGTATTTAGCGCAGCGCAGGCCGAACTCACTACGCACATCGCGCTTGAGGGGGATGCCCGTTTGTTTTATTGGGACATGGTGGCGTTGGGACGACTGGCCAGTGGTGAGCGTTTCGAGCACGGGTCTTTTCAATCGCAACTGGATATTCGCCGCGACGGCCAGTTGCTCTGGCATGAGCGCCAGCGCATTGTGGGCGGCGACGGATTGCTGGCCTCGCCCATTGGGCTGGATGGCCACCCGGTGTTTGCAACGTTGCTGGTGACGGGAGAAATCAGTGCTGAGCTGCTGCAAACCTGCCGCAGCCTGGCCAACCCGGTGCGGGGTGATCTGACGCAATTACCGGGTTTACTGGTGGCCAGGTGCCTGGCGGGGGAAGCGTTGCAGGCCCGGGGCTGGCTGATTGATTTATGGCGACTGCTGCGCCCGGCATTGTTGGGGCGCGAGGCGTTGGCGCCGAGAATCTGGAGCACCTGAAGAGCCCCTCGCCCCAACCCTTTGAGCTGAACGCAGGTGAGCACACGTCACGCGACACACAAAACAGCCCTCTCTTGCTCCGGGAGAGGGTCAGGGCAAAAGGCCCGATTACTTTTTAACTGCCGAACACGGACCCCTCATGGACCTGACTCCACGCGAAAAAGACAAAATGCTGATCTTCACCGCTGGCCTGCTGGCGGAGCGCCGATTGGCGCGCGGGGTGAAACTCAATTACCCGGAAACCATTGCCTATATCTCAGCCGCCCTGCTCGAAGGCGCCCGCGATGGCAACACCGTGGCCCACCTGATGCATTACGGCACCACCTTGCTCACGCGCGAGCAGGTCATGGAGGGCATCCCGGAAATGATCCCCGACATTCAGGTCGAAGCCACCTTCCCGGACGGCACCAAGCTGGTCACGGTCCACCAACCCATCGCCTGAGGCGCAGCCATGGCTTACGTTATTCGTGATGCAGTCCCGGCCGACCTGCCGGCGATTCTCGATATTTACAACGATGCAGTGCTCAATACCCTCGCCATCTGGAACGAGAACACCGTCGACTTGAGCAACCGCCAGCAATGGTTCGACGCTCGCCAAACCCAGGCTTACCCCATTCTGGTGATCGTGGATCACGCCAACGTGCCATTGGGCTATGCCTCATTTGGTGACTGGCGCCCCTTTGAGGGCTTTCGTCATACCGTCGAGCATTCGGTGTACGTGCACCCCGATCAGCGCGGCAAACGCCTTGGCCCGCAGTTGCTGGCAGCGCTGATTGAACGCGCCAAAGCGTGTGACAAACACGTCATGGTCGCCGCGATTGAAAGTGCCAATGCCGCCTCGATCCATGTGCATAAGCAACTCGGGTTCGTCACCAGCGGGCGCATGCCGCAAGTGGGCATCAAGTTCGGGCGCTGGCTGGACCTGACCTTCATGCAATTGATGCTCAACCCCGGCGCCCTGGCGCCACAGGAGCGCGACCAATGAGCGCTGAACAGGTGCTGCGCGTCACGCCGCAAACGTTCGCTCGCTACCGTGAAGGCTTGATTGCGCTGCTGGTGGACGCCGTTCATCACGGCGCGTCCGTCGGGTTTATGGCCAACCTGGACCCGGCCCAGGCCAGCCAGTATTTCAACGAGGTGCATACCCAACTGGAGCAAGGCAGTGTGCTGCTGTGGGTGTTGGTCGAAGACCAGCGCGTGCTCGCCAGCGTGCAATTGGCCTTATGCCAGAAAGCCAACGGCCTCAACCGGGCCGAAGTGCAAAAGCTGCTGGTGCTCAACGAAGCGCGGCGCCGGGGCTTGGGCCAAGTGCTGATCCACGCGTTGGAACAAGGCGCACGCCAGCAACACCGTGGCCTGTTGCATCTGGACACCGAAGCTGGCTCGCCCGCCGAAAACTTCTACAGCGCGCTGGGGTATACCCGCGTCGGTGAACTGCCCAACTATTGCCGCAGCCCCGACGGTCACTACAGCCCCACCGCCATCTACTTTAAAACCTTGAGTGAACCGCAATGATTCCAGGCGAATACCGCATCGAGTCCGGCGATATCGAGCTGAATGTGGGCAGGCGTACCCACACCCTGAGTGTGTCCAACCGCGGTGACCGACCGATTCAGGTCGGTTCGCACTATCACTTTTTCGAAACCAACGATGCGCTGATGTTTGATCGCGGTGACAGCCGTGGCATGCGCCTCAATATCCCGGCTGGCACCGCCGTACGCTTCGAGCCGGGGCAAACCCGTGAAGTGGAACTGGTCGAACTGGCAGGTTTGCGCCGCGTGTTCGGCTTTGCCGGGCGAGTCATGGGCGATCTGGATTGACATAAGCCACACAAATGCCGCCTTGCGGTTGCTTCGCGACCGGACGCAGTCTTCAGCAGCTGCTACAGGTCACTATTAGGAACGACACACCATGAAAATTTCCCGTCAGGCCTACGCCGATATGTTCGGCCCCACCGTTGGCGACAAAGTTCGCCTGGCCGATACCGAGCTGTGGATCGAGGTCGAGCAGGACTTCACCACTTACGGCGAAGAAGTGAAGTTTGGCGGCGGCAAAGTGATTCGTGACGGCATGGGCCAAAGCCAGTTGCTCGCGGCCGAGGTGGTCGACACTTTGATCACCAACGCGCTGATCGTCGACCACTGGGGCATTGTCAAAGCCGACGTGGGCCTGAAAAACGGGCGCATTCACGCCATCGGCAAAGCCGGCAACCCGGATATCCAGCCCAACGTCAGCATCGCCATCGGCGCCAGCACGGAAGTGATTGCGGGCGAAGGCATGATCCTCACCGCCGGTGGTATCGACACCCATATTCACTTCATCTGCCCGCAACAGATCGACGAAGCACTCAACAGTGGCGTCACCACCATGATCGGCGGCGGCACCGGCCCGGCGACCGGCAGCAACGCCACCACCTGCACCTCTGGCCCGTGGCACATGGCGCGCATGCTGCAAGCGGCAGACGCATTCCCGATGAACATGGGCTTCACCGGCAAGGGTAATGCCAGCCTGCCACAACCCTTGATCGAGCAAGTCGAAGCGGGCGCCATCGGCCTTAAATTGCACGAAGACTGGGGCACCACACCGGCCTCCATCGACAACTGCCTGACGGTGGCCGACCGGTACGACGTGCAAGTGGCGATTCACAGCGACACGCTGAACGAGTCGGGGTTTGTCGAAACCACCCTCGCCGCCTTCAAGGGCCGCACCATTCACACCTATCACACCGAAGGCGCGGGCGGCGGGCATGCGCCTGACATCATCAAAGCCTGCGGCCTGACCAACGTACTGCCCAGCTCGACCAACCCGACCCGCCCGTTTACGCGCAACACCATCGACGAACACCTGGACATGCTGATGGTGTGTCACCACCTGGACCCCAGCATCGCCGAAGACGTGGCCTTCGCTGAAAGCCGCATCCGCCGTGAAACCATCGCCGCCGAAGACATCCTGCACGACCTTGGCGCGTTTTCGATGATCAGCTCCGACAGCCAGGCCATGGGCCGTGTGGGCGAGGTCATTACCCGCACCTGGCAGACCGCCGACAAAATGAAGAAACAACGTGGCCCGCTACCGGAAGACGGCGTGGGCAACGACAACTTTCGGGCCAAACGCTACATCGCCAAATACACCATCAACCCGGCCATCACCCACGGCATCAGCCACGAAGTCGGCTCAATCGAGGTGGGTAAATGGGCCGATCTGGTGCTGTGGCGCCCGGCGTTTTTCGGGGTTAAACCGACATTGATTCTCAAAGGTGGCGCCATCGCATCGAGCCTGATGGGCGACGCCAACGGCTCCATCCCGACCCCGCAGCCGGTTCACTACCGGCCAATGTTCGCCAGCTACGGCGGTTCTCGGCATGCCACCAGCCTGACCTTCATCAGCCAGGCGGCCGCTGAGGCCGGAGTGCCCGAAACCTTGGGCCTGAAGAAGCATATCGGCGTGGTCAAAGGCTGCCGTGATGTGCAAAAAACCGACCTGATTCATAACGGCTATTTGCCCAACATTGAAGTCGACCCGCAAACCTATCAGGTCAAGGCGGACGGTGTATTGCTGTGGTGTGAACCGGCAGACGTGCTGCCAATGGCCCAGCGCTACTTTCTGTTTTGAGGCCAGGCGCAGGTCAGGTTGCGATCTGACCTGCGGTTCACTGGCTCAGATCAAGAGTCACCCCGGCCGGTGATGGGTTCGTCCTCATCCGGCGTCGACACTTCACGTCCCATCGCTTCATCCGTCAGTGCCTCCATCAACCTGCGCCGCTCAACCCCAAAGGCGAGGACTTGCGCATCGTAGACGTCATCGGGCATGACGTACCCCTCAGGGACAGAGCCGGGCAACATGCCCAGGGTGCGAGCCTTTTGCACAATGGTTTCGCGCAGCGCGGCCTTCTGTTCAGCCGACAGGTCGGTACCCGAAACCCACGCTTGCTGCGCGACCTGCAAGTCGGTCAAGGCATCGACTTTGAGCGCCAATGCGTCAAATCTGGAGCGATAGGCACCCTCAATAAAGTTGATCCACATCGGCTGCTCCAGCAATTGATTACGCAACCCCTCTCCTTGCTCCAGCGCCCTCACCCAATCATGTGCGCTGTCCGTCATGGCCTCGGTCACGTCCTCCTCCGGGAACATCAGTTCAGGTGACTGCCACGGCAACCCCAGCCGGTCCGCCAACAGCGTGGTGTAGGTCAGGTACACCTCCACTTCATCAATATCGCGCATCGCGACACCCTGTTCATCGTAGTGAAGGATACGGTCCCCCAACGCGTTGTATTGCGGATGGCGGCGCCCTTGTGCCTCCAGCTCAGTCACGCGTGCACGGGCAACACGCCCTAGTTGATCCAGACGGCACTTGCCTCTGGCCAGGTCTAACACTTCAAGCCTGACCAGCCATTCCATGGGTGCCTTGTAGGCTTCATGCAATAACACCTCGACACCCAGCGCATTGAACAACTGAGCCCCTGCATCCACGCAGGTAAAAGGCGCCTTGGCCATCAAAAACAGTTTGTCGCGCAGTTCATCGCTTTCGTCCATCGCCTCCAGCATGCGCCAGACTTTGCTGCTCATGTCCGCCTGGAACGCAGGCGTGCGATAGCGCATGTTGCTTGCTTGATCACTGAGGATTTCGAAGAACGGCTCCGCGTTACCGGCATATTCGATACGGTTCCACAACGCCTGTTTAGGCGCCACGTCATCGACCGACAAGACGCTGATCCAGTGATGGCTGGCCAACTCCTCGCGCGGGGGGCGCGCACGCTGGGAAGAGATGCCCACCGATTCGCTGTAGAGGTTGTATCTGGCCAACACCTCTTGCGTTAAAGCGTGACGTGTCACGACCGTGCGGGCCAGGGTGCCCGCCATGCTGGAGCCTGGCTCAACGTGGGGGATGTGCGCCAGGGGATTGTTTTCGAGATAGAGCCTGAACGTGCGAGGTCGCGGATGCGCCAGCAACCCGGTTGGCCAGCGATCAAGACCGCAACCGTTGAGGGAGACGCCGACCAAATCCGGCATGCGGCTGATGTCCAGCGACACACCAATGGGGCTTGCATCCAGAGACAAGGCCCGCATTTGGGTCATTCGGCCGATCTGTTGAACATCGCCGGGCGTGAGGACAATTTTATTGGACGCCAAATCCAGCTGTTCAAGCTGGCGCATTTGCGCAAGAGAGGGGGGGAAGCGGGTCAGTTGGTTGCTGTCCAGGTCAAGCGCACGCAATTGAGTGAACTGAGACACAAACCCGTCAATGGCATCGCTCGCGCCAATGCCTGACAAGGACAACTTGCTGACATGGGTAAAATCGGCCGTTAACGGCGGTAGGGTTTCCAGTACTGCGCCTAATGCATCGACATCGAGGATCAGAGCCTGGCCCATGTGCCGCCCGGCATCATTAAAATGGCGCGAACCTGTTCGCTGCCATGCACAAATCAAACGGTCCTGGACCCATAATCTGGCCTTGAGGGTCGGGCGCTGTGTGGCCAGCGGCGAATCAACCTCCACCGGTTGGCCATCGATGGGCAACATCAACCAGTCTTCAAGATCGGTTACAAGCTGCACAAACTCATCTTCCAGAGCGGCTATGTGCGTGCGCACATTGACACCATGCAACTCTAGGAACCCGGTCAATTCGGCTTGCGTAAAGCTGGGGTAGAGCTGAAAAAGGCGCGTCCTGTAGGTATCGGCAAGGCTTGACTGCGCCGTGATTGGCCCCCGACCACTCAACGGATAACCGACCCGGCCGCCTGGCAGGCGTTCGGGCGGCAGGAAAAAGGGTTGGCTTTCACCGCGCATTTTCAGTAATACGCGCAAGTGCTCGCGGGGCAAAGCGTGTTGCTGGATGCGGCCTTTTAACGCCCCACCTTGCCAGACACCCGGCAAACCTATGGCCCGGCGATGAGCGTCGGGCAATGCATGCTGAAGGCTGTTGTACAGGTTATCGACACCGTGCAGCTCATTGCCCAGACCATCGAAAGCCTGATATTTACCGTCCGACACGCGGACCAGTACTTTGCGCTCTGCGACATCGCTGGCCCCGCAACTTGCCCTCACCTCCCCCGAAAACCTGTTGCTGCGTATCTCCAGGCGCACATCGTTGCGCCAGCCCGGTAACTCCAATAGCGTGTTCAACACCAACATTTCAGTGTCTCTGCTGACCAGACCTTCCAGGTACAAGCCCAAGTAAGCAGAGGACAGCCGCGAGTCACGCTGTATTCGCCTGGCAGCGCCCATCAGCCTGGACGGGACCTTGCCTGAGTTTAACGCTGCCAGTTCCAGAGCATTGGCATCGGCCACTAACCTGCGGGCAATTGAGGTCGGTAGCGTGGGGAATATCCGTTGCAATAACTCAATAGAAGGCCGCGCAGGATCGGTGCTCAACAGAGGGTCTTCATACAGGCTGATGAACAAACGCTGCGTATTGAACTCCATTTGCTGGCTCAAGCGGTGCCTGAATGACTCAAGGCGCTCTGAACGCTCAAGCGTGGTGCGCTCGCCCAGCAAACGTTCAAGTTGCGAGGTACTCAGAGCATCCACTACACGCTCGGGCAACTGGCCATTCATCAGGTCCGCACGGCTTATGCGAATCACATCCGCACCGCTGGCGTTCGCATTGCCATAACGGACCACAGCACTCTGCGAAGCCAGCGAGTCATACAGTTCAATGGCTTTACTGGCAGGCCACCCTGGCAATTCAACGGTAAAAGCGGTGGCATAACTGCACAGCTCGTTGGAAATACGCCCGGCCCGGACTTCGCTCATCGCACTCATGGCCTTGGAGTAAGCCCTGAACTGGCGCAGGCTTTCTATTAACAGCAAGGGGGTGGGTTCGTTCTCGGTATAAAGACGTCGCAACTCATCTTCGCGTACGTCACAGACCTTGAGGATGTGCTCAAAATCATTGTCGCTAAACCCCTGCGCCAGGGGCCCGAGACGGCGCTTGAGCTGACTGCGCTCCCACATCACAGGTTGCTCGCCTTCATGCACCCAGACGCCGTGCCCGTTGTGTCGGAATGTGGGTTGATAAGCCTGCGGGCGACGTGGGTGGACTGCGCGGTAGTGCTCAGTCAGAGGGTCTTTACTCAGCACATAGTGCTTGCCTTCATGGGGTAAAACCTGCTGATTATTGAGCCGGTGCAGACCAGCGTCGTTGGGGTTGGAGTGAGGCGGTACGTCAATCGTGTGTGCATAGGGCGTTATATCCCCGCTCCACAAGCGTTGCCTGGCACCTGGCAAGGTAATCACTTTGAGTTTTTCAATCACCGGCGTGACGACTGCATGCATCGCCGCGCCGCCCACGGCCAGGGTCGCCAGGTTCTCCACGACATCACTGATGTGCCCCCACGCGGCATCGGTATCGCCTGCCGACCATTCTTCAATGCCTTCAATGGTTTCGTAGAGCAACTGCGCGACCATCACCACCATCATGACTTCGCCTAATGCAGGCACAGCCATTGCCACCAGGTTTACCGCAAACAGGCCAATGTTCAGGTAATGCGCCCAGCGCGCAGAACGATTATTCGCGTCCGCATCGGCGGTCGGCACGGCCAGGTTGCGGGCATTGCCAAACATGCGCCCGCGCATGTCTTCAAACATCACCCCCCACACGTCGACCTCATCCCTTAGCTGATGCCCGCTCATGGCGCAGAGCACCAGATGAATCTGCGGGTGTTCGGCCTGCTCACGATGTGTGTGCACATCTGGAATGGGTTCCACGCGAATAAGCGCAAACGGCACAGGGGCCAAGGCGTGAAACCAGAACTGGGTCTTTTCGGAACGAAACCACTCGCCACCCCACGGTTGAGCGGGAGCTTCTTTGACCAACTCGGTCAGCCGTTTGTAGTAATAAGGGCGCTCTTTCTGGTCGATATAACGGCTTAAGAACTGCTGATAGGGGGTCAGTGTTGTCAGCCTGGCTTGATCAGGACTGGCCGTGAGTTTGCGCACCCACTCGTCACGCAAGCTGGCATAACTCGCATATTGCTTGAGCGGGTGTTGGGGGTCGCCGGGTATCCAGGCAATCAGCTTCTCAGTGCGCCTATCCTCATAACTGAGCGAAAAAATCACGCAGCCTTTAAGTTCAAGGCCCATCACACAAGGGGTGCGACACCAAAGCTGTCGACCATCCGCCAGTTTGATCCCGCGTTCGCCATTCAGCACTCGCTGAATCAAGGCATGCGAGGCGCTGTCTATATCGCCCTTATGCCACGCAACCTGCGCATCGACTTTAAGCACCGCGTGCTGATGCGTGAGGTAGCGAGAGCGTAAAAGATCAAGCGATACCTTGTTGACCGGGTTCAGGGTGTTGCTGAGCAAGGTTTGATACTGCCCGCCAATATCCAGCCTTCGACACAACTGCGTAAACGCCTCAAGGGTCAGGTCGGTGGCATACGATTTAAAGCGGCCCTGCTCATCGGGCGATGTAATAAAGCCCGAACCTCCCGCAAAATAACGCTCTTGGGTCTCGGGTTCTTCAAAGTTATGCAGCGCGGCTTGAAGCAATGACAGGGTGCGCGTACTAAACCCGCCGGTGGCGACGCCAAAGGCATCAAACGAAGGCGTGTAGAGGCGCACATATACCTGATCGACGGGCACGCTGTAGCCTGCGTTTGTCAGTGCTTGCGTCAACAACGGCCGGGCAAAGTCGTTCAACGCAGGAATAACACCCAGCGCTTTCTCCAGTGTGTTCAGCGACTGACCACGAGCGTCGATCATCACTTTGAGTGCGTCTTTTTCTTTGAGCGTTAACCTGCCAAACCACTCAGGTACTTGGGCCTGGGTTTGCCTTAAGGCTGAGCGCCGTTCAGTGGTCGTTTCAACCAGCCACGGTGGAACCACGTGTTTAAAAAGCCGGTAATGGCGCCTGTGCTCCACAGGAACAGGCGACGCTGACAGGGGTTTATCAAGGGGTTGGGCCATGTCAAAAACCTCATAAATGATGAGGCCCGAGCTTATCGGCGGGGGTCTTTAGACGCGGGGTAACTATCTATAGAGGCGTCCAGCGGCAGTATTGAAAAAGATCGACAAGCGCTAAGATGCGACCTCTTTTTTCCTGTGCTTCATAGCAAGGTCGCGGTTATGCGTTTATCTGAGTTCATCGTGCAAGAGGTTGACCGTATCGTCGATGAATGGGAGAGGTTTGCCGCTACCATCACTCCCGCCGCCAACACGATGGACAGCATCGCGCTGCGCGATCACGCCAAAGTCATTTTGCTGGCCGCCTCACGGGACATGAACACCGCTCAGACAGCCAGCGAGCAGCAGGCAAAAGCTGAAGGTGAGGGCGCTGAAAAAACCCCAAGCCTGGACCAGGCTGCCGCCAGTCACGGAGAGCTGCGCCATACCGTGGGCTTTGATCTGGTGCAGATGACCTCGGAATTTCGTCATTTACGGGCCACGGTCATCCGCTTGTGGGTAGGCAGCCTGCATGTCCCCGAGCAAGCGCATTTCACCGACATGATCCGCTTCAACGAAGCCATTGACGAAGCGCTGGCCGAATCCACCGCGGCGTATGCCGAACAGGTTAACCGTTCGCGGGATATCTTCCTCGCCATCCTGGGCCACGATTTGCGTGCGCCCTTGCAAGCGGTAAGCATGTCCACCGAAATGCTGGTGCGCAAAGCCAGGCTCGATGCCGATGCCCTGAACTATGTGAGCGCGATTAAAAATGGCACTCGCCATATGGGCTCGATGGTCAGCGATTTGTTGGCATTTGTGCGCAGTCGCCTGGGCAGCCAGTTGCCTATCGAACGTGTCACGCTGGATTTGGGCGAAGCCTGCCGCGCCGCCCTGGCCGAAGCGTGTGCCGGGCAACCCGACTGCGAGCCGGTGCTGACCGTTGACGGCCCAGTGCAAGGCGAATGGGACCGTGGGTTGATCAACCAACTGCTGCAAAACCTGATTGGCAATGCGCTGCAACATGGCAGCCACAGCCGCGTGGTGACCGTAACCTTGACCGGCGGCGCCGAACAAGTGCTGCTCTCGGTGCACAACCGGGGTACGCCGATTGACGAAGGTTCGCTGGCTACCCTGTTCGACCCGTTGGTTCGCAGCCCGAGCGAAGACGTCAGCCTGCCGGGCACCTCCACCAGCCTGGGGTTGGGCCTGTTTATCGTCAAAGAAGCGGTCAACGCCCACGACGGCACCATTGAGGTCACCTCGACCGAAGCCGAAGGCACCACGTTTACCGTGACATTGCCGAAAAAAGCTTAACCCGTGCAGGCGCTGGCGCAGACTGCGAGCTGTTGATATTGAGTCACAGATCGCAGCCTGCGGCCGCTCCTACCGGTCGGTCATGCGTTGGTGTTGCCCACAAACCGTCCCAACTGCTGCTTCAATCGACGGTTTTCAGCGCGCAGTTGCTGCACTTCTTCCACCAGCTGCAGCGCCAGAGCAACGCCCTCCCACTCCAGTTCAAGCTCCTGATGCAGCTTGGCTGCACGCTTTGCGATGACCAGTTCATAGTCTTCAAAACGCCACGCATCGGGTGCGCGGCCCTGAGGTTCGATAATTCCGTGTTCGACGATCTCTATCACGTAAGCGGCCGGGATATTGGCCTCTTCGCAGAACCTTTCCATGTCCAGCTGAACGATCAGGGTGCTGCTCATGATCAATTACTCCATTGGGCTCTCGGATCAAAGGCGGCTTTATCAGCCAACGCTTGCCACAGGGCTTTGGTCGCCTCGTCGGTGTGTTTAGGCATGACCACTTTCAATTGGGCATACAAATCGCCGCGCTGACCTTTCTTATCTGCCAGGCCGTGGCCTTTGATGCGCAAACGCTGGCCGCTCTGACTGTCCGCACGAATGGTCAGGTTGAGGGTGCCGGTCAGGGTGGGCACAGCGACCTTGGTCCCCAGTGCCGCTTCCCACGGAGCCAACGGCACCGTGATCACCAGATCGTGACCTTCAACGTCAAACTTCGGATGCGGTGCAAAACGAATGATCAGGTACAGATCACCGTTGGCCCCGCCACCTGCGCCCGGGCCGCCCTGCCCTTTCAGACGGATGCGCTCACCGTCGGTTACGCCGGCCGGGATTTTCACGTTCAGGGTCTTGCTGACGCCACCGATCTGGAAACTGATCGGTTTGGACTCGCCCGACAGGGTTTCTTCAAGGAAAATCGGCAATTCCATTTCTACATCCTGCCCACGACGGCCCGCACTGCGGCCCGATTGCCCACCAAAGCCATTACCGCGCGAACCGAAGATCGAGCTGAAAAAGTCTGAAAAATCGCCTGTATCCTCGAAGCCACCGCTTGAGCGACCCTGCCAGCCAGGGGGTCCCTGAAATGGCTGCCCGTGCTGACCGTACTTACGCATTTCGTCGTACTCAGCACGTTTGTCGGCACTTTTGAGTGCTTCATACGCTTCATTGACGTCCTTGAACTTGTCCTCGGCGTCCTTTTCCTTGCTCACATCCGGGTGATATTTGCGCGCCAGCTTGCGATAGGCGGTCTTGATCGCCTTATCGTCAGCCGTGGGCTCGACACCCAGGATCTTGTAATAGTCTTTGAAGTCCATGTAAGGATCACCATCCGTTATCAAAAGCGCGCCGCTCGGGTTACCCGGCCTGTCGATTGACCGATCTCAACCTTGTGACTGAACAGCGCTGCAAAAGTTTATCGGCAGCCTGCGGGCTTCACGCAATCGCCTGCCAACTACCAAGCCAATGTCTGGAAGTTTGGGGGTGAAGGATAGTCTTTCAAGGGGATTAAAACCTGCGAATTAACGAATAGTCGCGCTTCGATTCTGTGAGCGACTGACATACACTGCGCGGCCGTTTTTTAACCGGAACACGACAGACATGAAAAGCGCCTCTCCAGCACGTGCCTGCGGCATCGACTTCGGCACGTCCAACTCCACCGTCGGCTGGCTGCGCCCAGGCGTGGACACCCTCATTGCGCTGGAGGACGACAAGATCACCCTGCCCTCAGTGGTGTTCTTCAATATAGAAGAACGCCGCCCGGTGTATGGCCGTCTGGCGCTGCATGAATACCTGGAAGGTTACGAAGGCCGCCTGATGCGCTCGCTCAAGAGCTTGCTGGGCTCCAAGCTGATCAAGCACGACACCAGCGTGTTGGGCACTGCCATGCCATTCAAGGACTTGCTGGGGCTGTTCATCGCGCAGCTGAAAAAGCGCGCCGAGGCCACCGCAGGTCGTGAATTCGAAGAAGTGGTACTGGGCCGCCCGGTGTTTTTCGTCGATGACGACCCGCTGGCCGACCAGGAAGCCGAGAACACCCTGACCGACGTGGCACGCGCCATCGGTTTTAAAGAAGTCTCCTTCCAGTACGAACCCATCGCCGCTGCCTTCGACTACGAGTCGACCATCGAGCGCGAAGAACTGGTACTGATTGTCGACATCGGCGGCGGTACGTCCGACTTCTCGCTGGTGCGCCTGTCGCCCGAGCGTCGCGGCATGGACAACCGCCAGGACGACATTCTGGCCACCGGCGGCGTGCACGTAGGCGGTACTGACTTCGATAAACAGCTGAGCCTGCAAGGCGTGATGCCGCTGTTTGGCTACGGCAGCCGGATGAAAAGCGGCGCCTACATGCCCACCAGCCACCACATGAACCTGGCGACCTGGCACACCATCAACTCGGTGTACGCGCAGAAATCACAATTGGCGCTGGGCAGCATGCGCTACGACATCGAAGACACCGGTGGTATCGACCGTCTGTTCAAATTGATCGAACAGCGCGCCGGTCACTGGCTGGCGATGGAAATCGAAGAAACCAAAATCCAGCTGACCCACAACGAAAGCCGTCATTTGCCGCTGGACCGGGTAGAACCCGGGCTGGCCGTTGATTTGAGCCGCGTCATGTTTGAAGCGGCGATCGACAACCAGCTTGAGCGCATCCGCAACAGCGTGACGCAATTGTTGGGCAGTGCAGGCGTGGCTGTCGAGCAAGTGGATACGGTGTTCTTCACCGGGGGTTCGAGCGGCATTCCGGCGTTGCGCCAGAGTGTTTCGGCCATGCTGCCCAATGCACGCCATGTAGAAGGCAACATCTTCGGCAGCATCGGTAGCGGTTTGGCAATTGAAGCCAAGAAGCGCTACGGCTAAAAGCCCCTCACCCCAGCCCTCTTTCAACGGGAGAGGGCTGGCGGCTAAACCAACCCCACCTGCTTCAACTCACTCTTCAAATACGCGTAGTAAATCGGCCCAGCCACCACACCCGGCAGGCCGAACGCCGCTTCAAACACCAGCATCGCCAACAACAGTTCCCACGACTTGGCGCTGATCTGCCCGCCCACAATCTTGGCGTTCAAAAAGTATTCCAGCTTGTGGATAACAATCAGGTAGGCCAACGCCCCCACGGCCACCCAAATCGACAGCGACAAACCCACGATGGTGATCAGCGTGTTGGAAATCAAGTTGCCAATCACGGGTAACAAACCCAGCAGAAAGGTCAGCACGATCAGGGTTTTGGTCAGTGGCAAGTGCACACCGAACAACGGCAGCACCACTGCCAGGAAGATCCCGGTAAACGCGGTGTTGAGCAGTGCAATCTTGATTTGCGCAAAAACGATGTTGCGAAACGCCTGCACCAACAGGTGCAAACGCTCAAACAGGGCCGCAGACAACGGCTTGCGCCGGCTCACATCAGGAATGCGCTGCAAGGCGATGATCGCGCCCAGCACCATGCCGATCAACAAGGTCACGAACATGTGCGCCGCATCCTTGCCCACCAGTTGCAAGTCACTGAGGTGCTTGTTCATCCACGCGCCAATGGCCACACGGAACTCGGCAGCACTGGCGGGTAAATAACTGTCTACAAACGGCGGCAGCTGCCCGCGCGCTTTGTCGACCACGGCCATGAACTTGTTCAGCGAGGCGCCGGGATTTTCGGCTTCATGCAGTAGAAAGCTGATGGCACCGGCAAATATCAGCGCCAGTACGCTGACCACCAACGTGCCCAGCAACATCACGGCCAGCCATCGCGCACGACGCCCGGCGATCAGGCGTTGCAGTTGCGGTGTGAGCATGTTGACCAACTCGTACACCAACAGACCCGCCAGCAAACTGGGTAACAGACGCAAAGGAAAAACCAGCAGCAAGCCGCCCGCAATAATGATGTAGCTGGCCAGCAGAATGTGACGCTGAGAAAACGATGGCATACAGCCTCAAAACAAGCAGCGCGAAAGGATGGGCAGTCTGCCAGCCTTCGACGGGGATCACTACAACTTGTGACTGGCGCAGGCGTGTGCACGCCTCATATCGGGTCGATAGGCAAGCGGCGAAGGGTTAGAGGCGCGTCTGAATGAACGCGCTACTGCGCAACTCTTCGCAGTCTGCGGCAGCGACTACGCCGGTTCAGTGCATTATTTGCTCTTCAAGCACGTGCTCATGAAGGCTTTGCGGGCGTCGCCTTTAAGCGCTTGGGTGCCAGCGGTGGCGTTGCAGGTTTTCATTTTTTCCTGCTGCGTGGCAGCACCGGCCGGTTTGGCTTTGAGGCAGGCGCTCATGAATGCTTTACGCTCATCGCCCTTGAGGGTTTTGGCGCTGGCATCTGCGTTACAACGGGTCATTTTGTTTTGTTGGGCCGTGGCCGCAAACCCCTGGGAGCACAGCAACACACCCAGCAGCAGCAAAGGAACACGCAGCATTTTCATGGAGTTTTCTCCTTACGCCGTGCCGGATGGCCACGGACTTCATCGCAGTGTAGACAAACTCTGTTACAGCTTCCTCTGTGCGATCAAACATGCCGCGCCTGACGCCGGTACTGCTCAGGCGTGCAACCGGCCTGGCGTTGGAACATTGCAATAAACGCCGACGCGGTGCTGTAGCCCATGTCAAAGCCAATGTCCTGCACGCTGCGTGGCGATTCCAGCGCCTCGATGGCCGCCAAAAACCGCAGGCGCTGGCGCCACTCACCAAAACTCATGCCCAACTCGCGCACAAACAGCCGCGCCAATGTGCGTTCACTCACATGCACCTGTGCGGCCCATTGCCCCAACGGGCGGTTGTCGCCGGGCTGATGTTGCAGCGCGGCCAGCACCACGCCCAAACCCGGGTGATTGGCGTAGGGCAAATAACATTGATGCACCGACGCCTGGCTCAGTTGATCGACCAATACGTGGGCCAGCCGTTTGTCAGCCTCACCCTGGGGAATGTTGACGTCACGACGTGCGAAATCGCTGAGGATGGCTTTGAGAATATCGCTGATCGCCAGCGTGACCGGCTGGCTCGGCAAATGCTGACAATGCGCCACGTCCAGATACACCGAACGGTAAACAATCGCCTGCGCGTTATAGGAGCTGTGCTCCGTGTGGGGTGGAATCCACAACGCGTACTGCGGCGGCGACATAAAACGCTGCCCTGCCACCTCGTACCGCATCACCCCGTGGGCCACATAGTCCAGCGAACCCCACGCATGGCAATGCGCCTGCGCATGGCTGTCAGCGTCAATTTCGGCGTAACGAAAGTAGACCGGGGCCGGTAAAGCGTCGAACTCGGGGACGCTGATCAGATTCTTGCGCATGCTGTCTGGATTCAATAAGAGGTTGGCCGGATCGAAGTATAGGCCTGTGAACAGACAAGCGGATAATCGCCGCTCATTAACCCTGTGGTTGTTCCTGATGCAATACGCGTATCCCCTGCTGGCCATTTTTATCTGGGCCGGCAACACCGTTATCAACAAACTCGCGGTCGGCGCGATCTTCCCCTCAGAGATCGGCTTTTACCGCTGGCTGCTCGCGGGTCTGTTGTTCACCCCGTTTATGCTCAAACCGATAGTGGCCAACTGGCCGGTGATCCGCCCCAACCTGGGCAAGATTTTCGTCCTGGGGGTGCTCGGCATGGCGGTCTATCAAAGCCTGGCCTACTACGCGGCCGCCCGCACGTCGGCCACCAACATGGGCATCATCTTGTCGCTGATGCCCTTGATGGTGCTGGCCATGTCCATCATCAGCCTCGGCCAGCGCCTGACAGCGGGTGCATTGGTCGGCGCGGTGCTGTCATTTATCGGCGTGCTGGTGGTGGTGTCCGGTGGCAGCCTCGGCGCATTGCTAGATCACGGCTTGAACCTGGGCGACGCGATGATGCTGGTCGCCACGCTGGCCTACGCGATCTACAGCACCTTGTTGAAAAAGTGGCAGCTGCGTTTACCGCCGTTGCAGATGCTGTACCTGCAAGTGTTGGTGGCAATTGTGGTGCTACTGCCGCTGTACCTGATCTCGCCCAAGGTTGGCCCGACCGTGCACAACTTTGGGTTGGTGCTGTACGCGTGCGTATTGGCCTCCATGATTGCGCCGCTGGCCTGGATGAAAGCCGTCGTGTTGCTCGGCCCGAGCCGCACCACGCTGTTCTTCAACTTGCTGCCACTGATTACCGCACTGATTGCCGCCGTGGTGCTCAAAGAGCAACTGCACAGCTTCCATCTGATCGGGGGGGCGCTGACCCTGGGCGGCGTGATTCTGTCGGAACGCTGGACTACACCGGTGCGCAACATCCGATAAAACTTTCTCGGCCAGCTGAACTCACACCTTATGAACCGACTTCGCCAGCAGAGCGAGGCGGCAACCGGATTATTGAGGAGATTGAAATGACCGAGATGCAATTGTCCGACAAGCAAACCCTTCGCGATCGCGCTCGCAAGAACGTCGAAGAAGGTGCCGTAACCGAAGGCTACAGCGCAGATCGTGAAGAAATCCTGCGTTTGCTCAACGAGTCGCTGGCCACAGAATGGGTGTGCGTGCTGCGTTACAAGCGCCACTACTTCATGGCCACGGGCCTGAAAGCCAGCGTGGCCGCGGATGAGTTTCTGGAGCATGCCAATCAGGAAATGCAACACGCCGACAAACTGGCCGAGCGCATCGTCCAGCTAGGTGGCGAGCCGGAGTTCAACCCGGACCTGCTGTCCAAGAACTCCCACGCTCAATACGTGGCCGGTAAAAACTTGAAAGAGATGGTCTACGAAGACCTGGTGGCCGAGCGGATTGCGGTCGACAGCTACCGCGAAATCATCCAGTACATCGGCGACAAAGACCCGACTACCCGCCGGATCTTTGAAGAGATTCTCGCCCAAGAGGAAGAACACGCCGACGACATGGCGGATATTCTCAAAGACCTGTAAGCCTTCGCAGATATTGAAAAGCCCGCCCTCAGGTCATGAGGGCGGGCTTTTTTATGCCGGTTGAACAGCGCCCTCACCGTTCAGCAGAGCGCTGATCGGCGGTGCGACGCGGACTGGCTCTGCTCTTGGCCCCCTCTCCCACCGGGAGAGGGTCAGGGTGAGGCAAAGCCCTTATTTCACCGTCTTCGGCACTTTACCCTGCTGCATTTGTTGCAACAGCGGTGCGCATTGGTTCGGCTCATCGCCGCTCGGTGCCACCAGCGCCAGCAGCCCGGCCGCTGGTCCCGCAATCACCCCCAGCGCCACCATCCCCGCGCCCCGCAGCAGTAACGGCACTGCCTGCACACCCGCCGACGGGTTGCCAAAGGTGCCACGCACGTACAAGGGCGAACGCAGCGAGAACAAACGCAGACCCTTGGACTCCGGGGTGATTTTCAAATCGAGCTGTTCGGTCGCGAAGTTGGCCGTGCCATCGATGTAAATGATCGCGTTCTCGGTATCGAACACGAACAGCTGCGACGTGGCCAAACCGTCTTTGATGGCAAAATCGGCCGCCGCGCAGTTGATCTTCACGTCTTCGTCACCAAAGATCTTGCCCACGACATAGTTGCCCACATTCAACCCGGCAATTTCCATCAGGCTACGGCTGATTGCGCCATCGTTGACGATCATTTTCAAACCGCCATTGGCGGTGCCCAGCAACTTGGCGACCGAGTTGCCACGGCCCGACAGTTCAGCATCGCCGTTAAGCTCACCAAAACTGGTTTTCATCGGTTCAAACGTTGGGAACAGTTGCTTGAGTTTGAAGTTGCGCGCGGTCAACTTGGCGCGGCCTTCGAGCGGCGTATCACGGCCATTGAGACGGATTTGCGCGTCCAGCTTGCCGCCCGCCACACCGAAGCGCAGCGGTTCAAGGCTCAACACACCGTTGTTGAGCACCAGGTGCGTGTAGAGGTCGGTGAACGGCAACTCGGCGCTTTGCACAATGCGCTTGCCGGTGAACTCAACATCGGCGTCCATGTCGCGCCAGCGCTCAGTGCGGAACTCTTCAACAGGCAACACCTTGCCCGCAGGTTGTTTACTCGCGCCGCCACGGGCCTTTTGCTCAGTATTGCTGTCAGCCCCGATCAGCGGCCCCAGGTCGGCCATCAACAGCTGGTTGGACACCAACTTGCCCGACAGCTTGGGACGCGGCTGGCTGGCGGCGTATTTCAAATCACCGTGAATATCGCTGCTGCCGATCTTGCCGTTGAAGTTTTCATAGATGAACACCGCACCCCCCGGCTCATGCAACTTGGCAATCAAATGGCCATCGGTCGAGTACGGCGGCGAGTCCGGCAAGGTCACGCCGGTTAATGGATACAGGTTGCTCAAACTGCTGCCCGCCAGTTTCAAACGCAGGTCCAGGGCACCCAGATTCAGTGGGTCGGTCAGGGTGCCTGCCAAGGCAACGTTGGTATCGGCAATGCTGACTTGGGCTTGCAGCGGGAACGGCTTGTTCGCATCTTGCAGCGCCAGCAGGCCACCGATCTTGCCGGTGCCATTGAGTTTCTGACCGTGATACTGACCTTTAACCTTCAAGGCGAAGGCATAGTCCTGCGGGGTAGCGCCTTTTTCCTGAGTCTTTTTCGCTTCTTTCTCACCAACGATTTCACTGAACGGAATCGGCTTGCCCAACGGATCAATCAACACATCCAGTTGGGTCTTCAACGTTTGGTCATTAAGCGTGACGTGGCCTTTGTCGAACTTGATGGCGCCGATATCCACCGTCCAGTTGGACGGTTCTGCGTTCGGGTCTTTAGGGTCGAAGGTGAACGTCCAGTTGGCGCGACCGTCAGCCAAACGCACCAGATCGGCACTGGGTTCGGTCAACTCGATACGCGGGATGACCACGGTTTGGGTCAACAGAGGCAGCGGCGACAAGCGCGCCTGGACCCTTTTAAGGCTGACCATTTGCGGCGTTTTGGCCCACTGCGGATTACCCAGGGTCAGGTCTTGCGCAATAACGTGCGGCCACGGCACCCATGCGCGCCAGCCACCTTCATCGGGTTCACGTTGCCACTGCACCGCCAGGTCGCCATTGATGGCAAAAGGGCGATGGAGCATCTCGGACACCTGGGTGTTGATCGTGGGCTTGAGACGGTTCCAGTCGAAGGTGGCGATCAACACCACCAGCACGGCCAGCAACAAGACAAAAATCCCGCCTGCCCAGGCAAGCGTTTTACGGGTGCGCGTCATGACACGGCTCCTTATTACGTCTGAACGTCCAGATTGCGACGCGTATAAAAGTACGACCGACAAACACGGCCCAAGGTTTAACTGGCGTACCGCTTTGTCCTAAAAAAGCCCCGAGTCGTGTTTTACCTGCTCCTAAACCTGCGGGCTAGAGGGCTTTGGTTGAACAATCAATTTTGTCGATTATCACCATTGGCCTTATGAACTTGGTTATCGAAAATCCAAGCGTAGCATTGCCTGCGTACCCCACTTATTGCCCTGCTACGGAGCACCTGCATCATGAAACGCCCAGTCCTGTTTGGTTTGTCCCTCTCACTGCTTGCCTTTAACGCCTTTGCTCTGCCCGCCGCTGAGCAGCCTGCACCGCAAATTCAGCCCGCACCCAGCACCTTGAACCAGCCGCTTGACCCTGTCGCCGAAGACGGTGCGCAACGCACGCTGGATCAACAAAACCGCGTGGCCGAAGATGGCTATGACCGCACCCAGAAACAACAGCAAAATCGCCTTGCCGAAGGCGGCGCTGAGCGTTTGGCTGAAAGGAATCAACGTGCCAGCTAAGCGGTCTCGTTATGTCTGACCCGCACATTGATCGCTACACCGTTCGACGTCATCAAAGCTGATTTGCTAGAGTGCGCCGCTGCCCTAGTCAGGAAGACCAGCCCCGATGCTCCCCCGCGCTGAACAGAAGCAACAAACCCGCCTTGCGCTGATGGACGCCGCCCGCCACTTGATGGAATCGGGTCGCGGCTTTGGCAGCCTGAGCCTGCGAGAAGTCGCAAAAACCGCGGGCATCGTGCCCACCGGGTTTTATCGCCATTTCAGCGACATGGACCAATTGGGCTTGGCATTGGTCAGTGAAGTCGGTCAGACCTTTCGTGAAACCATCCGTTTGGTGCGCCATAACGAGTTGTTCATGGGCGGTGTAATCAATGCCTCGGTGCGCATTTTTCTCGATGTGGTGCAGGCCAACCGCTCGCAGTTTCTATTTTTGGCGCGTGAGCAATATGGCGGCTCGCAGCCCGTACGGCAGGCAATTGCGGCCCTGCGCGAAGACATCACCTCGGACTTGGCAGCCGACCTGGGTTCCAAACCCAAGTTACAACACCTCAACGCGGCAGCGCTGACGGTCATCGCCGACCTGGTGGTTAAAAGTGTGTTTGCCGCCCTGCCTGACGTCATCGACCCGCCCGCCGAACCCTTGCCCGAATACCTGCAACCCCAAGCCAAAATCAGCCAGCAGCTGCGGTTCATCTTTATCGGCCTCAAGCGCTGGCAGGGTTTAGGCAGCACGGAATAAACCCTGACGCACCTTAATGGCGCGCAACCGCCTTCATTGCGCCCCCCTTTGGATCAAGTTTCATCTTCCTGCCCTCTTTTTGAGCTTACGATTCCACGAAAAGTGCAGCCCACTGCAAGGTTGGCAAGCCCCTTGCTCTGAGCACGTATATCGTCAATCGCAGGAAGCCTTCCGATGCTGGTCATTCACCGAAGAGTCGACGCCCACCCCGTGTGGAGCGCCGAGTTGCACCTCAACTTCGAAGCCCGAAGCAAAAGTCGCCTGCGCTGTTTCAGCAGTGAAGGCGAAGATGTCGGTTTGTTCCTTGAGCGCGGTCAGCCGCCACTGCATGACGGCGAATGCCTCCAGGCTCAGGACGGACGCATCGTGCGCGTCTGTGCTCGCCCTGAGCAGTTACTGCACGTGACCTGCAGCAATACCTTTGAGCTGACCCGCGCCGCCTATCACTTGGGCAACCGCCATGTGGCGTTGCAAGTGGGTGACGGCTGGCTGCGCCTGCTCGATGACTACGTGCTCAAGGCGATGCTTGAACAGTTGGGCGCCCACACCGACGCCATTGAAGCGCCGTTTCACCCCGAACACGGCGCCTACGGCGGCGGGCATCATCATTCACGGGCGGGCGAAGAAGACTTCAACTACGCGCCCAAAATCCACCAGTTTGGCGTGCGTTTGTGAGTCCGGCCTGGGCGCTATTGCGTCTGGCCAGCCCACAGCTGCCAATCGGCGGCTACAGCTATTCACAAGGGTTGGAAATGGCGGTTGAACAAGGCCGTGTGCACGACCCGGTCAGCGCTGCACGCTGGATTAACGATCAGCTACTGCTCAATCTGGCACGCTTCGAAGCGCCGTTATTGCTTGCCCATTGCCTGGCCGCCGCGCAAGAAGACTGGGGCACCCTGCAACATTTTTGCGACCAACACCGCGCCAGTCGCGAGACCCGCGAGCTGCATCAGGAAAGCCGGCAGATGGGGTATTCCTTGCAGCAACTGCTCACCGGCTTACCTGAACTGGACGAGCCAGCGCGCCACTTCCTTGTACAACAGCGCGAGCCGCATCTGGCACTGGGCTGGGCCTTGGCTGCCCGCGCGTGGGGCATTAGCCCGCAAGATGCACTGGCCGCCTGGCTCTGGAGCTGGCTGGAAAATCAGTTGGCGGTGCTGATGAAAACCCTGCCGTTGGGCCAACAAGCCGCACAACGCATGACCAGCGAGTTGTCCCCCAGCTTGCAGCTGGCGCAACTGCACGCCAGCAACCTCGATTTATCCCACATGGGCAGTGCCGCTTTTGGCCTGTCATTAGCGAGCATGGCCCACGAGCGCCAGTACAGCCGCCTGTTTCGTTCCTAGGAGATTTGAATGAACGCACAACCCCTGCGTGTCGGCATCGGTGGCCCGGTAGGCTCCGGTAAAACCGCACTCACCCTCGCGCTGTGCCTGGCGTTGCGCGAACGCTATAACCTGGCCGTGGTCACCAACGACATTTACACCCGCGAAGACGCTGACTTTTTGGTGCGCAACGAGGCGTTGGCCCCGGAGCGCATTATCGGCGTAGAAACCGGCGGCTGCCCGCACACCGCGATCCGCGAAGATGCGTCGATCAACCTTGAAGCAGTGGACCAATTGAACCGCCGCTTCCCGGGGCTGGACGTGATTTTGGTGGAATCGGGTGGGGATAACTTATCGGCGACTTTCAGCCCTGAATTGTCTGACCTGACGATCTACGTGATCGACGTATCAGCGGGCGACAAGTTACCGCGCAAAGGCGGGCCGGGGATTTGCAAATCAGACTTGCTGGTGATCAACAAGATCGACCTGGCACCGCTGGTGGGCGCCTCCCTGGAACTGATGGACAGCGACACGCGCCGCATGCGCGGCGACAAGCCGTTTGTGTTCAGCAACCAGAAAACCGGGCATGGCCTGGACACGATTGTTGCGTTCATCGAACGCCAAGGGCTGCTCACGCAATAGCCCGAACGTAGCCGTTGGCGCAGGCGACGTCCGATTGCGAAGCAAGCGTAAACCGGCTGACAGCGGTATGCCGGATGCTGCGCGTTGCCAGGTTTAGCGAGCGCTCCGCGCCCGGACGTAGCTTCGCGCTACTCCTCAACGGCTACAAAGTGAACCCACGCGCTTTATGCAATCCATTTGCGATCGCCGGTGAAGCTGATGGTCAGCCAGCGTGCACTGTCCGCCTTGCCCAGCAATTGGGAGATTTCTTCGCGCAGGGCATCGAGGGTTTTCACGCTGGTCAGCGGGTAACCCGCTGGCAACACAATGTGGATCTCGATAAACCGCGCCCGTCCATGTTTCTGCACATAGGTTTTATAGCCTTCAAAACCATGGCGCGCTGAAGCGATTTCCAGTGCATCACGCACTTTGTCGTCCAATGCGTCCGGGGCAATGCCCAGCACATCGCGCAACGCCGGTTTGAGGATCTTGAATGCAGGCGCCAGCATGCTCAGGGCCAGCACAATCAAAATCGCCGGGTCTACGTAAGCCGCCCACTGTGCATAACCTTGATGTTTTAAGGCCAATGCCGTGACAAAACTTATCAACAGCCCCACCGACAACATCGCGTCTACCAGCCAACTGATGTTGTCGAACTGGATCAGTGTCGATTTCAATTTGCGGTTTTTGCGCCGCACCCAGAAGTAATAGCCGAATTCGATCACGGTAAACACCGCCGCATAGACGATGACCAACCCCAATTCGATATCGCGTCCGCCATTGATGATGCCGAAAACACCGTTCAAAAAGGCGTAGATCGCAATCAATAACAGGAAGCTACCTTCAATCAACAACACCATTGGCTCAAGGTGCCAGAAGCCGAACTGGAAGCGCTGGTTACTTTCTTTGGCAATAAGTTGCGCTGTAATCAGCATCAACACTTTGATAAAGGTCGCGATCAACGAGAAGAATCCATCAAACAGGATGGATTGGGAACCTGACATAAAACCCGTCACGATGCCGGCAATGGCCACCGCGAACATCAGAACAGTCGATTGTTTGAGCAGTTTCTGCTCACCACGGTTACTCACAAAAACTCCTTTCAGCCCTATTGAGTGCGACCCCTCTCAGGGGTCGCGGACGGGCTGCCAGGCGCGAGTTTACTCCTTGGCGTGCCTGTGGATGGCAAAACCGCTCCAGGACTGCGTAACGGGCATCAGCTCAAGGCGATTAATGTTGATGTGCGCCGGGGTGTTGAGCACCCAGAAAATGGTCTCGGCGATGTCCTGCGGCTGAATCGGCTCAGCCCCTTGGTAGGTGGCGTCGTAACGCGCCTGGTCACCACCGAAACGCACCATCGAGAATTCGCTCTCGCACAACCCCGGCTCAATGTTGCTGACGCGCACACCGGTGCCTTGCAAGTCGCAACGCAGGTTCAGGGAAAATTGCTTCACAAACGCTTTGGTGCCGCCATACACATGGCTGCCGGGGTAAGGGTAGTTACCGGCAATGGAACCCAAGTTGACGATCCCGGCTCCACGACCGTAGGCAATAAGACGCGGCAACAGCAGATTAGTGGTGTAGAGCAGGCCCTTGATATTGGTATCGACCATGGTTTCCCAATCGTCGAGTTTGCATTGCGGGGCCGGGTCGGTCCCTACGGCCAGACCTGCGTTGTTGATAAGCCCACGCAGCTTGCTGAATGCAGGCGGCAAATTGGCAATCGCCTGCTCCATCGCCGCACGATCACGTACGTCCACCACCAGGCCATGTACTTCAGTGTGTTTGGACAACTCTTCGCACAGTGCCTCCAGGCGTTCTTTACGGCGGCCGGTCAGCACCAGTTTCCAGCCTGCTTGTGCAAACTTGCGGGCACACGCCTCACCAAATCCAGAAGTCGCGCCGGTAATAAACAGGGTGGAAGTCATCGTGTTCTCCTTGGCTGGCGGGCAGTGTCCGCCGTTGAAATGGGACGCCGAGCAGAATGCCCCGACTGCGGTTGAGCGGCAACCCGAATAGCGTTCACCGCGTTCAGCTGTACAAAAAACAACCAGCGGCGTCAAAGCCGTGCTGCATAAGGGATAGCGCCATATGCACTCACCTTATCCACAGGCCCGTCCACAGTCTTTGGGGGCAAGTCGAAAAACGCAAAGCCACGGCATACAAGGCTTTCAGCCAACTTTTAAGCGTTTTTTACTTGACCGGAACACAAGCCGCATGCAGCCGCCCCAAAAAGGTGCGGCGCCAGGCAACCAAGGGGATAGCCAGAGGCCAGTCTTTACGGCACTCAGGGCATTCTTTCCAGAGTTTAACCACAGACTTATCCACAGGCTGACGGAGCATTTTCAGCGCCTTATCTTTATCAACAAAGCTGTTGACAAATCGACCGCGCGGGCAACCAAAAGAAGCTGATCAAAAAACAATCACACCTCTACACGCCTTATAAACAAAGGGCTACAGCCAACTACTCCCACGTTACCCACAGCCACCTCCACAGCAAACGGGGACAAGTCAAAATGATGACAAAACAGGGGTTTACAGCGTCTTTATGTCGCGCTTTCGCAGCCCCGCAATTTTGTTTTCCACAATTTGAGGGGGTCTCAATTTTGTTGTTGATGCACGCCTGTTCACGAAAGCACTCGGTACGGCTCTGACAGGCAAACCTCGACAAACCCATCGCGAGTACGCTCGCGCCTACAAGGCGATGGGATATTCGAGACGCCCGTTAACGCTTAATGCCCGCCCAGATACGCGTTGCGCACCTCTTCATTGCTGAGCAATTCTTTACCGGTGCCGGTCAGGCGGATTTCGCCATTGACCATCACGTAGGCCCGGTCAGACAGGCGCAGCGCATGGTTGGCGTTCTGCTCGACCAAAAAAATGGTCATGCCGGTTTTCGCCAGTTCACGCAAGGTGGCAAAAATCTGTTTCACCACAATCGGTGCCAACCCCAAGCTCGGCTCGTCCAGTAGCAGCAGCTTGGGTCGGCTCATCAGCGCCCGGGCGATGGCGAGCATCTGCTGCTCGCCACCCGACATGGTCATGGCCCGCTGGTTTCGCCGCTCCTTGAGGCGCGGGAACAGTTCGAACATGCGTTGCATGTCTTCGCCCGCGTGCTTGTCGCCAATGGGAATGGTGCCCATCAGCAGGTTTTCCTCAACGCTCATGTCCGGGAACACCCGCCGCCCCTCCGGCGATTGGGCAATGCCATTGGAGGCAATGTAATGCGATGACTTTTGGGTAATGTCGACACCCTGGTAAATAATCTGGCCACCACTGGCACGAGGCTGACCAAAAATCGACATCAGCAAAGTGGACTTTCCCGCGCCATTGGAGCCGATAAGGCTCACGGTTTCGCCCTCATCAATGTGCATCGAAACCTTTTTCAGCGCCTGAATCGGCCCGTAATGGACATCCAGCGCTTTGAGTTCGAGGATCGGGTGGCTCATATCAGTTCCTCTTCGTCAGCACCGAGGTAAGCCGCGATCACTTTCGGGTCATTGCGAATGGCCTGCGGGCCACCCTCGGCGATCACGTTGCCGTGGTCGAGCACCACAATGTGATCGGAAATGCTCATGACCATGCCCATGTCGTGCTCAATCAGCACCACCGTCAGGTCGTGCTCGTCGCGTAACAGGCGAATCATGCCGCTCAGCGCTTCGGTTTCTTGTGGGTTGAGCCCGGCGGCCGGTTCGTCGAGGCAGATGATTTGCGGGCGCGTACACATGGCCCGGGCAATCTCCAGGCGCCGCTGCTGCCCGTAAGACAGCTCCCCGGCCAAACGGTTGGCGCAGTCCACCAGGTCCACTACTTCGAGCCAGTAAAACGCATGGTCGAGGGCATCGCTTTCGGCCTTGCGATAGCCCTGGGTGTTCAGGATGCCCGCCAGCATGTTGCGGTTGACCCACATGTGCTGAGCCACTAAGAGGTTTTCCAGCACGGACATTTCCTTGAACAGACGAATGTTCTGAAACGTACGCGCCAGACCTGCGCGATTCACCAAATGAGTGCCGCCGAACATTTTGTAATACAAACGGCTGGCGAAGGCTTTGGGCGAAATGAAGTCGGTCACGCGAAACGGTTCGCCCAACAGCTGGATCACGTTGGTGCGGGTGCCACGGGCACTGAGTTCGATTTTGCCGCCACTGGCTTTGTAAAAACCGGTCAGGCAGTTGAAAACCGTGGTTTTGCCTGCCCCGTTAGGCCCGATCAGGGCGAAGATCGAATTGCGTCTGACCTTGAGGCTGACATCGCTCAGGGCCTTGATGCCGCCGAAATGCATCATCAGTTTGTCCACCGAGAGCACGATGTCTTTGTCCATAGAAGGCTCGTTCATGGCGCGACTCCCTTGCGTGGTGTAACCCCCACCCGGCTGATACGGATCAGGCCGCGTGGCCGCCAAATCATCATCAACACCATCAGCACGCCAAACAGCAGCACGCGGTATTCAGCAAAGCTGCGCAGCAGTTCCGGCGCCACGGTCAACACGAACGCGGCAATCACCACGCCCACGGTCGAGCCCATGCCGCCGAGCACCACAATCGCCAAAATCAGCGCCGACTCAAAAAAGGTGAACGAGGAAGGGTTCACAAACCCCTGGTAACTGGCGAAAAACACACCGGCCAGCCCAGCGGTAGAGGCACCCAACGTGAAGGCCGAGAGTTTGACCAGCACATGGTTAAGGCCCATCGCACGGCAGGCGATTTCGTCCTCACGCAGGGCTTCCCACGCGCGACCGATTGGCATGCGGGTCAAGCGATGCTTGATGTACAGCACCAGCAGCACCACCAGAAACAGCACGATATAGATGAACAGGAATTTGATATTGGGGTTGTAGTCCAGACCGAAGAACTCGTGGAAAGGCACCCCGCCATCTTTGGCCCGGCGCCCGAACTCCAGACCGAAAAACGTCGGCGACGGGACGGGCATGCCGTTTGGCCCACCGGTAAACGACAGCCAGTTGTTGAGCACCAGCCGGATGATTTCACCAAACCCCAGCGTCACGATGGCCAGGTAATCGCCGTGCATGCGCAGCACCGGAAACCCCAGAATGCACCCCGCCATCGCTGCCGCAATCGCCGCCAGTGGCAGCACCGTCCAGAACCCCAGCCCCAGGTATTGATAGCCGAGCGCCAGCCCATAAGCCCCGATGGCATAGAACGCCACATAGCCGAGGTCGAGCAGGCCCGCCAGCCCCACCACGATATTCAGGCCCAGGCCGAGCAGCACGTAGATCAGGCCCAGAATCACCACGGTCAGCAGGTATTTGTTGGCAAAGAAAGGAAACACGATGGCGATCACGATCAGCAGCGGCACGATCCAGCGCAGTCGCGTTTTGTAATCCGGGGGCAACACGTGCACGCCAGATCCCGTGGACTCAAAGCCTTGAAGCACTTTGAGGCCCTTGGGCGTTTGCAAAAAAAGGCTCAGGGCAAAGCGCCCTGCCATCACTATCGCCACCAGCCAGCCCACCCGCGCCGGTTGCAAGTTGAAACTGTAACCGTCGAGCACCACGCCCACGATGGGCCCGAACACAATCAAGGAGATCAACCCGGCAAGGATCGAGTCGACAAGGCTTTTTTTGATATCAATCGGTTTATTAATGGCCGCAGACATACTCACACCTTCGCCACGAGAGGACGACCCAACAGGCCTTGAGGACGGAAGATCAGGATCAGCACCAGCAGCGAGAAACTGAACACGTCTTTGTAGTCCGAGTTAACCAGCCCTGCGAACAGCGACTCGGAAATCCCCAGAATGATGCCCCCGAGCATGGCGCCGGGCAGCGATCCAATCCCGCCAAGCACCGCCGCCGTGAACGCCTTGATGCCAATGATGAAGCCTGCATAAAAGTCAAAAGTGCCGTAGTTCATGGTGATCAGCACACCGGCCAGGGCGGCCATTGCGGCGCCGATCACGAACACGTAAGAAATCACCCGATCCGTGTTGATGCCCAGAATGGAGGCCATTTTGCGGTCTTGTTGGGTGGCGCGGCACATGCGGCCCAGTTTGGTGTACTTGATGATGTAAGTGAGCAGGCCCATGCCGATGAAGGCCGCGACCAGAATGAAGACTTTGGTGTACGTGAGTTGCACGAAGCCTGAGCCGATATCGACTCGCCACGCACCGCTGAGCAACGTAGGCACGCCTTGTTGGCGCGAACCCTGAGCGATTTGTACGTAGTTTTGCAGGATCAGGGAAATACCGATGGCACTGATCAGCGGTGCCAGTCGCGTGGAGTTTCGCAGGGGCTTGTAGGCCACGCGCTCGATCACCCAGCCATACACGCCAGTGACCACCACGGTGAAAATCAACGTGCCGAGCATCAGGAGCGGAAAGGACTCAATACCGAAATAGGCCAACAGAGCCAGACTGATTGCCGCCAGGTAAGCAGAAATCATGTACACCTCGCCATGGGCGAAGTTGATCATGCCGATGATGCCGTAGACCATTGTGTAGCCGATGGCGATCAGGCCGTAGACAGACCCGAGGGTCAGGCCGTTCAGCAGTTGCTGTAGGAATATACCGTCCATAACGCAATCTCACGCACTGGAGCCATCACGCAGACACACGCCTCCCACGCCGTCCGCGGACAGCTTGTTTGGCAGGGTTTGCGTGGCTCCTGGAAAAGAAGACAGGTGAGGCAGATGTCACCCGCCTGAACGGTCGCCCAAGCGCCGTTCAGGGGTGGGGGTCATCTCACTTCTGTTTTTCCAGCTGGTGATACTTGCCGTCTTTGTCCCACTGATACACCACGTAGTCAGAGACTTTGAGGTCGCCTTTGCTGTCCCAGGCTTTTTCGCCCATCACGGTTTTCACCGGGTTGGCTTTGAGCCATTTGGCAGCGTCTTCGCCTTTATTGGATTTAGCGCCGTTGAACGCTTGAGCCAAGGCTTGAATCGAGGCGTAGGCATACAAGGTGTAGCCTTCAGGCTCGGTGCCAGCTTTGCGGAACTGGTCCACCACCGCTTTGCTGTCAGGCAGCAGGCGTGGGTCAGCACCAAAGGTCATGTACACACCTTCAACGTATTGCGGGCCACCTGCGGTGGTGACCAGCTCATCAGTGACCACGCCATCATCGGACATGAACTTCACGTCTTTAAGACCCTGCTCACGCAATTGGCGCACCAGAGGGCCGGCTTCCGGGTGCAGCCCGCCGAAATACACAACATCGGCGCCGGTTGAACGGATCTTGGTCACCACGGCACTGAAATCTTTTTCGCCACGGGTCAGGCCTTCGTACAGCACCGGCTCGACGCCACGTTTGATCAGTTGGGCTTTGGTGGCATCGGCCAGGCCTTGACCGTAGGTGTCCTTGTCATGCAGCACCACCACTTTTTTGCCTTTGAGCACGTCGACAATGTAGTCCGCCGCCACGATGCCTTGCTGATCGTCGCGCCCGCACATACGGAACATGGCGCTCAGGCCGCGCTCGGTGACTGCCGGGTTGGTGGAACCCGGCGTGATTGCGATCACACCCGCATCGGCATACACCTCAGAAGCCGGAATCGTGGACGAAGAACAGAAGTGCCCCACAACTGCCGCAACCTTGTCCTGATCGACCAAACGGTTGGCCACCGCTACCGCCTGTTTAGGTTCACAAGCATCGTCGCCTTTGACCAACATGATTTTTTCGCCGTTGATGCCCCCTGCGGCGTTGATCGTATCGGCTGCCGCCTGCGCGCCCTTCATGTACTGCTCACCAAATGCCGCATTGGCGCCGGTCATCGGACCCGCTACACCAATTTTTAAATCAGCCTGAACAAACGTAGAAACACCCAGCGCAGTCGCCACTGCGAGGGCCAGAAAACCTTTCTTATAGAACGTCTGCGACATGAGGTGATGCTCCTGAGGTTTTTAGTAGGCACTTCGACTTCACGTAAAGCGCTGAGCAAGGCGCGTGCCATTGGTTTTTTATTCTTATAAAAGCCGTTGTCTTATTGTTTTATCGACTGTTTCGGGCCCATTTTTATTGGGCGTGCAACCGTCTAAACCGAGGAAGGTGAAACTGTTGATGGTTGCCGGGTGCTACCTGCGCACCCGTGTAGCGCAACCGGATCGCCCTGGGGTGCGCAGGCAACCTGTAACCACCTGCGTCACCTAACTGCACACTCCCGGTGCGTGATTGCTACAGCCCGCACCATGTGAGGCTAGACGCTACGCAGATAAACGCCGGGCTATATGACGATTCTCAAACACTGCCCCGCGTGGTACAGCGAAAAGCCGGCCTCATATAAACAACTGCGCAAACCGGTGCCCGAGAGCGGTTGCATGGCAGAAAAAGGGATCGGCAGGGCCTTGGCGTCGCCATGGCACAGATAATCGGCAAACGCCTTGCCCACCACGCTGCCAGTGGTCACGCCCCGGCCGTTGTAACCGGTGACCGCGACTAAACCGGGGGCAGGCTCAAATAAACGCATCAAGTGGTCTGGGGTAAACGCAATGCAACCGGTCCAGGTGCATTCCCACTCCACGCCTTTCAAGTACGGGAAGTAGTGCTTTTGCACCCGGTCGGCCCAGGCTTTGAGGAACCACGCCGGTTTTTGGTTGCCATTGCCCAGGCTGCCGAGCAGCAAGCGGCCCTCGGCATCCCTGCGGATGCTGCTCAGTACCTGTCGCGTGTCCCAGGAGCCTTGACCGCCGGGCAAGATGCGTTGCGCGGCCTCGTCCGTCAGGGGTTTGGACGCCACCTGGTAGTAATAACCGGGGAAAAAATGCCGCCGCAAGTCAGTCCATTCGCCTTCGGTATAGGCATTGGAGGCCAGCACCACCTGCTCAGCACTGACCGCACCAAGGGCCGTGCGCACTGACCAGCGCTGCCCCTGGCGCTCTAGCCCGGTAACGGGCGAGTGATCGAACAGGCGCGCGCCCAAATCACTGGCGGCCTTGGCCAAGCCGGATGTGTAAGCCATAGGATTGAGCGTACCGGCACGTCGATCCAGCAAGGCTGCCGCAATTTTTGCAGTGCCGGTGGCCGCTTCGCAGGCGGCGCCGGTCAGAAGTTCCACGGGCGCACCGCGACGTTTCCATTGTTGCTCACGGCTGCGCAGGTCCGCTTCACCCTTGGCGTTATGCGCCATGTGCAACGTGCCTTCGCGGCGCAGTTGGCAATCAATGTTGTAGGTATCAATCAGGCTGAACACCAAGGCAGGCGCAGCGCCAAGCATACGGTTGAGCTGGCTGCCCACGGTGTTGCCAAATCCGGCTTCGATGTCATCGGGGGCAATCCACATCCCCGCGTTCACCAGCCCCACATTTCGCCCCGAGCCGCCGTGACCGGTGCGATGGGCTTCGAGCACGCAGACGCTTTTGCCTTGTTCGAGTAAATGGATCGCACTGGATAAACCGGTAATGCCGGCTCCAATCACACACACATCAACGTTTAATTCGCCCTTGAACGCGGGCGATTGGGGGCGTTGTGGCGTGAGGGTTTCCCACAGACATTGTTCTTGTAGTGGCATTGCCAAGCTCCAAAATGAAACCTAACCCAAGGGCAAACATCACATCAGTCAAAGGTAATGCCCTGTGCCAACGGCAACTCCAGTGAGTAGTTGACGGTATTGGTCTGGCGCCGCATGTAGCCACGCCACGCATCCGAACCCGACTCACGCCCGCCGCCCGTTTCTTTTTCGCCACCAAACGCGCCGCCAATTTCCGCACCACTGGGCCCGATATTGACGTTGGCAATCCCGCAATCACTGCCCGTCGCCGACATAAACTGCTCAGCCTCACGCACGTCGGTGGTAAAGATGCACGACGACAAACCCTGCGGCACGGCGTTATTGAGGCGCAGCGCCTCAGCGAATTCGCTGTAACCGACTACGTACAAAATGGGCGCAAAGGTCTCGTTGCACATCACCTCGCTCTGCTCGGGCATTTCAACAATCGCCGGGCTGACGTAGTACGCGTGGGGATAATGGCTGACCAATTGACGCTCACCACCAAACACCCGCCCGCCTTCGCTCAGGGCCTGCTCCAGCGCATCCTGCATGTTTTCAAAGCTGTGTTTGTCAATCAGCGGCCCGACCAAATTGCCCTCCAGCGGGTGGCCGATACGGACGTTGGAATAGGCGGCTTTGAGCCGGGTAACGATCTCGTCTTTCACCGATTCATGGGCTATCAAACGGCGCAGACTGGTGCAGCGTTGACCTGCCGTGCCCACCGCGCTGAACAGAATGGCGCGTACCGCCATGTCCAGATCCGCACTCGGCCCCAGGATCATGGCGTTGTTACCGCCCAATTCAAGAATGCTGCGGGCAAAGCGCGCGGCAATTTTAGGTGCCACTTCACGGCCCATGCGCGTGCTGCCAGTGGCGCTGATCAGGGCCACACGCGGGTCATCGACCAAGGCTTCGCCAGCGTCGCGGCCACCGATAATCACTTGGCTGAGGTAGTTGGGCGCATCGCTGAAGGTGCTGAGCACGCGATCAAACAACGCCTGGCAGGCCAGCGCAGTGAGTGGGGTTTTCTCGGAGGGTTTCCAGATCACTGCGTTACCGCACACCAGCGCCAGCGTGGTGTTCCATGCCCACACCGCGACCGGAAAGTTGAACGCGCTGATGACCCCGACCACGCCCAGCGGATGCCAGGTTTCACGCATGTGATGGCCGGGGCGCTCGGAGGCGATGGTCAGGCCATACAACTGGCGGGACAGCCCGACCGCGAAGTCGCAGATGTCGATCATTTCCTGCACTTCACCCAAACCTTCCTGAGTGATTTTGCCCGCCTCCCACGACACCAACTCGCCCAGGTCTGCTTTGTATTGACGCAGTAAATCGCCAAATTGGCGCACCAACTCTCCACGACGGGGGGCCGGCACCTTGCGCCACGCTTCAAAAGCATGTTCGGCACGGGTCACGTGCTGCTCGACTTCGGCCCCACCTTCCCAGTGCACGGCGGCAATCTGGCTGCCATCAATGGGCGTGTGTACGGGCTGCTTGCCCTGTTGATACAACGCAGGGCTTACCCCTAAACGATCCAGCAATGCGCCAACCATGTGAACACTCCCTCAACGTGAAGACATTTGCCGCAGTCAGCGGCACAGGTCTTTAGTTGTAGCTGGCACTTTGCGCGCCAACAAACGACCTTTAAGCGAGATATCATTCCGAAAATTCATGCTGCGCTGGTAACGTTGGCTTACAACAAAAATACGAGGCTGCTCATGCTCAATAAACGCTACCTGCCGTCGATCACTGCCTTGCAGTGTTTTGAAGCCGTGACTCGCCATTTGAGTTTTACCCGCGCGGCGCAGGAGTTGAACTTGACCCAAAGTGCGGTCAGTAAACAGGTCGCACAGCTCGAAGAATTGCTCCAGCATTTGCTGTTTCGTCGGGTACGGCGTCGTCTGCAACTGACGCCTGCCGGTGATTTGTATTTGGTAGAAGTCCGAAAAATCCTGACCCAAGTCGAAATGTCGACCCACACACTGCGCTCCTACGGCGGCGAAACTGAAGTGTTGCGCGTCTCCACCCCCTCAACCTTCGGCGCACGCTGGCTTGTGCCACGGCTTAAAGGTTGGCGGCTACGGCACCCGCAGATTCATCTGGATGTGTGCAACGAACAGCAGGCAGACGATTTGTTGCAAGGGCACAGCGATCTGGCGTTTTACTTCGGCCAAGGCTCACGCCCCGGCAGTGAGTGCCTGAAAGTGTTGGAAGAAGAGTTGGTGGCCGTGTGTGCGCCCTCAAGCTTGCCCGGCACTGCGTTCACCGATCCCACGCAATTGACCGATTTGGTACTGCTGCAAAACGCTTCACGCCCACAAGCGTGGCATGAATGGTTTGAACATCAGGGCTACCGCACGGACCACAGCTACCACGGCCCGCGCTTTGACACCTTTTATATGTGCATTCGTGCAGCTCAGGTCGGCTGCGGGGTGGCCTTGCTGCCACGGTTTTTGGTCGAAGAGGAATTAGCAGATGGCAAATTGGTAATCGCCTGGCCGTACGCCATGCCCAGTCACGATGCGTATTACCTGGCCTACCCCGAGCATTCCGCGAGCGTGCCCAAAGTGCAGGCGTTCGTCAGCTGGATGATGGAGCAAAGGGCCACCCCGCCGTCTGCGACTGTCGAGGACGAGTCGCTGTAAACGTAAAAACCGCTGGCACAACCGCCCACGGATATGCGCCACTAGCGTCATTCATTGAAAGAGCTGAAAGCCGTGGCAATCAGGCACGGCCAGCATGGAGATTCGCGTTATGAGCGAGAGTGTGTTTGCCGATCGCATCGTGCAGAACCTGCTCGACACCGACTTCTACAAATTGACCATGATGCAGGCGGTGCTGCACAACTACCCCAACGTGGAAGTTGAATGGGAGTTTCGCTGCCGTAACAGCGAAGACTTACGCCCCTACTTGAGCGAAATCCGTCATCAGATCGAGCGTTTGGCTGACTTGAGCATGAGCCAGGACCAACTCGGTTTTCTGGAACGGATTACGTTTATGAAGCCTGACTTCATACGCTTCCTGGGCCTGTTTCGCTTTAACTTGCGCTATGTCCACACCGGAATCGAAAACGGCGAGCTGTTTATCCGCCTGCGTGGCCCGTGGCTGCATGTGATTCTGTTTGAGGTGCCATTACTGGCGATCGTCAGCGAAGTGCGCAACCGCTCACGCTATGCCGATACGGTTCTGTCGCAAGCCCGTGAGCAGCTCTATCGCAAGTTTGACTGGCTGCAAGCCAATGCCAGCGCCGATGAACTGGCCGGTTTACAAGTGGCCGACTTCGGTACACGTCGCCGGTTTTCGTACCGCGTGCAGGAAGAAGTGGTCAGCGTGCTCAAGCATGACTTCCCCGGTCGTTTTGTGGGCACCAGCAACGTTAACTTGTCCCGCGAACTGGACATGAAGCCCCTGGGCACAATGGCCCACGAATGGATCATGGCCCATCAGCAACTGGGGCCACGGCTGATCGACAGTCAAAGTGCGGCGCTCGATTGCTGGGTGCGTGAATACCGGGGCCTGCTGGGGATTGCACTGACGGACTGCATCACCACCGATGCCTTCCTCAAGGATTTCGATCTTTACTTTGCCAAGCTGTTTGACGGCTTGCGCCATGACTCGGGTGACCCCGTGGTGTGGGCCGAAAAATGCATCGCGCATTACCACGCGCTGGGCATAGACCCAATGAGCAAGACGCTGGTGTTTTCCGACAGCCTGACCCTGCCCCGCTCACTGGAAATATTCCGCACGTTGCGCGGCAGGATCAACGTCAGTTTCGGTATCGGCACCAACCTGACCTGCGACATTCCGGGGGTTGAGCCGATGAGCATCGTCCTTAAAATGACCGGCTGCAACGGCTCACCAGTGGCGAAAATTTCGGATGAGCCGGGCAAGACCCACTGTTCTGACCCCAACTTCGCCGCCTATCTGCGCCATGTTTTCCAAGTTCCTGAACATTCTCCCAAGGAGTGAACCATGCAGGCCGTACAGCGCCAAATTGCACAAGACCTCAAGGTCCAGCCGCCGTTTAAAGACACTGCTGCCCTTGAAGCTGAAGTCGCACGTCGCACTACCTTTATTCAGTGCTGCCTGCACAACGCCAGGCTCAAGACGCTGGTACTGGGCATCAGCGGCGGTGTCGACTCACTGACCGCAGGCCTGATGGCACAACGTGCGGTCAAGCAACTGCGCGAGCAGACCGGCGATCCGGCCTATCGCTTTATTGCGGTGCGCCTGCCCTATGGCGTGCAGCACGACGAAATCGACGCGACCGCAGCGGTGGACTTCATCAACCCCGATGAACGCCAAACGGTAAACATTGGGCCTGCGGTCAAAGCGCTGGCAGCTGAAGTGGCCTCGTTTGAAGGCAAGCCACCGGCCACTGTGGACTTCGTGCTGGGCAATACCAAAGCGCGGATGCGCATGGTGGCGCAATACACCATCGCCGGTGCAACGGGCGGGCTGGTGATCGGCACTGACCATGCGGCAGAAGCGGTGATGGGGTTTTTCACCAAGTTTGGTGACGGCTCGTGTGATTTGGCGCCGCTGAGCGGGCTGGTGAAACATCAGGTGCGGGCGATTGCACGGCATTTTGGTGCGCCCGAGTCGCTGGTGGAGAAAGTCCCGACGGCCGACCTCGAAGACCTGGAACCGGGCAAGCCCGACGAAGCGTCCCACGGCGTCACCTATGCCGAGATTGATGCCTTTTTGCAGGGCGAACCGGTAAGCGAAGAGGCGTTCAACATCATTTGCAGCACGTACGAAAAAACCCATCACAAGCGTGAGATGCCGTTCGCGCCTTGAGACCGCGATCAACCTTTGCCCTCCCCCCCCCAAACTCTGCGAAAAGGAGCGGGGGTGAGGGGCTTTGGACCTTGCGCACGCCAGCCAGAAAAAACGGAATGACCCCAGCGTTTTTTTTCGCTTGTGGCCTACCCCGTCTACAGCTTTGATAGACGCCTGTTTCGTCGCCAGAGCCCTGCCCGCCATGTCTTCTTTCGATGGTCTTTTTTCGCTTGTCGAATCCACGCTCGACTCGTCTGCCGCCCACTGGCTGCGCGAGCATGTCGAGGTGCCTGAAGCCCTGCTGCGCTTCAGCTGGCATGAACAGGCGTTGCACCGCGTCTGGCTCGCCGAAGCGCTGAACCTGTGTCTTCTGCACACGCTGGTCAATGCCGTGCCCGATGGCTATCGCTATGTGGAAGAACAGGCGCGAGGTGGACGCAAGGTGGTGTTCGATCATGGGGCGCTGCGTACCGTGGACTGGCCGCACAATGGTGAACTGCCCCGTGGCCGTCAGGCATTTGCACGCTTGCTGGAGCCGTTGGGCTTTACCGATGTGCGAACGTACCCGCTGACCAAACTGAACATGACTGGCTGGGGCTACCGGCAAATGGACTTGCCCGAAGACATCGCACAGTTTTTTGTGTCGGAGTTACACCCGGGGCGGTTCAGTGAAACCTTCCAAAGCGCCGTGACCCGCGTCGTCAGCAGCAGTCGAGATCCATTGGGCGCTGAACACGTCAGCATCCTTAAGCGCCTGCAACTGACCCGCCATTGCAGCCTGCCTGAGGCTCAAGCCCTGTTGCCGGGGTTGTACCGCGCCTTCGACCGCCAGCATGGCGCCGTGCTGGAAACTGACTATCGCTGCCTGCTGGATGAAAGTGCTGAGATGGCGTGGATTGCGACTGAAGGCAACCGCTTCAACCATCTGACTGATCGGGTAGCGGATTTGGAAACCACCGTCGCACAACAGCGCGCTTTGCAGCGGCCCATGAAAGACAGCATCGAAGTCTCGGCCACAGGTCGAGTCATGCAAACCGCCTATCGCGCGTGCGCGGTGACCCGTGGTCTGGTCGATGCCAGCGGCCACTACTGCGAGCATCAAGTGCCCGGGTCATTTGTTGAGTTCATCCAACGCAAGGTGGATCCAGACACCGGGCGCCTGGACCTGAATTTCGACAGCAGCAACGCTCAGGGGATTTTCAAGATGACCGCCTCAAAAACCTGAGCCTGAACGTAAACAGCCCTGACGGCATGAAGCGCGTCAGGGCTGTATTTGAAAGCGTCTGCGTTCTTATTTCAGAACCACAGCACCTTTCATCATCGAGTTGTGGCCCGGGAAGGTGCAGAAGAATTCGTACTCTTCACCCGCTTTGAGCTTGGAAACGTCGAAGGTCACAGAATCTTTCTCGCCGGCACCGATGATTTTGGTGTGAGCGATGATGCGCGTGTCGCCATCTTTCAGGTAGTTTTTGTCCAGACCGGCGGCCATGCCGTCATTGGTGACGCCCTGCATGTCTGCTTTAGTGCTCAGGACCCAGTTATGACCCATGACATTTTTTGGCAGGCTGCCGGAGTGAGTCAGGTTTACCGTGAAGGTTTTGCAGGACTTGTCGATGGTGATTTCTTTGGTGTTGTACGACATTTGATCAGTCGAATCGACTGTCACGCTGCATTCAGCCGCCAGCAAATGGCCGCTGGCCAGGGTCAAAAGGGATACCGCAACAACTTTGGCAAACATGGTGTATCTCCAAGGCAGGGTATAAAAATTCCACAATTTGTATACAGGTTGCCCGAAAATCGTCTCAATTCCAATGACCTGGGTCATGACCAAGCACGTTAATCGGGTGTAATAGCCTGCTAGACGAACTGCGGGCTTATAACCTTAGGCCATGTTTTTGATTTTTGGAGAATAAGTACCCTGCTTAACAAGCCGTTTCCTACAGATTTTTTACGAACTGTCGGAACTGATTTATCACGCGATAAACAACCTTGCAAAAACCCAGCTAACGGCTAAGCACTAATACAGGGCAGAATACCCTTCGCTCACCACACCTTCGAGCACAAGAGGATCGCCCATGGCCAAACCAAACTACAACTTCGCAAAGCGTCAAAGAGACTTGGCTAAAGAGCAGAAGAAAGAAGAAAAGCTTCAGCGCAAGAAGGCTGCCGCTGAAGGTGGCACCGTAGACCTGGAACAGGACGTCGAGACACCCGCCACAGAAGGCGAAGTTGCCGCGCAAGAGACTGGCGCTGTAGAAGAAGACAAAGCACCCAACGCGTAACACCCTCGGCCCGGTTATCCACAACCCGGCCCACAGGATCTGTGATCAGGATCAGCAGCTCAGCTGTTGATCCTCGCAGTTAACCTGACCGCCTCGTAACGCCCTCAGACGCTTTGATACTCATTACCTGACGAAGCCTCAGCATAAAGCCTACAAACCCGTGGCAGGCTTCTCAGCGCGCAGAAAGCACAACGCCAGCTCGATGGCTGGCGTTGTGGCGCACTCGAACCCGTAGTTGCCGGCGCAGGCTGCGATAAAGTCCAAAGGCGCGACCCCTTCAGGCTCGATCGCCGCCTGTGGCAGCGACTACACGCTTGTTTAGCGAGGCACGACGGGCTTGCGGGCCGGACGTTGGCTTTTGCCACCCTTGGCCGCTTCATGACGCTCTTTGGCCGCCTGCTTGTTACGCGCAAAGGCCGCTGCTTTGGCTTGCTCGCGCTTGTCCCACGGGTTGCCGCCATCACTGGCGCGCGGCGGCAGGCCGGTGTGCTGAGTGAGGATCTTGGTCGTCTTTTCCCCGGCGACTTTGTGGCTGCCAGCAGGGGTCGAGTTTTTACGACGGGCACTTTGGTAGCTATCCGTTGCAGGTTGATGCAACGGGATCAACTGGTCTTTGCCCGAACCGATCAAATCGGCGCGGCCCATACGCGTCAGCGCTTCGCGCAGCATCGGCCAGCCTTTGGGATCGTGGTAGCGCAAGAACGCTTTATGCAAACGGCGCTGTTCTTCGCTCTTGACGATGGTGACCGAGTCGCTCTTGTACGTGACCTTGCGCAGCGGGTTCTTGCCCGAGTGGTACATCGCCGTGGCCGTGGCCATTGGCGAGGGGTAGAACGCTTGCACCTGGTCAGCCCGGAAACCGTTGCCCTTGAGCCACAGCGCCAGGTTCATCATGTCTTCGTCTTTGGTGCCGGGGTGAGCGGCGATGAAGTACGGGATCAGGTACTGCTCTTTGCCCGCTTCCTTGGTGTACTTCTCGAACATGCGCTTGAACTTGTCATAGCTGCCAATGCCCGGCTTCATCATTTGGTTGAGCGGACCTTCCTCGGTGTGTTCCGGGGCGATCTTGAGGTAACCACCAACGTGGTGCGTCACCAGCTCTTTGACGTATTCCGGCGACTCGACCGCGAGGTCGTAACGCAGGCCGGAAGCGATCAGGATCTTCTTCACACCCGGCAACGCACGGGCGCTGCGATACAGCTGAATCAGCGACGAGTGGTCGGTGTTCAGGTTCGGGCAAATGCCGGGGAACACGCAGGATGGCTTGCGGCACGCGGATTCGATTTCCGGCGTTTTGCAGGCGATGCGGTACATGTTCGCGGTCGGGCCGCCGAGGTCGGAAATGACGCCGGTGAAACCTGGCACCTTGTCGCGGATCTCTTCAATCTCGCGAATGATCGACTCTTCAGAACGGTTCTGAATGATGCGGCCTTCGTGCTCAGTAATGGAGCAGAAGGTGCAGCCGCCGAAGCAGCCACGCATGATATTCACCGAGAAGCGGATCATGTCGTAGGCAGGGATTTTTTCCTTGCCGTACGCAGGGTGCGGGACACGTGCGTACGGCATGCCGAACACGTAGTCCATTTCTTCGGTGGTCATCGGGATCGGCGGCGGGTTGAACCACACGTCGACTTCGCCATGCTTCTGCACCAGCGCACGGGCGTTGCCCGGGTTGGTTTCGAGGTGAAGCACGCGGTTGGCGTGGGCATACAGAACAGAGTCGCCACGCACTTTTTCAACCGACGGCAGACGGATGACCGTCTTGTCGCGGGTCATGCGCGGGCTGGCCAGAATTTGTACAACCTGTGCTTCGTTCGGGTCTTCAACCGGGCCTTTTTCTTGCTCGATGGCGCAGGCTTGAGTGTCCTGGGTGTTCACGTACGGGTTGATGATCTTGTCGATCTTGCCCGGACGGTCGATACGCGTGGAGTCGACTTCATACCAGTCTTTTGGCGTATCACGACGAATGAACGCAGTACCGCGCACATCGGTGATGTCTTCGATTTTGTGGCCGTAGGACAAGCGCTGAGCCACTTCGACAATTGCGCGCTCGGCGTTGCCGTACAACAAGATGTCGGCGCAGGCGTCGATCAGGATCGAGTTACGCACACGGTCTTGCCAGTAGTCGTAATGTGCGATGCGACGCAGAGAGGCCTCAATGCCACCCAATACAATCGGCACATTCTTGTAGGCTTCTTTACAACGCTGGCTGTAAACCAGGCTGGCGCGATCCGGACGTTTGCCTGCCATGCCACCGGGGGTGTAGGCGTCATCGGAACGGATCTTTTTATCAGCCGTGTAGCGGTTGATCATCGAGTCCATGTTGCCGGCGGCGACGCCGAAAAACAGGTTCGGCTCACCCAGCTTCATGAAGTCGTCTTTGGACTGCCAGTTCGGCTGCGCAATGATGCCCACACGAAAGCCCTGAGATTCCAGCAAGCGGCCAATGATGGCCATGCCGAACGAAGGGTGGTCGACGTACGCATCACCGGTGACGATGATGATGTCGCATGAATCCCAGCCAAGCTGATCCATCTCCTCCCTGCTCATCGGCAGGAATGGCGCTGGCCCGAAACATTCGGCCCAGTACTTCGGATAGTCAAATAGAGGCTTGGCTGCTTGCATGTCGATGACCGGTGTTGAGTGCATAAAGAGGGGCGCGACATTTACTGAGAAATTCGCGGGCGCGGAATATAGCACAAAAAATGATCAATTCCGACTAAAGCGCTTGGCTTTATCGACGAGGTGCATGCCGACCTTATACAAGGCAGAAGTCAAAACCTTAAAGGCAGGTGATCCAGAAATGAAATGGAGTGGCGCGGCCACGGAAGTGCGTGCCAGGCGGCGGCCTCCCACTCAGGCGCCAAGGGTGTAAACGGCAACCCGCGCGACGCTGTGTTGAAAAGCGCCTGGACACCCCAGTCCCATCGCTGCACGCCGGTGACCGAATACATGATCAGTGCGACATCGGCATGGGTGATTTTCACCTGCTGCTGCGACCTAAAACCCGGCGTGTTGTGCATTTTGCGCAAGGTTAACAAGCACAGACCCAGGGTCCACAGAATGAATCGACGTATCCCCTTCTGCTCTACCGGAATCAGCAGGGCGTATTGGAGGGCCAGATGCAAATGCGCGTGAGCCGTGCCGATCAGCACTGACAGCGCGCAGGCATGATTGGGGGCTGCATGCCCCGGATCGAGCGCGTGTAAATGCACGCCATACGCCCTGAAAAGTTCACGAGGCAGCCAGCAAATGCCGCGCTCACGGTCCTCCCATTGATCCTTGAGGATATTGGTCAACTGCAGGGCCGCACCGAACGAAATCGACAGGCGATGCAGCGTGGCTCTGCGCGCTCCTAGAGATGGGACGGCCTCGATAAAAAACTCGGTCAACATTTCGCCCACAACCCCCGAGACGCAATAGCACAGGCGATCAAGGTCATGGAACGTTGCCAACCCCTGAAGCCCCAAACCTTGCCGAAACTCGGACATGCCACGCGTCATGACCGCCAGGCAATTGAGCAGGGCCGCACGCTGCACAGGCGTCAGCAGGCTGTGAACCTGCATCACCCACGGCAAGTGCTGCATTAACTCGCGCTCGGCGTCTTGGGTTTGCCCCGTCAGCAATGCGCACACTTGATCGCTGAAGCGCCGGGCATCCGCTCGCCCAGCCACAACCTCAAGAAATGCGTCCTCATAAACCCGAATTTGCTGCGCAGTCAGCGCAGGCTCATCTTCTATGGTGTCGGCCAGACGAAGCAGTAAATAGGCATGCGTGACCACCGTTGCCAGCTCGGCGGGCAACTGCGGGATAGTCAACGCAAAGGTGCGTGAAACCCGCGACAGGATCCGGGCCTGATAACCCAGCGGGTCGGGATGAGGCGTGGCGACATCTTGTGGGTCACGCAGGTCTCTTGGGACGTCACGCACTGGCTTGATCCCCTGTCGCTCGTTACGCGGGATGGGTTAAGCATGCACAAGCAAACGCCGCTCGACCGGGCACCTTCGCGACGGCGAGCATCGATGGGCAATATTTGCGCACCAAGCAGCACGACAAAACTGTCAATTGTGACAGTGCCGATGAGCGGTTGAGGTCAAGACGAGGGAGGACGCAGGAAGAGGTGATGAGCAGCGCGGGCAGCAGGCTTTACCCACATGCCCAACGCCTGCGCCACTACCGATTAGTCATCGTCGAAGTTGTAACTGCCCGGCGCAAGGTTTTCGAAGCGCGTGTACTTGCCGATAAACGCCAGCCGCGTGGTGCCAATCGGCCCGTTACGCTGCTTGCCGATGATGATTTCGGCAATGCCTTTATGCTCGGTCTCGGGGTGGTACACCTCGTCGCGGTACACGAACATGATGACGTCGGCATCCTGCTCGATGGCGCCGGATTCACGCAAGTCGGAGTTGATCGGGCGCTTGTTGGGGCGCTGCTCCAGGGAGCGGTTGAGCTGTGACAACGCCACAACCGGGCAGTTGAATTCTTTGGCCAACGCCTTGAGCGATCGCGAAATCTCGGAAATTTCATTGGTTCGGTTATCACCGCCCGAACCCGGAATCTGCATCAATTGCAGGTAGTCGATCATGATCAGGCCGATGTCGCCATGTTCACGCACCAGGCGGCGGGTACGCGCACGCATTTCCGAGGGACTGATGCCCGCCGTGTCATCAATAAACAGCTTGCGGTCGTTGAGCAGATTGACCGCCGAGGTCAGGCGCGGCCAATCATCGTCCTCAAGCCGACCCGCACGGACCTTGGTCTGGTCAATACGCCCCAGGGACGACAGCATACGCATGATCAGCGACTCACCTGGCATCTCAAGCGAGTAAACCAGTACCGCTTTTTCGCTGCGCAATACGGCGTTTTCGACCAGGTTCATCGCAAAAGTGGTTTTACCCATCGACGGACGGCCCGCCACGATGATCAAGTCCGACGGCTGCAAGCCACTGGTCATGCCATCAAGATCGGTGTAACCGGTGGACAAGCCGGTAATGGCGTTGTCGGTGTTGAACAAGGTGTCGATACGGTCGATGGCCTTGGTCAACAGATCGTTGACACTGACCGGGCCGCCGGTTTTTGGCCGGGCCTCGGCAATGGCAAAGATCTGGCGCTCGGCCTCATCGAGGATTTCTTCGGCGCTGCGGCCTTCAGGGTTGAAAGCGCTGTCGGCGATCTCGGTACTGATGCCGATCAACTGCCGCAAGGTCGCCCGCTGGCGGACGATCTGCGCGTAGGCCTTGATGTTGGCGACCGATGGCGTGTTTTTTGCCAGCTCGCCCAGGTAACCCAGCCCACCGATTTGCGAGGTCTGACCTTCCTTGTCCAATTGCTCGGCAAGGGTCACGACGTCAATCGGCGAGTTCTGGTCCGCCAGTTTGGCGATGGCCCGGAAGATCAGGCGGTGGTCATGTCGATAAAAGTCACCGTCCGACACCTGATCCAGCACGCGTTCCCAGGCGTTGTTGTCCAGCATCAAACCACCGAGCACGGCCTGTTCGGCCTCGATGGAATGCGGTGGCACCTTCAAGGATGCGGTTTGCAGGTCGTATTGCTCAGGAGCGGAGATATCGTTCATGGCCACGTGTAATTTGGGGGGTGAAAATCAACGTCTGTAGAAAGACAAAGGGCACGACCTGTAAACAGGATCGTGCCCGATGTTAACCGTCTGACACACAAGGTGCCAGTCAGTTAAGACTGCTTAAGCAGCTACCACAACAACGCGTACGGTTGCTTCAACTTCGGCGTGCAGGTGCACAGCCACGTCGAATTCGCCAACGTTGCGGATAGTGCCGTTCGGCAGACGAACTTCGCTTTTTGCAACTTCAACGCCAGAGGCGGTCAGTGCATCAGCGATGTCGTGAGTGCCGATCGAACCGAACAGCTTGCCTTCGTCACCGGCAGTGGCAGTGATAGTCACTTCCAGCTCAGCCAGTTGGGCAGCGCGTGTTTCAGCCGAAGCTTTCTTGTCTGCTGCTGCTTGTTCCAGCTCAGCACGACGCTCTTCAAACGCAGCCAGGTTGGCAGCGGTTGCAGCGGTAGCTTTGCCGTATGGCAGCAGGTAGTTACGACCGTAACCGGCCTTAACATTTACTTTGTCGCCCAGGTTGCCCAGGTTCGCGACTTTTTCCAGAAGGATCAGTTGCATGTGAAAATCCTCTTAACTTTTAACCTTCACCGTTCGCAGAGTCTTTATCGACGTCTTTCGGCGCCAAACGTCCGCGAAAATCAATCAGGCTGTCGACAATGGCCAAAACCACGAGCAACGGATAGATCAGCTGCATGAACAGCAACAGCGTGACGTACAACCCCACCAGCCAAAACTTGCCCAGTCGCTTTTGCGCCACCAGCCCATGAATCAGGGCCAGCCCGGCGAAGAACAACGCTACGCTGCACAACGGCGTAAGCATGGCCATTTGCGGACCGAAGTTCGGTCCGACAAGCATGCACGCCAGCAACAGTAACGCTGGACCCAGCGGTAGGCGGATGCTGCGAAATTCGCTGGCAAAACCGCCTGGGTTATACAACAACGCTTGCCAATAACGCCCAAGCATCAGGCTCAGCACGCTGACGACCTGCATCAAAGCTGCAATCAAACCGGTCAGGACGGGTGCAATCAGTGCTCCAAGGCGCGCTCGCTCTACGTCAGATAACGTGTCGTAGAGACCATTGAGGACCTGCGGCAGAAGTTTTTCCAACTCCTGCGCCATCGCACCAATGGGTTCGCGGAAAACCGTGCCCAGGATAACGCCATACACACCACCCAATGCCACGCTGACCAGCAGCACGCGATGCCAGGGCTGACCGGCGCGCAAAAACAACGCCAGCCCCAGAGTTCCCAACAACACCATCAAGGTGCGAGGTTCTCCGATAAACCACCAGACCAAGGCCGGCAGTAACGCCCATGAGAGGATGCTCAAGGCATCTCTCGGACCGCGCCGCAGGAGCACAAGGCTTCCTGCAGCAGCACTCAACCAGAACAAAAACGGCAATGCCGCACATCCGGCCACGACTAACGTGGCCTGCACACGGCCTCGCATGATGAACTCAGCTAAGGCGCGCATGCTTTCAATCCTTTACTACGTGTCGACTGCCCGGTCTCAGCGGCCGTGGCTGTCGGTGTAGGCCAGCAGGGCCAGGAAGCGGGCGCGCTTGATAGCGGTGGCCAGCTGACGCTGATAACGAGCTTTAGTACCGGTGATGCGGCTTGGAACAATTTTGCCGGTCTCGGATACGTAAGCTTTCAGAGTGTTGAGATCTTTGTAATCGATCTCTTTCACTTCTTCTGCTGTGAAGCGGCAGAATTTACGACGACGGAAGAAACGTGCCATGTAATTGGCTCCTCAAAAGGTCCGTGGATTACTCGTCAGCGTTATCGCTGGCGTCGCTGTTATCGCTGTCATCGCCATCGGCGCTGTCAGAATGCTCAGGACGGTCACGACGCTCACGGCGCTCACTGCGGTTCTCTTCAGCCTTGAGCATCTCGGACTGGCCAGTTACGGCTTCGTCGCGACGGATGACCAGGTTACGGATCACAGCATCGTTGTAACGGAAGTTGTCTTCCAGCTCAGCCAAAGCCTTGCCAGTGCACTCAACGTTCAGCATCACGTAGTGAGCCTTGTGAACATTGTTGATTGCGTAGGCCAGTTGACGACGGCCCCAATCTTCCAGACGGTGGATTTTGCCGCCGTCTTCTTCGATCAGCTTGGTGTAACGCTCTACCATGCCGCCGACTTGTTCGCTTTGATCCGGGTGGACCAAAAAGATGATTTCGTAATGACGCATGAATGCTCCTTACGGGTTGTAGCCTGCCGCTAACTAAAAAGCGGTCAGACAAGGAGTGAATGACACTTGTGTGTCTTGCCTAGAGAGGCACATATGCGCCCGCCATGACGGCAAGGGGCGCAATTGTAGAGAAGGCACAAGAGAGGCGCAAGGCAATTGGTGATTATTTGAACAATCTTGCCGTACGGTGACCTGTAGCCGCTGCCGCAGGCTGCGATCGAGCGCGAAGCACTCGGCTTGTCGACTCAAGCTTGAAGGCCTGCGGCCTTATCGCAGCCTTCGGCAGCGGCTACAAATTATTTCTTCTTGGCAGGGGACTTGGCTTTGACGCTGCGCTGACGCAGGGCTTCGAACAGACAAACACCCGTCGCTACCGAAACGTTCAGGCTGCTGACACTGCCAGCCATCGGCAGGCGCACCAGGTAGTCGCAATGCTCGCGGGTCAGGCGACGCATGCCTTTGCCTTCTGCACCCATGATCAGAATGGTCGGGCCGGTCATGTCTTGCTCATACAGCTCTTGCTCGGCCTCGCCAGCTGTACCAACGATCCACAGCCCGCGCTGCTGAAGCTTTTTCAGTGTGGCCGCGAGGTTAGTGACAGCCACCAACGGGATAACTTCAGCCGCGCCGCATGCCACTTTTCGCACAGTCGGGGTCAATGTTGCGGACTTGTCTTTCGGCACGATGACCGCCAGCGCACCGGCAGCATCTGCCGTACGCAAGCAAGCACCCAGGTTGTGCGGGTCGGTCACGCCGTCCAGCACCAAAATCAGCGGTGCGCCTTCGGTACGGTCGAGCAATTCATTGAGCATCGCCTCGCCCCACACCTGGCTGGGGCTTACATCCGCCACAACACCTTGGTGCACGCCTTCAACCCAAACGTCCATTTCACGACGTTCGGCGTTGCCCACCGGCACCCGGCTTTCATCGGCCAGCGTAATCAGGGTCTGTACGCGAGGATCGCTACGACCCTCGGCCAGCCACACCTGCTTGACGCGCTTGGGGTGATGACGAAGCAACGCTTCTACAGCGTGAATGCCGTAGATTTTTTCCAACTGACTCATGACTTAGCCTTAGGTTTGCGCGACCCGCCGCTTTTGGCGGCAGGCGCTGCGCCCGATTTTGGCGGGCCTTTACGATGTTTGCTCGGTTTGGAAGGCTTGCCCGCGTCTTTAGCGGGTGCTGCCCTCCCCGACTTTCCCGGCGCCGATGTCCGACCGCCGCTTTTCGATTCGGCCAGCAACGCCTGTTTCAATTCACGACTCTTGCGCAGCTCGGCATTTTTGGCCGCTGCATCGCCAGGGCGATAGGCATCATCGGTATTTTTGCTGGTTTTGGCGGGTGCCCGACGAGGCGCCTTTGCCGATTCAGCAGGCTTGTCTGTGTCGTAGCCACTCGGTTTGCCAGCAGGCTTGCCGGTTTTGGCAGCAGGCTTTTCAGTGCCACGGTTTTTACGACCGATTGGCGCACTGAGGGTTTTCTCAGCCATTTCGAAGTCGATTTTGCGCTCGTCAAGATCAACGCGCATCACCCGCACTTCGACGGTATCGCCCAAGCGGAAGCTGCGACCGGTGCGCTCGCCCGCCAAGCGGTGATGCACAGGGTCGAAGTGGTAGTAATCGCCCGGCAAGGCCGTGACATGCACCAGACCTTCGACGTAGATGTCGGTCAATTCCACAAACAGACCAAAACCTGTCACGGCAGTGACCACACCCGGGAACGACTCGCCGACGCGGTCTTTCATGAACTCGCACTTAAGCCAGTTGGTCACGTCACGCGTGGCTTCGTCGGCACGGCGCTCACTCATCGAGCACTGTTCGCCAAGCTGCTCAAGTGCCGCTTCGTCGTACGGATAGATGCGCGCTTTCGGAATGGTCATCGCGCCAGCACGACGTACGTGCGGGGTGTCCATTTTGGAATGGATCACACTGCGGATCGCACGGTGCGTGAGCAAGTCCGGGTAGCGACGGATCGGCGAAGTGAAGTGGGTATAGGCTTCGTAATTCAGGCCGAAGTGGCCCTGGTTGTCCGCGCTATAGACCGCCTGACTCAACGAACGCAGCATCACGGTCTGGATCAGGTGGAAGTCCGGACGATCCTTGATGCTGGCCAACAACGCTTGATAATCCTTCGGCGAAGGACCGTCCTTGCCTTTGTGCAGGGTCAAGCCCAGCTCACCCAGGAAGGCACGCAGTTTTTCCAGACGCTCTGGCGGAGGGCCATCATGCACGCGGTACAGCGCAGGGATTTCGTGCTTTTTGAGGAATTCAGCCGTGGCCACGTTGGCCGCCAGCATGCACTCTTCGATCAGCTTGTGGGCATCGTTACGCGTGGTTGGGCGAATCTCAGCGATTTTGCGATCTGCCCCGAAGATGATGCGGGTTTCCTGCGTTTCAAAATCGATCGCACCACGGGTATGGCGAGCCGCCAGCAACACCTTGTACAACGAATAAAGCTGCTTGAGGTGCGGCACAACATCACCGTACTCCGCGCGCAATTGTTTGGCTTCGTTGGTTTTGGCGTGCTCAAGCATCGTGCTGACCTTGTTGTAGGTCAGACGTGCCTGCGAATGGATCACCGCTTCGTAGAACTGGTAGTCGGTCATTTCGCCGGTTTTGGAGATGGTCATCTCGCACACCATCGCCAAACGGTCGACTTTCGGGTTCAGGGAACACAGGCCGTTGGACAGCTCTTCCGGCAACATCGGAATCACGCGCTCAGGGAAGTACACCGAGTTGCCACGTACCTGCGCTTCAGTATCCAGCGCCGAACCGATTTTCACGTAGCTGGAAACGTCGGCAATGGCCACGTACAGCTTCCAGCCACCCGAGAACAGGCGAAGCTTGCCCGGCTTGGCTTCACAGAACACCGCGTCATCGAAGTCGCGTGCATCTTCGCCGTCAATGGTGACGAACGGCAGATGACGCAGGTCGATGCGCTTCTCTTTGTCTTTGTCTTCAACTTCAGGCTTGAGACGACGCGCTTCTTTAACCACAGCTTCTGGCCAAACGTGCGGAATGTCGTACGTGCGCAGGGCAATGTCGATTTCCATGCCCGGAGCCATGTAATTGCCTACCACCTCAAGCACATCACCTTGCGGCTGGAAGCGCGGCGTCGGCCAGTGAGTAATCTTCACTTCAACGAACTGGCCAATCTTGGCACCCGCATTGCGGCCGGGTGTCACCAACACTTCTTGCTGGATTTTCGGGTTATCGGCAACAACAAAACCAATGCCGCCTTCTTCGAAGTAACGGCCGACGATGGTTTCGTGAGCGCGTGATACCACTTCGACAATCACGCCTTCACGGCGACCACGGCGGTCCAGCCCCGAAACACGGGCCAGCGCACGGTCACCATCAAACACCAGGCGCATCTGCGACGGGCTCATGAACAGGTCGTCACTGCCGTCATCCGGGATCAGAAAGCCGAAGCCGTCACGGTGACCACTGATGCGGCCGAGAATCAGGTCGAGCTTATCCACCGGTGCATAAGTGCCACGGCGGGTGTAAATCAATTGTGCATCGCGCTCCATCGCTCGCAAGCGACGGCGCAGGGCTTCGATCTGGTCTTCCGTGGTAAGACCAAACTCTTCTACCAACTGCTCGCGAGCAGCTGGCGAGCCACGCTCGGCCAGATGCTGAAGGATCAGCTCGCGGCTAGGGATAGGGTTTTCGTATTTTTCCGCTTCACGTGCGGCCTCGGGATCGAGGGTCTGCCAATCGGCCATTAGATAGTTTTCACCTTGTCTATATGCGGGTTAGTTTGGCATACGCGTATTGAAACGGGAAATTTCGGACTCACTCAGAGCCTTAATAGTCCTTTCTGACGCGCTTTGCCGCTGTTGTCCCACCGTTCGCGAAATATTTTGGATATTTTTATTCACAACGCTTTACAGGTCAAAGGGTCATCCGTATAGTGCGCGCCATCGACAACGGCAACGTTGAAGATGCTGCCCAGATGGTGAAATTGGTAGACACGCCAGCTTCAGGTGCTGGTGATCGCAAGGTCGTGGAAGTTCGAGTCTTCTTCTGGGCACCAATTTAGAGATGCAGATTAGTACAATCTTCAGCCTCACACAAAAACCCGCGAAAGCGGGTTTTTGCATTCTAAGCCCCTGATTTAATAAAACTAAAACAGGGGGTTTACAGATTTAAAAGCGCTCCGTATAGTGCGCCACATCAACAGCGGCAACGTTGCTGATACTGCCCAGATGGTGAAATTGGTAGACACGCCAGCTTCAGGTGCTGGTGACCGCAAGGTCGTGGAAGTTCGAGTCTTCTTCTGGGCACCAATTCAGGTTTACAGCTTCACGCTGTAAACCACTCAAAAAGCCCGCGAAAGCGGGCTTTTTAGTTTCTGTCATTCAGCCTCCCGCCTTTTATCAGACCTTCTATCAGCCCTTCGATACTGTGTTTGATAATCCATCTCAATCGCACTAATATCCGGCCATCTTCAGATCGCTCCTGCGTACTCCTGGAAACCCGTGCCCGACACCAACGAACGGCTTCAACTCTACCTCACGCATCGACATGCCCTGGTGGACTACGCCGCCCCTATCGTGGGCTGCCGCGCCAAGGCCGAAGACGTGGTGCAAGACGCCTGGCTGCGATTCAACCAAGGGGCAGACAACGCCAACCCTTTGACCCAACCCGTTGGCTACCTCTATCGAATCGTGCGCAACCTGGCCTTTGACCTCAATCGCCGCACCAGCCTTGAAAATCGCCACACCACGCGTGAAGACGCGCTGGATGAGCACATTTCCAACACCCCGTCACCCGAGCAGCAAGCGCTGCATGTGGACGAGCTGCGCAAATTGCAACATGCTCTGTCCCGCTTGCCCGAGCGCACACGCCAAGCGTTCATCCTGCATCGCTTACAGGGCCTGACATTTCAGCAAATTGGCGCCCAACTGGGGATTTCTGTCAGCCTGGCCCACCAATTGGTACGCGACGCCCTGACCTACTGCGCGGAACAACTGAGCGATGACTGACTTTTTCGACCTGCCACCATGCTTCGTGCCCACTCACGGTTTTGATACGGGCAGCATGTTCCGTGGCGCCTGATAACCCGAACCCAATCTGGGAAACCGCGCTCGACTGGCTGCTGCTGATCCAGCAACACCCTGACGACCCCGACCTGACTCAGCGCCTGAACGACTGGCGCGCCAGCGCTCCCCAACATGACGCGGCCTACCGCAAAGCGCTAAAAGTCTGGCGCCTGAGCGGTGAAGCGCTGAGCTTGGCGCAGGAGCCAACCCCCGCACCCGCCGCTCCCCCCGCGCCGAGGCTTGCGCCTGCACCCCTTCGATCTAGCCGCCGTAAGCGCTCACTCATCGGCGCGGCCGTCGCCGCCTGCGCCGTGTTCATGCTGCTACCGGACTGGCCAGCTTTGCGCGCCGACTGGCATAGCCCAATGGCCGAACACCGCGACATTATTTTGAGCGACGGCAGCCGCGTGCAACTCGACAGCAACAGCCTGATCGATGTGCAATTTGACCCGCAGCAACGGGAGGTCACGCTGTTACGCGGCCAGGCATTTTTCTCGGTGAAGCCCGATGCCACACGCGCGTTTTACGTGAAGGCGGGGTCTGTGCGTGTGCGCGTCACAGGGACTGAATTCGCCGTGAGCCTGAATGACAGCAACGTTGACGTCAGCGTCCAAAGCGGCACCGTCGTGGTCAAAACCCCGGATTCGTCTGCTCGCCCTGAGCACGTGCTGCATCACGGCGACCAATTAAGCTACCGCGCCACCCATCAAACCACCCGCCTGGCTCAATTGCCCGACGAACAAATTGCGCCGTGGCGCCGCTGGCAATTGGTAGCGATTGATCAATCGGTGGACGACGTCGTGTCGCACTTACGGCGTTATCAGCCAGGACTGATTGTGCTGACGGACAAAGCGCTCGGCCAACGGCGCATTACCGCCGTGTTAAACCTGCGCGACCCCAAGCGTGCGTTGCAGGCCGCCATCGCCCCGCTGGGTGGGCGCGTGCAAGACAGCGTGCCCTATACGCTGATCGTTTCGGCAAAACCTTAGCCCAGTAGACGCTGGCGAAGGTTGCGACAAAGGCTTACAGCGCAAGCCTTCGCAGCTTTCGCCAGCTCCCACAGGCTTCGTACTGACCCCGGTTTGCATGCGCGGATAATTATTTTCGTTTATTTCTGGAAATCCTTTGGCGCCGAGAGTCTTTACCTACGAACGTCACTGATAAAGATTCGCATTAGTGACTATGACGTTTCATTTCGTAGGTCATCTCATGCCTTCTTCGCGTTTGTGCTGCGCCCGCTTTGCTCGTCATCTGTCGTTACTGCTGACTTTCTGGCTCGTGTTACCTGCGCTGGCCAACGCCGCCCAACCCCATTTTGAAATTGCGGCGCAACCATTGGCCTCCGCGCTGGTTGCGTTTTCTCAGCAATCGGGCTGGCAAGTCAGTGCAGAAAGCACCTTGCTCACCGATCGGAGCAGCCCGGCCGTTACGGGCGATATGAGCCCCGAGAAAGCCCTGGCCCGGTTGCTCGATGGCAGCAACCTGCAATGGGAGGTCACCTCTGCCGACAGCGTGTCGATCCTGCCGCCTACCGACAGCAATGTGCTGCTGATCAAAAGCACGCCCATCACTGCCTTGGACTCGACGTTTCAGGGCGAGCAAACCATTGACCGGGCAATGATCGACAGCCTGCCTGCCGGCAACGGTGACATCACCAGCTTGCTGCGCACCAACCCCAATGTGCAATTCGATAACAACCAGTTAAACAGCAAATCCCCCGGTGAAATCGCCCCGGCCAACATCAGCATCAACGGCGCCCAACCCTGGCAGAACCTGTTCATTGTCGACGGCATGAACATGAACAACGACCTCGACCCCGGCAACACCAACGATGACATGGACGAAATACCGGGCCGCAGCCAGGGCCTGGCGCTCGACACTGACCTGCTCAGTGAGATCAAGGTCTATGACAGCAACGTGCCCGTGGAATACGGTGGTTTCAATGGCGGCGTGGTGCAGGCCAACACCCGCGACCCCAGCATGGACCTGCACGGCAAACTGTCGGTACAAATGACGCGTTCGCAGTGGACCCGCTATCACCTGAACGAAGATGACCCCGACCTCGAAAATTATGAGGCTGGCTTCGGTAACAGCTCGCAGCCCGATTTTAAAAAGGTCATCACCCGCGCCACGCTAGAAGGGCATTTAACCGAGAACTTCGGTTTGTTGGGCAGCTTCTCGCGCAAGGATTCGACCATTCCGACCCGCGTCTTCTCAGTCGCCAACCAGACCGACACCGCCAATGCTGCCCAGGTGCAGACCCGGCGCATCGACAACTACTTCCTCAAAGCCGCCTGGCAAATTAACGAAGACTGGAAACTCGATGTCAGCGTGACCCATGCACCGGAAACCGCAGAGACGTTTGGCCCCAACGCCATTCTCTCCGGGCGGGAGATGACCGCCGGGGGCGACAGTGTCAGCGCACGCATGGTGTGGAATGCGCCCCTGGCCAGGGTTGAGCAAAACATCAGCTGGAGCCAAATGAACACCTCTCGCACATCAGACAGCGATTACATGGTGTTCTGGCGCGCATCGACCTCCAAGAACTGGAGCAATCTGGCGATGGCCACCGAAGGCGGTTTCGGCGATATCGAAGAGGCGCAGAAAACCCTGGCCTACAAACTGAAAGCCGACTGGAACACCGTCAACTGGCTGGGCGTCGATCACGCCGTGCAAACCGGACTTGAGCTGGCGCAGAACGCCGTGATGTACGAACGCGACTCGCCCTACACCAGCTATTCAGTGGCCAAGGCCACCGCCTGCCCACCCAACGACTCTCTGTGTTCGATGGGCCAGACCACCAATGGCTGGGGCGGACAATACGCCAACAAAAAAACCGTGACTCAGGGTAAAACGTCCTTCGATACACGCTCTTGGGCGCTCTACCTTCAAGACGAAATGCGCTACAAGCGCCTGACCGTACGTCCCGGCCTGCGTCTGGACGGCGATGACTACATGAACCAAGTCACCCTCGCGCCGCGATTCGCCATCGAGCTGGATGTATTCGGTAATGGCCAGACCCGCCTCACCGGTGGCGCCAACCGTTATTACGGACGCAACCTGTACGCCTACAAATTGCGCGACGGCGTGGCCGCCATGAACACCGAATACACCCGCCCCAACCCGTCCGCCGAGTGGGAAATGAGCAAACGCGTACCCAACGACAGCCAGTTCAATCAGTTGAAAGTACCCTATGACGACGAACTCACCTTGGGCTTGAGCCATGTGCAATGGGACACCGAGTTTGCCGTCAAGTACGTCAACCGCAAGGGCCGCGAACAGGTGAGCCGTGCCTGGGGTTCACAAATTGGCGCACCCACGGACGACCCCACCACCCTGGCCGCCAATTACTACACCTATTACAACGGCGGCAAAAGTGAAGCCGATATTTACACCCTGACCATCACCCCGCTGCACCCCTTTGTACTGGGCAGCACCCGCACCAGCGGGCAGTTCGCCATGGACTGGAGCAAGGTGCAAAACACAGGGCTGTCCAACTACAGCGCCAACATTGGCGCCACGTATGTCGACGACCCGACGATTCAATACGACGGCAAGTTCATGAAGTATTCCGACATGCCCGCGAGTAATTACAACCGCCCCTGGACGGCACGCCTGACCACCGTCACCGAAGTCGAACCCCTGCACCTGACCTGGAGCAACTTCCTGCGTTACCGCGACGGCTACCGGCGCATCGCAGCCACCGGCAAAACCACTGAATTCCAGGGCGCTGCCGTGCGCGTGTGGGAAGAAACGCCGTTTTCCGGCGCCCTGACCTGGGACACCCGCCTCGCCTGGGCGATGCCCACAGCCAAGGATCAGACGGTGTTCGTCAACCTCGATGTCACCAACCTGCTGGACAAGCAAATCGTCAGCACCACCGACACCACGGGCCTGACCACCTTTGAAGTGGGTCGCCAGTTCATGGTCGAAGTGGGGTACACATTTTGAAGCGCATTATCCTGCTCAGCGTGTTCGGCCTCGGATTGGTCGCGCCAGCCTGCAACGTGAACGCCGCCCCCTGCGACACAACGTCTGCCGACTACACACACTGCATCGCCAACCTGTATCGCCAGCCGGTTGCCCAGTGGCCCGCACCTACCGTGGACGCCGATGTGAAATGGCAAGAGATGGCCGCCCTCCCCGCCCATGCGCCTGCACCGCCCGACAACCCGTTCACTGACGCCAAGGCCGAACTCGGCAAAAAACTGTTCAACGACCCCAAACTCTCGCGTTCCGGCCAGATTGCCTGCGCCTCCTGCCATGAAGCCGACATGGCGTTTGCAGATGGGCGACGCGTTTCATTTGGCCACGACCGCCAAAGCGGTCGACGCAACGCCCCAAGCCTGGTGATGAGCGGCTACAGTCAGACCCTGTTCTGGGACGGACGGGGCGCCGGCCTGGAACAACAGGCCATGCACCCCATCATCGACCCAGTAGAAATGGCCTTCGATATCCCGCAATTGCTGCAACGGCTCAATTCAGACGCAGCCTACAGCGCGCAGTTTGCCCAAGTGTTTGGCCCCGGCCCGATTACTCAGCAAAACACCGCAAAAGCCTTGGCCACCTTTCAGCGCACGCTGGTGACCGCCACGCGCAACACCGGGTTCGAGCAACTGCTGCGCGGGCGCCCGCAGCGTATGAACGACGAGCAGTTGTACGGCCTGCACCTGTTTCGCACCAAGGCCCGCTGCATGAACTGCCACTTCGGGCCGGCGTTGAGCGACGAGCAATTTCACAACGTTGGCCTGAGTTATTACGGACGCAAATACGAGGACCTCGGGCGTTACGAAGTGACCGGTAAGCCCGCAGACGTCGGGGCTTTTCGCACGCCGTCGTTGCGTCTGGTCAGCAAAACCGCGCCGTGGATGCACAACGGCCTGTTTGTGAACATGCAAGGCACGCTGGCGTTCTACAACATGGGCATGCCGCGCCCGCGCCCCACCGCACAACAGGTAAACGATCCGCTGTTCCCGAGCACCAGTGAACGCCTGAAAGCACTGAACATGGACAAGGATGAACTGCGGGCCTTGCGCAGTTTTCTGGACACACTTTGAAGGAGGCGGCATCACAGTTGGTCGCGTTTGCGCAATTGGACGCTGGGTCAAGCGCACTTGAGAAACGATATCGTTTATTATTGTTACAAGTTTTGTAGTACCCAAGCGAGGAACCCAGCGAATGATGCTCCGAAATACCCAGCTTGCGACATTCCTACTGCGCGGCCTGTCCATCGCCGCTCTTGGTCTGACACTGACCGCACCTACCGCCTACGCCGCAGATAAAGTTTCCCTGACGCTGTACAACGGCCAGCACAAGGAAGTCGGCGACAACCTCGCCGCAGCCTTCGAAGCCAAGACCGGCATTCACGTCAATGTGCGCAAAGGCAGCAGCAACCAATTGGCCAGCCAGATCATGGAAGAAGGTGATCGCTCGCCCGCCGACGTGTTCTACGCCGAAGAATCCCCGCCATTGAACAACCTGGGTGAACAGGGTTTTCTGGCCAAGGCCGATGACGCCACGCTACAAGCCCTGCCCAAAGAGTACGTAGCGACCAATGGCACGTGGATTGGCGTCACTGCGCGCACCCGCGTCGTGGCCTTCAACCCGAAAAAGATTGATGAAAAAGACCTGCCCAAATCGGTGATGGATTTCGCTGATCCTGAATGGCAAGGCAAAATCGGCTTCGTGCCCACCAGCGGCGCGTTCCAGGAACAAGCCGTGGCCATCATCAAACTGCACGGCCGTGAAGCCGCTGAAGAATGGCTGACTGGCCTGCGGGCATTCGGCAAAACCTACACCAACAACATGGTTGCGCTCAAAGCCGTGGAAAACGGCGAAGTAGCGGCGGTACTGGTCAACAACTACTACTGGTTCGCTTTGCAGCGCGAGAAAGGCCAACTGGATTCCAAGCTGCATTACTTCACCGATGGCGATGCGGGCGGCTTGATCACCGTGTCCAGCGCCGGCGTGCTCAAGGCCAGCAAACACCCTAAAGAAGCCCAGCAGCTGCTGGCGTACATGGCCAGCGAAGAAGGTCAGCGCGTGATCACCAACACCACGGCTGAATACCCGATGCGCAAAGGCATGGTCTCGGAGCGCGGCCTCAAGCCGTTCGAGGAGCTGCAACCACCGAAAGTGACACCGGCTGACTTGGGCAATGCCGAAGAAGCGCTGGACCTCGAACGCGACGTTGGCCTGCTCTGATGCTGTCGGTCGCCCAACCTGCCCGCTTCACCCTCAAACGCAAACGGCCTTCGATCTGGCTGCTGCTGCCCGTCCTGTTGCTGGTGGGTTTAAGCCTGTTGCCGTTGCTGTATGTCGGCACCAAAGCGTGGCAGGCCGGGTGGGCGCAAGCGGTGCACATGTTGTGGCGCCCTTATGTGTTCGACCTGATGCGCAACACCTTGCTACTGATGGTCGGTGTGACCGTGGTGTGCGCAGTGGTCGGCCTTTCGCTGGCCTGGTTGCTGGAACGCAGCAACCTGGCGGGACGACGCTTGTGGGGGGTGATTTTGTGCCTGCCTTTTGCAGTTCCGGCATTCGTCAGCAGCTTCACCTGGGTGTCGCTCAGTTCAAGTTTTGAAGGTCTGGGCGGCGCGATTCTGGTGATGAGCCTGTCCAAGTACCCGCTGATTTTCCTGCCGGTGGCGGCAACCTTGCGCAACCTCGACCCGGCGCTTGAAGAGTCGGCCCGCACCCTGGGCCAGAACCGCTGGGGGGTGTTTTTCAGAATCACCTTACCGCTGCTCTGGCCGTCGCTGCTGGCAGGTTCGCTGCTGATTGCCCTGCACATGCTGGTCGAGTTCGGCGCGCTGTCGATCATCGGCCTGCAAACCTTCACCACGGCTATTTATCAACAGTTTGAGCTGGAGTTCAGCAACGCCAATGCGGCCATGCTGTCCGCCGTTTTGCTGGTGATGTGTTTGACGCTGTTGTGGCTGGAACTCAAAGTGCGCGGCAAGGGCCGCCATGTGCGGATTGGCCAGGGTGCGGCGCGGCATGCCGGGCAGGTTAACCTGGGCACATTGGCACTGCTCGGCCAGTTGTATTGCCTGGCGCTGGCGATTGTGGGCAGCGGCATCCCGCTGGGGATGCTGGTGTACTGGCTGATCAAAGGCAGCTCTGCGGCGTTCCCCGTTGCACAAATCGGTGAAGCATTGCTCTCCTCGGTGTCGCTGGCGCTGGGGGGTGCTGCGTTGTGCCTGGTGCTGGCGGTGCCGGTCGGGTTGCTGGTGGTGCGTTACAAAGGCCAATTGGCGATCTGGGCCGAACGCTTGCCGTATCTGCTGCACGCTCTGCCGGGACTGGTGATTGCCCTTGCACTGGTGTATTTCGCGCTGCACTGGGTGCCTGCGCTGTATCAGACCTCGGCGCTGTTGCTGATCGCTTACGCCTTGCTATTTCTGCCGCTGGCGCAGGCACCGATCCGTACCGCACTGAACAAGGCCGCGCCACAGCTTGAAGAAGCTGCGCGTACGCTGGGCGCTTCTTCGTTCTCGGCGTTTTGCCGGGTGACGTTGCCCATCATCTTTCCGGCGTTGGGTGCGGCGTTTGCACTGGTGTTCCTTGATGCGATGAAGGAGCTGACCGCGACCCTGCTGCTCAGCCCGACCGGGCTTAATACGCTGGCGACACAAGTGTGGTCGCACACCTCGAACATCGAGTTTGCAGCGGCGGCGCCGTATGCGGCGCTGTTGATTCTAGTGTCGGGGTTGCCGGTGTATTTGCTGACTACGCGGATGTATTTGAGTCGATAAAACGCCCTTCACCCCGCCCCTCTCCCGCGCAGGAAAGGGGTGGAGTGAAGGCTTTTGGTTTCAGGCCCTGAATTGCCCCAGGCTCGCTTTAAGTTGCGCAGCCAATCCGTCCAGCACTTTGCCACTGGCCGTGGTTTCATTCACCGCCTGCGCAGCACGCTCAGCCTGTGCATGAATTATTTCTACACGCCCGCGCACCGCCTGCGCACCTTGCGCTTGATGCGCTGCGGCACGGGTCGCATCACCAATGGCCGCGTGTACTTTTTCCACGGACGACTGCACGCTTTTCTGCAGCTTCACGCTGCCACGCAACACGTCCAGCCCCTCCGTAGCTTGACGCCCCGCCAGGCCGATAGCCGTCACGGCCTCTTTCGCACCTTGCTGCAACGCCACAATGTGCGCCTGAATATCTCCAGTTGAGCTTTGGGTCTTACTCGCCAACGCCCGCACTTCATCAGCGACCACCGCAAAACCACGCCCGGTTTCCCCCGCTCGCGCCGCTTCAATCGCCGCGTTCAGCGCCAGCAGGTTGGTTTGCTCGGCAATGCCGTGAATCACGGTCAACACCACCTCGATCTGCTCACTTTGCTGGGCCAGGCGCTCAATCACTTTGGCGCCCGCCCCCACCTGCCCCGCCAGCGCCTCAATCAGCCCGCCCACTTGCGCGGAGGTGCGTGTGTTTTCATCCGTGGCCTGACGAATATCCAACACTTGTTTAAGCGCTGCCTGCATCGCCTGACTCTCAGACTGCGCCGCATCAGCCATCGTTGATAACGCCTCAAGGCTTTGCGCCACTTCATCACGCTGCAATTGTGCAGCGGCATCGGCCCCGGCATTGCGCAGGGTCATGGCACCAATCTCGACGCCGGTACGCTGCGCCACATCGCCCGCCTCACGCACGATGGGCTGCAACTTGTCGACGAAACGATTGACCGCTGCCGCCATGTCGCCAATCTCATCCTTGCTGTTGAGGCCCACACGCTTGGTCAAATCGCCCTCACCGGCCGCCAGATCGTTCAGCGCCGCGATCAACAGCAGCAATTTGTTGACCACACGCCGCCCCAGCACGACGGCCACCAACAGCAACACACCCAACCCCACAATCGCCAACCCCAGCCCCATACGCCAGCGCAACGTGTCCGCGGCGTCGCGCACGGTGGCAGCGGTATTGGCCTGCATCTGCGCTGCCGCGGTTTGCGCCGAGGCCAAGCGGGTACGTAACGCGCCCGCGCTGTCACTGGCCGCGCCTTGCAGGCTTTCATCGACCAATTGCTCACTGCTGACAATCAGCTGCGAAAAACGATGATCAAGCGCTACCAGGTCTTGCTCAATCGAGGCAGTGGAGACGCCCATCAGCACCTTGCCAATCTCCACGCCATTGGGGCTGATAGGGGCTTCGAGGTAGTAGACGGCGGGGTCATGCCGCGCGGCATCCAGCACTTTGTCCAGCGCGCGGTCGCCTTTGCCTTTTTCCAGCAGTGCTTTGTTGATGGGATTTTCGCGGTTCAGGTAGCGCGTCAGATGCTGACCCGTGGCGTCGTCGTACACCACAAACAGCACATTGGGATTGCGCTGAGCACGACGTGCGAATTCGGACAGCGTCGGCACATCGCTGTCCCACATAGCCCGAGGCGCCACTGCCGCCAGCAGTTGCGCCATATCGTTGGCCGAGTCCATCAGGCTCTTTTCCAGCGTCGCCCGAACCTGCGCTTGCTCATCTTTCAAGCGCGGGGACAAACCCGCCGTCAACCGTTGTCGGGTACTGGCAGAAAGTCCCTCCAGACTGCCTTTCACCTCGCGTGCGGCCTGTTCAAGTTCGGCGGAGAGTTTCTGGCTGTCGGTGCCCAGGCGCGCGTCCAAATCTGCTTCTAACGCGGTGACTGTGCTCCGAGTCAGTGCAACAGCGACCAGTACCTGCACCAAAAGAGCGATACCGAGGGTAACGAACACGGGTCGCAACAGACGGCTTTGTAACAGTGAAAGAATGGCTGACATGAAGAACCCCTCTACGGCGGTGCCATTACATTGATGGCACCCTTGATGGGTTCTCTACAGCAAGGGTCGTGCCGCACACCGGGGCGGGGCAAAAACAACAAAGGGCCCCGAAGGGCCCTTTGTTTTACAGCACGACGACTTAAGCGAACGGGTGACGCAGAACGATGGTTTCGTTGCGGTCCGGACCTGTCGAAATGATGTCGATCGGCGCGCCGATCAGTGCTTCTACGCGCTTGATGTAAGCACGCGCGTTTTCTGGCAGCTCTTCCAGGGTTTTGGCGCCCACGGTCGATTCAGTCCAGCCCGGCACTTCTTCATACACAGGCTGTAGGCCCACGTAGCTGTCAGCGTCGGTCGGTGCGATCTCGTTACCTTCTGCATCTTTGTAGCCAACGCAGATGTTGATGGTGTCCAGACCGTCGAGTACGTCCAGCTTGGTCAGGCAGATGCCCGAGATGCTGTTCACATCGATAGCGCGACGCAGGATAACGGCATCGAACCAGCCGCAACGACGTGCGCGGCCAGTAGTGGCGCCGAACTCGTGGCCTTGCTTGGCCAGGTGAGCGCCGACGTCGTCGAACAGCTCAGTCGGGAACGGACCCGAACCTACACGCGTGGTGTAAGCCTTGGTGATGCCCAGGATGTAGTCCAGGAACATCGGGCCAACACCTGAACCGGTCGCAACGCCACCCGCGGTGGTGTTGGAGCTGGTCACGTACGGGTAGGTGCCGTGGTCGATGTCGAGCAACGAGCCTTGAGCGCCTTCGAACATGATGTCTTTGCCAGCGCGACGCAGGTCGTGCAGCTCAGCGGTCACGTCCAGCATCAGCGGCTTGAGCAGCTCGGCGTACTCTTTGCACTCGGCCAGGGTCTTGTCGAAGTCGATGGCAGGCTCTTTGTAGTAACCGACCAGCATGAAGTTGTGGTAGTCCACCAATTCACGCAGTTTGGCTTCAAAGCGCGGCATGTTCAGCAGGTCGCCAACACGCAGGCCACGACGTGCAACCTTGTCTTCGTAAGCCGGGCCGATGCCGCGACCGGTCGTACCGATCTTCAGCTCGCCACGGGCTTTTTCACGGGCCTGGTCCAGCGCCACGTGGAACGACAGAATCAGCGGGCAAGACGGGCTGATACGCAGGCGCTCACGCACCGGTACGCCTTTCTCTTCCAGCTTGATGATTTCACGCAGCAGGGCATCGGGTGCAACCACGACGCCGTTGCCGATCAGGCATTGCACGCCTTCGCGCAACACGCCCGACGGAATCAGGTGCAATACGGTTTTTTCGCCGTCGATCACCAATGTGTGGCCAGCATTGTGGCCACCTTGGTAACGCACTACAGCGGCAGCATGTTCGGTCAGCAGATCAACGATCTTGCCTTTGCCCTCATCACCCCATTGGGTGCCCAGGACTACGACATTCTTACCCATAACACTTGTCCTCATTCGCGCAAACTTGGTGCCGGCTGTCGCCGGCAGGAAAACTCAAGAAGCCAGCGGCACTACTTGCCACAAGCCGTTCTGCTGAATCAATTGGCGGTCGCAGTCTGCCTCATGGGCGCCAGCCTGCTGTTGCCCAGGCAACGCCTGAACCACACGCTGACCTTCACTGCGAAGCTGGCAAACCTGCTGCCAGAGTGCCGCATCCGTGCTGTCAGGCATCCAGATACCGCCAGACGGCAACTCGACCTGCGCCCGCCCCAGGGTCACCAGGGTTTTCAAATCGGTCGAAAAGCCGGTTGCCGGCCGGGCACGCCCGAACACAGCACCAATGTCGTCATAACGACCGCCCTGAGCGATGGAATCCCCAACGCCCGGTACAAAAACCGCAAACACCACACCTGTGTGGTAGTGATACCCACGCAACTCACCCAGGTCAAAGTACAGCGGCAACTGCGGGAAACGCACAGACAACCGCTCGGCAATTGCCAACAAGTCGTCCAGAGCGGCCAACACAGGGGCCGGAGCCTTGGCCAGACGCTCACGCGCAGCAACCAGAACGTCGTGGCCGCCACACAAATCAACCAGTGCCTGCAGCATGCCAGCCAAATCAGCCGGCAAGCCTTGGGTCAAGGCCGTTACTTCGTCGATCGCTTTGCGTTGCAGAGCGTCGAACAATTGTTGTTCTACTTCAACCGACAGGTTGGCCGCACGGGCCAACCCACGATAAATACCGACATGCCCCAGGTCCATGTGGACATCCGGGACGTCAGCCAGTTGCAGCATGGCCAGCATCAGGCTGATGACTTCAACATCGCTGCTCGGGCTCGCATCGCCATACAACTCGGCGCCCAACTGGATCGGGCTGCGCGAGGAAGACAAACCGCGAGGCTGTGCATGCAGCACGCTACCGGCATAGCACAAGCGGCTTGGGCCGGCGCGTCGCAAGGTATGCGCATCGATGCGCGCCACTTGCGGCGTGATGTCTGCACGAAAACCCATCTGGCGACCCGTTTGCGGGTCAATCACCTTGAAGGTCCGCAGATCGAGATCCTGGCCAGCCCCGGTCAACAGGGATTCCAGGTATTCGATATGCGGGGTGACGACGAACTCATAGCCCCAGCTCTGGAACAGATCCAACACCTGACGGCGCGCCACTTCGATGCGAGCGGCTTCAGGTGGAAGTACTTCTTCGATGCCATCTGGCAAGAGCCAGCGGTCTACCGTTGCCATTACGCCATTCCCCTATGATCCGGGCGGCCAGCCAGCAGGCGAGCCTTGAGTAAAGCAGAACGTGGCTGCGTCTTGAACGCGCACAGCAAAAAAGCCCTAAACGAAAGGCTCACACAGCACATTCCTCGAAAAATCTGCCGACGCTGTACCAGCCGATCGGGCAATCAAACATGCAGACGCAAAAAAGCCGGGAATTTCCCGGCTGCCGCATCATACACACGTTTTCTAAAAGGATCACCCCGCCAGGCCATTTGCCCGCCCGGCGGAGTGAATACATGCATTTGATACGCACTGTGGGAGCGAGCTAGCTCGCACCTACAGGGTTATTGCGGCTTGGACTTTTCCAGGTAACGGAAGAAGTCACTGCTTGGGTCCAGCACCAGTACATCGCTCTTGTTCGCAAAGCTTTCGCGGTAAGCACGCAGGCTGCGATAGAACTTGTAGAACTCCTGGTCCTGGCCATAAGCCTTGGAGTAAATCGCGGCAGCTTGAGCGTCACCATCACCGCGTGCTTCTTCAGACTGACGATACGCCTCAGCCAGCAGAACACGACGTTGACGGTCGGCGTCAGCACGAATGCCTTCTGCCAGCTCGTTACCTTTGGCCCGGTGCTCGCGTGCTTCACGCTCACGCTCGGTGCTCATGCGTTCGAAAACGCTGCGGTTTACTTCTTTTGGCAAGTCGATGGCCTTGACGCGAACGTCGACCACTTCGATGCCCAGCTCTTTTTCAGCCATTTTGTTCAGCGACGCGGTGATGTCAGCCATCAACGCATCACGCTCACCCGACACCACTTCGTGCAGGGTGCGCTTACCGAACTGGTCGCGCAGGCCGGATTCCAGACGACGCGACAAACGCTCGTCAGCAATCTGCTTCATACCCGAGGTGGCGGTGTAGAAGCGCTCGGCATCTTTCACGCGCCACTTGGCGAAGGCATCAACCATCACAGCTTTCTTTTCCAGCGTCAGAAAACGCTGCGTCGGCGCATCCAGCGTCATCAGGCGGGCGTCAAACTTGCGCACCTGGTTAACGTAAGGAATTTTCACGTGCAGGCCCGGCTGGACATCCGCCTGAACCACACGGCCGAAACGCAACATGACTGCGCGTTCGGTTTGCGAAACGATGTAGAAGCTGTTCCAGGCAACCACTGCCACGACAACGCCGACAATAAGGGCGATCAGCGATTTATTGCTCATCAGCGGCTCTCCCTGGTACGCGGCTGTTGCGCCTGATCGGTGCTGACATGCGAAGCAGCATCGTTGTTGGTGCTCGCTGCGGCGGCCGAACCCGTTGCCGGGGTGCTGCCATTACGGCCTTCAATCATTTTGTCCAACGGCAGATAAAGCAGGTTGCTCTGGCCGTTTTTGTTACCGGTCACGAGTACCTTGCTGGTATTGCTGAAGACATCTTGCATGGTGTCCAGGTACAGACGATCACGCGTAACTTCGGGTGCTTTGCGGTACTCGGCAACCAGTTTGGTAAAGCGGTCAGCCTCACCCTTGGCACGCGAAACCACTTCATCACGGTAGCCGTTGGCATCTTCGATGATGCGCTGAGCCTGACCGCGCGCTTCCGGCACCACGCCATTGGCGTAGCTTTCTGCCTGGTTGCGGGCACGTTGCTCGTCTTCACGGGCGCGAATCACGTCGTCAAAGGCTTCCTGCACTTCACGCGGTGCAGCTGCGTTCTGTACGTTGACCTGCGTTACGGTGATACCGGTCTTGTAGGTATCGAGGAAGCGTTGCAGACGCTCCTTGATTTCTACAGCCATCTGCTCACGGCCTTCGGTCAGCACTTTGTCCATCGAGGTCGAACCCACGACGTGACGCAAGGCGCTGTCTGTAGCCTGTTGCAGACTGATTTCCGGTTGATCAACGTTGAGCACGAAGTCGCGCAGGTTGCTGATCTTGTACTGCACGGTCAGCGGCACTTCGACGATGTTTTCGTCTTCAGTCAGCATCTGGCCCTGCTTGGTGTACGCACGCTCACGCGTCACGTTCTCCATGTACTTTTTGTCGAACGGCGGGAAATAAATGTTCAGGCCCGGCCCAACGGTGTCGTAGTACTTGCCCAGGCGCAGCACAACAGCTTGCTCCTGCTCGTCGACTACATAAACCGCGCTGTACAGCCAGACGGCTGCCATGACGACCAGTACGATGCCCAGCACGCCAAAGCCGGCGCTTTTGCCGCCGCTTGAGCCGCCATCGCTACCGCCTGTACGTTTTTTCCCACCACCGAACAACCCATTCAGGCTTTCCTGCAGCTTTCGGAAGGCCTCGTCGAGATCTGGTGGTCCCTTGCGGTCGCCATTTTTAGGGCGTTTGCCACCCCAAGGATCTTGATTATTCGAGTTGCCACCCGGCTCATTCCAAGCCATAGCGCTCTCCATCTGATAAAGCAAAGACGCGCCCACGGCGCGCCGACCAATGCTACAGAATGCCTATCACAGCGGCACGACCGCTTTGCGAGGCTTTTATTGCAAAGTGTGTTCTTCGATGAACGCTGCTGGCTCCAACCCTTCGCGGCTGACCAGGCGATTAAGCTCGGCTCGCGGCAGGCGAACGTCCAGCAGGCAGACCCCTTCATCGTCATGTGCTTCTTTTTGCACTGCACCCAATTCGAAGAATTGCGCACGCAGTCGAGCAAATCGCTGCGGCAAGCGCAAGGTGGCGACGAACAAATCGTTGCCCAACAACTCGGCGATGGCCTGTTCCAGCAGCTCCAGCCCTGCACCGTCACGGGCCGACAACCAGACCCGCTGCGGTTTGCCATCGGCATCACGCTGGATCTGCGGCTCAACCGCTTCAAGCAAATCGATTTTGTTGTAGACCTCAAGGATCGGCAAGTCCTGAGCGCCAATCTCGCCCAAAACCACCATCACCTGCTCGATCTGCGCCATGCGCTCCGGTTCGTGTGCATCAATAACATGCAGCAACAAGTCCGAATTGCTCGACTCTTCGAGCGTAGACCGGAAAGCCTCAACTAGCTTGTGCGGCAAGTGACGAATAAAGCCCACGGTGTCGGCCAGTACGATGGGCCCCAGGTCGGCCAGATCAAGACGGCGCAAGGTGGGGTCAAGCGTGGCGAACAATTGGTCAGCGGCGAACACTTCAGAGCCGGTGACCGCATTGAACAGCGTGGATTTCCCGGCGTTGGTATAGCCCACCAGCGACACCGTAGGAATGTCGGCGCGTTGGCGCCCTCTACGTGACTGCTCGCGTTGACTGCGGACTTTTTTCAGACGGGCCTTGATCTGGCTCATGCGCACACGCAGCAGGCGACGGTCGGTTTCGAGCTGGGTTTCACCCGGCCCACGGCTACCAATGCCACCGCCTTGACGCTCAAGGTGGGTCCAGCCGCGCACAAGACGCGTGCTCATGTGGTCAAGCTGGGCCAGTTCAACCTGGAGCTTGCCTTCATGGGTACGGGCGCGTTGAGCAAAGATGTCGAGAATCAGCCCGGTACGGTCAAGCACGCGACACTCGAAAACACGTTCGAGGTTTCGCTCCTGACTGGGCGTGAGGACGTGATTGAAAATCACGATGTCGACCTTCTCGGCCTTGACCAGGTCGCGTAACTCTTCGACCTTGCCAGTGCCAATCAAGTACTTGGCCGATGGCCGATGACGCGGCACGTTAAAAAACGCGACGGTCTCGGCGCCGGCCGATACAGCTAACTCCTGGAACTCCTGCGGATCTTCGCGCGCCTCAGGGTCCTGACCTTCCAAGTGAACGAGGATCGCTCGCTCACCACCACCGTGGCGCTCAAAGAACAAAGCAGACTCCTATCAAGCGTTACCTGGTTCAGCGTCTGCCTGTTCCGATTCTGCTGCGCTTGGCAGACGAATTGGACGTACAGGAACGACTGTCGAGATAGCGTGTTTGTAAACCATTTGGCTGACGGTGTTTTTCAGCAGAATCACGAACTGGTCGAAAGACTCGATAGTCCCCTGCAGCTTGATCCCGTTGACCAGGTAGATGGAAACGCCAACCTTCTCTTTACGCAAAGTATTCAAGTAAGGGTCTTGTAGCGAATGCCCTTTTGACATATGCCGCACTCCTGTAAGGATAAAAAATAGAAACAAAATGTAGAGGGTCGATGACGCCACACCCATAGGATAGACGGCATTTCTGGAGACTCAGCTCAATATGGAGACCGATCCCAGGTATTTCAAGGCTCGTGGCAGATTGTCGCAGGCCAGGCTGTCAAGCCAATGCAGGTCATCCCAACCGCGCAACCAGGTGAACTGTCGCTTGGCCAATTGGCGCGTGGCAATGATGCCGCGCTCCTTCATCTCGGCCTGTGACAGCTTGCCGTCAAGGTAGTCCCAGACTTGTCGATAGCCCACTGCACGTATAGACGGCAACCCCGCATGAAGGTCACTTCTAGTCCGCAGGGCTAGGACCTCATCAATGAACCCCTGTTCCAGCATTTGCCCGAATCTTTGTGCAATTCGCTCATGCAGTACCTGACGATTCGCCGGGGCGATGGCCAGATTCGCGACAGTATAGGGCAATTGACTGGAGCCTGAAGCCGCTGCTTTAGTAGATTGTTCAGATTGTTTCAAGCGATGGGCTGTCATGCTCAAACCGCTGACCCGATAAACCTCCAGCGCCCGCGTCAAACGCTGCGGATCGTTGGGGTGAATGCGCGCGGCCGACTCGGGATCAATCGCTGCCAACTGCTCGTGCAAGGCTTGCCAGCCCAGGCGCTGAGCCTCTTCTTCAAGCTGCGCCCGCACCTCTGGATCGGCGGCGGGCATGTCAGCCAGACCGTCAGTCAGGGCCTTGTAATACAACATGGTGCCGCCCACCAGCAGCGGAATATTGCCGCGCGCGGTGATCTCGGCCATCGCCTTGAGTGCATCGGTACGAAAGTCAGCCGCCGAATAGCTTTGAGCCGGGTCGAGGATGTCGATCAACTGGTGCGGATGTTTAGCCAAAATGTCGCGCGAGGGCTTGGCGGTGCCAATGTCCATGCCGCGATAGACCAGCGCCGAATCGACGCTGATCAGCTCACACGGCAATACCTTGCTCAGCTCGATGGCCAAGTCGGTTTTGCCGGCAGCCGTGGGGCCCATCAAGAAAATGGCGGGGGGTAAAGCGTTGGAACCTGTCATCAGCGACCGCGCAAAAAGAGTTTGTCCAAGTCGTCCAGGCCCATTTGGGTCCAGGTGGGACGACCATGATTGCACTGACCACTGCGCTCGGTGTTTTCCATGTCACGCAACAAGCCGTTCATTTCAGGGATCGCCAAGCGGCGGTTGGCCCGAATGGCACCGTGGCATGCCATGGTCCCAAGCAGCTCGTTGAGGTGGGCCTGAATCCGGTCACTGGTGCCGTATTCCATCAGATCAGCCAGCACGTCGTGTACCAGACGCTGCGCCTCGGCCTGCTTGAGCAACGCCGGGATTTGGCGGATGGCCAGGGTTTCGGGGCCAAGGCGTTGCAACTCGAAGCCCAGGCGCTGGAACCACTCGGCGTGTTCTTCGGCACAGTCGGCTTCACGCTGACTGACCGCAATCGACTCCGGCACCAGCAATGGCTGCCCGCTCAGCCCTTCACTGGCCATAGCGATTTTCAGCCGCTCGTACATGATGCGCTCGTGCGCGGCGTGCATATCGACCAGCACCAGCCCTTGGGCGTTTTCCGCAAGGATATAAATGCCCTTGAGCTGCGCCAACGCAAAGCCTAACGGCGGGATATCACCCTGCCCGTCCGGTAGCGGCGCGGCATTGGCTTCAGGCAACGGTGCAAAGAATTCGCGGTAGGCATTGCGGGCTTCTTCGGCGGGCACAGCAGGTGCTGAAGGCTGAGGGCGATATTGATACTGATAACCCGCCCCCGCACCTGAACCGGCAACGTGCGGCATCGGCGCGGCTTGCTGCTGTTCCAGCGCATGGGCGGCCAGGCGCATTTCGCCTTGCGGGCCAAACTCACCCGCATCCAGACCGCTCGCACGCTCGCCCCCCGGCACAGGCGCCGGGGCGGCCAACTGGTCTTCGGGGCGCACATCACCCAACGCACGGTGCAAGGTGCCGTACAAAAAGTCATGCACCATGCGTCCGTCACGAAAACGCACTTCGTGCTTGGTCGGGTGAACGTTGACGTCGACCACCGCAGGGTCGACTTCAAAAAACAGCACAAACGTCGGATGCCGACCGTTGAACAGCACGTCGCGGTACGCCTGACGCACCGCATGCGCCACCAGTTTGTCGCGCACGGCACGGCCGTTCACATAGAAGTACTGCAAGTCGGCCTGGCTGCGCGAGAACGTCGGCAAGCCGACCCAACCCCACAAATGCAGGCCGTTGCGTTCAACCTCAATCGGCAGCGCCTGCTCCAAAAAGGCCGAGCCGCACACCGCCGCCACACGCCGTGCGCGAGCGGTGTCGTCACGTGCTTCATGCAGGTTGAGGATGGTTTTGCCGTTGTGGCGCAGGTTGAACGCCACGTCGAAACGCGCCAACGCCAAACGCTTGATCACTTCTTGCAGGTGATCGAATTCGGTTTTTTCGGTTTTGAGAAACTTGCGCCGCGCCGGGGTGTTGAAAAACAGGTCGCGCACTTCCACCGAGGTCCCGACCGGGTGTGCGGCAGGCTGAACCCTGGGCGCCATGTCGCGCCCCTCAGTTTCGACCTGCCAGGCCTGATCGGCGCCACGGGTGCGCGAGGTCAAGGTCAGGCGTGCCACCGAACTGATGGAGGCCAGCGCTTCTCCGCGAAAACCGAGGCTCATCACCCGCTCGAGGTCTTCAAGATCACGGATCTTGCTGGTGGCGTGACGCGCCAGCGCCAGCGGCAAGTCGTCACTTGAGATACCGCTACCATCGTCGCGCACGCGCAACAATTTGATGCCCGCCTGCTCCACGTCCACATCAATACGCTTGGCGCCCGAGTCGAGGCTGTTTTCCAGCAACTCTTTTATCACCGAGGCCGGACGCTCAACCACTTCGCCTGCTGCAATCTGGTTAGCCAGGCGCGGGCTGAGCAGTTCAATGCGCGTATTGGCGTTCAACTCACCGTCACTCATTGCTTGGACACCAACTCACTGGCCGGAATGTTGAGGGTCTGGCCGATTTTCAACTCATCGCTTTTCAGGCTGTTGCTGGAGCGCAACGTCGCCACGCCCACTTGATAACGCACGGCAATCATGGCCAGCGTTTCACCGGGTAGCACGCGGTGTTCGCGCGCGCCCTGGGCAATTTTGCCGGTGTCGCGCAACCAGGCGATGTAAGTGCCCGGTGGCGGGTTCTGCTGGAAGAACTGCCGCACGCCGCTGCTGATCGAACGCGCCAGCGCCTGCTGGTGGTTGGAGGAAGCCAGTTTCGACGCTTCGTTGGCGTTAGAGATAAACCCGGTTTCGACCAGAATCGACGGGATGTCCGGCGATTTCAGCACCATAAACCCGGCTTGCTCTACGCGCTGCTTGTGCAGCGGCGTGACGCGGCCGATGTTGGTCAGCACTTTTTGGCCCACGTTCAGGCTTGAGGTCAGCGACGCGGTCATCGACAGGTCGAGCAGCACACCCGCCAGCATGCGGTCCTTGTCATCGAGGCTGACGTTGCCGGCACCGCCGATCAAGTCAGAACGGTTTTCACTGTCCGCCAGCCAACGCGCTGTTTCAGAGGTTGCGCCGCGTTCAGACAACGCAAACACCGAGGCACCAAAAGCGGCCTTGGACGGTGCCGCGTCAGCGTGGATCGACACAAACAGGTCGGCGCCCTTTTTACGGGCGATTTCGGTACGACCGCGCAACGGAATAAAGTAGTCGCCTGTACGGGTCAGCTCAGCTTTAAAGCCTTTCATGCCGTTGATTTGGCGTTGCAACTCTTTGGCAATCGCCAGCACCACGTCTTTTTCACGCTGGCCCGCAGAGCCGGATGCACCGGGGTCTTCACCACCGTGGCCAGCGTCAATTACCACGACCACGCTGCGCTTGCCACTCGGGATCGGCGGCAGTTTCACATCAGGCTGCGCCGGGGTGACCGGCACCACAGGGACTTTTGCCACGTTGGTCGCGGGCAGGCTTGGCGCCAGATCAACACCCTGGTCATACAGGTCGACCACAAGGCGATTGCCGTACTGCGCGTTCGGCGCCAGCACAAAGCTCTTCGGGGTCACCGGTTTTTTCAGGTCGATGACCACGCGCAAATCGGTGGGCGTGCGTTGCGCAGAACGCAAGCTGGTGATCGGCGTGTTGGCCATCGGCACGTTCAACGCGCCTGCCAGGGTTGCACCGTTGATATCAATCACCAGCCGATCTGGCGACGTCAGGGTGAATACGCTGTGCTGCACGGGACCTGCGAGGTCAAACACCAAACGGGTGTTGTCCGGAGCACGCCACAAACGCACACTTTTTACCTGGGTCGCGGCCACGGCATTGACGGCCATGACACTGAGCAACACACCCACCACACTGACTAACGCGCGAAAGCGCATACCAAACCCCATCATTATTTGTATTCCGGTGCCAAAGCGGCACACCAAGACTCGCCACGAGAACCTTGGGGCGTCAGCTTCAGCAAACGCCCGGTGTTATGCGGGGTAATGGTAATGGTCAGGTCGGGCTTTGGCAAAAAGCCTGCACCCTTTTCGGGCCACTCGATCAGACACAGGGCGTCTTCATCGAAGTAGTCACGAATACCCATGTACTCCAGCTCTTCGGGATCGACCAAGCGGTACAGGTCGAAATGGAACGCGCGTATATCGCCAATCTCGTACGGCTCGACCAACGTGAAGGTCGGACTTTTTACCGCCCCGGTGTGCCCAAGCCCGCGAATCAAGCCGCGCGACAAGGTGGTTTTGCCCATCCCGAGGTTGCCATCCAGAAAAATCAGGCCGTGGCCTTGGGTGACAGTGGCCAAACGTGCGCCAAAGGCGGTCATTGCCTCTTCATCGGCCAGTTGCAGTGTTATTTCGTGCACGGTGCGTGTTCCTCCAACAACTGACGAATGGCTGGTATCAAATCACTGGCCGCCAGCCCACGGCCCAGAATGCCTTGTTGCTCACCGGCGCGGGCATGTAGCCACACCGCCAGGCATGCCGCATCAAACGCGCTCATGCCTTGTGCCAGCAGCGCGCCAAGCACGCCCGCCAACACATCACCTAACCCGGCGGTGGCCATCGCCGGATGCCCGTGGTTGCAGATGGCCAACTCGCCATCGACCCCGGCAATCAAACTGCCCGCCCCTTTAAGGACGCAAACAACTGAGTATTTTTTAACCAGAGCCCGCGCCGCAGCAGGGCGATCGGCCTGCACCTGCTCGGTGCTGATGCCCAGCAACCGTGCGGCTTCGCCGGGGTGCGGGGTGATTACCGAGCCGCGAGCCAACTCAAGGCCAGCGTTGGACAACAGATTCAGCGCATCAGCATCCCAAACCTGTAGGATTTTTGCCTGCGCCGCCGCAGACAACAAACTGCGGCCCCACGGAGCCTGCCCCAAACCGGGACCGACCACCAACACCGACGCGTGGGCCAACACGCCCATCAGTTGATTGGCAGACGACACACCCAACGTCATCACTTCAGGCAAGCGGGTCAAGGCGCCAGGCACGTGTTCTGGGCGCGTGGCCAGTGACACCAGCCCGGCGCCACAGCGTAATGCGGCTTGAGCGCTCAACATGATCGAGCCGCCAAACCCCCGGTCGCCGCCAATCAGCAGCACATGCCCAAACTGGCCTTTGTGAGCGTCTGGCGCACGCGCAGGCAGGCGCGCCAGTGTCTCTGCGCGCAGGACATGAGGTTCAGGTAACAGGTGTTTGGTCTGCGGCATACGTGTCGGGCTCCGATGTCTGGCAGAATTATACGCATCTCAGCTCCGGTTTCCCTTGCCTCATGCCTGCTAATACTGTCGACCTTCCCGTTCTCGCTCAATCCATCAAGGAATGGGGCCGCGAGCTGGGCTTTCAACAAGTCGCCATTGCTGGCCTCGACCTGGGAGAACACGAGCAACATCTCGAACGCTGGCTCGCGGCGGGCTACCACGGCGAAATGGAATACATGGGCGCCCATGGCAGCAAACGCTCGCATCCTGAAGAGCTGGTACCCGGCACGTTACGCGTGGTCTCCCTGCGCATGGACTACCTGCCCGGCGACACGCACATGGCGCAGCTCCTGGCACAACCCGAAAAAGCCTACGTGTCGCGTTATGCACTGGGTCGCGATTATCACAAGCTGATCCGCAAACGCGTGCAGCAACTGGCAGACCGTATTCAGGCCGAGATTGGCCCGTTTGGCTTCCGGGCGTTTGTCGACAGCGCTCCGGTGCTGGAAAAGGCCATCGCACAAAAGGCCGGTTTAGGCTGGATCGGCAAGAACACCTTAGTCCTCAATCGCAAAGCGGGCAGTTACTTCTTTTTGAGCGAACTGTTTGTCGACTTGCCGCTGCCCGAAGACCCGCCCCACGACACCGAGCACTGCGGGCGTTGTACCGCGTGCCTGGATATTTGCCCGACCAATGCCTTCGTGGGGCCGTATGTGCTGGATGCGCGACGCTGTATTTCGTACCTGACCATCGAACTTAAAAGTGCGATCCCGGTGGAACTGCGCTCAATGATCGGCAATCGGGTGTTTGGCTGCGATGACTGCCAGATCGTATGCCCGTGGAACCGTTTTGCCCGCACCACGGGCGAAGGCGACTTCAAACCACGGCACAATCTGGACAACGCCGAGCTGGCTGAACTGTTTATGTGGGACGAAGACACGTTCCTGAGCAGTACCGAAGGGTCGCCATTGCGTCGAGCGGGCTATGAGCGCTGGTTACGTAACCTGGCCGTGGGCCTGGGCAATGCACCGTCGAGCATTCCGGTGCTGGAAGCGCTAAAAGCACGACGTGAGTACCCCTCAGAGCTGGTGCAGGAACATGTGGAATGGGCGCTGCAACAACACGCAGATCGGGCCTGACCACCTCGTTTCACCCCGGCGCCTGCGCAACCGTGCTTAATGCTCGTCGTTGTAGACAAACTTGGGCATTTCCCAATTGAAGCGAATGGCCAGCAAGCGCAGCAGCAGGCCACCGAACAACGTCACGAAAATCGCCTGATCGTTGGGCATGTCCAGGTAGGTACACAGCAAAAAACACCACGCGGCCGCAAACGAGACGCTGGCGTACAGCTCACGACGAAAGATCAACGGGATGTCGTTACAGAAGATATCGCGCAGGATGCCGCCGAACACGCCGGTGATCACGCCACTGACCGAGGCCACGAGCATGCCCTGGCCCATTTCCAGCGCGGTCATGCAGCCAATCAGGGTGAACGCCACCAACCCCAGCGCATCGAGCACCAAAAACAGCGAGCGCAAATGGCGCATCAAGGGGGCGATAAAGATCGTCACCAATGCTGCAAATGTCGTGAGCACCAGGTATTCCGGGTGTTTGACCCACGTCAGCGGGTAATGCCCCAGCAGCATGTCGCGCACCGAACCGCCGCCCAGCGCCGTGACGCACGCAATCAGCACCACACCAAACCAGTCCATGCCCCGACGCCCGGCAGACAGCGCCCCGGTCATGGCTTCCGCAGTAATGGCAACTAAATAGAGCATCAGCAACATGGCGGCGATCCTTGCAATAAGGCGCGCAGTCTACTCAGTTGGCGCGAGCACCAAAAGGGGGCGGCGAATAAGGTTTGCACCGACCCCGTAGCAGTAGACGAAGGCTACGTCCGATTGCGAAGCCATCGTAAACCCTGAGTCCAGGGTGCGCCTGATACACCCCGATGCCTGACTTCACGACGACTGTGTCGCCGAACGCAGCCTTCGCCAGCGGCTAAGACAGTGCGCTGACATCATCAAAACTTGATGAAATGCTTGCGGTAGTGCTGCAACTCGGCAATTGACTCACGGATGTCGTCCAGTGCCAGGTGCGTGCCTTTTTTCACCAGGCTGTCGCGCACTTCAGGTGCCCAGCGGGCGACCAGTTCTTTAAGCGTCGAAACGTCAAGGTTGCGGTAGTGGAAGTAGCTTTCGAGGGCTTTCATGTGGGTGTACAGGAAGCGACGATCCTGGCAGATGCTGTTGCCGCAGATGGGGGATTTGCCTTTTGGCACCCATTGTTCCAGAAAGGCGAGGGTCTGCGCCTCGGCCTCGGCCATGCTGGTGGTGCTGTCTTTGACGCGCTGGGTCAGGCCGCTGCCGCCGTGGGTGCGGGTGTTCCACTCGTCCATGCGCGCCAGTACGGCGTCGCTGTGGTGGATGGCAATGACCGGACCTTCAGCCAGGGTGTTGAGGTTGCTGTCGGTGACGATGGTGGCCATTTCGATAATGACGTCGTTATCTGGGTCCAGACCGGTCATTTCCAGGTCGATCCAAATCAAATTCTGTGGGTTTTGCATAGAAGGCTCCTGGGCTTAGTCGCGCAGTTTAGCTTAGGCGTGCAGCCCTCGTGCTAAACTCGCCAGCGTTTTACCTTCCTTATCGTTTTATCAACACGGAACACCCATGGCCAAACGCCAGCTCAACCGTCGCCAAAACTGGCGCATCGAAAAGATCCAGGGCGAGCGCGCTGCCCGCGCCGCCAAACGCGAATCCAGTGCCGTCGAAGCGCTCGAAGGGGGCGATCTGGGCCCTGAGCAACTCGGGCTGGTGATCGCGCACTTCGGTGTGCAGGTCGAAGTCGAAGCCCAAGAAGGTGAGCTCAAAGGTCAGATGTTCCGGTGCCATTTGCGCGCCAACCTGCCAGCGCTGGTCACGGGTGACACTGTTGTTTGGCGCGCGGGCAATCAGGGTATCGGCGTTATCGTCGCCCAACTGCCACGCAAAACCGAACTGTGTCGCCCAGACAGCCGCGGCCAGCTCAAGCCGGTGGCCGCTAACGTCGACATGATCGTGATTGTGTTCGCGCCCATGCCCGAGCCGCATGCCAACCTGATCGACCGCTACCTGGTCGCCGCCGAGCACGCGGGTATCCGCCCGTTGCTGTTGCTCAACAAGGCCGACCTGATCGACGACCAAAACGCTCCCGCGCTGAACGCGCTGTTGGGGGTTTATCGTCAACTGGGCTATCCCGTGCTGGAAGTGTCAGCCCATCACGGCGACGGCATGCAACAGTTGCAAGCCCAGCTGGACGGTCATATCAGCGTGTTTGTGGGTCAGTCGGGCGTCGGTAAATCGTCGCTGGTCAACAGCTTGCTGCCAGAGGTCAACCTGCGCGTCGGGCCGCTGTCCGAAGTCTCCGGTCAGGGCACGCACACCACGACCACGGCGCGACTGTTCCACTTCCCGGGTGGCGGCGATTTGATCGACTCCCCCGGTATTCGCGAGTTTGGCCTGGGCCACGTGAGCCGGGCCGATGTTGAGGCGGGCTTTATCGAGTTCAACGACTTGATCGGCCGCTGCCGCTTCCGCGACTGCAAGCATGACCGCGAGCCGGGCTGTGCCTTGTTGATGGCACTCGAAGATGGCCGCGTACAGCAACAGCGCATGAACAGCTACCGCTCGATCATCGCCAGCTTGCCTGAGTCCAGTTACTGAAAGCCCCCTCAGCCACTCCTCGCCCAAAGGCAGAGGAGTGGCTGAGGGCAAGCAGCGTTAAGGCTTCGGCGCCTCTGGCGCTTTGTCGTCGAACAGGTTCAGCTTTTCCCGTTCTTCGTGCATCGCCGGGGGGATTTGGTCCGCAGGCAGTGTGATCGGGTCAATCGGGGTGGTCGGCGTTTCGGGCTTGGCCAGTTCAGAGCCTTGTTCACCTTCGATGGCGCGCTGCGCCTTTTTCGTCAGCACCACGATGTCGATGCGGCGGTTGACCGGGTTCAGCGGGTTGACCTTGTCAAACAGCACCGAAGACGCATAGCCCACAATCCGCGCCACCTGATCTTGCGGATAACTGCCCGCCACCAGTGCACGACGCGCCGCGTTGGCGCGGTTGGCTGACAACTCCCAGTTACCAAACTCCGCATCGCTGGTGTACGGCGTGGCATCGGTGTGGCCGCTGATGCTGACTTTGTTCGGCACCGCTTTGATGGTGTCGGCCATGGCCAGCAAAATATCTTCGAAGTAAGGCTTGAGGCGCGCACTGCCGACGTCAAACATCGGGCGATTTTCAGCGTCCATGATCTGGATACGCAGGCCGTCCGGGGTGATTTCGAACAACAATTGATCTTTGAATTTGCGCAGCTGCGGGTTTTCTTCGACCTTGTTCTGCAACTCCTGAAGCAGCAGTTCGAGGCGTTCTTTCTCGACCTGCTCAGCCATGCCTTCCACCTGGTCGGTGTCGACCGTGATCTTGTCCGGCTGGGGCTGCATTTTTTGTTCAGGGTTGAGGGTGTTGTCCGGCGCCATCGTCGGCGTGCCGCCCAAGTCGATGATGTACGGCGTGCCACTTTCCGAAAACCCGATCGGGTCTTTGAAGTAGCCGGCAATGGCGATTTTCTGTTCCGGGGTCGCGGTGGACATCAGCCACAACACCAGAAAGAACGCCATCATCGCCGTCGCAAAGTCAGCGAAGGCGATTTTCCAGGCGCCACCGTGGTGGCCCGCTGCGAAGCGCTTGACGCGCTTGATGATGATTGGCTGATTGTTTTCCATGGATCAGCGACCGCGAACCACTTGTTCCAGCTCGGCAAAGCTTGGACGGTGCTTGGGGTAGAGCACTTTACGGCCAAACTCGACGGCCAGCGAAGGCGGCATGCCGGAGGCCGACGCCACCAACGAAGCTTTAATCGACTCGTACACGTTGAGTTCTTCTTTGGCATCGTGGGCCAACGAGGTGGCCAGCGGACCGAAGAAGCCGTACGCGGCCAAAATACCGAAGAATGTACCCACCAGAGCGGCACCTACGTGGACACCGATCATGGCCTGGTCACCGTCGCCCAGCGACGCCATCGTCACCACGATCCCCAATACCGCCGCCACAATACCGAAACCCGGCATGCCGTCAGCGATACCGGTCACGGCGTGCGAGGGATGCTCCAGCTCTTCTTTGAGGCTGAACAGCTCCATATCGAACAAGCCTTCCAGCTCGTGGGGTGCCATGTTGCCCGACGACATGATGCGCAAGTAGTCGCAGACGAAGGCCGTCATCCGGTCATCTTTGAGCACAGCAGGGTATTTGGCGAAGATGGGGCTGGCGGCCGCGTCTTCAATGTCGCCTTCGATGGCCATCATGCCTTCGCGACGACTCTTGTTAAGAATCTCGTAAACCAGGCCCAACACTTCCAGGTAGAAGGTGTGGGTGAACCGCGAGCCGAACATGCCCAGTGATTTTTTGATCACGTGCATGGTCATGTAGCCGGGGTTGGCTTGCAGGAAGGCACCAAACGCCGCCCCGCCGATAATCAAGACCTCGAACGGCTGAATCAGCGCCCCGATCTTGCCGTGGGAAAGCACGTATCCGCCGAGCACGCTCGCGAACACGACAATGATGCCGATAATTTTAGCCATAGGAATTCAGGTACTTCTGCGTCGGGTTCAAGGTCATATTCGAGAGTTAAAAAACTCTTCTTCTCCTTATCGGCAAAACTGCGCCAGACTATAGGCCATAAAGGCGAAAAGCCAGTTGGGCCCACTCCGGGCGTGTAAACAATGGATGATGACCACTCTCCCATCATGGCTAATGAAACCAGCAGCTCGACCCCAATCCCCTCTACCCTCGATGCGTGGGTTAAGCAGCTCGACGCCGTTCGCCTGCCCATCCCGCTCGACAGTCATGAGCGCGTTTGCAAGGCGATCAACGACAATCGCCGCTCGTTGCGCGACATTGCCGAGCTTATGCAAGACAGCCCGGCGCTCGCGCTGAGCCTGATCCGTGACGCCAATCACCACACTCACGGCAGTTTGAGCGAGCCGGCCGAAAGCCTCGAAGTGGCGATTAATCGTTTGGGACTGGCGCGCACTCAAGAAATGCTTGAGCGCTTGCCCGCCTTGCCGTGGGAAGAAATCCCACAATCATTCCGCCAAATTCAAATGATCAGCCAGCACGCCGCGCAACAAGCCAGCGGCTTGTTTGGTAATCGGCTGGCGCGCCTGTGGCAAGAAATCTACTGGGGCAGCCTGCTGTTTCTCTCACCGTTATGGGCGATGGCGCTGACGCATCCCGAGCAACTTGAAGAATGGGAGCTGCGGGTCATTCACAAAGGCGAATGCGCAAGCAAGGTCGAACTGAAACTGTTCGGCGTGCGCCTGTTTGAAATCTGCCGCGCGCTGGCCCAGCTGTGGCGGCTGCCCGAATGGGTGTTGCAGGGCTATGCGGTGATTACTGATGAACAGCGCACGCTGGTCAAAGTGCTGCACATCGCCCGCGACAACCATCATCGCCTGCGCCAGCAACAACGACTGGACGCCGACCCGGCACTGCGCCGCTGGCTGAATCAACCGTCGAATACCGTGCTGCTGGCCAATGGCCTGGCACTGTCGGCGCAACAAGCCTGGGACACGCCGCACAATTTGCGCTGGCAGTACCTGACCAGCCTGTATCTGCAAATACCCATTGAAGAACTGCAACAGCAGGTTCACCAAAACGCAGCCAGCAGTGCGCGCTATCACTCGATGCCAGACCTGTGGCACCCGGCCGAATCGCTGTTGTGGCCGTGGGAAATGCGCCGCGTACACCGCGGCTTGTTACCGGCTCCGCCGCCCTCCGCCGAGTCACTGCTGGTGTGGCGTAAACAGTGCGGGCAATTGCTCGCCGAGCCGAGCACCTTCACCAACTCAATGCACCTGACCACCTGCGCCCGCGATGCGCTGACGGCCTGCGGCATGCGTCGGGTGCTGCTGTTGATGGCCGATAAAACCTCGACCACCCTGTCTGTGCACCAGATTGCCGGCCTGCCCAAAGCGGCCTTCGATTTAAGCCTGCCGATCAAAAACAGTGCGGTGCTGCAACGCCTGATGACGCAACCGGCACAATTTCGTCTGACACCTGAGAACAATGCACAGATTTCGGCGGTCTTACCCAACAGCCTGCGCAGCCTGTTCCCCGGCGAGCACTTGTTGTTGCGCTCGATCAGTAACAATGGCCGCGTGGTGATGCTGATACTGGCCGACCAAGGCGGCGGGCCGTTTTCAGAAACCAGCGTGCAGGCGTTTGGCAAAACCGCGCAGTGCATCGAAAAAGCCTTAAACAGCTTTACCACCCGCGGGCGTTAACGCTTGCGCTACAATTCGCCCCTTTTCGCTCTGGAGACCTCACATGCCTGACTTCTCTGGCTTGCCGCTGGTGATTGAGCCATGCGATCTGCACGCACGGCTCAACGCGCCCAACGTGATCATTGTCGACCTGACCAGCGAGGCGCGTTACGCGGCCGGGCACATCCCGGGCGCTCGCTTCGTCGACCCCAAGCGCACCCAGCTCGGCCAACCGCCAGCGCCCGGCTTATTGCCATCGCGCACTGCACTTGAAGCGCTGTTCGGTGAGTTGGGGCACACCCCGAACGCGGTCTACGTGGTGTACGACGATGAAGGCGGCGGTTGGGCCGGTCGGTTCATCTGGCTGCTGGATGTGATCGGGCACAAGGCTTACCACTATGTAGACGGTGGCATTCATGCATGGGTTGCTGAGGGCTACGGCACCTCTACCGACGTACCCCCCATCGCGCACCACCCGGTGACCCTGACGCTGCACGAGGAGCCAACCGCCACGCGCGAATACGTGCAAAGCCGTTTGGGCGCCGCAGACCTGGCAATTTGGGACGCGCGCAGCCCGGCCGAGTACAACGGCGAAAAGGTGCTGGCGGTCAAAGGTGGACACATTCCCGGCGCGATCAATTTTGAATGGACCGCCGGCATGGATACACACCGCAGCCTGCGAATTCGCACGGACATGGCGCAGATCCTCGAAGATCTGGGCATCAGCAAAGACAAAGAAGTGATTACCCACTGCCAGACTCACCACCGTTCTGGCTTTACGTATCTGGTGGCCAAGGCGCTCGGTTACCCGCGCGTCAAAGGCTATGCCGGCTCCTGGGGCGAATGGGGCAACCACCCCGACACCCCCGTCGAGCTGCCCGTCAATCATTAAGGACCTGTAATGAAAAAGCGTTTGTTTCTCTTGAGTCAGTACCTGTTGCCGCATCACTTGCTCTCACGCCTGGCAGGCTGCGTAGCGGAGTGCCGTGTGCGCTGGTTCAAAAATGCCTTCACCACCTGGTTCGCCAAGCGCTATCAAGTGGACATGTCCCAGGCGCTGGTTGAAGACGTTACCGCGTATGAGCACTTCAATGCCTTCTTCACCCGCGCATTGAAAGACGGCGCCCGCCCGCTGGATCAAACCCCCGGCGCCGTTTTAAGCCCCGCCGATGGCGCCGTCAGCCAGTTGGGCCCGATTGAACACGGACGCGTGTTTCAGGCCAAAGGCCATAGCTACAGCGTGCTGGAACTGGTGGGCGGCGACCCGGCTGTTGCGGCGCAATTCATGGGCGGCGAATTTGCCACCATTTACCTGTCGCCCAAGGATTACCACCGCGTGCACATGCCGCTGGCCGGTACGTTGCGCGAAATGATCTACGTGCCGGGCCGTCTGTTTTCGGTCAACCAGACCACCGCCGAAAACGTGCCGGAACTGTTTGCCCGTAACGAACGTGCCGTGTGTATTTTTGATACCGAGCGCGGCCCGATGGCCGTGGTATTGGTGGGCGCCATGATCGTGGCATCGATTGAAACCGTATTCGCCGGTCTGGTGACGCCGCCTAAGCGCGAGCTGAAAACCTTGCGTTATGACGAAGCGGCACGCGCACCCATCCACTTGGAAAAAGGGGCCGAACTGGGTCGCTTCAAACTGGGTTCGACGGCCATCGTATTGTTTGGCCCAGAACAAGTGAAATGGGCCGAAGGCCTGACGGCGGGTACGCCGGTGATGATGGGTCAGAAGCTGGGCGAATAACCGGTCGTCGCTGCCGCAGGCTGCGAGGGGTCGCAAAGCGGCCCCGCTAAAAGCGAAGGGCCTTGGGCCCTTATCGCCGCCTGCGCAACGACACGTTCTGTTTAGCCCTGGCTGTTACGGTCGCGCTGACCCAACAGATACAACACCCCGTCCAGCCCCAAGGTTGAAATCGCGTGCTTGGCCGACTTCTTGACCAGCGGCTTGGCGCGGAACGCCACACCCAACCCTGCAATGGCCAGCATGGCCAAGTCATTGGCGCCATCGCCCACCGCAATGGTCTGCTCCAGGCTCAAGCCTTCCTTTTGTGCCAGCTCACGCAGCAAGTCTGCTTTGCGCTGCGCGTCAACAATCGGCTCAACCGCCACACCAGTCACCTTGCCGTCGACCACTTGCAGCTCGTTGGCAAATACGTAGTCGATGCCCAACTTGGCCTGCAATTGTTTGGCGAAGTAGGTGAAGCCGCCTGACAAAATGGCCGTTTTATAGCCCAGACGCTTGAGTTCGGCGAACAGCACCTCTGCGCCTTCGGTCAAACGCAGCGACGCACCGATGGCATCCAGCACACCCACGTCCAACCCTTGAAGCAACGCCAGGCGCTCCTTGAAGCTGGCTTTGAAATCCAGCTCGCCAGCCATCGCCCGCTCGGTGATAGCGGCCACTTTGTCGCCGACGCCCGCCGCTTTTGCCAGCTCATCAATGACCTCGGCTTCGATCAGGGTCGAGTCCATATCAAAGACCGCAAGGCGGCGATTACGCCGAAACAGGGTGTCTTCTTGCAGCGCGATGTCGATATTAAGCGCTTGCGACAAGTCGAAGAACTCGGCCCGTAGAGCCTCAAGGTCCGCCACTTCGCCGGTCACGCGCAGCTCGATGCAGCTTTTGCTCAGATGGGTGGGTGCATCCAGCGGCACGCGGCCCGACAGGCGATCGGTCTGCTCAATGTTCAACCCGTGCTGGCTGATAACCGAGGTCACGCGCAACAGCTGTTGGGCTGTGACCTGGCGACTCATCAGCGTCACCACGTGACGCTTCTGGCTTTGCTCGTTCACCCAGCGCTGGTAATGCGCTTCGGTGATGGGGTCGAAACGCAGTTGCAGCCCTTCATTGGCGATCAAGGGTTGCAGGTCCTTCAGCACCGCCGACACCTGATCGGCTTGCTCGATCTCAACCAGATAACCCAACGACAAAACGCCATGAATGACGGCCTGGCCGATGTCGAGCATGTTCACACCATTGTTGGCCAATACACCGGTAATGGCCGCTGTGAGACCCGCACGGTCCTCACCCGTGATGTTTATCAAGACGATTTCGCGCAAGGCACACCCCCATTCGCTAAAAAAAACGCATTCTACCCACTTTCAGTGACCATCGGGCATCGCCAAGGCTTTGCCGCCTCAGGGCTGCTCGCTATACTGCGCACCAACTTAACGGACTAAGAGCCGCGCTCAGTGAACCGGCCATTGCCTGTAAAAACCGATAACTTCTTCCTGCTGATCTTCCGGGCCTTGCGCGATCGTCGCGTTCCGCTTGCGCTGCGTATTGCCAGCCATAACGTGATTCTGGTCGCGTTGGCCCTGGTGATTTACGCCGTGGTCATGGGCCTGCAATTCAAGCAAGCCATGCACGAACAAGCCGATGCGCTGGGTCAGAGCCTGACCACGCAAACCGCCACCTCGGCGACTGAGCTGCTGGTGTCCAACGACATCCTCAGCCTCAACGTGCTGCTCAACAACCTGACCAAAAACCCCTTGGTGGCGCACGCTGCTATTTATAGCGTCGACAACCGCATCCTCGCGGAAGCCGGGGAACGTCCCAAAAACGGACTGTTGGGTGAAGCCGAGGGCATGTATCAGACCAAGATCACGTTCCAGGACGTGACCGCCGGGCATCTGCGCATCAGCCTCGACATGAACCAGTTCCAGCAGCCGATGACCATCAGCCTGCAAAGCATGGGCATCCTCAGCGCTATCTTGCTGGCGTTGGCCCTGGCCTTGAGCTTGCGTCTGGGCCGTCATATTTCGACCCCGCTGCTGCAACTGCGTGTCTGGCTGCGCGAACCCGACCCGTACACCCCGGCCATCAACCGTCAGGATGAAATCGGCGATCTGGCGCGTCAGCTTCACACGCGTCTGGCACCACCGGCCCCGGAACCCGAGCCAGAACCTGAGCCGGAGTACGACGACAGCGACTACGAGGACGCCGACGATCACGAGCCTCATTTTGAGGTGCGCAGCCTGCGCGACCCAAGCTTTGACGAAACGCCGGCTGTGCCTGCGCCAAAAGCCGTTGCGCGTCATGTGATCCACGCCGAAGAAGACGACACCGAAGAAGACCCGTTTGCCGATGTGCGTGACAACAGTGCTGCCCCTGTTGCGCAGGCTAAGCCAAAACCGCTCGTACCTGCCGCGCCGCAACCCAGCGCAGTACTGGCCGTGCAACTGGGCGCGCAAGACCAACTGCGCCGCCTGCCCCGCGCGCGTTTGACCGAGCTGCTTGAGCGCTATCGCGATTGCCTTGAACAGGCGGCATCGTTGTACGAAAGCGAACTGCATACATTGAACGATGGCAGTACGCTGATGCTGTTCCACAGCGAAGAGAGCGGCGACGACTACCTGACCAACGCCATATGCTGCGGCGAGTTGCTGCGCGCCTTGGGCCATGCCTTGCAAATTGAAGTGGCTGACAGCGGCATCACCCTGCAATTGCAATTGGGCCTGGTGCTGGGCGAAGGGCTGACGGGCATGAGCCAGATCGACCTGTTGCTGACTGAAACGGCGCAGGATGCTTTGGCACTGTCGCAACACAGCCGCAACCTGCTGCTGGTGGAACGCAAGATCAGTGACGATGCCCTTATTCGCCAACGTGCGCGTATCCGCCCGATTGCCAGCCCTGAAGGTGCCTGTTGCGTAGAACGCTTGATGGAACCTTACCCCTCGATGCTCGAACGCCAACTGGCGCGCATGCATGAGAAACGCGGGTAACCGTTGCAGCCCCTCACCCTGCGGGTGAACGGCTTTTGAGGCGCCAAAAAAAATCCCGCACATGTGCGGGATTTTTTGGTTTCAGCCACCGGCTCAGAAGCGAAACACTTCCATGTCGGTACGAATCGGTGAAGCCATCGGAATGCGAGGCTTTTCAGATTCTTGCTTTGCAGCAGGCTTGGGTTCCGGCTTGCGCGCATCCACCACAGGCGGTTGATTGGCCAACGGCTTAAGCGCCACTGCCAATTGCTGACTCATCTGTTGCAACAACTCGCCTTGCGCCTTGACCTGCGAGGCCGTAGAGCCATCGTGCGACTTCTCCAGATGCACCATGCGGTTGTCACGTACCTGGCCGCGACGATCAATCAAGCGCCACTGGGCATCCAGGATCGCAGGCTGATTTTTGCCGGAATCCAACCGCGTGATCGACAGCAAGACTTGCACGTCAGGACTGAAGCTCGCCGGGGCTGGCGACAACACAACGCGCTGACTGTCCAGGCGCCAGGCCAGTTGACGAAGCAGCAGTTGGTCGATGTCAGCCGACAAGCTACCCGCCCACCGACCGTCAGTGGCCGCACTCAGGCTGCCGTCGCTTTGACGTTGTAACAAGGTTTCACGTTGCAGGTAGTCAGCCACGGTCACCGGGCCAAGTACCACCGCCATGCCAGCGCTTTGCGCAGGCTGGCCGGGTGTGCCGCTGTCCAGTTGGTACAAGGCCGCAGGCTGGTGCGTGGCGCACCCCGCCAAGCCGAGCACGCCCGTCAGCAACGCAATTAAAGGAAGGCGCAGAACGTTCATCATTCCATCCAGGTGGCAACCATCAGGCACGCCACAGTGTGATTCTCGAAAAATTCGTTGGGCTCGTCGCCATGAGCGATGCCAGAAGTGCGCCATATCATCCGCGAATATCCGGTTCGACTCCAGCCTCGTAGCGCCGATCTACGCGAAAAAACGCAGATCGGACGCTCTAAATCGGCTTAATTTGGCGTTTCTACCAACATCGCGTCCACGCGCTGGAAGCCACGTGGCAATTTATTGCCACGCCGCCCGCGCTCACCACGGTAATGTTCCAGGTCATCCGGCTTGAGCGACAGGTTGCGCTTGCCCGCCTGTAACACCAGCGTGGCGTTATCTGGCAGCACGGCAATATCAGTCACGTACTCTTCGCGACTGGCTACCCGATCTCCGGGAATGCCAATGATCTTGTTGCCCTTGCCCTTGCCCAACTGCGGCAAATCGCTGACTTTGAAAATCAGCAAACGCCCTTCGGTGGTCACGGCGGCCAGCCAGTTGTGCTCGCGATCCGTGACGGGACGCGGCTGCATCACCTTGGCGCCTTTAGGCAAGCTCAACAACGCTTTGCCCGCTTTGTTTTTGGCTTGCAGGTCTTCACCTTTGACCACAAAGCCATAACCGGCGTCGGAGGCGATCACGAACAGCGAATCGTCTTCAGGCAGCAACACGCATTCAAAATTGGCACCCGGTGGCGGTGTCAGGCGGCCGGTCAACGGCTCACCCTGACCACGGGCCGACGGCAAGGTGTGGGCCGCCACCGAATAGCTGCGCCCGGTGGAGTCGATGAACACGGCAAATTGGTTAGAGCGCCCCGCCGCCGCTGTTTTGTAGCCATCGCCTGCTTTATAGGACAAGCCCGTCGCGTCGAGGTCATGACCTTTACCGCAACGTACCCAGCCTTTTTCAGACAACACAACCGTGACCGGCTCAGTCGGCACCAGCTCGTTTTCCGACAGCGCTTTGGCTTCTGCACGGGCCACGATAGGCGAACGACGGTCATCACCATAGGTTTTGGCGTCTTCGATCAACTCAGTGCGCACCAGCTTTTTCAGCTTGGCTTCGCTGCCGAGCAAGGCTTGCAGCCTGGCTTGTTCTTTACGCAGCGCGTCCTGCTCGTCGCGCAGTTTCATCTCTTCAAGGCGGGCCAGTTGGCGCAAGCGTGTGTCGAGAATGTAGTCGGCCTGGGTTTCGGTCAGGCCAAAACGGGCAATCAGCTCGGCCTTGGGGTGCTCCTCGGTGCGAATGATGTGAATCACTTCGTCGAGGTTCAGGTACGCGGTGAGCAAGCCGTCCAACAGGTGCAGGCGGCGCTCGACTTTGTCCAGGCGGAACTGCAAGCGGCGGCGCACGGTGTTGATGCGAAACTCCAGCCATTCCACCAGCAAGGCACGCAGGTTTTTCAGCTGCGGCTTACCGTCCAGGCCGATGATATTGATGTTGACCCGGAACGTGGACTCCAGCTCGGTCACGGCGAACAAGTGCTGCATCAGTTCGTCGAGATCGACTTTGTTGTTGCGCGGGATGATCACGATACGGCACGGGTTTTCGTGGTCTGACTCGTCACGCAGGTCGGTGACCATGGCCAGCTTGGTCGGCTTGGCCTGCATCAGTGCCGCGATTTGCTCCAGCACCTTGGCGCCCGACACTTGGTGCGGCAACGCGGTGACAACGATATCGCCGTCTTCAACGTGATACACCGCCCGCATGCGCACCGAGCCACGGCCGGTCTGGTAGATCTTCAACAGATCGGCGCGCGGGGTGATGATTTCAGCTTCGGTCGGGTAATCCGGGCCTTGAATGTGTTCGCACAGCTGCTCAACCGTGGCCTTGGGTTCGTCGAGCAAACGCACGCAGGCAGTGGCCACTTCGCGCAGGTTATGCGGCGGCACGTCGGTGGCCATGCCCACGGCAATGCCGGTGGTGCCATTGAGCAAAATGTTCGGCAAACGCGCAGGCAACACCGCAGGCTCGTCCATTGTGCCGTCGAAGTTCGGCACCCAGTCCGCCGTGCCCTGGCCCAGCTCGCTGAGCAGCACTTCGGAGTAGCGCGACAAACGTGCTTCGGTGTAACGCATGGCCGCGAAAGACTTGGGATCGTCCGGTGCACCCCAGTTACCCTGGCCGTCGACCAGCGTGTAGCGGTAGCTGAACGGCTGAGCCATCAGCACCATCGCTTCGTAACAGGCCGAGTCACCGTGCGGGTGAAACTTGCCGAGCACGTCGCCGACGGTACGCGCCGATTTCTTGTGCTTGGAATCGGCGTCCAGCCCCAACTCGCTCATGGCGTACACGATACGCCGCTGTACGGGCTTGAGGCCGTCACCGATGTGCGGCAAGGCCCGGTCCATGATCACGTACATGGAGTAGTTGAGGTAGGCCTGTTCTGTGAAGTCGGCCAGTGACCGGCGTTCTACGCCGTCCAGGCTGAGATCAAGGGAGTCGCTCATGCGGACCTCATTCAGTTCGTTGTCTGGCGCAGCAGCATGGTGCCGCCGCGCTGGGTAAATTCAAGTTTGTTTAACGCGCTCATGCCCAGCAGCACTTGTTCGCCTTCCAGCCCCGGAGCCGCCACTGCGCGTACGTCGCGCAACACGATGGCGCCCAGTTGCAGACGCTCGATTTGCGTGCGATAGCCCTGCGCCCGCCCATTGGCGGTGTTGAGGGTCACGGCCACGCCTTTGGGCAAGGCCAATTGCCGGGCTAAATCCAGCGGAACCGCCACATCGGTGGCCCCGGTATCCAGTAAAAATTCCACCGGCACATTGTTCAGGCGGCCGTTGGCGACGAAGTGACCCTGCACGTTGGCCTGCAACTTGACCTCGATGTAGCCCTCGCCCTGCTGCGAGGTCACTTCAGTGTTGGGGTTTTGCTGACGTTGTTCCCAACGCCCAAAAAACTGCGTGGCCAAGTACAAACCGGCGCACCAGGCCACGATCATAAACACACGACCGGCACCCTTGCCCGGTGGTTGCTGGCTCATGGTTTTGCACTCCAGCCACCTTGCGGGGCAGCGAAACGCCACACGACCGGGCGTTTTTCACCATCGGCGCGTACATGGTTGCCGTTGTCGACACCCACCCATGCGCCTTTGTCGTCAATGCTCAGCGCTTCGGCATTGCCGTAGGCCGAGGTGTAACGCCGGGCATCGGTCAATGCGTCCTGGGCGAACGACCAGCAGCGCTCAACCTCGCCGGTACTCGGCGTACGACGGCAAATGCGATAAGCCATGCGCTCAAGGGTAAACAGCTTGGCGTCGAACAAGGCCAGGTCGGAGAAGTCTTTGGACTGCGGTTTGGCCTTGAGTTGAACGGGCGGTTGTTCAGGCCCGGCTTCGCTCATGATCACGCAGCCGTCTTCACAATCCCACACGCTCTGTTTTTTACGCACCGTCAGCAAACCGCGGCGTTCGCGCTCTGCCGCGAGCCAGATCTGATTGCCCTGCGGGTTCACCGCAATGCCTTCAAACAAGGCGTTGAAATGCAGCAACATGCCGCTGGCGCGCGCCTGTCGAACCAGGCCCGAATCGATTTTCAGCCACGAGGCATTGCCCTGTGGCGTAACCATCAACACTGCGGCATACGACTCGCTGACCACGTAGCGGTTGCCCGCTGCGTCGCAGGTGATGCCTTCGAAATCCAGATCGCCACCGCGCAGCGGGGCGATGGCTTTACCCATCATGCGCACGCCCCACGGCAGACCGCTTTCAGGCGGCGCGGGCACGTTGATGCTGACCTCATTGGCCAGCCACTCGGGATAACGGGTATCCAAACGGTAAATCTGATCGTCATCGCGGTCAGACACCGCCCACATTTCGCCCTGACACATCGCCAAACCCGACAGGTTAGCGCCGCGCATGCCTTCAACCGGATGCTCGGACTGCAACACCAGTTCTGGCCATGTCTGGGCCAGCACCGGTGTTGCTCCCAGCAAAAGCAGCGCCAGCAAGGCTCTGCGCATCAGGTCAGCACCTGCGCCAGGTTGCCTTTGGATTCGAGCCAGGACTTGCGGTCACCGGCGCGTTTTTTCGCCAGCAGCATGTCCATCATTTCTGACGTAGCGGCGAAATCTTCCAGCGTGAGCTGCACCAGGCGACGCGTATTGGGGTCCATCGTGGTTTCGCGCAATTGCGGCGGGTTCATTTCACCCAGACCCTTGAATCGTGTGACCTGCGGTTTGCCACGCTTCTTCTCGGCCACCAGACGATCAAGAATGCCATCGCGTTCAGCTTCGTCCAGCGCGTAGAAAATCTCTTTGCCCAAGTCGATGCGGTACAGCGGCGGCATGGCCACATACACGTGACCGGCGTCGACCAAGGGCCGGAAGTGCTGCACGAACAACGCGCAGAGCAAGGTTGCGATGTGCAAACCGTCAGAGTCGGCGTCGGCAAGGATGCAGATTTTGCCGTAGCGCAGCTGGCTGATATCGGCCGCGCCCGGATCGACACCAATCGCGACCGCGATGTTGTGCACTTCCTGACTGGCCAGCACTTCGCTGCCGTCGACTTCCCACGTGTTAAGGATTTTGCCGCGCAGTGGCAGGATCGCTTGGAACTCTTTGTCCCGCGCTTGCTTGGCCGAGCCGCCAGCGGAATCACCTTCGACCAAAAACAGCTCGGAACGCATCGGGTCTTGCCCGGCGCAGTCTGCCAGCTTGCCCGGCAACGCCGGCCCTTGGGTGATGCGCTTGCGCTCGACCTTTTTGCTGGCCTTGAGGCGGCGGCCCGCGTTGTTGATTGCCAGTTCGGCCAACTGCATGCCCAGCTCAGGGTGCGCGTTGAGCCACAGGCTGAAGGCATCCTTGACCACGCCGGAGACAAACGCCGCGGCTTCACGCGATGACAGACGCTCTTTGGTCTGGCCGGAGAACTGCGGTTCCTGCATTTTCATCGACAGCACGAACGCAATGCGCTCCCACACGTCTTCGGGCGCCAGCTTCACGCCACGCGGCAGCAAGCTGCGGAACTCGCAGAACTCGCGCATTGCGTCGAGCAAACCTTGGCGCAGGCCGTTGACGTGGGTGCCGCCCTGAGCCGTCGGGATCAGGTTGACGTAGCTTTCCTGAACGCTGTCGCCACCTTCCGGCAACCACAGCAATGCCCAGTCGACGGCTTCTTTATTACCCGCCAGGCTGCCGCAAAACGGCTCGTCCGGCAGGCGCTCGAATTCGCTGACCGCATCGACCAGATAAGAACGCAGGCCGTCTTCGTAATGCCATTCGGCCTTTTCACCGCTGCTTTTGTCTTCAAAGGTGACCAGCAACCCCGGACACAATACGGCCTTGGCTTTGAGTACGTGCTTAAGGCGGCTGACCGAAAACTTGGGTGAGTCGAAGTATTTGGGGTCCGGCGCAAAGTACACGCTGGTGCCGGTATTGCGCTTGCCCACGGTGCCGACAATTTCCAGGTCGGTGGCTTTGTAGCCATCGGCGAAGGTCATCTGGTACTCGTTACCGTCGCGCTTGACCTTGACCCGAACCTGGGTCGACAGGGCGTTTACCACTGAAATGCCAACCCCGTGCAGACCGCCCGAGAACTGGTAGTTCTTGTTCGAAAACTTGCCGCCCGCGTGCAGTTTGGTGAGGATCAGCTCGACACCAGACACACCCTCTTCGGGGTGGATGTCGACCGGCATGCCGCGCCCGTCGTCGCTGACTTCCAGCGAGTGATCGGCGTGCAGGATGACGTTGACCGACTTGGCGTGCCCTGCCAGGGCTTCGTCGACACTGTTGTCGATGACTTCTTGCGCCAAGTGGTTCGGACGACTGGTGTCGGTGTACATGCCGGGGCGTTTGCGCACCGGGTCGAGGCCCGAGAGGACTTCGATGGCGTCGGCGTTATAAGAGCTAGCGCTGGGAGTGGCCATAGGGTCTCGTCGTTAGTCGTAAATGAAAAATAAGGGTCATTCGACGGGCGCCTTAAAGGGCCGCAAAGTCGATGGTTTGAAACTGTTGCGCAGCAATCCCGGCAAAACTCAGCAGCGCTGGCAATTGCAAGGCAAACCCCTGATAACTGTGATCGCCACCGGCCTGAATACGCAAGGCACATGCTGCGTAGTACTTTTCGGCGTGGCGGTAGTCCAGGGTTTCATCGGCGGTCTGCAACCACACTTGAATGCGCTGCGGGTCTTGCGGAGCCGACACTTCCAGTTCAGCCAGGGCTGCAACGTGGTCATGGGTCAGCTCCCAGGTCTGGCCGCTGTACAGGTTGGTTTGCGTCCCCAGATAACCGTCAAACATCCGGTGCGGACTGACGGCAGGGTTGACCAGCAAGGCCTTGAGGCCATGCCGTTCGGCCAGATACGTCGCATAGTAGCCGCCGAGTGAACTGCCAACCAGCAGCGGGCTACCCAGCTCGCTGATTGCCGCATCGAGCTGCATCAGGGCCTGACGCGGGTGATGGTGCAAGGCCGGCACCTGCAACCGGTCATCAAGCCCCATTTGCTGCATCACTGACCTCAACTGCGTCGCTTTTTTCGACTCGGGCGCACTGTTGAAACCGTGGATATACAAGATGGAACCCGACATGCCGTTACTCCCGAGAACAAATTCAGCCAGACGCAGCCTTGAGAAAGACGCGCAGTTTAGCCTGACTCGGGGTGAATGACTCGACCCATCATCTGTAAGTTTGTCCAGTACTCAATATTTACCCGCGCCATAGTCGGGTTCGAAGTCAAAGTGCGCCACCCGCGACACGCCTGTCTGCAAAGTGCCATCAGGTTGCAGGCGCAGCCAACGATAGCCGGGCGCCTCGGTGCTGACGTTGAAATCGGCGCTGTGAGGCGCGAACTGGAAGCAGGTCGAAGGCGTGGCCAGCAGCCTTAGCCCGTTGCGCTGCTGGTCGAAGGGCTGATGAACATGCCCCCACAGCACTGCTTTAACCTGCGGAAAACGGTCAATGACAGCCCAAAATGCCTCGGCGTTGAGCAGCCCGATCGGCTCGATCCATTCGCACCCCACCGCGACCGGGTGATGGTGCAGGCACACCACATGGTGGCGATCCGGGGCTTCGCTCAACGATTGCGCCAATAATTGAAGCTGGTTGTCTTCCAGATAGCCGTGGCTCTTGTTGGCGACATTGGAGTGCAACAACGTGATACGCCAATTGCCGATATCGACACGCGGCTCCATCAAACGGCTTTGCACTGCGGCCGCCGCCATATGCTGGACATTGTCATGATTGCCAGGCAGCCAGCGTGCCACCGCCGCGAGCGGGTGGGTGGCCTGCCGAAACTGCTGATACGCCGCAACGCTGCCATCCTGAGCCAGATCGCCGGTCGCCAGCAGTACATCGATAGACGGCTGCTCGGCGCGTACCAACGCAATCACCTGTTGCAGGCTTTGGGCGGTTTTGAGCCCTAACAGCGAGCCATCTGCGTCAGCAAACAAATGGCTGTCGGACAGCTGCACCAGCAGCACCGGGGCGTCGGTGGTCAGCGTGGATACACTCGGCAAGGCAGCTCTCCCGGGAGGCGTCGATGAATGGCGCGATTATGCCACTGCGTCTTGCAGACTGAACACCAACTCGCACCGCGAACCCATGAATCAAAAGATCGCAGCCAGCGCCTACTGCCTAGCGCACTTGTGCGTATTCGTGACCGCACGCCAGGCAATGGCTCAACCACTCACCCAAAAACACATTGAGCTGGGCTTTTTCATCCGGCTGGTGCATGGCGTCGTTGGGGTAAGGATAGATGCTGCGAAAGCGGCGCGCGTGTTCGGCACCAATCACTTCGGCCATGCGAGCGTCGTGGTACACCTGCACCTGCAACTCAGGCACCGGCAGCCACGGCAAGCTATGTTCCTGGCGCACGCGCAACGTGCTGGTATACGGGCATTCGAGCATCACTTCGAGGGTCAGCACCCCGAGCATTTGATCTCCCTGGGTCACGGCGATCCGCCGCGCGTCCGGCTGCTCGCGCATGTCGGGTAGCAAACGCATCAGGCGCGCATAGTTGGCTTCGCAGGCAGCCTGCAAGCCAATCAAGTCGACCCGATAACGGTCACGCCCCCCATTTACGACCATAGCTCCCTCACCTCCGCGCGATTAAGCGCCAGCCATTGCAAGGCAATAATGCTCGCCGCATTGGAAATTCGTCCATCTCGTACAGCTTGTAGCGCATCTTCGTACGCCCAAACTGTTACGCGGATATCTTCTGCCTCTTCTTCAAGCCCATGCAAGCCACCCACGCCCTCAGTGCTGCAACGCCCCAAAAACAGATGCACAAACTCAGTACTGCCGCCCGGTGACGGGAAGTAGCGGGTAATGGGCCATAACGAGGAGAAGGTCACCCCGGCTTCTTCTTCGCCTTCGCGGTGGGCCACCTCTTGCGGGTCAACCTCACCTTCCTTGTCGATCAGCCCGGCCACCAGTTCGATCAGCCACGGGGTATCGGTCTTGCCCATCGCGCCGACGCGGAACTGCTCGATCAGCACCACTTCATCACGTTGCGGGTCGTAGGGCAGTACACACACGGCATCATGGCGCACAAACACTTCGCGACTGATCTCACGGCTCATGCCACCGGCAAACAGTTCGTGGCGCAGGTGCACGCGATCCAGTTGATAAAAATCTTTAAAACACTGTTCGCGCTTTACGATCTCGACTGTGCTGGGCGTGGCCCGGGTGATATCCGTCATGTAAAACCTCTTGCTGGCAAATACTCGCCGGGGTGGCCCACGGCATCGCGCATCCTAACGCGCCGGCGCGCTGCGATGCAGCCTCTTTTATGACACGGGGATAGACGGATCACCTGCAAACCAACTCTAATTGACACTATTGAGCTTAGTGGCGAACTGATGCCTTTGTGGGCAGTCAAACCACCATAATTTTTGCTTTTGTTTTGTTGATGAAGGACGACCATGTCGCTTTTAAAGATTGCCTCCATGACCTGCATCGCCCTGACCCTGGGCGCCTGCCAAAGCGTGTTTCAAGCGTCTGCGCCAAAGCCGCTGGCCATTACGCCCGATGCATCGGAGCAGCTCAAGGCCGGTTGCAAAGGCCAGGACTGCCCGCTGGTCAACATTGACACTGTGCACTTTGCAGACGAACCAAAGCTGGACACGCTGATTGAAGCTCGCCTGCTGAAAATGACCGTCAACTCGCCGCAAGATAAAGTGGCACCGTCGCTCAATGCTTACCGCGAACAGTTTTTACGCACGGCGCAAAGCCGCTACAGCAGCTACTTGCAGGCCAAGGTACGTGAGCAACATGACGGCCTGGTGATTGTCGAACTGTCGAGCTACCTGGACACCGGCGGCGCGCATGGCATGCCGGGGCGCGGGTTTATCAACTATTCGCGCAAAGACCAAAAAGAAGTGACCTTGCAGGACATGTTGGTGCCGGGCCAGGAAAAGGCGTTTTGGGCCGCAGGTAAAGTGGCGCACAACAACTGGTTAATCAGCACCCGCTTTGGCAATGACCCGGAATTCGTGAAGACCTGGCCGTTCCAGCAAACCCCGCACGTAGCCCTGCTCAAAGACAACGTGGTGTTGAAATACGACGTGTACAGCATTGCGCCGTACTCCGAAGGCCATGTTGAACTGAAGATCCCTTATTCGCGTTTGAACGGGATTCTTAAGCCAGAGTGGTTCCCTGCTCAGGGTCAATAAACACCGCCCCAAGCCTCTCCCGCCGGGCGAGGCTTGGGGTGAGGGCCTTTAGCGGTGACGGCCCATTACCCACTGCAATGCACCCGCCACAACCAATGCGGGCAAGGTCGCGCCCACGTCCGGGCACACAGTGGCCAGCAGGTGATACAGGCTCACACCCCCCAACCACGCCAATAACGCCGCCCGGCGAAACAAGGCCGGGGGCACCAGCGCACTGCGCTTGCGCAAAATGAAGTGATCCACCAACACCACGCCAAACAACGGTGCAAACACCGAGCCGATCAGCAACAAAAAGTTCTGGTACTGCGCCAGCGGCGCAAAGCAGGCGATCAAGGTGCAGATCACCCCGATGGTCAACGCTAAATGTTCGACCTTCAATTTGAGCAAAATCCCGCCCGAAACCGCTGCCGAGTGGATATCAGCGAACGCGTTTTCAGACTCATCAAGCAAAATCAGCAGCAACGGAATGCCCAGCCCTGCCCCGGCCAGCGCCAACAGGAGTGCATTGACTTCACCGCTCGGAGCAAACGCCAGGGTGTAGGCCACGCCCAGGCTCATTAACCAGACGTTGCCAATGAAGAACCCCAATGCAGTGCCAGCAAACACTTTTTTTGCGCGTGAACCAAAGCGCGAGTAATCGGCAATCAAAGGCAGCCAGGACAGCGGCATCGCAATGGCGATGTCAAAACCGACGGCAAAGGGCAGCGAACCATCGCCCTTCTGCGCCCATAACGCAGGCAGGTCGGCTTTGGCGAACAGGTTCCAGGTCAGCCACACACAGGCTGCCAACAGCAACCAAATCCCCCACTTGCGCAGCACTTTGCGCACAAACGTCAGCGGCCCGCTCACCGCCAGCAACGTCGCCAACGCACCGAACAACAGCGTCCACAACAGCGGGTTACTCAATAAGCTGCCTTCGCTGAACGCGCGGGCGCCGAGCAAACTGGCCGCGTCGCGCATTACGATGATTTCAAATGAGCCCCAGCCAATCAGTTGCAACACGTTGAGCAGAGCCGCAAGCATCGCACCACGGCTGCCGAGGCTGAGCTTGAGCGCCGCCATGGACGACAGGCCGGTGTCGCTGCCAATCACCCCGACCGATGCCAACAGCGCCACGCCCACCAGCGTGCCGAGCACAATCGCCAGCAACGCGCCTGACAAACCCAAGCCCGGTGCCAGCAGCGCACCGATCTGCAACACCATCAGGCCAATACCGAGCGAAAACCACAGTGAAAACAGGTCGCGGGTGCCGAAGACGCGCTTGTCCAAAGGCACCGCCACGTCAGGGGAATACAGGCCGGGTGTGTTCAAGGGATGAATCTCAAAAAGAAGGATAAAGCCCGGTGTAGCCGCTGGCGCAGGCTGCGTCCAGCGGCTACGGGAGAGGTGCGCCAGATGGGCTGGCGCGGTTTACATCAGACTTTTTTGTACAGTTGGCTGCCTTCCTGCTTGAAGCGCTCGGCCTGTTCGGCAAGGCCTTTGGCAACATCGACGTCAATGGCGTCGATACGTTGGTTGGCGGCGTAGATGCGCACTTCCTGGGTGATTTTCATCGAGCAGAATTTCGGCCCGCACATGGAGCAGAAATGCGCGACTTTGGCCGAGTCCTTAGGCAGGGTTTCGTCGTGGTAAGCGCGCGCAGTGTCCGGGTCCAGGCCAAGGTTGAACTGGTCTTCCCAACGGAACTCAAACCGCGCCTTGCTCAACGCGTTGTCGCGGATTTGCGCACCCGGATGGCCTTTGGCCAAGTCCGCAGCATGGGCCGCGATCTTATAGGTGATGATCCCGGTCTTCACGTCATCCTTATTCGGCAAGCCCAAGTGTTCTTTAGGCGTGACATAACAAAGCATGGCGCAACCAAACCAGCCGATCATCGCCGCACCAATGCCCGAGGTGATGTGGTCGTAACCCGGCGCAATGTCCGTGGTCAGCGGGCCAAGGGTGTAGAACGGCGCTTCGTCGCAGCACTCCAGCTGCTTGTCCATGTTCTCTTTGATCAACTGCATCGGCACATGGCCCGGGCCTTCGATCATGCACTGCACGTCGTGCTTCCAGGCGATCTTGGTCAACTCGCCCAGGGTTTCCAGCTCACCGAACTGCGCAGCATCGTTGGCGTCGGCAATCGAACCCGGACGCAAGCCGTCGCCCAGCGAGAAGCTGACGTCGTAGGCTTTCATGATTTCGCAGATGTCTTCGAAGTGGGTGTAGAGGAAGTTCTCTTTGTGGTGCGCCAGGCACCACTTGGCCATGATCGAGCCACCCCGGGACACGATGCCGGTCACCCGCTTGGCGGTCAGCGGCACGTAACGCAGCAACACACCGGCGTGGATGGTGAAGTAGTCGACGCCCTGCTCGGCCTGTTCGATCAAGGTGTCGCGAAACAGCTCCCAGGTCAGGTCTTCGGCCACACCGTTGACCTTCTCCAGCGCCTGATAAATCGGCACGGTGCCGATCGGCACGGGTGAGTTGCGGATGATCCACTCGCGGGTTTCGTGAATGTGCTTGCCGGTGGACAAGTCCATGACCGTGTCCGAGCCCCAGCGAATGCCCCACGTCAGCTTGGCCACTTCTTCTTCAATGGACGAACCCAGCGCGCTGTTGCCGATGTTGCCGTTGATCTTCACCAAAAAATTGCGACCGATGATCATCGGCTCCAGCTCAACGTGGTTGATGTTGGCGGGGATGATGGCGCGACCGCGGGCGATCTCATCGCGGACAAATTCGGGGGTAATTTCCTTGGGGATGTTGGCGCCGAAGCTGTGACCGGCGTGTTGCTGGTCGAGCAAGCCCGCCGCCCGCGCCTCTTGCAGCTTCATGTTTTCGCGGATGGCGACGTATTCCATCTCTGCGGTAATGATGCCCTGACGCGCATAGTGCATTTGGCTGACATTGACACCGGCCTTGGCCCGACGCGGATTTTTGACGTGGGCAAAACGCAGCTTGGTCAGTTCAACGTCGTCGAGGCGCATTTGCCCGAAGTTCGAGCTCAGGCCCGGCAGGCGTTCGGTGTCCGCCCGGTCATTGATCCATGCCGAACGCACGTCGCCCAACCCTTTGCGCACGTCAATCTGCACAGACGGGTCGGTATACGGGCCAGAGGTGTCGTAGATCAATACCGGGGCGTTGATTTCGCCGCCAAAATCAGTGGGTGTCACATCCAGGCTGACTTCACGCATCGGCACTAGAATGTCGGGGCGCGAGCCCTGTACGTAGACTTTTTGCGAGCGGGTAAACGGCTTGACCGACTGCTCATCGACTTTTGCCGAGTCACTGAGATTGATCGCGTTTTTTGGTTTTGTACTCATCACGGCTCTCCAGACTGCATCCAGGCGGATTGTCGGAGGGAGAACCTGAAAAATGTACGGGTGCACCCAAGGACTGGGTGCTGAGTGACGACCTCGAATGATTGCTCATTTTTTGAACAATCGATCCCGGACGGCACTCAAGAGGACTCGCCGGGTGACGAGAAATCTTGTTCCCTACGCAGGCGTTAACCTGATCAGGTTCAACGGGATCCGAAATTATTCGATCTCAGCCTCATAGCAAGGCACCCCGACAAGAACCCGGCCAGTCTAGACAAGAGTGACCCTGAACGCCAACCCCTGATTTTTTAACGTTACGTAAAGACGTACTAAGAGCATTGTTGCAAGGTGTCACGGCTACTACACTCGCTACGTCTTGAAACCACGAGTCGGACTCGGGGGTTCATTTTCCGCATTCTTGAACTAGGGATCGCTCATGCTGCGCAAACTCTCACTGGCTGTCGCCGTGTCTTGGGCAACCAGCGCAATGGCGCTGGAGACAACGGCCCCGTTGGCCAGCCAAAATGGCCTGGTCAGCGTGTATCACGAAGCCGTTGATAACAACGCCGACCTGGCGGCGGCACGCGCCAACTACGCAGCACAAAAAGAAGTCGTGCCGCAGGCCCGCGCCGGTTTGCTGCCTAATCTGTCGGGCGGTGCCGAGTCGAGCAGTGTGCGCACCTCCATCGACCAGCCTTCGCTGACCACCACCCGCAGTGCCGTGGTGTATCAGGCGACCCTGGCCCAACCGATCTTCCGCATTGACCGCTGGTTCCAGCTCAAAGCCGCCGAGTCGGTCAACGAACAGGCAGCGCTGCAACTGTCGGCCACCGAGCAAAACCTGATTTTGCAAACCGCCGAGTCCTACTTCTCGGTACTGCGCGCCCAAGACACGCTGGCCGCAACCAAGGCTGAAGAAGCCGCGTTCAAGCGCCAGCTCGACCAGTCCCGTGAGCGCTTTGACGTGGGTCTGTCAGACAAGACCGATGTGCTGCAATCCCAGGCCAGCTACGACACCTCGCGTGCCAACCGGATTGTGGCCCAACGCCAAGTCGATGACGCCTTTGAGGCGCTGATCACCCTGACCAACCGCCAGTACAACTCGATTGAAGGCATGCGCCACACGCTGCCGATCCTGCCGCCTTCACCCAACAACGCGAAAATCTGGGTTGAAACCGCAGCCCAGCAAAACTTGAATTTGCTGGCCAGCAATTTCGCCGTGGATGCCGCGCAAGAAACCCTCAAGCAACGCAAGGCCGGCCACGCGCCGACCCTCGATGCCGTGGCGCAGTACAAAACCGGCGACAACGACGGTTTTGGCCTGAGCAACCCCAATGCCTTGCAGCAGCGCTACAGCGGGGACGTCTCGCAACGCAGCATTGGCATTCAGTTGAACATTCCGATCTACAGCGGCGGGCTGACCAGCTCGCAGGTACGTGAGTCGTACTCGCGGCTCGATCAAACCGAGCAACAGCGCGAAGGCCTGCGCCGCCAGGTGGTCGAAAACACCCGCAATCTGCACCGCGCAGTGAACACCGACGTTGAGCAGGTACAAGCGCGCAAGCAGTCGATCATCTCCAACCAGAGCGCGCTGGAAGCCACAGAAATCGGCTATCAGGTGGGCACGCGCAACATCGTTGACGTGCTGGACGCCCAGCGCCAGCTGTACAACTCGGTGCGCGATTACAACAACACCCGCTACGACTACATCCTCGACAACCTGCGCCTCAAGCAAGTGGCTGGCACGCTGAACCCCGGCGATCTGGACGCGTTGTCGCGCTATTTGAAAGCTGACTACAACCCTGACAAAGACTTTCTGCCGCCTGACCTGGCACAGGCCGCAGAAGCCAACATGCGCTCCCCCGGTAATTGATGGTCGAGTATCACGGGCGCTAAACCTGTCGTCGTTGAGGCATCACACGAGGCTGAAATCCGCGACATCAGGGGGTGGTATATACCAATACCACCCGTCCTTGAGAGTTCCAGAGGTAAATACGACACCGGTCGTGTGACCTCCATGAATTCAATACAGGTACGCCCATGCCATCACCTTCTATTGCGATACCCGTCGCGCCCACCGCCACCGCAGTGAAGGCACAATTCGCTGCTGCCCCCTCGCTTGAATCGATTACCCGCCAGATGCTTGCGCAGGCCATTGCTCAAACCTGCCCGACACTGAAAATCGACCTCACCCGCACCCAACTGGCCGTGCCCATGCCAAACGGGGGCTGGGAGTTGCAACCGTTCATGCAACGGGTCATGGACTACCTGGGCAGTGGCACTGCGCTGGATTTGAGCCCTGTCAATGCGCAGCCCTATTACCTCAGCGATGACGCGCCGAACAGGCTCAAGCCCGATCAAGGCGAGCTGGACATGCAAGACATCGAAAAGGCCGTCAAGGAACTGACCTGGCGCCTGCCTATTGGTTTGCAAAACGCATTGAACGACTTCTGGGCGGCGCCCTCGCACGCAACAGGCATCAGCCGCTGGCAGTGGCTCAGTGACACCCTCAAGGACACACTGAGCATCAGCGTGCTGAAGCAAACAAACTTGTCCAACAACGCACGGGATGCCATCAACCAAGTGATCCTGTTCCCAGTCTCCGAAGACCGCACACGCCAATACGGGGAGCGGGCTACACGGGCCTACTGGCTGAAGACCAGCTTGATCAACAACAGCACCCGACGCTCAGCGCTAAGCCCCAGCGTTGTATTGGAGAGCGCCAATCAGGCGCTGATATTCAGAGTTGACGGCAACATCAGTGCTTACCCGTCGCTGGACGAGCTGGGCAAGGCATGGAGCCGCCGAATTAACCGGCTTTATACCGCCGATGAAATCCATATCACGCGGTTCGAACTGGATGGCAATGTATTCGACGTTCAGGCCGCTGCCATCCAGAACCGTCAATCAGAAAAACTGGGAGCACTCACACTGCCCACGACTGTGGGCTGGCAGGGGTTGCAAGCCGTTTTTGACGACATCACTGACACCTCGCTGTTCTTTGCCAATGCGCCAACTGCCGACCTCTACACCCTCAATACGCTAAAACAGCAGCTTCCCGACTGGCTGGTGCAAGCCAGCCCTGCGACTCAGGCCCTCTATCGTCAATACAGCGTGGCGTGGGCTCGCGCCAAAAAAAACAGCAGGGGGCAAACTTACCTCAACAACATTGCCGATATCCGTACCTATGCAGCGCAGGTGTTGCATCAACAAATGGTGCGTGACCAGATCACATTCGAGCCGAGCCCCTCTGCCCGCGCGCCCGAAAGCATGCTCGACCCCAACGACATTGAGTTGACGTTCCTCATTGCAACCGGCCTGCCAGATACCGTCGGCATCGTAGAACGCATCACCATGACCCTGACCGAGCTGTCACTGAAAAATCTGATTGGCCGTCCCAAGGGGGTCTTGACGCTGCGCCATCGCCTTGGGGTTTCGTTGCCCGAGTGGCTTACACCCGCTTACATCACACACCGCGAGGGCTTGATTGAGCAGGTCAACATCGGCCAGGCCTACCCCCAACAGCTGGAAAACCTGTTATTGAGCGACACCCCCGAGGCCAAGGTGCGTGAACAGCTTTTTGCCGAACAGTTACGCGTGCAATTACCGCTGCAAGCACTGGAACATAGCCTCAAAAAAGAACACGCCATTACACCGCTCGGTGCCCGTTATGTCGCGGCACTGATGGAACCCGGCACCACGGAACGTCAACTTGAAGGGCTGCCGATCGTCATTCGACGTCTGGCACTGGTACGCAAACCCGAGGCGCTGCCCGATATCGTCAACAACATGTACATCATTGAACCCAGTGACGTGGAGAAGGGACCGCACCTGTTGTATCGGCCGTTTTATACCCAGTCGCTGCTTGAGTTCCCCACACGTTCCGCCCTGCTGGACGCCATCGCCCAGCCTGGGGATCTGCAAGACAGCGTGCTGACTTGGCTAAACGACATTGCCCGGCCCATCTATGACAACGGCGGATTCACCCAACCGCACTACGTGCGATTTGGATTGGGCAGTGAATTTGATCCACTCGAAGTCCCTGCGCCAGCCCGTCTTGCAACCAACGGCATCAGTAACGAGCTGCTGCAATTTATGAATAATGACCAGTTGACGCTCTACCTGTATGGCTGCAACGCCAGGGCATTGGTCGATCAGGCGAGCGCCGAATCGGTGTCCAACCGTGAAAGCCGTTGGCAGGCGCTGTTTGAAGGTGGCAACCTGATTTTCAATAGCTTGCTGCTACTCCCCGGTTTGCCTCGCCCGCTCATGCTGGCAGGGTGGTTTCTGAGCGTAGCGAGTGCCGCCCGCCAGGACATACCGGCACTCGCCAGCGACGACGCCACCGAACGGGAACTGGCCGCGGCCGATGTGTTACTCAATGTGGGGATGCTGCTGTTTCACCTCAATCCGGTGGCCGCACCGCAACGCGCTCGGGGGATCGTTGCCCTCAGCAAAAAAACCCTGCGCCCGTTCGCGCCCTCACCCATCGCCGAACTGTGGCCTGAACCGCCCTTCCCAAAAGTACTGGAGGGCATTGTTGCCCTGCCGGGCGACTTCCCCAATACAGAAAGTACAGCCCTGGACTTCAGTTTTGCCAGCGCCCGCAATCGCCTCACGCCCAGCCAACGCGAGCGTTTGCAGCTGTACAGCGTCCCAGCACCCGATCCGCTGCCTGTACCGCAATCAAGCGGCCCACACAAAGGGCTCTATCTGTTTCAAAACAAATGGCATGTGTTGCTCGATCAGCAGCTGTACGCCATTGCGCTAAATACAGACGGGACGGCCACCATCTTGTCGCCGTCGGACTCGGCTCACCCTGGCCCTAACGTGAAGGTCAACGATGAAGGTCAGTGGTCGCTTGACCTGCGTTTGCGCTTGCAAGGCGGCATGGGACCCAAGCGAATTGCCGCTTTCCAACAGAAAAAAGCCGCCCGCATGGCGCAACTGGAGACCGAACTCCAAGCGACGTTCCAGCAAGAAGAACCTCTGCATCGAACGGTCGAAATCATTCAATCCGCCCTGCAAGCGGCCAGAGCGGATCAGCATTTTGCACTTGAAAAACTTGCGACCCTGAATGATCGGTTCAACGGCGCATTGAAAAACCAGTTCGACATTTATCAGCAACTGCTGGACAGCCAAAAAGAACGCACCGAGCTGGGCATCCCCCTGAGTGCAAGGATTGTGCTCTCTCTGCTAGAAAAGATTTTCGATAACAAAAATAAGGCCCTGGCCAATGGCCTTTATGAGCAACGCTTTTTAGTCAAAAAATGGCCGACATTCACCACACCCAGCCCCGAGTTAGAGCCGGCCAGTGAAGCGGACCCTGAAGGCTTTATGCAGTACATGAGGGAGCAGGTGGAGTTCAACACGCGCAGTATCCAGCACCTGGAGCGCAGGAACAGTGCACTGGAGCAACTGTCCACCCTCAGCGAAGCAGGTGCCGAAGTTGCTAACGGTTTGGCATCAGGACTTTCCCCGAATGAACACACACCCCTGACCCTCAGAAGCTTCCAAATGAGCTGCCTGAAACTGGCCAGCACAAAAGTGATGGCCACACGCCTGGTCGAGAGAGGTCTGGATGAGGCGATCGACCCGCTTCAGGTGCATTTACGCACCCACGGCGAGCTGAACAGCTTTGAGTTCCCTCCCAGTAAACGCCTTGAGGTGCTGGACAGTCTGGTCAGCCAGTACGGCCAGGCACTGGACGCGTTGCAGGGCATCAGCCTGGTACACGCCGAGGAACTTGAGCCGGCGTACTTCGAACAATTGCGACAGTTACTGAACGAGCTGTATCAGGATGTCGTTGCGCAGTTGGCGGGCGAGATCAAACCCACGTCCGCACCGCGCAAAAGCTCACGCAAACGCACCCCTTCGGCATCCGGAAAGCCGCAGAAAAAAGTGATCAATACCCGCGAAAAGGGCCCGTTGATTGGTGACCTCAAGCCTGCCGGAGCCGAATGGCCGATAGAGGTCATAGAAATTCGCTCTGCCTACGACAACCAGTTGCTGTCCACGTATTCACAACAGGGCGAAGAATGGGTCGAGATCGAAACCGTACGCGCCAAACCGACTGCGGCGACACGCGCTCTGAACGTCATCAAAGGCGACGCGCGCAAGCTCTACGCCATGTTCGAAATGCAGCTATACAAGGCCAGGCAATACAAGGCCCAGTGCAAACACCCCGTAGAGATCGAAGAGCTGTTCAACCTTGAAGCCTCCAGACTCGACACCTTGGCCACCGAGCTGCACCACGCCTACCAGGCCCAGCCCCATTCGGCACAACTGCCAGGCGATCAGACCCTCATCGACGATATGCGACTGGCCGCTAAAACCTTCACCCATGAAGGCAAGACGCTGCGTATCGAATTAAGCCTGCAATTAGCGCCCACCCACGGCAACCTGCAATACCTGCTGGATCAAGGCCATGTACAGATCGCCAGGCTGGGCGAGCGCCTGGCGTTACAGGGCGAGCGCCGTGACTTCATTCAGGAATACACGGTCAACGACAAGAAAGGCTTTGCGCTGTGGTATGCGCACTTTCATTACGCCGAGACCACAGACCCCAAGCAGAGCTACACCGTGGCCCACTTGAAAACCAAAGCACAACGCAAGCAGAGCTACTACTCACAACTGGCTAACGCACAAAGCGGGCATGCCATTGTTAACGTGCATCGAGGCCAGATCGGCAAGCTGCTGGCAGAGCGCTGGTTTCTGCCTTTGGCGCCCTGAACAGGTCAAGTCTTCAACGGCCCCAAAAGGCCAGGCGAGCCATGAATCATCGAGGCAGCCTGGCCTTTGGAACAGATCAATGAAGCAGTCGGGCCAATCCGTCCAGTAAACGCTGCAAGGCTCCCTGATTGGCCTGCATCACCTTCAAGCCAGCCTCAGCCATGCGTTGCGCGTCTTGTGGCAACTCAAACAAACGCTGCACTGCCACGGCTAAACCGGGCGCATCGTCGACTTCTTCCAAGGCGCCAGCCTCACGCAACAGGGCGGCGATTTCCAGGAAGTTGAACAAGTGAGGCCCGCTCAATACCGGCTTGCCCAACGCCGCAGGCTCCAACACATTGTGCCCGCCGTTGGGCACCAGGCTGCCGCCCACGAAGGCGCTGTCTGCCAACGCATACAAAAACAGCAGCTCGCCCATGGTGTCACCCAGCAGTACCTGAGTTTGAGCGCTGACGGGCGTGTGTTGCGAACGACGCACCGTCACAAAGCCTTCACGCTGGCACAACTCAAATACGCTGTTGAAGCGCTCAGGGTGACGCGGCACCAGCATCAGCAAGGCATTCGGATAATGGGCGAGCAATTGCCGATGCGCCGCCAGAACGATTTCGTCTTCCCCTTCATGGGTGCTGGCCGCGATCCATACCGGGCGCTCTTGCGCCTGCCATTGCTCGCGCAGCTCGCGGGCCTTGACCCACAGTTGAGGATCAATGCTCAGGTCGAACTTGATCGAACCCGTGACCTCTACGCACTCAGGTCGTGCGCCTAACTGGCGAAAACGCTCGGCTTCGGTTTGAGTCTGCACGGCGATCAGGCTCATCGCTTCCAGCATCGGCCGTGTCAGGCGGGCAAAACGCGCATAACCTTTGGCCGAACGGGCCGACAGGCGCGCATTGGCCAGCGCCACCGGGATCCCGCGCTTGGCACATTGATGGATGAGGTTGGGCCACAGCTCGGTTTCCATGATGACGCCGAGCTTGGGCTTGATCCGGTCCAGAAAACGCGCGGCCGCCCACGGTAAATCGTAAGGCAGGTAGCAATGTTGAATGCGCGGTTCATCGGCAAACAGGGCTTGAATACGCTCTGAACCTGTCGGCGTCATGCACGTCACCGTAATGGGCAACTGTGGATAACGCGTGAGCAGCGCCCGAATCATCGGCGCAGCGGCAATGCTTTCACCCACGGACACCGCGTGTACCCAAATCCCGCCCGGCTGCATCGGGGGCAGGTTCAAGGCAAAGCGTTCGCCTATTCGCCTGGCGTACGCAGGCGCCTTGCGCGCTCGCAGCCACAACCGAATCGCCACCAGTGGTAGCCCCAGATGAAACAACAAGGTGTACAGAGTTCTATTCATGGGCGCGGAGTTTACTTGAAAACGACACGCACAATGATGGCACCGAACACGACCATCGCCCGGCGAAATAAAAAACGGCTACACACTTTTACAACCTCTAGAATGCCTTGCTGTTAAATTGCCTCGCCTCATATTCAGGACCTCATCATGAACGCTTACTACTACTTGGCTATCGCCATTTGTGCCGAAGTGATTGCCACCGTATCGATGAAAGCGATCAAGGGTTTGAGCACCCCCCTGCCACTTGTCCTCGTGATTGCCGGTTACGCCACCGCCTTCTGGATGCTGACGCTGGTGGTGCGCACCATTCCCGTAGGCGTTGCCTACGCAGTGTGGGCCGGTATGGGGATTGTGATGGTGAGCATCGCCGCCTTATTCATCTACGGCCAGAAACTCGATGTACCCGCCATCTTGGGCATGGGTTTGATCGTGCTGGGCGTGGTGGTCATTCAGTTGTTCTCCAAAACCGCTGGCCACTGAAACACGCCACCTCCTGTAGCAACCGCCTGAGGAGCGCAGCCTCGCGCAGCACAGATCAAGCGGCGACAGGGAAAAGGCCAGGTTGAGGATCAGGCTGTATACTCCCGGCCTTGTCTTTGAACGCTGAGGTCGCCCATGCCATCTGTTATTTCCACCGACGTGCTGATTGTCGGCGCGGGTATTGCCGGCCTCTGGCTCAATGCACGCCTGCGTGCCCAAGGGTTTTCGACCGTGGTGGTCGAGCGCGAAAGCCTGGGCGGCGGCCAAAGTGTGAAATCTCAAGGGATCATTCACGGCGGCGCCAAATATGCGTTGCACGGCGCGCTGACCGGCGCATCCGAAGCCATTGCCGACATGCCGCGTCGCTGGCGCGAAGCCCTGGCCGGTGACGGCGAGCTGGACTTGAGCGGCGTACGCATTCTTTCCCAAGCCCACTATCTGTGGTCACCGGGCACGTTGGCTGGCAACCTCACCAGTTTTTTTGCCAGCAAAGCCGTGCGCGGCCGCGTGGATCAGGTCAAGGGCGATCAATTACCGCCTGCGCTGCAAGACCCGCGCTTCAAGGGCAAGGTGTATCGACTGGCCGAACTGGTGGTCGACGTGCCGAGCCTGATCGAACGCCTGGCAACGTTGGCGGGCGATGGCCTGTTAGCCGGGCACGTCATCGAACCGCTGTTTGAGCACAACGAACTGGTGGGCCTGCGGGTCGACGGCCGCGAGATTCATGCGCAGCGCATTGTGTTCAGCGCTGGCGCCGGGAATGCCGAGTTGCTGGCGAGCGCCGGTATCAGCGTGCCCGCTCAACAGTTGCGACCCCTGCACATGGTGCTGGTCAAAGGGCCGACCCTGAAACCCTTGTACGCCCACTGCCTGGGGGGCGGCCCCAAGCCGCGCATCACCGTGACCACGCACCCGGCAGCCAATGGCGAGTGGGTGTGGTACTTGGGCGGTGACATTGCCGAAGCCGATGGCGTGGCCCGTGAACCTGACGAGCAGATCGCCGTGGCGCAAAAAGAGTTGGGCCATTTGCTGCCGTGGGTCGACCTGAGCCAGGCGCAATGGGCGACGTTACGGGTCAATCGCGCTGAGCCAGCCCAGTCAGGGCTGGTGCGCCCGGACAATGCATTCCTCGCCGACCAGGGCCGCCTGCTGGTGGGTTGGCCCACCAAGCTGGCGCTGGCACCTGACTTTTCGGATCGCGTGCTGCAAGCACTGGAACATGACGGCATCAAACCGGGCCAGACCCCTGCCCTGCCTGCTGATTTGCCGCGCCCTGCACTGTGTAAAACCGCGTGGGAGCAATTGCTGCCATGAGCCAGGCGACTTTGCACGACCTGCATCGCCCACTGGGCAGCACCGGTCTGTTCGTCTCCCCACTGGGGTTGGGCACCGTCAAGCTGGGCCGTGATCAAGGGGTGAAGTACCCCAGCGGCTTTCAGATCCCGGATGACGACGACGCGCGCAGGCTGCTCAAGCTGGCGCGTGATATGGGCATCAACCTGATCGACACCGCGCCCGCCTACGGGCGCAGTGAAGAACGCCTTGGCCCGCTGCTGCGCGGCCAACGTCAGGACTGGGTGATCGTCAGCAAAGTTGGCGAAGAGTTCGTCAACGGTGAATCAAGCCACGACTTCAGCGCGCTCCACACACGGCGCTCGGTCGAACGTAGCCTGCAACGTTTGGAAACGGATTTCATTGATCTGGTACTGGTGCATTCCGACGGCAATGACCTGGCGATTCTCAATGAGTGTGAGGTTTACCAAACGTTGGCCGAGTTAAAGCGTGAAGGTAAGATTCGTGGTTTTGGCTTGTCGGGCAAAACCGTAGAAGGCGGCCTTAAAGCCCTGGAAACCGGCGACTGTGCGATGGTCACCTACAACCTCAACGAGCAGGCCGAAAAAACGGTGATCGACTACGCCGCCGCTCACGGCAAAGCGATTTTGGTCAAAAAAGCCTTGGCCAGTGGCCACGTCTGCTTAAGTCCGGGGGTGGACCCGGTGCGCGCCAGCTTCGAACTGGTGTTTGGCCATCACGGGGTTGCCAGTGCTATTGTCGGCACCATTAATCCTTTGCACTTGGCCCATAACGTGGCAACTGTTGCGCAGGTGCTGCGCAAATCCTGATGCCGCCGACGCGGCCGACCCCGACGCAAGAAGGAGCCGACATGCCGCGTTCACTCATCCGCAAGAACCCCAGCGACTTCAAAACCTTGCCGCTGTTCGTCGAAGCCACGCCTGAAGGCCTGAGCTATCAAAGCGTCGGCATGCCGCTCAACTTTGCCCAAACCCTGCAAAAGCGCCGACAGGTCAATGTGACCGACACCGAGCGTTTTGGCCTGGAGCTGGCGAACCTGGGCGTGTCCGTACGCCTGACGCTGCACTGGCAAGGCCGTGATTATTGGGTGCTGGTGCGCCAACGGCGTCAGGACCGTGGCGACGTCGTACTCAAACTGATCTCAGGCTACGTGCCGGCCCACGAGGTGAATCTGCCGTTGCATACGGCCATTCAGGAGGTGGCTGAAGAGTGCCTGCTCGAAACCCCGGAAGGCTGGCTGGGGGGTCGTTTTAATGAGACATGGCTTCCAGCGCCCTACATCAGCGCACTGCATTACCGCGAAGCGCTGCCTTTTCGCCTGACGCCCAACTCAGGCGCGGCGCGGCCCGTACGGTGTGGCAGCCAGCCTTTGCTCGAACGCCCCAGAGCGTATGTGCATTTACCCACTGCGTCCCTGCAACTGATCTATGACCTGCGCCTTGAAGTGCCCAAAGAAGCCAAATCGTTGAGTTTGTTTCATGTCGATGAGCGTTTGGAGGGTGATCAGTTGGTGGCCCGACTGGATCGAAAGCGGCCTGACTTGTACCTCATCCCCCTGACAGACGGCCAGCCGTGTGCCGAGTTGTACACCCTGAGCAAAGACCGTTTACAGGCTGCCAGTACACGCGGGCTGTATTTGGCGGAGAGCTTTGCGCCGCAGGACGGCTGGGTGGTGCGCGATGAGCGGATTCGCTGGAAGGACTGGCTCAAACAGCAGGGCTTGAGCGAAGCGGGTAAAGAGTCGCGGCTTAAGCGCTTGACGGGAAAGGCACGGCAGATATTCAAGAAGGTGGTGAAAACCAAAAGCCCCTAACCCTCTCCCGGAGGGAGGGTTAGGGCAAGGCGCTCATCACTGACCGCGAATCTTCTCGACGATGGCCGTGGTCGAGCTGTTCTCAACCAGACCCAGCACTTTCACTGTCCCACCATAAGACGCCACGATGTCAGCACCCACCACTTGGTCGATACCATAGTCACCGCCTTTGACCAGCACGTCGGGCCTGACCTGAGCCAGCAGGTTTTCCGGTGTGCCTTCGGGGAAGCTGATGACCCAGTCCACCGCGCCCAGTCCGGCCAATACCGCCATGCGCCGGTCGACACTGTTGATCGGGCGACCCGGGCCTTTCAAGCGACTCACAGAAGCGTCATCGTTAACCGCAACGATCAAGCGATCACCCTGGGCACGCGCCTGCTCCAGATAGGTCACATGCCCCGCGTGCAGAATGTCGAAACAGCCGTTGGTGAAGACGATTTTTTCGTTGTGAGCGCGTGCATCGTCGATGGCCAGCAGTAGCTGATCAAGGCTCAAGACACCGCGCTCCGAGCCTTCTTCGCGCTGTATGGCACGACGCAGTTCCGGGGCGCTGATGGCCGCCGTGCCCAGCTTGCCCACCACAATACCCGCAGCCAGATTGGCCAGCGCTACGGCGTGGGGCAGCTCTTCACCCGCAGCGATGGCCGCGGCCAGCGTAGAGATCACGGTGTCACCCGCGCCGGTCACGTCAAACACTTCACGCGCACGCGCAGGCAAGTGCATGGCCGCAAAGTTTGGGCGCAACAAGGTCATGCCGTGCTCGCCACGCGTCACCAGCAATGCCCCCAAATCGAGGTCAGCCATCAATTTGGCGCCCTTGGACACCAGCTCGGCTTCATCGGCGCAACCGCCGACGATGGTTTCGAACTCGCTCAGGTTTGGCGTAATCAGGCTGGCTCCCCGGTACACCGAGAAGTCCTTGCCCTTGGGGTCGGCCAGCACCGGGATGCCTTTGGCGCGTGCGGCCTGGATCAGCACCTGGTGGTTTTTCAACGCACCTTTGCCGTAGTCCGACAACACCAGCACCTTGATGCCTTCAAGCAAGTTGTCGACTTCGGCGCCCAGTGCCAATGCATCCGTGGCAAAGGGTTCTTCAAAATCAATACGCAGCAGTTGCTGATGACGGCTCATGACCCGCAGCTTGACGATGGTCGGCTGGTGCGCAATGCGCTGGAACAGTGCACGAACACCCGCGCCTTGCAGGCTGTTGGCCAGGCTGTCGGCGGCTTCGTCGTCACCGGTCACGCCCACCAACGAGGCAGGAGCACCCAGTGCAGCAATGTTGAGCGCAACGTTGGCAGCACCGCCCGGACGGTCTTCGATCTGCTCGACTTTGACCACCGGCACTGGCGCTTCAGGGGAAATCCGTGAGGTTCCGCCATGCCAATAACGGTCGAGCATGACATCGCCTACCACCAAGACAGGGGCTTGATCGAATCGCGGCATGGACAACTTCATGGAGAACCCACATACAAAATGAACAGGGGCGCGATATTAACACAGGGTGAACGCTGGTCAGTTCACGGTATTAATCGCGAGGAATGAGAATCAGACGTGGCTTACAAAACCTGCGCTCACTGACACACAGGCCCGTGCAGGAGATGGGCGAACCCATCCCCTGCAAGGGATCAGGCGATGTCGCCCGACGCCAACGGTGCATCAAGCCCCAAAGAATGCAGGCGAGCGTAGTAACCGTTTTGCGCCAACAGCTGGGCATGAGTCCCGCGCTCAACGATCTGGCCCTGGTCCATGACCAGGATCATGTCGGCTTTTTCGATGGTCGAAAGGCGGTGTGCAATCACCAAGGTGGTGCGGCCTTTCATCACATGATCCAGTGCGGCCTGAATGTGACGCTCGGACTCGGTGTCGAGCGCCGAGGTCGCTTCATCCAGAATCAGCAGCGGGGCATTTTTCAGCAAGGCGCGGGCAATCGCCAGGCGCTGGCGCTGACCACCCGAGAGCAATACGCCGTTTTCACCGACCTGAGTGTCCAGGCCCTGGGGCAGTTGCTCGATGAAGTCCATGGCGTAGGCGTCGCGCGCAGCCTTCTCGATATCGGCCCGCGGCGCGCCCGCCAGGTCACCGTAGGCAATGTTGTTGGCCACGGTGTCGCTGAACAGGGTGACGTGCTGGGTCACTTGCGCAATATGACGGCGCAGATTGAGCAGGCGGTACTGCTCGATATCAATGCCATCGAGCAGAATTTCACCCGAGGTGTGATGGTAAAAACGCGGAATCAGGTTGGCCAGCGTTGACTTGCCGCTGCCCGAACGCCCCACCAATGCCACCATCTGGCCCGGCTCGGCAATGAACGACACATCCTTGAGCACCTGGCGATCGGTGTCGGGGTAGGTGAAGTTCAAGTTGCGCACCTCAAGGCGACCGCTGACGTGGTCGCGCTCAACAGTGCCGGTGTCGACTTCCGGTTTTTCGTCCAGCTGTTCGAAGATGCTCTCAGCGCCCGCCACACCCTTCTGGATCGTGGAGCTGACTTCGGACAATTGACGAATCGGCTTGGGCAGCAGGCCCGCCAGGGTGATGTAGGCGATCATGTCGCCCGCCGAAGCGTCGCCACGCATGTACAGCACCAGGAACATCAGGATGCCCATGGCCACGTAGATCACCAGTTGCAGCATCGGCGTGTAGATCGCCCCGGTACGGGTCATGCGCAACTGTTTATCGGTGTTGCTCTGGCTGGCTTTCAGAAAGCGTTTTTGCTCGTAGGTTTCGCCGCCGAAGCTGCGCACCACGCGATAACCCTGAATGGTTTCCGAGGCCACGTGGGTGACGTCGCCCATCGCTACCTGAATCTTCTTGCTCTGCTTGCGAAACTTCTTGCTGGCCGTGCTCACCATGACCGCGATCAGCGGCAGGATGGCGATCATCACCAGCGTCAGGCGCCAGTTCATCCACAGCAACGATGCAAACAGGAACACCACGGTCATGCCTTCGCGGATGACGACCTTGATCGCATCGGTGGCAGCACCGGTGACCATGGTCACGTTGAAGGTGATGCGCGAAATCAGATGGCCCGAGTTGTGTTTGTCAAAGTAGCGGTTAGGCAGCACCAGCAGGTTGTTGAACAACTGAACCCGCAGGTCGTGAACCAGTCCCAAAGACACCTTGGCCAGGAAGTAGTTACCCAGGAAGGAACCCAAACCCTGCCAGGCCGCGATCAGCACGATCAATAGCGGCACCGCTTGCAGCAGGCGCAGGTCGCGCAAGTACGGCACGGACGGGAACAGCACCGCATCCGGGTTGGACAGGCCGTCAACAAAGTACTTGAGGATGTAACCCAGCATGGGCTGAGTGGACGCAAAAATGAGGAAGCCGACAATACTCAGCAGAAACAGACCGATATAAGGCCGGACATAACTGAGGAGGCGCAGATAGATCTTCAAGCTCGATTCGCTTGAGCTGGGGCTGGATTCGGTCATATCACGCGACAGTTGTGAAAAAAGGTTGCTGACTTTATCACAGCTTCTCTGGTGTACTGCCAGCCGGTTGGGACAAGGTCTCACAGGACGCCTAAAACGACATTAAATGGCCATTACGTTAGTATGGCCATCCAAAACCTGGAATGAACCTTTCAGCATGCAATTCAGTTACTTGAGCTACTCAAAACATCGGATGTTCGATTTCATTTGCCTGTGGCTACTGCCAATCGGGCTTTTTTTGCTTCTATCTGATTTGTATTTTGTGCCTGACCGCAGCATCCATCACAAACTGTATTACGGTTTATTCAGCATTCCGACGTTGATTGCCCTGCTGCTGCGTCCGCGGGAGATGAAAACGCTGCTTCAGGAACCCCTGATCCTGTGCCTGCTGGCGTTTATCGGCTGGTCAATGTTCACGCTGATATGGAGCCCCACCGCCGACAGCGCACTGGGCCTGCTCAAACCGCCGCTGCACATTTTGATGTTGTTTCTGGGCTGTTCTCTGTTGGTCAAATACCGCAGTGAAAGCCTGCAACCGATATTTTTTAGCGCCGCCGTGATCGCGATGCTGATCACGCTGTATAACCTCTACGTGTTTGCCGGGGAGTGGTCGCCCGACATCCCCGAGCAACGCATGATTGGCGCCGGCGCCTTCGATAACCCGTTGCTCAGCTCCCACGCCTTCGGCTTTTTCTGCATCTATTGGCTGACGCTGGGCATGACCAGCAAGCGCAAGGCCATCGTCATGGCGGCGGCCCCTGCGTTTCTCATCATGTTTGCCGCCTTGCTGGCTACAGGCTCGAGAACGCCGCTGGTGGCGGTTGTCCTGAGCATGGTCTGGCTCAGCTTCATTTGCTGGAATCGCCGCTCTCTGGCCTTGATCGGCATGCTCACAGCAGGCGCCGTGGTGGTGCTCGCGCTGTTCTCAGAGATGATCTTTCTTCGCGGCAGCTCGTTCCGGCTGGACATCTGGCGCATGGCGCTGGAGCTGATCGCGCAACGACCGTTTATCGGGCACGGGTATGAAGCACCTTTGGCGTTTGATGTGCCGCAAGTGGGTTACACCCTCAGCGAGCCGCACAACTTCGCCCTGGGCGTGCTCTATTACGTTGGCATCATCGGTTTCATTCCGTGGGTGTTCATGCAGGTGTGGGGGCTTTACAGCAGTTGGCGCCATCGCGTTAACCCTTTGTTCATCCTGGCGTCTGCCTGGTTGGTGTACGGCATCGGCGCCGCGTTGACCGAGGGCGGGGGAATCTTGCCGCGACCTAAAGAACACTGGTACTTGCTGTGGATTCCACTGGCACTGATCGCCGCGTTAAGCATTAGCCAACGCCTCAAAACCTTGCTCGACCGCCCCGTTAAGCGCCTGAACAACGCTGACTACACTGCGCTGCTAGCCCATGCAAAAGTGATCGAAGAAGACGGCCTGGGGCCCAAAGTTCTGCGCCTTGAGAACGGCAGCTTCCTGAAACTGTTTCGCGAGCGCCGCAGCTATACCTCCGGCAGCTTCAACCCCTACTCCCAGCGTTTTGCCGTCAACAGCGAACGCTTGCAAGCGATGGGTATTGCCGCCCCCAGGATTCGCGATCTGTACCTGTTTGCCGATGGCAGCAGCGGGGTGTTGTATCAGCCATTGCCGGGGCAAACGCTGCGCCAGGTGATGCAGTCGATGGGTTCGGGCGCCATGCGCCAGGCACTGGTGGAGCGCTTCGGCAAGTTCCTGGCACTGCTGCACGACAAGGGCGTTTACTTCCGCTCGCTGCACTTGGGTAACGTGTTGCTGATGGACGATGGCGAGTTTGGCTTGATCGACATCGCCGACCTGCACTTCTATCCGTCCTCGCTAAGGCTGGCCTTGCGTCAACGCAACCTGCGCCACATGCAGCGTTACCCCGAAGACCGCCGCTGGCTGTTTGAAGAACAGCTGCAAGCGTTACTCGACGGTTACGCCGTCCAGGCCCCACCGATTGCCGTGGGTCGCTTGAGGCAACAGATAGAACAGCTGGGCCGCACTGAGAGCACTGTCAGTTGAGCCTGGGGAGCAACAACCCGCTATGGGCCGTGATCGCATACGCACTGGCAATCACCACTTCAGCATTGTTGCTCCGCTTCTTCCCGCGTCTTCAGCGCAGCGTGCAACACACAGGGCAACAGCGCTTTAGCAGCGTCGATGGTTTGCGCGGTTATCTGGCGTTCGGGGTGTTCGTCCACCACACCGCCATCACCTGGATCTACCTGCACACCCGCGTGTTTGACGTCCCCAAGAACTATTTCTACGCACAAATCGGCCTGGCCAGTGTTGCGCTGTTTTTCATGATTACCGGCTTCCTGTTCTGGGGCCGCCTTATCAAACATGGCCGCCATCACGACTGGCTGGCCTTTGCCGTATCGCGCATTTTCCGCCTGTACCCGCTGTACCTGCCGCTATTGCTCGTCGTGATCCTCTGCGTGTTTTACCTGCAAGGCTGGACCTTCGAGGATGAACCGCTGGTGGTCGCCAAACAGGTTCTGGCCTGGCTGGTGTTCGATCGCCCCGACATCAACCAGTACCCGCAAACCGGCATGCTGATTTCCAATGTCACTTGGACACTGAGCTACGAGGTGTTCTTTTACCTGGCATTGCCGCTGTTCGGGATGGTGTTTGTGTACCGCAAAAACTGGAAACAGGCCGTGCTGTGCCTGCTGGGCATTTATGCCCTGTATCAGGTGGTCGGCTGGGAGCATTCGCTGAAAAAACACATCCTGATGAGCTTTCTCGGCGGCATTGCGGCGGCTTATTGGGTGCGTCGCCCACAGTGGGTGGCGTGGGGCCAGACCCGTCTGGCAGCCTGCATCGCCTTGATGCTGTTGGTCGTGGTGCTGTTCATGTTCCGCAAGAGCTTCGCCACAGCGCCACTGCTGCTGTTGACCGCGTTCTTCTGCATCGTGGCCTCGGGCAACACCTTGTTTGGCGCCCTCACGCTGCGCAGCATCCGCTGGATGGGCGAAATCAGCTACAGCACCTACCTGCTGCATGGCCTGCTCATTTGGCTGTTGATGCACCGCCTGCCGGTGGTGATGCAGTGGGACATCCAGCAACCGCTGGTATTTGTTGCATTGGCGGCGGTCGCCAGCAGTTTGCTGATCGTGATCAGCAGCCTGACGTTCTTGTTTATCGAGCAGCCCGGCATGCTCGCGGGCAAGAAGACGGTGCGCTGGCTACGTCAGCACACCCCTCTTAAAACAACCCAATCCGTGAAAGACGACGCCTGATACTCAGTCTTTTTCCAGCGGCGAAAAGTACAGACGCCCCAGACCGCGCCAGGTTTTACCGGTCCAGTGTTTGAACGGAATTTGCTTGAGCAGTTCGCGCGCCAGACCACGGTCCCGGTTGGAGGTTTTCAGGAACATCGAGTTCAGGAACTTGTAACGCACTTCGTCATACAGCGGGTGATCACTGAACAACGCGTAGATGCGCAAAATGCTGTCGATCATGAACCGGTGGTTTTTGTACGAGTTGGTGGCGTGCTTGCGGTACTGCGCCATGACCACACTCAAACCGTCGATAAAGTACCCGGCGTGGGTGATCTTCAGCTCGATGTACAAGTCTTCCAGACGAATGCTCGGGTCAAACCCGCCCACCTTGTCCAGCGCTTCACGACGAATCATCAGCGTGGTCGCGGGCGGGTAAGGTTTGCGCTCCAGAAACATGTCATCGAAGTCCAGGCGACGGAACGGCACATCACGGCGCTGGCGCTTTTCGGGGTAGAGGTTGCCCTCGGCGTCGATCAGTTCGATATTGCCCGCGCAAATGCCGACCTCGGGCTTGCCGTCCATGTACTCAACCTGAATCGCGATGCGGTCCGGTTTCATGATGTCATCAGAACCGAACGGCACGATCAACGAGCCTTTAGCCCGCGCAATCGCGCCATTGAGGGTGTTGGTCAGCCCCTGATTTTGCTGGACGCGAAAATCAAAGCCGTGCGCAGCCTGCAAGCGTTGAATGCGCTCAACACTGTCATCGCTCGATCCGTCGTCAACCACCAACAATTCGATATTGGGGTAGCTCTGGTCCAGAACGCTCTGAATGCTCTGTTCGATGTACGGGCCGTGATTGTAAGAAGCAATAATCACCGAAACCAAAGGTTGAGCGTCTGTCATGAGCGGTCCTTGCGTGCTTGACTCAGGCCTGAGTCGATCAAATCCAGATACGCCTGACGGAACACCTCGATGTCGTGGTGTTCTTGCAGGTAGCGATACGCCTGTTCGCCCTTGGCGTGCAGCGCCTCGTCTGGCAGTGCGAGGTACTCATCGAGGGCGGCGGTCAATGTCGCCACGTCGCTGGGTTTGACGGCCAGCCCTCCCGCGCCCTGAATCAACGGCAACATGGCGGGCACATCGGTGGCAATCACCGGCAAATGGCCACTCATGCCTTCAAGCAATGCCAACCCCAGACCTTCGGCCAACGAAGGCATGGTCCAGATGTCGAACGCGCGCACGTACTGCAAGGCGTTCTCCTGAAAACCCAGCAAATGCGCGCGACCGTTCAGGCCCAACTGTTCGATCTGTTCGCGCAAGCGCGACTCTTCACGACCGGCGCCGATAATGGCCAACTGCGCGTTGGGGTATTTGTCCTTGAGCGCGGCAAAAGCCTGGAGCAAGAAACGATGGCCCTTGATAGGCACCAAACGTCCCAGTGCACCGACCATGCGCGCGTTCTGGTCCAGGCCCAGTTTTGCACGGGCTTCAGCCCGCGGCAGTTGCAGGGCCTCGGCTTGCACGATGTCGATTGCGTTGGTAATCGCGTAGGTGTTTTGCTCGGTAAACCCGCACTTGCAGTCCAGCAAGTACTGTTTGACCGCTGGCGATACACCGACAAAACGCCACGCCTTGTCGATCAGGCGTTTGGCCTGGCTGCGACGATAAAGGCGGTCGTACTCACCAAAACCATGGGAAATGCCAATGCATAACGGGATTTTCAGCCAGCGATTAAGCTGCAACATCATGTTGACCGGCTTGAAGCGGTTGCAAATCACCACGTCAAACTGTTCTTTGCGACAGAACTTGTACAGCGCCCACATCGCGCGGATGCGCATGCCTTTGAGCGACTTGTCACTGAACTCGAAGTACACCGAGTGATCGGCCTTGCTCACCGGCTCGCCGGGGCCAGGGCGACCGCGCAAGAACGCGGCCGTGATTTCATAACGCTCATTGGGCAGCGCACGCACGATTTGCTCGGCCAGGTCAGCGAAATCATGGGATTTGACGTTGTAATCAGGCTGCAACTGCAAAACCTTGGAACGCTTCATAACTCTCCCCGGTGAAATCCGGTGGCATCAATAACCCAGGCAGGCTCGGCGGCCAGACGCTGGACAGTGGCGGGATCGGGAATGGGCAACGCGGCCCATTCATTGCGCTTCCAGCACACGAAGTGAAAGTACGGAAAGGTGTAGTCGCCGTCGCGGTCATTGGTCAGTTGACCCTTCTTCCAGAACCATTTGCCCGGGAAGTTTTGCGTGCCGTCATGCCACTTGATGCAACCGCCCGGCGTACTGAACGCCTCGGTGAAGTCGCTGGTACGACGCAATGGGTTGAACTTGCCCACCAGATCAAACAACGGCTTGGGAAAGTTCTTGCGCCATAAGAAGATCCGGCTGAAGGCTCCTTCATCAAGTGCATGGTGCTGATCGTCGGTAAAACGCTGCTGCCAATCCTCGATTTTCATGAACAGCTCGCGCTTGCACGGCGTGTTGCGCATCAAGCACAAATGACCTGCGACGCGGCGTTCATGGGTGGAGAACAAGTCGTAGCGCGCCAGCCGCTCAGCGGTGAAATAGCTGCGCAAGTTGCCGTACACCAGGTCGATGTCGCCAAAGGCCCAGAAATCATAGCCGTGCAGGCTGTCTTCATGGATGTAACCCAGCGCGGGCTTGATATCGCACAGTTTGTAGGCGGCTTTGGGCGCGAAGTTGATCTTCAGGCGCTCAGACACCTTGCGGCAATAATCGCCAAAACTGATGCTTTGAACAGTCACATTGGGCGGCAGGTTTTCAGGCACCCCACAGTCACTGAACAGCAGCCAGTCAATGTCAGGATTGTGCCGGCAGCTTTCCAGGAAAAAAGGCATCCAGAACGGCCATTGGCCGAAGTAAGGGATGACAAACGCAATACGCGGTGATGGTTTTATCACAGGGAACTCAATGTAATGGTCGAGAAAAGGGACAACGCTATGCCCCTGAAAACGGTGTTTTTATTATTTAAGGTGCCAAAACAGTTCATGTCGGCGAACCGCTTTGCGGAAAAATTCGTTCTCACCGTAAGGTGATGGCTTTCGGCCAGCCAAGAGCCTTTGTATCGACCGCCGCACCCGCCGCTTGAGCGCTGCACGCGGTTGCAGATCATGCATCATGCCCAGCGCCATCGCTTTGTCGCGCTGTTGCTCAAGGCTCAACACCCGGCTATACGGACGCAGCGTGAGTGAGGCATCGAACACCGGTGGCAGTGCAATGCCATCCCCGCTGTTGCCCATCGGCCAACGGTCGTTGTCATGCAAGTGGTTGGCGTAGCCCAGCAACGTGTCCGGCTGCCACGCCAAGCCTTGCAGCGCCTCAATGACCGCCGAATGCGCGCAGATATGATCGGGGTGCGGATCAATGGCGGGATGCGGCAGCACGATCACTTGCGGCTTGGCCCGCAGGATTAACGCCCGCAGGTCGGCCAGCAAATTGTTCCAGGTCGGCGCGCCATCCTCATCACCCGGCAGCGCCACGCTGTTGAACTGGCGAAACATGCGGGTATCGGTCAGGTCGGCTTCGCGAGAAGGGATCGGTTGCTCAGGGGCCGCCTGCATGGCGGGCAATTGCAGGCAGAAATAACCGAGCTGCGCGCATTGGGCTTGCGGCACACCGGCCCAGCGCGGCACCGCCACGCTGTCCCAGGCACGCAGACGACCCTTGAGACGCGCCGCTTGCGCAGGTTCGAGCCCCATCTGCTGATAATGCTGCGCTTCGATCTCACCCGCGGTCAGCGTCACGATCCAGGCTTCTTTGGCCTGACTGTACAAATCAAACGCAGCCAGCTCGGCGTCGTCGGCATGCGGGGCAATGACCATGACCCGCTGCTCGCTGTAGTCCGGCTGAGGCAAAACCCACAGTTGGGGCTGGCCCACTACACGGCAAAAGCGCCCGCGCAGCGACACCTCACCGGCGCTCAACGCCTCAGCACAGCCTGTGAGGTTCAGATAACGCAGGCCATTGACGCCGCGCTCGAATGTTTGCCGATCGTCGGCGAGCTGGACAAACGGGTCGACAAACCGCCCCAGCACGCCACTTTTCACCTTGAGCGCCAGAATCAGTGTTTCGTCACCCGCCAGGCTCAGCGGCGCTTGCAGCAGCACGCGTCCACCTTCAAGGCGCACATCAGGGCACTCAGTGTCGGCCGCAAAACGGTATTGATAGTCGTCTTTGGGGGCATAAAACAGATGGTCGGCAAACCACGCTTCATGGGCGATCCAGCCCACCACCGCCAGCAGCAGGGGTAACCACCAGGCCACCAGCACACCGCTAGCAATCAGTAACAGCAGACCGATCACCAGGCTGATGCGTTTATTGCGTCGATGGCGCTTGAGGAGTTGCTGTTTGCGGCTCATGGCTTGGCTCTTGTTGGCTGATTGCCGTTTTTAGGCGCGAGCGTGGCCCCATTGCGAGCGCGCTCGGGCCTAACGGGACGACATCACACTTTGAAGACGGGCACCGGGTTGCACCAGCGCTCTTTGTATTCGCGGTCAGCGCGGCCGAACGAGAAACGCAGCGGCTTGTTAACACTGCGGGCCTGCTCCCAGGCCGACTGGGTGTTGATAAAGCTCAACACGCTGCCGGGGCTGAAAGCACGCGTTTGGGGGTCGACGCCGCCATTGACGTACTCAACGCTGATCCATTGCGGCGATTCAACCCGATACACCAATTGGATGGCAATGGGCGCATCGTTGAGGAAGATCACCGAACCGATCAAAAACTCGCGTAATAGCTCAATGACTTCAGCCATACGCTCGGCCCCCGTGGCCACAAAGCCCCAGCGCCGCAGAAACAAATCGCAATAAATGGCCGACAACTCGACGCTGGAAAACTCAGACACCGGGCGTATGACTCCGCCCGCCTCTTCGAGTAAACGCAGTTCACGGCGCTGGTTATAGCGAAACTTCTTTGACAGCTCTTCGGGCGTGCGTGCCATCGCCAACTGTTCGGTTTGCGCGACTAGCGTACTGAAACGCCCCTCGTTGAGTTGTGACAAGTAACGCCCACGATGGCGTAAAGGCGCTGCTGCGTCATCGGCCGCTGGCAAAATCAACTCGGCATTGCCCAGATCAAACAGGCCTTTTTTGCCGTGGCGCTTGAGCACGTCCTTGGACAGTGCCAAGTCGCGGCCCCACGTCGCGATTGCGGCTTTAAGTTCAGCGCCCTGCTCCCAGGCTAAATAACGCACCGGGATGCCCGCCAAGTGCGCCAGGCGCTCAATGACCTGTGGATGGGTGGCGACGCTGCCACCAAAACGCTGCCAGGCATGGGCATAAGTGTCAGCGTCAACCGCCTGCCAGCCGCGCTCGCGCCAGCCCTGAAATCGATTAAGCATCAGGCCCCCGCAGTCAGGTCGGTGACTTGCGGCAAGTGCCAGAAGGTATCGCGCACCGCTTGATCGCTAAAACGCTCATGCAGGCGCGCCAGCATCAATTGGGCACAGGCCAGACGCTGCGCATCATCGAGCTGCGCCAAATGTTGCAGGCCCTGAGCCAGATGATCTGCGTCGCCCAGCGGGAACAGAATGCCCACGCCCTCGACCACTTCCTTGGCGCCACCACAGGCCGTGGCCAGTAACGGCACGCCAGCAGCCATCGCCTCCAGCAGCACCATGCCGAACGGTTCATGGTCGGAGCTGAGGGCAAACACATCAAACGCGCGAAAGTAGCGGCGCGCGTCGGGCACTTGACCAAGAAACTTCACCTGCTCGGCAACGCCGAGTTCTTTCGCCAGTTCCTTGAGGTCTTGCTCCAGACGGCCCTTGCCCATGATCACCAGTCGGCTGTCCGCAGGCAGGTGCGCCAGTGCCTTGGCAAAGCCTTGAATCAGCGTGGCCTGGTCTTTGTCAGGGTGCAGACGCCCAACGTTGCCGATCACAAACCCGTCAGCCGACAGCCCAAGGTCGGCACGCGCCTCGGCACGCGGTACCTGGCTGGCTTGCACCGCCTGAATGTCGATCCGGTTGTACAGCGTACTGATACGCCCGTTTGGCCATTTTGGCAGGCACTTGCGCAAGTCATCGCGCACAGCATCCGAAACGCCGAGCAGGCTCAAACGCTTGCCAAACAAGTGAGCGAACAGCTTGCGGCTGCGACGCTGGTAATCGCCGAACGCATGGTGCACGCCGATCACCGGCAAATCAGTGGCCAACAAAGCGACGTAAATCGGCTTGAAACGGTGTGCGATGCAAAAGCTGAAATCGCGCGAGGCAGCAATTTTGCGCAGCTCGCGGATGGCGCCCAGCTTCAGGCCACGAATGGCCTTGGAGCTGAATTCCATGAACAGCACGTCGTCCGACCCGCAGCCCGCTGCAACCTGGGGGTCGGCCGCCCCGGTCAAAAAGACCGTGGTGACCTTGTACCCGGTGCCTGCAAAGAGGCTGGCGTATTGACGGGCGCAGTCCAGAAACGGCCCGTCATAGCCGTGACAGAACTGCAACACATGACGCTCAGTCGAGCGAGTCATAAGCATCCGCGCCGTCTTTGACTACCAAAATGTCTTCCATGATCAGGTACTGCAAATCAGAACCGAAGAACATGTTCAGGGCGTCGGTCGGCGAGCACACCATCGGCTCGCCACGACGGTTGAGCGAGGTGTTGAGTGACACACCATTGCCGGTCAGCACTTCCAGCGCTTTCATCATGTCGTAGTAGCGCGGGTTGTATTGACGCTCAAGCACTTGGGCACGGGAGGTGCCGTCTTCGTGCACCACCTCTGGCACGCGGGTCTTCCACTCTTGCGCCACTTCAAAGGTGAAGGTCATGAACGGGGCCGGGTGATCGACCTTGATCATTTGCGGGGCCACGGTGTCGAGCATCGAAGGGCAGAAAGGCCTCCAGCGCTCGCGGAACTTGATTTGTTCGTTGATGCGGTCAGCCACACCCGAGCTGCTTGGGCAGCCGATGATCGAACGACCGCCCAAGGCACGCGGGCCAAACTCCATGCGGCCCTGGAACCAGGCCACCGGGTTGCCGTCGACCATGATCTTGGCGATGTTTTCAGGGGTGTTGTTGATCTTGCGGTACGCCGGTTTGCCAGGATGACGGGCACAGGCCGCGATCACGTCTTCGTTGCTGTACGCAGGGCCCAGGTAGACGTGTTCCATCTTCTCGACCGGTACGCCACGGGCGTGCGACACATAAGCGGCGGCACCGACAGCGGTGCCTGCATCGCCGGACGCCGGTTGCACGAACAGCTCTTTGACGTCAGGACGGGCAATGATCTTCTGGTTCAACTTGACGTTCAGCGCGCAGCCACCGGCAAAGGCCAGCTTGCCGGTTTCTTTAAGCACGTCGCCCAGGTAGTAGTCGATCATCTGCAACGACAGTTTTTCGAACAGTGCCTGCATGCTGGCCGCGTAGTGGATGTACGGCTCGTCGGCGATATCGCCTTCGCGCTTGGGACCCAGCCACTCGATCAGTTTTGGCGAGAAGTAGAAACCTTTGCCCTTTTCTTTGTAGCGGCGCAGGCCGATGACGTTGGCGTATTCGGTGTTGATCACCAATTCGCCATTTTCGAACGAGGCCAGGCGCGAGAAATCGTACTTGCTGGCGTCGCCGTACGGCGCCATGCCCATCACTTTGAACTCGCCGTCCAGCATCTCGAAACCGAGAAACTCGGTGATCGCGCCATACAGGCCGCCCAGGGAGTCCGGGTCGAAGAACTCTTTGATCTTGGTGATCTTGCCGTTTTCGCCATAACCGAAGAAGGTCGTGGCGTACTCGCCTTTACCGTCGATGCCCAGGATCGCGGTCTTCTCTTTGAAACCCGAGCAATGGTAAGCGCTGGAGGCGTGAGCCAAGTGGTGCTCAACCGGTTCGATCTTGATTTTTTTCGGATCGAAACCCAGTTGCTCAAGGCACCAGACAATCTTGTTGCGATAGCGCTTGTAACGACGGTTACCCATCAAAATCGCATCCAGCGCACGATCCGGGGCGTACCAGTAACGCTTGGCATAGTGCCAGCGCGCCTCACCGAACAAGCTGATCGGGGCGAATGGAATCGCCACTACGTCAACGTCGGAAGGCTTGATACCCGCTTGTTCAAGGCAAAATTTTGCAGATTCGTACGGCATGCGGTGTTTTGCATGCTTATCACGTACAAAGCGCTCTTCTTCCGCTGCCGCGACCAGCTTGCCGTCGATATACAGGGCGGCGGAGGGGTCATGGCTCAGGGCGCCGGACAGGCCAAGAATCGTCAATGCCACAGGTTGTGCCTCTTTTGAATGCAGGCAGGCGGCAGGCGCCTGAAAAAAGGGTGTGCTGCGCGCAACGCGCAGAAACAACTAAAGGGCGCGATTATAGCGTAAAGAGCGCGGTAATGACCCAGCGCGATTTGCCACGCCCTGCCTTGAGGGCTGATGGCGCCCTCGCGGCGTAATCCCTCCCCCACGCAATACATATGTAAGCCCAGCCCCCCTGCACTTTGCGATTTCCTGTGATGACGCATTGGTGTGCATCTCGCACCCACCCCCACGACAGGAACGCCCCCTATGCCTGACAACTTGGCATTGCTCACGAACGCCGCTAATGAACTGCTTACCCTGAGGAGAAACCTGCCAGACCTGGAAATCGCGATGGAGCATCGTCTGCGTCAGTTTTTCCCGACGCTGGCTGAGGACGTTTGCACAGACCTGCTTTTCATCAATGAACAAGTCCCGCCTGAGCCGGGCCAAACGCCCTTCATCACCAGCAAAACACTGAGCATGCTGATTGATCAGTGCTATCTCGAACAAAAGGTCCCCGCCTTTGTCCAGGGCCAAACCAAGGTCTATCACTATGCCCACACCGTGGAAGAACAAGACCAGGCCAGCGAAATCACCGTGGATCTGCTCGAAAAATTCCTCGCCTACACCACGTTTAGCCTTGAGCTTTGCCTGCGCGATGCGCTCACCGATTTTTGGCAAAAACCCCAGCGGGAGTTTAATTCACTGACGCCCAAAGCCTGGCTATCGCGCTATGTTACAAACCTGATCCGCACCGAAGCCGCTGTGCGTCATGCCGACAAAACCCTTGATGAAGCGGCCCTGAATGCCGTCAACCAGGTATTTGCTTCGCCCACACAGCCGCCCACGCCAGGCACATTCGGGTTTTATACGCTGACCCTCAACGGCAACACCCAATTGGCGGCCCTGCCTCTGTACGGCCACTTCGTAATCACCACGAAAAACCTGCCAGTCGACTCCACTGACTCCTCCCTCCTGCGCGTGGTGCAAGACGATGCGCCGCGTACGGTCGTACTTTTCACCCCCACCCAGGGCCTGGAGTCTTTCGCGTCCTTGTCGGCATTGAGCCAAGAGCTCAATGCTCGGCTTACTGACAATTACCAGCGCGATACGTTGCTCGAGAGCGTGCTGGTGCAAGACCGTGTGCGCGCCCTTGCCCATCATCATGTGGACCTCAGCCCGGTCGCCGACGCCTCTGCCCAGACCTTTTATGCCGATCAACTGATCCACAAGCAAAAACTCGACATGCGCCATGCCTGGCCAGTGGCGGTCGCGAACGGACAAGACAAGACCCTTGAGGACCTGTCCGATCACGTGGAGCAATCACTGGACTCAAGCATTGTGTTAAAGCCCGCCGGCATTTTGCAGGCGCGCTATACCCGACTGCTGGAAAGCCAGCTCCCCGAGTGGCTTAAACAGGCGAGCGAAGCGGACAAAAGCCAGTGGCGACTGGCGGTTGAAAAACTCAACCATGAACAACTGGCGTCCGAAGCCAGTCAGGCGCAATCCATTAGCCTGAGCGGGCAAAGAAACACATTGTTGGGGTACGCGCGCCAGCAGCTCATACAAAGGATCAAAACCGAGCGCAACATAGAGGTCGATCCCGATTCCATTTTCATCTCCACCACCGAAGCCTTGCAGACAGGCGCCGTGATTTACCCTTTCGGCGGTTCAGGGTTTCCCGCCGGTGTCAGCATCGAGCGGACCGGACCGTCAATTACCCATAAAACCACCGTGCGTAGCCTCAGCGAACTGGCGCTCGCCAACGTCGGGGTCTGGGATGTCACCTTTGCCCTGACGGCACGCATTACCGATGCACAAGGGCACACACACCCGATCCTGACGCACAACTACATCAAACAGCTGGTGCGAGAACTCGATATCGGCGAACGCTACAAAACCCGGCTTAATGATTTGCTGTTGAACTCACAGCAAGCGCACTGGCGCAAAGAACGGTATGTCGCCCTCAAAACGGCACAACTCAAACTGGACCTGCTTGAAGCACGCCTGTCGGGTGTGCTGAATGAAGATCAGGCTGCCTGGGTGCAAGCGGTGTTGGACCATCCGGCTGAAAAAGACCGCCCTTTGGTCAAGGGGGGGCAGATAAAAGCCCAGTTATTAATGTTGCGCTACCACTCGCTGCCGGGGCTGCTGGTATTCACCTCTACAGCCGTTTCCCAATTGCTGTGTTACCTGCCCGGCGCGCCAAAAAACACGTGGTTTGCAGTGGCCCACTCACGCAATGAGTTGGCCCGCCTGTTGTCCCAGCCGATGTTTAACGCCTATGTATTGCACAAGGTGACCTCAGCCCAGCAGGCGTATATCAGGCCATTGCTCAATGACGGGCTGAGCGACAGCAACGTGCAATTGCAAATCGTCCCTCACTCGGTGTTCGAAGCGTCCTACGACGCCGAAGCTTCGCATGCGCTCAGGGATGCCGACGAACAATCGACTTCCACCTATGAAAGCAACCTCAACACTGCCAAAGACGCGGCGTTGACGTTTCTGGACGTCATATCGTTTGTTTTACCGACCAAAATACTGCTGCCCATTGTGGCTGCGCGCTTCATCTACCAATTGACGCTCGTCTATGACGCCCTGCAACGGGATGAGGAATACGAAGGTTTTCTGCACTTGATGGGGGCCATCAGTCATCTCACCGATGGCGCTTCGGACTTTGCCGGCTCTGCGGTGTTTGGCCGCTCGATTCGTCAGCGGGCCAGACAACCTTTGGCCGCACTCAATCCCAATGCGGCCAGCTCACCGCCCCCGCAAACCCTCAGGCTACGCACGGGCAACGAGTATGGCTCAGGTGTCTATGAAGGCCCTTCAATCGGCGGTAGCGCACCGGCGCATTTCATCAAAGACAACAAGGGGAATTTGTACCGCAGCCGCTATGACAACCTGGACGATACCTGGCGAGTGAGCGACGAGAGAGCCCCTGATGCCCAACGCAGCGTGCCCGTCAGCGAGCTGTCGGCGGGCAGGTGGGACGTGCACCCGGCATCGCCCCAGCTCACGCAAAGGAGCGGCATCGAGCGCGTCATAGACAGCGCAAAAGTCACGGGAGTCAGGCTCAGCGGCAGAACACCTGACGCCCAAGGCGTGTACCGGGTCGCCAACCTTCGCTATATCGAGCAAAACGGCATTGTGTTCGAGGTTTCCTACGGTTGGCTGGGCCGTCACTGGTACCTGCAATTGCCCGCAGGTTCCAGCACCCTCGTGCGTTACAAAGTCCGGCGCACGCAAGGCTACTGGGAAATCAAGCATCGCCTGTCCAGTGCCGAAAAGCGCTGGGAACCCTTGATCCGCGATAAAACTCAATTGCCTGCACGCGCCACAGACGCCTCGTACAGCGTCTACGATCTGCCCGTTGAGCACCGCACCCTTGTGCAGGAACTCATCGCAGGCAACGACAAACTGCTGCACGTCGACTACGCATCACCCAGTCCTGAGCTTCAAAAATCCAGCCAGACCTTCAAAGCGCTCAGGGCTAAATTACTGACGGACGCCCAGACGTTCCTCAAGGCCTTTGAGCCTAAACCACGACCCGTTCGCCCTTCTTTGGCACAGTCCGTCACGCCCGATGACCTGTTCAAAAGGTTGTTCGAGCAATCGCAAGGGGTGATCTTAGGCGAAACGCATTCGCAACAATCCGCGAAAAAAATATTGATCGCACAGATGAGTGAACTCAAAAAACGCGAGGTCGGCGTGATCTTCCTGGAGCACCTGCAAACCGATACTCATCAGTCCCTGCTGGATGAATTTTTCAGCACTCAAAAAATGCCACCCCAACTGGATGAGTTTCTTAAATCCCAGGATGCCGGGCACCAGATCGACCCTTCGAGCGAGTTCACCTACAGCAAATTGGTGCGCGAGGCTGTACAACAGCGGATCCCGGTCAAAGCCCTGGACTGTACAGCCAGTTACCACGTTTCAGGGATGCCGACTCGCGTCCCTGACCTGAACCGCACTGAAATGTTCAGCTATTTTGCATCGCAGGTCATCAGGGGCCATCTGGCAACCAACCCCACTCAAAAATGGATCGCCCTCACCGGCAACAGCCATGCAAACACCTATCAAGGGGTCCCGGGAATAGCCGAACTGGAAGGCGCCATAGGGGTGCGCGTCTCAGATGCAGCACCGAACAACGCCCACGGCCTGCGCCAGAACATCCCCGAGATCATTGCGCCGAGCCTATGGCAGCGTGAGCACGTGCTGTTAAAAAATGACTACTGGCTAGAGGTAGAAATTGCCGGGACAAAACCAAAATTGCCGCCGTTCAATGCGCCGCAGATTGAGTCAAAACTCAATAAGCCTGGCACGTTCATGTTGGAAAATACGGTGTCCGAAGGCGCCTACCTGATTCATCGCGCCAGGGATCAACACATCGTGCGCACACGCATCCAGCTCGATAACGGCACACTGTTTATCGATCGTCCCAATTGGCCTGACATCCACCTTAAGCGCTATCACTACCTGGCTGATTTGGTTAGGAGCCTGAAAGCGAGAGGGCTGGAAGCTGCACGCTAACCGGCAGGGGGGCGCTTTTAATTCTGCTTGCCGCCCCCCAAATCCGTAAGTGCGCAGCACGAGGCTGCCCTTCTTGTACTGTCGAGACAGCGTGTCAGGCCAAACCGCTGTATCGACAGGCAGGCACTGCACGCTTGGCCGCCTGCCTTTTTTGCCGCAAAGCGGCGCGTGAGCCGCTAAACTGCGCGCCCTCTGCTAGCCTGATACCCGTCGCCCAAGACGGGTCGCGTCCCACGGAACTCCAATACCCCCCATGAAATTTTTTGTACCCGCTCGCCTTGCCCTTTTTGTGCCCAGCCTCTGCCTGACATCCATCTGCTTTGCTGAACCGCTGGAACTCGACCCGAGCGTCATTACCGGCTCACGCAGCGCCAGCCCGAGTTTTGATCTGCCGTACTCGGTTGACAGCATCAACCAGGCGCAAATCAGCGACGGCCAACTGGGCATTAACGCGTCCGAAGTACTGTCCCGGGTGCCGGGGCTGGTGGTGCAAAACCGTCAGAACTATGCCCAAGACCTGCAAATTTCGTCCCGAGGCTTTGGCGCGCGTTCGGCGTTTGGTGTACGCGGTATCAAATTGATTGCCGATGGCATTCCGGCCAGCACCCCGGATGGCCAGGGTCAGGCGGCAACGTTCAACCTGGACACCGCCGAGCGCATCGAAGTACTGCGCGGCCCCGCTGCGACGCTGTATGGCAGCAACGCGGGCGGAGTGATTCAAATGTTCTCGCGCGATGGCGAAGGCCCGCCGCGCATCGGCGCCGAAACACTGATCGGCAGTGACGGCATGAGTAAAAACCACCTCACGGCTGAAGGCTCGGCTGATGACGTGGGCTTTGTGCTTGACGCCTCGCGCATGGACACCGATGGCTACCGCGACCACAGCGCCGCCCGCCGCGACCAGACCTTCGCCAAGCTCAACTTCAAGCCCGACGAGGACAGCAAACTGGCGCTGATCTACAGCAGCCTGGAGCAGAACGGCACGCAAGATCCGCTGGGGCAAAGCTGGGAAGCCTACAAAGCCGACCCCCGCTCGGTGGCACCCAATGCCATTACCTACAACACGCGTAAAAGCATTGATCATCAACAACTGGGTTTGAATTACGAGCGCTACTTTGGCGACGCGACCTTGCAGGTCAATGCCTATACCGGCACGCGCAGCGTGATTCAGTATTTGGCGATTCCCAAATCTGCGGCGGGTAACAAGCAAGGTGGCGGAGTCGTTCAGTTCGACCGTAAATTCTACGGAGGCAGTCTGCGCTGGTTACAACCTGTGTACAGCGCACCCGGTGATCTGACCTTGATTGCAGGTCTGGACTTCGACCAAAGCCAGGACAGCCGTCATGGTTACCAAAACTTTGTAGGCAACCAACTGGGCGTAAAAGGCGCATTGGTGCGCGACGAAGTCGACACCGCCCGCAGTCTCGATCCGTATGCACAAGCGAACTGGGCAATTGACAACTGGACCGTACAGGCAGGGTTGCGTTACAGCACGATGGAAATGGATGTAGATGATCAATTTGTTACATCTACTAATGGCGACGACAGCGGCACCAAACGCTACGAAAAAGCCACTCCATCAATCAGCGTCATGTACGCCTTCACGCCGGAGTTGCATGGCTATGTAAGTGCTGGCAAAGGCTTTGAAACACCTACTCAGGCTGAGTTGGCTTATACAAAAGGTAACAACGGATTTAACTTTGGACTCAAGCCCGCCGAAAGCACCCAGTACGAAATGGGCTTGAAAGCACAATTCAATAACACCCGCATCAATGCAGCCGTGTTCCAGATCACGACTGAAGATGAGTTGGCCGTTTTGGAAAATGACCAAGGTCGAGCGATCTACCAAAACGCCGGCCGCACCCTGCGCCGAGGGTTTGAGCTGGGCGTCGAAAGCCAGCTCAGCGAACACTGGACCACCACCCTGGCCTACACCCGCCTGCAAGCCACTTACGACAGCGACTTCAGCAGCAGCAAAGGCACTGTCGATAAAGGCAATTACCTGCCCGGCGTGCCGCAAACCACGCTGTTTGCCGAAGTGAACTGGAAACCCGCAGATTGGGTCAGCACCGCCGTCGAAGGCATGTACCGCAGCAAGGTCTACGTTGAAGACACCAACAGCAAGAAAGCCGCCCCGGCCTACAGCGTGTTCAACTGGCGTGCGCGTTTTGAGCAGAAAGTCGAACACTGGACCTTCCACCAAACCCTGCGACTGGACAACCTGCTGGACCGCCAATACGTGGGTTCGGTGATTGTGGCCGACGGCAATGACCGCTTCTACGAAGCTGCACCGGGCCGTTCGTGGTACGCCGGAGCCGGGGCGCAATACAGTTTTTAAAAACTGTGCACCTGCTTGCGCCGCTGCCATTGATTGAGCCGCTGCTGCAGCGCCAGCGGGCTATCCAGCCCCTGTGCGCGCGCACGGCTGAACAGGATCAGCGCCAGTTCGGCGGTGGCCAGGGCATCGGCGCTGGCGTTGTGACGGTCTTCGACCTGCAAGTTGAAATGCTTGATCCAGTGGTCCAGCCCCGCCTCGCGTAAATCGGCGTGCGAGCACAGCATGGGGGCCAACGCTGCCACGTCCATAAACGGATGCTGCAAGCGATAACCCAGGCTGTCTTTCAACGCGCGGCCCAGCATGTGCTGGTCAAACGGCGCATGGAACGCCAGCAACGGGCTGTCCCCCACAAACGCCATGAAATCGAGCAGGGCATCGGCCGGCTCACACCCGGCGGCAATCGTTTCAGGCCCCAATCCATGCAGCAGCACGCTGGGGCTGAGCGGGTTGTGGGCGCGGCGCAAGGTGCGTTCAAACGCCTGGCCCAGATCAATCGCCCCGTCCTCAATCACCATCGCCCCGATTGACAGCACTTGGTCGCGGTTAAGGTTCAGGCCGCTGGTTTCCAGATCGACCACCACCCAACGTTGATGGCGCAACGAGGTGTCGCGCAGCCCCGGCGAGGCTGGCAGTTGCAGCAGGCGCTGTTGCTGCTCAAGGCTCAAGACCGGGCTTTTGCGCGACAACAGCCATGACAGCAGGCTCATAGCTGATACCGCAGCGCCAGGCTGCTTTGCAGGCGCTGCGCCTGACGCAACGCTTCACGCAGGATGCGCCGGTCGAGCTGGTTGAGGCTGTCCGGGTCGACCCGGTTGGAGTACGGGCGGTTTTCACGGGTTTGCAATTGGTGTTGCTGCATGCGCGTTTGCTGAATGAAGTGATACGCCTCTTCATAGGCCGCCCCGTCCAGCGGCTCGATCACGCCCTGCGTCACCAAGTGGCGCAAGCGTTCGAGGGTGTTGTTGGCCTCCACGCCATGGGCCAGCGCCAATAAGCGTGCACCGTCCACAAACGGGGTCAGGCCCTGCACTTTAAGATCCAGGGTGGCTTTTTCGCTGCCTTTGCGTTCCAGCACAAACTCGCGAAAGCGCCCCACTGGCGGACGATGGCGCAAGGCGTTGTCGGCCATCATGCGCTGGAACAGACGATTGTCGGCGACCTGTTCCAGAATGCCGCGGCGCAGTTGCTGGCACCCGCTGTCGTCGCCCCATACCGCCCGCAGGTCGAAATAGATGCTGGAGGCCAGCAGATTTTCAGGCGTGGCTTCGCGGATAAACGCCGCAAAGCGTCGCGCCCATTCGGCTCGTGACAAACACAGATCGGGGTTACCGGCCATGATATTGCCCTTGCACAGGGTAAAACCGCAGGCTGCCAGGTGAGTGTTAATCAACTGCGCGATGGGCAGCAGGCGTTGACGAATCTCGGCGGCCTGCACCGCATCGGCAGCGTCAAACAGAATGCCGTTGTCCTGGTCGGTGTGCAGTGTCTGTTCGCGTCGGCCTTCGCTGCCGAAACACAGCCAGGTGAACGGCACGCCGGGGTCGCCTTTTTCAGCCAGTACCAGCTCAATCACGCGGCACACCGTGTGATCGTTGAGCAGCGTGATGATGTGGGTGATCTGGGTCGACGAAGCACCGTGGGCCAACATGCGCTCCACCAATTGACCGATTTCGCCCCGCAGGTTGATCAGGCTCTCAAGCCGTGGTGCGTGGCGGATGGTGCGCGCCAGGTGCACCAGATCAACCCGTTGCAGTGAGAACAGATCACGCTCTGAAACCACACCGCACAAGCGCTGATCCTTCACCAGACAGACGTGGGCAATGTGCCGTTCGGTCATGGCGATGGCCGCATCGAACGCGCTGTGGTCGGGCGTCAGGTAAAACGGCCCCGGCGTCATGTGCTGGTCGATGGCTTGCGCAAAGTCCTGCGTGCCGTCGGCGACCACCTGGCGCAGATCGCGCAGGGTGAAAATCCCCAGCGGCGCCTTGCGCTCATCCACGATCACAATGCTGCCCACTTGCTGCTCGTGCATCAGCCGCACGGCTTCGCGCAAGGCGGTGCCGGGCAGGCAAGTAACAGGGTGGCGCATGGCCAATTCGCCCAGACGGGTATTGAGCGAATATTGAGTGCCGAGGGTTTCGACAGCTTTTTGCTGAACCTGCTGGTTCACCTTGTCGAGCAAGCTGCTGACCCCGCGCAGGGCGAAATCGCGAAACTCGTCAGACAAGGCAAACAATTTGATAAACGCGGGTTTGTTTAATTGAAGACAAAACGTGTCTTCAGCGGCGCGGTGCTCGGTGCGAGTGGCACGTTCGCCCAGCAAGGCGGCGAGAGGGAAGCACTCGCCTGCGGTGATCTCGAACGTGGTTTCGGCTTCCTGACGCCCGACATGGGTGCGCTCGCCCACCACACGGCCTTGTTTGACGATGTAAAAGTGTTCGACCGGGCCGTCCGCAGGCCGAATGATGCTTTCACCGGGCCCATAGAAGCGCAGTTGGCACTGCTCGACCAAAAACGCCAGGTGAGTGTTTTCCATGTGATTAAAGGGCGGGAATCGCTGCAAAAACTGCATGGTGCCGTGAATGTTCTGCAACACCGCAGCTTTTCCTGCCTGGAGAAACGCATCCGATTTACTCATTGACCGCTACCGCATGTCTGACCGTTGTTGTTATGCCGGGGCGCTGCACCCTGTCGTCGTAATGCAAGTCATGCTCGGTTGTCTGCGCCCAAGTGCCCATTGGACGTAAGTCTATGGGGATAGTGGCCTACTGATATTTTTGAATTACCTCACAGAAAACAGGTCCGTTTATTGTGTTGTAACGCTTGGAAATGCAGCCTTGCGGGCGCACATTGGGGCACAGCCTAGGAATAGCTGACTGCATCGGTGGGATAACAGACTGAATAACGCCGTTTTGAGAACCGTATGACCGAACACGACATTTTGAGCGACGCCGAGCGAGAGGCGCTGAGCGAAGTCATGAAAGCCCCCACTCGTGCCCAAGCTGCTCAGCGCGTACTGATCGTCGAAGACGATCAACTGGCGCGCGACTTGCTCAGCGAACTGCTGGAGTTGCATGGCATTCAGTGCATCAAGGCCGCTGGTCAGCAGCAAGCCTGGCACACGCTGGAGTCAGATAAATCGATTGCCCTGCTACTGACGGATTTGCGCATGCCGCCCGGTGACGGCCTGGAATTGATCCGCCAGCTTCGCCGTTCCGAGCGGGCGAACATGCCGGTGATCATCATGTCGGGCAATGCCGAGGTAAAAGATGCCATTGATGGCATGCACTTGAGCGTGCTCGATTTTCTGCTCAAGCCCATTGATACCGAAAAACTGACCGCGCTGATCAAACGCGAACTGCACATCGAATAGCCCCCCATGAGCTGCCGACTGAAGTGTGGCGAGCGCACCAATAAAAAGCCCCGGCAGTTCGCCGGGGCTTTTTGTTACTGCGCGTTAACGCTTATTCACAGGCCATTCTTGGCCTTGAACTCACGACGACGGCGGTGCAGCACCGGCTCGGTGTAACCGTTAGGCTGGCGGGTGCCCTCGATGACCAATTCGACGGCTGCCTGGAAGGCGATGTTGCTGTCGAAGTCGGGCGCCAGAGGGCGGTACAGCGGGTCATTGGCGTTTTGGCGGTCAACCACCGGCGCCATGCGCTTGAGACTGGCCATCACTTGAGCTTGATTGACGATGCCGTGACGCAGCCAGTTGGCGATGTGCTGGCTGGAAATACGCAGCGTTGCACGGTCTTCCATCAGGCCGATGTCATTGATGTCGGGCACTTTAGAGCAGCCCACGCCCTGATCAATCCAGCGCACCACATAACCCAGGATGCCCTGCGAGTTGTTGTCCAGTTCGTTCTGGATCTGCTCAGGCGTCCACTGCGGGTTGACGGCCAGCGGGATGGTCAGAATGTCGTCTACCGAGGCTTTGGCCCGCGTGGCCAGTTCGCCCTGACGCGCGAACACGTCGACCTTGTGGTAGTGCAGCGCGTGCAGCGCAGCGGCAGTCGGCGACGGCACCCACGCGGTGTTGGCGCCCGCCAGCGGGTGGGCGATTTTTTGCTCCAGCATCGCCGCCATCAGGTCGGGCATCGCCCACATGCCTTTACCGATTTGTGCACGGCCTTGCAGGCCAGTGCTCAAGCCGACGTCAACGTTGTTGTTTTCGTAGGCGCTGATCCACTTCTCGGCTTTCATGTCAGCCTTGCGCACCATCGGGCCAGCTTCCATCGAGGTGTGGATTTCGTCGCCGGTACGGTCCAGGAAACCGGTGTTGATGAACACCACGCGTTCGCTGGCGGCTTTGATGCACGCCTTGAGGTTGACCGTCGTGCGGCGCTCTTCGTCCATGATCCCGACTTTGAGCGTGTTGCGCGGCAAGTTGAGCACGTCTTCAATGCGCCCAAACAGCTCATTGGTGAACGCAGCTTCTTCGGCGCCGTGCATTTTCGGTTTGACGATATACACCGAACCGGTGCGGCTGTTGCTGCGCGTGGCGCTGCCGTTGAGGCTGTGGATCGCTGCGAGGCTGGTCAGCAGGCCGTCAAGGATGCCTTCGGGCACTTCGTTGCCGTCTTTGTCGAGGATCGCATCGATGGTCATCAAGTGACCCACGTTGCGCACGAACAGCAACGAGCGACCGTGCAAGCTGAGGCTGGCGCCGTTGGGCGCAGTGTATTCGCGGTCCGGGTTCATGGTGCGGGTGAAGGTGTGCCCGCCCTTGGACACCTGCTCGCTGAGGTCGCCCTTCATCAGGCCCAGCCAGTTGCGGTAGATCACCACTTTGTCGTCAGCATCAACGGCGGCCACGGAGTCTTCGCAGTCCATGATGGTGGTCAGCGCAGCTTCCATCAGTACGTCTTTGACGCCCGCGGCATCGGTCTGGCCGACAGGGCTGGTTGCGTCGATCTGGATTTCGAAGTGCAAGCCGTTTTGCTTGAGCAGCACGGCGGTCGGGGCGCCAGCTTCGCCGTGGTAGCCGATCAATTGCGCGGCATCACGCAAAGCGCTGCTGGCGCCGTCCTTGAGGGCGACGTGCAAGGCGCCGTTGACCACGGCGTAACCAAGCGCATCAACGTGTGAGCCCTTGGCCAGCGGTGCGGCTTCGTCTAGGAAGGCACGGGCGAAGGCGATGACTTTGTCGCCGCGCACCTTGTTGTAGCCTTTGCCCTTTTGCGCGCCATCGGCTTCGCTGATGGCATCGGTGCCATACAACGCGTCATACAGCGAACCCCAACGGGCGTTCGAGGCGTTGAGGGCAAAGCGCGCATTCATCACCGGCACCACCAACTGCGGGCCGGCCATGCGGGCGATTTCGTCATCGACGTTTTGCGTCGTTGCCTGGAAATCTGCGGCTTCTGGCTGCAAATACCCAATGTCTTGGAGAAAGGCCTTATAAGCCACGGCGTCATGGGCCTTGCCGGCCGCAGCCTGGTGCCAGGCGTCGATCCGCGCCTGCAAATCATCGCGTTTGGCGAGCAGTGCTTTGTTCTTGGGTGCCAGGTCGTGAATAACCTTGTCGGCACCGGCCCAGAACTGGTCGGCGGTCAAACCGGTACCGGGGATAGCTTCGTTGTTTACGAAGTCGAACAGGACTTTGGCGACCTGCAGGCCACCGACGTGAACGTGTTCAGTCATTGCTTGCCTCACTCATTTTTATTTAAAGCCTGGAGCGCTTCTTAAAACACCGCGTGGCTCATGCTGGCGGGGTTGTACGGGGTAGTGCAGACGCTTTGGCGGACCTTGTTGCAAATTATGTAGTGGTCGCCGAGGCATACTACATGATCACTTGCAGATGTGAAAATCAGACTAATCACGTCGTTCTACGACCATTTTTATCGCAGTGGTCACGTAGAAGCATGGGATGTTCTCAAGAAACGCACAGGTTGTTCCAGATAATTCTAAAAACAGTACACAATTTGTTGTTTGCTGATCTGGTTTCTAAGGCGTTTAACGACCTGCGCGGTGTGTATAAACGCCGGGGGCTGCCTTCGCGAGCCAACGCTCCCCTGCCAGTACGGCGGCGGCTGCCTATACTCAACCGACCTTTAATAAGAGAGCGTGCGCCATGAACCATCTTGTGATTACGGTCTTTGCCCCGGACAAAGCCGGGCAGGTTGAACGCATTGCGCAGTGCATCGCCGAGCACGGTGGCAATTGGCTGGAGAGCCGCATGTCGCGCATGGCCGGACAGTTCGCGGGCATCGTACGGCTGGGGGTGTCGGCCGAAGCCCATGACGAGTTGGTCAACGCACTCAAGGATCTTGAGAGGGAAGGGATTCGGGTGCTGGTGGCCGAGAGCGGAATCGAGCAGTCCTGCACCTGGAAGCCCATTGCGATGCGATTGGTGGGTAACGACCGGTCCGGCATTGTGCGCGACATTACGCGAGTGCTGACCGAGCTGGGCGTGAACCTGGAGCGATTAGTGACCGAAGTGCGGCTCGCGCCCATGAGCAACGAGCCACTGTTTCACGCCGAGGCCATTTTGGCGGTGCCGCTGACGCTCTCGCTGGAGGTGCTGCGCGAACGCCTGGAAATCCTGGCCGATGAGATGCTGGTGGAGCTTGAGTTTCAGCTTGAGGATTAACGCCGGCGCAGGCTGATCCACGCATCGATGCTGTACACCACCAAACCGGCCCAGATGAACATGAACGCGATCAAGGTGCTGTGGGACAAGTGTTCGCCATACACCGCCACCGCCAGAATCAACACCAGGGTGGGCGCCAGGTACTGCATGAAGCCCAGCGTGGTGTAAGGCAAATGCCGTGCAGCAGCGTTGAAACAGACCAGTGGGATCAGCGTCGCCGGACCTGCTGCAACCAGCAGCCAGGCTTGCGAGCTGGACCAAAACTCGACGTGTGCGCTGTTGGCTTCGGGGTGCATCAGCAACCAGCCAATGGCAATCGGCACCAGAATCCAGGTCTCGACCACCAGCCCCGGCAGCGCCTTGACCGGTGCCTGTTTACGGATCAAGCCATAAAAGCCGAAGGTCAGCGCCAGCACCAGCGACACCCACGGCAGGCTGCCCACTTGCCACACTTGCTGTGCCACACCGACGGCGGCCAAGCCCACGGCAATCCATTGCAGACGCCGCAGGCGCTCGCCCAGCAGCAACATGCCCAGCAACACATTAACCAGCGGGTTGATGTAATAGCCCAGGCTGGCTTCGAGCATGCGGTCGTTATTGACCGCCCACACGTAGGTCAGCCAGTTGGCGGCAATCAACAGGCCGCTGACCGTCAGCACGCCAAGGCGTTTAGGGTTGTCGCGCAGCTCCTGCCACCAGCCGGGGTGTTTCCACACCAGCAACAGCAACGAACCAAACAGCGCCGACCAGAGCACACGGTTGACGATGATTTCAGCCGCCGGAACGCTGGCCAGCAGTTTGAAATAAAGCGGGAACAGGCCCCAGATGATGTAGGCACTCAGGCCCAGAATGTACCCGTGGCGCGGGTTGGCGGCTTGCATGGTGGATCCTTGCTCAGGCAACAGATGGACACAGTAGAGGCCGAGAGTGTAAGCAGGTTTTACAGAGGTGTCGTGCGTGACGGTAAGCGTGCAGCGCATTTTTGAGTCGCCGCCCAAGGCCGCGAAGAGGCGCGCAAAGGGCTGCTTTGCAGCCGCTGGCAGCCTTGGACAGCGACTACAAAGAGCCTTTGCGGTGGATCAAAACAATTTCAGCGGTTCTTCATTGAGCGCCGACAGCTGCTCGCGCAAGGCCAGCACCTGATCGCCCCAATAGCGTTCGGTGCCGAACCACGGAAAGCTGTGGGGAAACGCCGGATCGTCCCAGCGCCGCGCCAGCCACGCGCTGTAATGCATCAGGCGCAGGGCGCGCAGCGGTTCGATCAACGCCAGCTCGCGGGGGTTGAAGTCATGGAACTCGCTGTAGCCGTCCATCAGTTCCGACAACTGCCCCAGGCATTCTTGCCGATCACCGGCCAGCATCATCCACAGATCCTGCACCGCAGGCCCCATGCGACAGTCGTCCAGATCGACGATGTGGAACACCTCGTCGCGGCACATCATGTTGCCGGGGTGGCAATCGCCGTGCATGCGGATGTTGGTGTGCGGCGTGGCGGCGTACACGTCTTCGACGCGTTTGAGCAAGTCACGGGCCACCGACTCGTAGGCAGGCAGCAAGCTGCGCGGTATGAAATTACCTTCGAGCAGGGTCGTCAGCGAGTCATGCCCAAAATTCTTCACACCCAGCGCTTCACGGTGTTCGAACGGCTTAGTGGCACCCACGGCATGCAGGCGCCCAAGCAGTTGGCCGAGGCGATACAGTTGGTCCAAATTGCCCGGTTCTGGCGCGCGACCACCCCGGCGAGGGAACAACGTGAAGCGGAACCCCGCGTGTTCAAACAGGCTCTGGCCGTTATGGATCATCGGCGCCACCACCGGCACCTCGCACTCGGCAAGTTCGAAGGTGAAGCGGTGCTCTTCGAGGATGGCTTCGTTGGTCCAGCGCTGGGGCCGGTAGAACTTGGCGATCAGCGGCTGCGAGTCTTCGATACCGACTTGGTACACGCGGTTTTCGTAGCTGTTGAGCGCGAGCACGCGGGCGTCGCTGAGGAAACCGATGCTTTCGACGGCGTCGAGCACCAGATCAGGGGTAAGTGTTGCAAACGGATGAGACATGCTGACTCCTGCGCGCAGCAGGCTGCCGCGTCCGGCCATGCATGTTAGCGCAGACCGGATGGCAGAGGGCGATGCAAATCCGCAGGCGTTTGATCAGCTACCGACAATCGCGCCGTCTTCGCGGCTGATGGCCACCACTGATGAGCGCGGTTTGCCGTTGGGCATGTGCTCGGGGAATGTCGAACCGCCGTTTTCACCCGGATGCTGAATACCGACGAACAGGGTTTTTTGATCCGGTGAAAAGCTGATCCCAGTGACCTCACAGCCGACCGGCCCGACCATGAAGCGACGAATTTCACCGCTCGCCGGGTCGGCACACAGCATCTGGTTATTGCCCATCCCGGCAAAATCACCGGTGTTGCTGACGTCGCCGTCCGTCAGGATCCACAGTCGTCCCGCGTCGTCAAACCCCATGCCGTCGGGGCTGTTGAACATGTTTTGCGCGGTGATATTGGCCGAGCCACCCTTGGGCTGTTTGGGGTGCACGGCCGGGTTGCCTGCCACCACGAACAGGTCCCAGTCGAAACTCATCGCGCCATGCTCGTGGTTGTGTTCGTTCCAGCGCAGGATCTGCCCATAAACGTTTTTCTCGCGCGGATTGGGACCGCCCACGGGCTGGCCGTCTTCACCGCGTTTAACGTTGTTGGTCAGCGTGCAATACACCTGGCCGTCTTTAGGGCTGACGACAATCCATTCCGGGCGGTCCATGCGCGTGGCTCCCACCGTGCTGGCCGCCAGACGCGCGTGAATCAGCACCTCGGCCTGATTGGCAAAACCGCTGCCCGCGTTGATGCCGTTTTTACCGTGACTCAGTTCGATCCACTGGCCCTGGCCTTTGGGACGGTCGGGGTTGCTGTCGCCGCCGTCGAAGCGGGCGACATACAAGGTGCCGTGGTCCAGCAGGTCGCGATTGGCTTGGGGGTTTTGCTGGTCGATTTTGTCGCGACTGATGAACTTGTAGATGAACTCACCGCGCTCATCGTCGCCCATGTACACCACGGCGCGGCCGTCAGCGGTTTGCGCCAGTGCGGCGTTTTCGTGCTTGAAGCGGCCCAGCGCCGTGCGCTTGACCGGGGTCGATTGCGGGTCAAAGGGGTCGATTTCCACCACCCAGCCGTGACGGTTTAACTCGTTGGGGTTGTGCGCCAGATCGAAGCGCGGGTCGTGCAGGTGCCAGTTGATGTCTTTGCTGGCGGCAACGGCGCCGTAGCGTTTTTGCGCGGCGTCGAAGCTGTGTTGGGGGTCGGTGCTGCCAAAACAGTCCGTGAAGTTTTCTTCGCAGGTCAGGTAGGTGCCCCACGGGGTCTTGCCGTTGGCGCAGTTCTGGAACGTGCCCAGCGCCAGCGTCCCGCTGTTATCGGCCCGGGTGCGCAGCAAAGCATGCCCGGCAGCCGGGCCACTCAGGCGAATCGGGGTATTGCCGTGGATGCGTCGATTAAACGGCGAACCTTGCACAAACTGCCAACGGTCGCCCTTGCGCTGAATCTCGATCACCGACACGCCTTCGCTGGCCTGCGCTTTGTGCACCTCTTCGGCTGAAGTTGGCTGACCGCCGTGGGGGTAAAGGTAGCGGTAGTTGGTGTATTCGTTGTTGATGGCCATCAGGGCACGGTTCGGGTCATCGGGGAAAGCGAAGAGGCTCATGCCGTCGTTATTGTCGCCAAACTGGACTTCCTGCTCGGCAGCGGTGCCGGTGCCGTCGGGGTTGAAGGCAGGGCCGTCGCTGTGCAGCGGTTGGCCCCAACTGATCAACACCGATGAGCGGTAGCCGGGCGGCAACGTGATGCTATCGGTGGTGGCAGCCTCGATACTGCCAAACCCCAGCAACGTGCTGGAAGCGGTACGGATGCCGTCTGCCAGCACGCTGCGGCTTAACAGGCTACCGCCCAAAAACATAGCGGCCCCGCACAAGGCCCCGGCGCTGATAAAGCCGCGACGGCTGAGGCCGACGATGTGCTCAAGATCGGTGGGTTGGTCTTCTTGTAATAGGTTCATGGCTGCCTGCACTCACGACGGTTTTGGCAGCCACCTTAATCAGCCGGTGTGACAACGATGTTTCAACGCACCCGCAGCCTCAGACAGAAGGGGCTGAGGCGCTGGCTGGCAAGCGCGCATCAATCACTTGATACAACGCGCTGCTGGCTGGCCAGTTGCGCATAAAGCGCGCCCGATCGCGGGCATACGCCGGAGCAAAACTGCTGAGCGAGCGGTGCTGGCACATCGAGTCCAAGTCAATCAGCGCCCAGCGACCGTTGTCCCAGAACACGTTATGCCCCTTAAGGTCGCCGTGGCTGATGTGTTCGCCAAGCAAATCGGCAAACAGTTGATCCAGCGCCTGCAACTCGGCTTCTGGCGCATCGCCCTGCTCTACATAAGGTGCAAAGCGCTCAATGATGTCCGGGCCGGGTAAATATTCAGTCACCAGATACGCTTTGCCACGCAACCCCAAAAAACGCGTTTCGAGCAGCGCCAGCGGCGTGGGCGTGGCGATGCCCAGGAACGCCAGCCGATTGCCTTCACGCCACGAATGCCAAGCGCGGCTCGGGCGCCAAAAACGCTTGAGCCAATGGGCAAAGCCTTTAATGTTGTAACGCTTGATGACCAGCATACGAGCGGCCACTTCGACTTTACCCACGCTCGCAGCGCCACCGGTTTTATACAGATGACCCGCGTCCAGCAACGCATCGGCATTGGCCAGCACCGGCAACATCGCGGCCTCTTCTTCGCGACGGACCGCCCGCAATGCAGACACCGTGTTCTGCACGCTGAACAGTGTGCAGTCGCGTCCTGTTTTGCTCAGAAAGTCGTTCAAACGCCAGGCACGGATTTTCTCGACCTGTTTGAGCAGCGCTTCGAGCGGCAAGGCGTGTTCGCCGTTGCTCAGCAGATAGTGCACCAGCAACTCTTCGGTAAACGGTTCAAGGCTTTTGGGCAACTGGGCGAAAAACACACCGAGGTTTTCCAGCACTTTGGGCCGGGACAGTGGTTTTCCTGCCTGTTCGACGCAGATCCCTGCACCATCGATCAAGTACAGCGCGCCGTTGTGGCGCAGCAGGTTGTCCAGGTGCAGGTCTTGTTGCCACAAGCCTTTGAGGTGCATTTGGCCGATGGCCGCCAACGCCTCAGCCAGCACCGCTTGTTGCTCGTCTGCCAGCACAGGCAGGTGTTGCACCGCACTCCAGGCTTCGCCGAGGCTTTGCGCGCCGTCCAGAAACTCGAACAATAACCAGCCGCCCTCGCCTTCCTGCAAGCCGTCGGCCAGCAACTGTGGCGTGGTCAGCCCTTGCTCGGCCAAGAGCCGCACACCGGTCAGCTCGCGCTCAAAGTTGCGCGCCGCCTTGCTGCCGACCATCAGCTTGGCCAGTACCGTACGGCCGCGCCACACCCCCGCGCCCACGTAACGTTGGCCCGGCAATACACGCAACAAGGTCAGCAGTTGCAATTGCGCAGGCCCGGCGGCATCCGCCAGCTCGATGCTCAGCGGCAAGCCCGGCGCACGTCCGGCTTTTTGCAGTTCAGACAGGCGCATCAGCGAGTTTCCTTTTGGCTACGACGCACATTCAGGCGCTGATACCACGCCTGCACCAGGCCACTGTCCGCAGGCTGATCGAGATAGGCGGCGAGCAACGCGCGCACTTCGGTTTCGGTCCAGACCTGAGCCCTGCGCAATAACGGCTCGATGTCTTTGACCCGGTCACGCTGGCCCAGCAGCAGCGGCCGGGTTTTTTCCAGGTCGATCAATTGCGCGCGATAAGCCTCGCCATCTGCCTGCAAAAAGATGTGCTTGGGGTAGAAACAGCCGTGCACCTGACGCACCGCGTGCAGCCGTCGCGCCAGTTGCCCGCACGCGCGCAAGATCGCCTGCTGCTGTTGAGCCGTCAGTTGCGGCCACTGCTCCAGCAGCGAATCGAGGTCATTCCAGCCGTCCAGCGCACGGGTCATCAGAATCGCCCGACGTTCACCCTGGACCTTACGCTCACCAAAAAACACCGCTTCCAACGCAGGAATGCCCAACGCCTGATAGCGCTGAATATTACGAAACTCGCGGGCAAAACTCGGCTCGCCCAGGGGGCTGTGCAGCGTGCGGGTCAGGTAGTTGCTTTGGCGTTTGAGGTAAAAGCCCTGACCGTCGAGGTCCAGACGGAACACGCTGCTCCAGCCACCGCGGCTGGTGTTGGGTTCGTCCACGGCATCGAGTTGCAGGTGCCACAGCGCTTCAAAATCCGCCAGCCCGTTGCGTTCCAGCAAGGCACGATCAGCGTCTGCTACAAAATCAGTCATTCCCGACCCTCAAAAAAACGCACGATATGGCGTACACGTTCCTTGTCCGCCGCGTTGAGCGTCGTGCGCCCGGTGTATTGGAAATAAAAACGCAGGCGCTGGGTGGCCGACAGATGATATTTGGCCACTTTGTCCAGGCACGCCAGGTCTTTGGTGATGCGGTACTTGAGCCAGAAACCGCGCCAGAAGTCGCCATTGGGGCAGTCGATCAAATACAGGCGTGCCTGATCGTCGATCAGCAAATTGCGCCACTTCAGGTCGTTATGCGTGAAGCGATGGTCGTGCATGGTTTTGGTGTAACGCGCCAACTGGCGGCTCACACCGTCGACCCAGACCCGGTCTTTGAGCAGCGGATCGTGGTTGTCGGCCAGGTCGGACAAATCGCGGGTATTGGGCAACTCACGGGTAATCATCGCGCCACGGGCATAGGCCATGCCTTTGCGCTCAAGGCCCCAGGCCACCACGTCTGCGGTAGGAATGCCCCACTTGGCGAAGCGCTTGAGGTTCTGCCATTCGGACTTCACGCGCGGGCGGCCCAAATAACGGCGCAAGCCTTTGCCTGCCCCGGTGTAGCGTTTGACGTAGTAATTGACGCCCTGACGCTCGACACGAATGACCTCGGACAACGGATCGCGGGTCAAGTGTTCGCCTTGCAGGGCAAACACGGCATCCAGGCTGCCAAAATCGTGGGCCAGCGCACTGTAGGCAGGGTCAAGGTTCCAGCCCGCCATTACAGTGCATCCCCATAACGCACTTTACGTGCATAGAGTTTGTTCGCTTTGCCTTCCAGCCACGCCAGCAGGCGGGCCTCTTCGCGCAGGATCTGGCGCAGCGGCATTTGGAAATAGCCGCGCAGGAAGCGCAACTTGTCGCGTTGCGTCAGGCCGATGTCCAGCGCCGAGAAATACAACGCGGCCAGATCCTTGTTGCGCCAGCGCTGGCTGATCACGGCGCGGGTTTGGGCGCGGTGCAGGTCGATCACCGACAAACGGAAGTTATCGGCGGTGACCGGGGTGTCGGTGTGCAGCAAAAAGTGGCAAATGTAGCAGTCGCGGTGGTTGACGCCTGCGCGGTGCATCATGCCGGTCATGCGCGCCACCTCAGCAATCAACGCACGTTTGAGCGCGGGCTGCGGCGGCTGCTTGACCCAGTTGAGGCTGAAATCTTCGAGGCTGACGGTCGGCGCGAGTTCTTCAGTGATGATGAACGAGTGCTGCGCGGCCGGGTTGCTGCCTTTTTCGCCGTAGGCTACGGCGGTCATGGTGGGTACGCCGACTTCGTGCAGGCGATTGATCGCCCGCCACTCCTGACCTGCACCGAGCACCGGCAATTTGGCGGTCAGCAGGTTTTTGAACACTTCACCCCAGCCAATGCCACGGTGGATTTTCACAAAGTAGCCGCGCCCGTCGACTTCAGTACGCAAAGTACGTCGCCCTTCCAGTTCGCGGTACACCTCGCCTTCCAGACGCTCGACTTCGGTGAACGCATCGCGCCCGGCCCACAAGCTTTTGAACGGTTCGGCAAGAATCAGTTTCATCAGTGTTGCTCCGCCAGAATCACATCCGCAGCGTGCTGCGGCATGCTATAGAGGTCGGCCGTCTGCGCGAAGGCCAGGCCGTTTTGGCTCCAGGCCGCACGCGCAGCATCATCGGACAACATGTGGGTCAGGTACTCATTGAGTTGCGCCTGCTCAAACGGCTCGTCCAGCACGCGCCCCGCGTCTGCATCAGCGATGTAATGGGCATAGCCGCATACCGCGCTGACCAGCACCGGCAAACCGGCCACCAGCGCTTCGAGCAGTACGGTGCCGGTGTTTTCGTTGTAGGCCGGGTGAATCAGCAAGTCAGCGCCCAACAGGAAACGCGGGATGTCACTGCGCCCTTTGAGAAACTGCACCTGATCGCCCAGCCCCAATGTGGCACTTTGCAACTGAAAGACTTTGGGGTCGTCCTGGCCGATTACAAACAGCCGGGTACGCTTTTTAAGCTCGCCAGGCAGCGCCGCCAACGCTTTAAGGCTGCGATCCACGCCTTTGGTCTTGAACCCGGAGCCAATCTGTACCAGCAGCAGATCATCGTCGGCCAACTTGAATTCACGGCGAAACTGGGCACGAATCTCGGCGGCATTTGGCGGCGCACGGCGGTCCAGCGCGATACCCGGCGGCAGCAGGTGAAAACGCTCCAGCGGGGTGCCGTAATGCTTGATGAACAGCGGCTGCTGGACTTCGGAAATCATCAGGATCTGGGTCTTCGCCTCTTTGGCAAACACCGCGCGTTCGTACTCGGCAAAGTGCTTGTAACGTTTGAAGAAGCGGTAAAACGCATGGCGCAGGTTTTGCGCTTTGTCTTCAAAACAGCCGTCAGCGGCGTAGTACACGTCCAGACCGGGCATTTTGTTGAAGCCGATCAAGCGGTCCACCGGACGCTTGGCCAGGTCGGCCTGCATCCAGGCGAGCATTTTTTCGTTGCGGGTGTGGTTGTGAAACGCCTTCACCGGCGCCACCAACACTTCAAAACCGGGCGGAATATCGCCTTCCCAGATCATGGTGTACACACGGATCTGGTGCCCGCGCTGCTGGCACTCCAGCGCAATGCGCATGAAGTCGCGTTGCAAGCCACCAAACGGGAAATATTTGTACAGCACAAAAGCCAGTTGCATCAGCGCAGTTCCTCAGCCAGTAACAACGTGCTTAATCGACTCGCGACACGCTCAGGGTTCAAACGAGTGAAGCACAGCGGCCACTCGTTTTTCAGGTCAAACCGCTGCTGGTCCTGTGCAGTCGGCGAATAGGTACATTTTTTTTGCAGGCACGGCGCGCAGGGAAAGTCGCTGGCCAAGTGGATTTGCACCTTGCCGTAAGCGCCCGTCAGGCCGGGGTTGGTGGGGCCAAACAGGGAAATGGTCGGCACATCCAGTGCGGCGGCCAAATGCCCCAGACCGGTGTCCACCGCCACGCAGGCACTGGCGCTGGCCAGCACTTTGGCAACGCCTGCCAGGTTCAACTTGGGCAGCACCACAGCGTTGTGCAAATCCTTGGCAATGCGTTCAGCCCGCGCCTTCTCGGCCGGGTTGCCCCACGGCAAACGCACGTCGACACCCAAATGGCCCACGCGAATGGCCAGGTCGCGCCAGTACACTTCGGGCCAGTGTTTGGTGTCCCATGTGGTGCCGTGCAAGAACAACACGAAGGGTTTTTTACGCGGCAACTCGACCAGTTTTTCGACGTCCAGACCATAGTCGCCCAAACCTTTGGGCAGGTCGTAGCCCAGCGCAACCGCAAACAACTGACGCAACCGCTCGACCGCGTGTTGGCCACGGGCCACCGCCAAACGACGCTGATAAAAGCGGCTGGCCAAGGGTTCGCGGGCCGAATCTTTATCCAGCCCGGCCACCGGCGCCTTGACGTAGCGGGTCAGCCAGGCACTTTTGAGCAGACCCTGGGCGTCGATCACCAAGTCGTATTTTTCGCCACGCAGGCTTTGCTTGAAGCGTCGCCATTCGCCGCTCTTGAAGGTTTCCCAGATGTTTTTACGCCAGCGGCGAATCGCCACCGGAATCACTTTACCCACGGCCGGGTGCCAGGTCGGAATTTCGGCAAAGCCTTCTTCCACCACCCAGTCAAAGGTGATGCCCGGAATCGCCCGCGCGGCATCGGTCAGGGCGGGCAACGCATGAATCACATCCCCAAGGGATGAGGTTTTGACCAACAGTACGCGCACCTAGTGGACCTCGACCGGTGAACCCTGCAACCGCTGCAAGGCGTCTACGACGGGTTGCGGCATCAGCTCGCGCAAACAGTTGTAATGGCCGAAACGGCAGGTGCGCTCAAAGCAGGGGCTGCACTCAAGGCCCAGACGCACGATCTCGACCTTGTCGGCCAACGGCGGTGTAAAGCCTGGCGACGTTGAACCGTAGACCGCCACCAGCGGGCGATTCAAGGCGGCAGCCACATGCATCAGGCCCGAGTCGTTGGACACCACCGAGTCGGCGCAGGACAACAAATCAATGGCCTCGGCCAGCGAGGTCTCGCCGCTGAGGTTGACGGCTTCTTCACGCAGACCGGGAATCAGGCGCGAGCGGATGTCTTCGCCTACCGCATGATCATTTTTCGAACCGAACAGCCAGACTTGCCAACCTTCGCGGATTTTTTGCTCGGCGACCTTGGCATAGTGCTCGGATGGCCAGCGCTTGGACTCGCCAAACTCGGCGCCGGGGCACAGCGCCAGCACCGGACGGTCGAGCGCCAGACCAAACTTGGTCAATGCCGCCTCACGGCTCTGCGGATCAATCTGCAACGCAGGCCGCGGGTAAGGCTTGGGCAGCTCTGCACCCGGCTCGAAGGCCAGCGCCATGAAGCGCTCGATCATCAGCGGGTAGCGTTCTTTATCGAGCTTGCGCACATCGTTCAGCAGGCCGTAGCGAAACTCGCCACGCCAGCCGGTGCGCTTGGGCACCCGCGCAAAGAACGGCACGAGGGCTGATTTCAGCGAGTTGGGCAGCAAGATGGCCTGATCGTACTGCCCCTTGAGGGACTTGCCGATCTTGCGCCGCGTGGCCAGTTCCAGCGCGCCGTGGCCGAGCGGAAAGCTCAAGGCCTGGCGAACTTCAGGCATGCGCTCGAGAATCGGCCGGCTCCACTCGGGGGCCAGCACATCGATTTCGCACTCTGGGTGACGCTGTTTCAGGCACTGGAACAGTGTCTGCGCCATCACCATGTCACCGACCCAGCTGGGCCCAACGATCAAAATATTCATAAGTTTCCATAAACAAGCAAGGGAGGCATTCGCCTCCCCGCTGTGATGCCATTTCGCTTTATTTGACCAGTGTACGCCACTCGGGGTGGGCCGTTGTCTTGCCGGTCACCAGGTCAAAGTAAGCCTTTTGCAGTTTTTCAGTGATCGGGCCACGGCGGCCGATCCCGATTAGACGCCCGTCGACTTCACGAATCGGCGTGACTTCAGCGGCAGTGCCGGTGAAGAACGCTTCGTCGGCGATGTACACCTCGTCGCGGGTAATGCGTTTTTCAACAAATTTGTAACCCAGCTCGGTGGCCAGGGTCAGGATCGTGCTGCGGGTGATGCCGTTCAGGCAGGCCGTCACGTCCGGGGTATAAATGACGCCATCTTTGATCAGGAATACGTTCTCGCCCGAACCTTCGGCGACAAAACCTTCCGGGTCGAGCAACAGCGCTTCGTCGGCACCGCCCGAAATCGCTTCCTGCAAGGCCAGCATCGAGTTGATGTAGTGGCCGTTGGCCTTGGCACGGGTCATGGAGATGTTCACATGGTGGCGGGTGAAGGAGCTGGTACGCACCTTGATCCCGACTTCCAGCGCTTCGGCGCCCATATAGGCACCCCAGCTCCACGGCGCGATGATCACATGCACCTTCAAACCGGTGGCGCGCAAGCCCATTGCCTCAGAGCCGTAAAACACCATCGGGCGAATGTAGGCGCTGTCGAGGTTGTTTTCACGCACCGCCACGCGGGTCGCTTCATTGATTTCGTCTTTGCTGAACGGGATCTTCATGCCCATGATGTGGGCCGAATCGAACAGACGGTCAGTGTGCGCCTGCAAGCGGAAAATCGCTGCGCCCTGCGGGGTTTCGTAGGCGCGCACACCTTCAAATACACCCATGCCGTAATGCAGGGTATGGGTCAGCACGTGGGTGGTTGCGTCACGCCACGGCACCAGTTTGCCGTCATACCAGATCACACCATCACGATCAGCCATCGACATCATTACGCTCCTCAAAAGAATCCAGCACCTGCGCCTTGAGACGACAGGCAAATTGGACGAGCCTTATGGGCCCGCCGGATACGTTCTACAGCTTTAACTCTGTGTTCTGGCTGACCGGGTCAAGACCCAGCTCAGACCAAATGCGCCGCACGTGTTGACGTTCGACGACAAACTGATCACCCGTGACCACCCCCGCTTCCTTTTGCAAGGCTTGACGGTGAGCGACAGCACGGAAGGCTTTGTAAGCCTCACGCAACAGGCTGGCATCAGCGGCGGGCATCAACCCGGCCTGTTCCAGCCCTTCCAGAATGCGGATGTTATCGGTGTAACGGAGCAATTGCGGGTATTCCCACGCCCATGCAAGGGCCGCGTATTGCACCATAAATTCAATATCGACGATACCTCCGGCGTCCTGCTTGAGGTCGAACGGCACCGTGGGCTGGAAGGCGTTTTCGCCCAGCCCCGCCGCGGTGATGCGCGTGCCCAGGTTGTCGCGCATTTTGGCCCGCATCTCGCTGACCTCCAGGCGGAGCGTGGGCAAGTCACGCTCACGGCCCAACACCTTGGCGCGAACCTGCTCGAACGCAGCCCCCACTTGTTTGCAGCCTACAAGCACCCGCGCGCGCACCAGCGCCTGGTGCTCCCAGGTCCAGGCTTCGTTTTGCTGATAACGCTCAAAGGCACCGAGCGAGCTGACCAACAGCCCGGACGCGCCTGACGGACGCAAGCGCATGTCGACTTCATACAACTGACCGGAGTTGGTTTGCGCCGTGAGCAAGTGAATGATCCGTTGCCCCAAACGGGTGAAGAACTGCGCGCTGTCGATGGGTTTGGCGCCGTCCGTTTCGGCGTTCGGGTCACCGTCGTGGATAAACACCAGGTCCAGGTCCGAGCCGTGGCCCAGCTCGATGCCGCCGACTTTGCCGTAGCCCACAATAATGAAGCCCGGATCGCACAAGCTGCCGTCGGTGCGTTGCGGCGTGCCGTACTTGGCCACGGTCTGGCGCCAGGCCAGTGCCAGCACTTGCTCCAGAATGGCTTCAGCCAGCCAGGTCAGGTAATCGCTGACCTTCATTAATGGCAAGCTGCCAGCAATTTCCGAGGCCGCAACGCGCAAGCGGTGCGCCAGCTTGAAGTTGCGCAGCGCTTCCATCTGCTGCTCAAGGTCATCTTCGGGAATGCGCGTCAGGCGCTCGCGCAACTCGGCGGCCAGCTCCGGCGCCAAGGGTGGCTTGAACAGACGGCCTTCGTTGAGCAATTCATCGAGCAACAGCGGGAAGCGGGTGATTTGTTCGGCAATCCACGGGCTTGCCGCACACAAGGTCAGCAAACGACGCAGCGCGTCCGGGTTTTCGGTCAGCAGCACCAGATACGCTGAACGGCGGGCCACGGCTTCTACCAGTGGCAATACCCGCTCCAGCACCAGGTCCGGATTGGCGTGCTCAACGGCCTGTGCCAGCAAGCGCGGAATGAAGGCATCCAGTCGCTCACGTCCCAAACGCTGCATCGCCCGCAGCTGCGGGCTGGAACGCAGCCCGGCCAGTTGTTTCAACGCTTTGGGCGCATCTGCAAAACCGGCTTCTTGCAATTGAACACAGGCGGCAGCGTCGTCCTGAACTTCTTCCCACAACGGCAGCCACTCGCCGCCCACGATCAACTCACCCTCGTCGATATCTTCTTCATCGTCCGGGTCAGCGATCACCTGACGGAAATGCCAGTCAATTCGCCCACGCCACGCCATCAATTGCTCATGGAACGTGGCCCAGCTATCGAAGCCCATCATGAAAGCGATACGCGCCTGATCCTGCTCGCTGTCGGGCAGCATCTGGGTCTGGCGGTCGGCAATCGCCTGAATCGCGTGCTCGGTGTAGCGCAAAAATTCATAGCCTTCACGCAGCTCACTGACCACCGCGCCCGGCAAGTAACCCTGACCTTCGAGGATGCTCAGCACGTTAAGCAGGGGACGCTGCTGCAAGCTCAGGTCGCGGCCGCCGTGGATCAGCTGGAACGCCTGAGCGATAAATTCGACCTCGCGGATGCCGCCCGCCCCCAACTTGATATTGTCGGCCATGCCTTTGCGCCGCACTTCTTGCTGAATCAATTGCTTCATGGTGCGCAGCGCTTCAATCGCCGAAAAGTCGAGGTAGCGCCGATACACAAACGGGCGCAGCAGATTGAGAAGCTGCGCGCCCATCACTTGATCGCCCGCCACCACACGGGCCTTGATCATCGCGTAGCGCTCCCAGTCCCGGCCCTGATCCTGGTAATACTGCTCCAGCGCATTGAAGCTCAGTACCAGCGCGCCCGATGAGCCGTAAGGGCGCAGGCGCATGTCGACCCGGAAGACGAAACCGTCGACGGTCATCGGGTCGAGTGCTTTGATCAGGCGTTGACCCAGGCGGATAAAGAACTCCTGGTTGTCCAGCGGGCGCTTGGCACCCACCGTTTCACCCCCTTCGGGGTAGGCGAAAATCAAGTCGATGTCTGACGACAAGTTCAGCTCGACGGCGCCGAGTTTGCCCATGCCCAGAATCACCATCGGCTGCGGCTCGCCACTGCGCTGCCCGATCGGCGTGCCAAATTGCTGGCAATGGCGCTCATACAACCAGCGATACGCCTGATCAATGCTCGCGTCGGCCATGTCCGACAGATCGCGACAGGTTTCGATCAAATCCGCCTGACGGGTCAGATCGCGCCAAATAATGCGCACTTGCTGACGCGTGCGTTGGCGGCGCAATACGCGCCCCAGCTCATCATCGGTGTGCGCCTGCTGCACTGCGGAGCCAATTTGCCCGCACAGCTCGCCGGGGGCAAAACTGCGGTCCAGTTCGCCAAAGCCCGCCAGCTCCAGCAGCATCAAAGGGTCACGTAACGCTTGTTCAATAAAGAAGTCACTGGCGGCGCTGACGCGATTGAAAGCCATCCACCGCTCGGCCGACCAATCCTCCAGCGCCCACTCACTGTCTAGCCCGGCCACCGCAGCGCGCCACGACTGTTCGGCACGGGTTACCAATGGCAATAAAAGGGGGGGGATTGGAGCAAGCGACGGAAGGCTCATGGTCTATCCTTGATCGGCGACAGTAATGCCGAGTACGGTGACAGGAAGAAACAGCGGTTTAATCCGACTGTCGAACAAAGGTTATTAATAGCTGAATGCTGTTTTTTATTGGCAGCAAACCTTCCAAAAGAAGGCAATAAATTAAATTTCGCACTAACAATATCGATTTTTCGCACAACTACACGGCTGACCATCAGCGCCTGACATGTAGTTTTACTACTGAGTGACCCACTTGAAAGGCTGAAATGGCCAACGATTTGTAGTAAAACTACACAACGCTGGAATCTACTTCCGGTCATCCAAGAATTTATGTCGTCTGCCCACAAGGCCAGTCGCAAACTCAGGCAACCGATTCTGGAAGCCTTTCCGCCCTGGAGCAAGCCATGCAAGACCTCGATCCCGTCGAAACCCAGGAATGGCTGGACGCCCTGGAATCGGTTCTCGACAAAGAAGGCGAAGACCGCGCTCACTACCTGATGACCCGTATGGGTGAGCTCGCAACCCGCACCGGTTCGCAACTGCCGTACGCCATCACCACGCCATACCGCAACACCATCCCTGTGACCCACGAAGCACGCATGCCTGGCGACCTGTTCATGGAACGCCGCATTCGCTCGTTGGTTCGCTGGAACGCCATGGCAATGGTAATGCGCACGAACTTGAAAGATTCTGACCTGGGCGGTCACATCTCCAGCTTCGCTTCCAGTGCAACCCTGTATGACATCGGCTTCAACTACTTCTTCCAGGCCCCGACCGAAGAACACGGCGGCGACCTGATCTACTTCCAGGGCCACACCTCCCCAGGCGTTTACGCCCGTGCGTTCATGGAAGGCCGCATCACCGAAGACCAGATGAACAACTTCCGCCAGGAAGTCGACGGTCAGGGCCTGTCGTCCTACCCGCACCCTTGGCTGATGCCTGATTTCTGGCAGTTCCCGACCGTGTCGATGGGTCTGGGCCCAATCCAGGCGATCTACCAGGCCCGCTTCATGAAGTACCTGGAAGCCCGTGGTTTCATCCCCGCCGGCAAGCAAAAAGTCTGGTGCTTCCTGGGCGACGGCGAATGTGACGAGCCTGAATCCCTGGGCGCGATCTCGCTGGCTGGCCGCGAAAACCTCGACAACCTGATCTTTGTCATCAACTGCAACTTGCAGCGCCTCGACGGCCCGGTTCGCGGTAACGGCAAAATCATCCAGGAACTCGAAGGCGTGTTCCGCGGTGCTCAGTGGAACGTGACCAAAGTCATTTGGGGCCGTTTCTGGGACCCGCTGCTGGCCAAAGACGTCGACGGCATCCTGCAACGCCGCATGGACGAAGTCATCGACGGCGAGTACCAGAACTACAAGGCCAAAGATGGCGCGTTCGTTCGCGAACACTTCTTCAATACGCCTGAACTCAAGGCGATTGTTGCTGATTTGTCGGACGACGAAATCTGGAAGCTCAACCGTGGCGGCCACGACCCGTACAAGGTCTACGCGGCGTACCACGAAGCGGTCAACCACAAAGACCAGCCAACCGTGATCCTGGCCAAAACCATCAAGGGTTATGGCACCGGCGCCGGCGAAGCGAAAAACACCGCGCACAACACCAAGAAAGTCGACGTCGACAGCCTGAAGTTGTTCCGCGACCGTTTCGACATCCCGGTCAAAGACGAAGAAATCGAAAACCTGCCGTTCTTCAAGCCAGAAGAAGGCAGCGCTGAAGCCCGCTACCTGAGCGAGCGCCGTAGCGCACTGGGTGGCTTCGTGCCACAGCGCCGCGCCAAGAGCCTGAGCATTCCGACCCCGCCACTGGATACCCTCAAGGCCATCCTTGACGGTTCAGGCGAGCGCGAAATCTCCACCACCATGGCTTTCGTGCGCATTTTGGCGCAACTGGTCAAGGACAAAGACATCGGCCAGCGCATCGTGCCGATCATCCCGGACGAAGCCCGTACCTTCGGTATGGAAGGCATGTTCCGTCAGTTGGGCATCTACTCCTCCACCGGCCAGCTCTACGAGCCAGTCGACAAAGACCAGGTGATGTTCTACCGCGAAGACAAAAAAGGTCAGATCCTCGAAGAAGGCATCAACGAAGCAGGCGCCATGAGCTCCTTCATCGCTGCCGGTACTTCGTACTCCAGCCACAACCAGCCGATGCTGCCGTTCTACATCTTCTACTCGATGTTCGGTTTCCAGCGCATTGGTGACCTGGCCTGGGCCGCTGGCGACAGCCGCACCCGTGGCTTCCTGATCGGCGGCACCGCCGGGCGTACCACGCTCAACGGTGAAGGCCTGCAACACGAAGACGGTCACAGCCACATCCTGGCCTCCACCATCCCTAACTGCCGCACCTTCGATCCAACCTACGGCTATGAGCTGGCGGTGATCATCCAGGACGGCATGAAGAAGATGACCGAAGAGCAACAGGACGTCTTCTACTACATCACCGTGATGAACGAGTCTTACCAGCAGCCAGCCATGCCGGCCGGTGTTGAGGAAGGCATCGTCAAGGGCATGTACCTGCTCGAAGAAGACACCAAAGAAGCGGCACACCACGTACAACTGATGGGCTCCGGCACCATCCTGCGTGAAGTGCGCGAAGCGGCAAAAATCCTGCGTGATGAATTCAACATCGGTGCCGACGTTTGGAGCGTTACCAGCTTCAACGAACTGCGTCGCGACGGCCTGGCCGTTGAGCGTGAAAACCGTCTGCATCCTGGCCAGAAGCCAAAGCTCAGCTACGTAGAAGAGTGCCTGAGCGGGCGTAAAGGTCCGGTCATTGCCTCCACCGACTACATGAAGCTGTTCGCCGAACAGATTCGTCAGTGGGTACCGGTCAAAGAATTCAAAGTGCTGGGCACTGACGGTTTCGGCCGCAGCGACAGCCGCAAAAAACTGCGTCACTTCTTTGAAGTAGACCGTCATTTCGTGGTGTTGGCAGCCCTTGAAGCACTGGCTGACCGTGGTGATATCGAACCTAAGGTAGTGGCAGAAGCCATCGTCAAGTTCGGTATCAACCCAGAAAAACGCAACCCACTGGACTGCTGAGGAGAATTTTTGTGAGCGAACTCATTCGAGTACCTGACATCGGCAGCGGTGACGGTGAAGTCATCGAACTGTTTGTAAAAGTCGGCGACCGTATCGAAGCCGACCAGAGCATTCTGACGCTGGAATCAGACAAGGCGAGCATGGAAATCCCTGCTCCCAAAGCGGGCATCGTCAAAAGCTTGAAAGTAAAGCTGGGCGACCGCCTGAAAGAAGGCGACGAACTGCTGGAACTGGAAGCCGAGGGCGCCGCTGCGGCGCCTGAAGCTGACGCTCCTGCGGCACCGGCAGCGGCTGAAAAGCCTGCGGCCGCGCCCGTAGCCGAGGCCCCTGCGGCCCCGGCCGCTGCACCTGCAAGCTCGACGGTTCAGGACATTCACGTCCCGGACATCGGCTCGTCGGGCAAAGCCAAAATCATCGAGATTCTGGTCAAGGCTGGCGACACCGTTGAGGCTGATCAGTCGTTGATCACCCTCGAATCCGACAAGGCCAGCATGGAAATTCCATCGCCAGCCGCCGGTGTGGTCGAAAGCATTTCGGTCAAGCTCGATGACGAAGTTGGCACTGGCGACTTCATCCTCAAGCTCAAAGTACAAGGTGCTGCGGCCCCGGCTGCACCTGCGCCAGCCGCTGCTGCTGAACAAGCTCCGGCCGCTCAAGCACCGGCTGCGGCCCCTGCGCCAGCCGCCAAAGCCGAGGCAGCCCCTGCCCCGGCAACCGCGCCTGTGCCAAAAGGCGCCAAAGTTCACGCTGGCCCTGCCGTGCGTCAACTGGCCCGCGAGTTCGGCGTCGAGCTGAACGCGGTCAGCCCAAGCGGCCCGCACGGTCGTGTGCTGAAAGAAGACGTGCAGGTTTACGTCAAAGCCATGATGCAAAAGGCCAAAGAAGCCCCGGCCGCCGGTGCAACCGGTGGAGCTGGCATTCCGCCGATTCCGGCTGTCGATTTCAGCCGTTTCGGTGAAGTCGAAGAAGTGGCCATGACCCGCCTGATGCAAATCGGCGCGTCGAGCCTGCATCGCAGCTGGCTGAACATCCCGCACGTGACGCAGTTCGATCAGGCTGACATCACTGAGCTGGAAGCTTTCCGCGTTGCACAAAAAGCGGTCGCAGAAAAAGCCGGTGTGAAACTGACCGTGTTGCCGCTGCTGCTCAAGTCCTGCGCGCACCTGCTCAAAGAAATGCCCGACTTCAACAGCTCGCTGGCGCCAAGCGGCAAAGCCATCATCCGCAAGAAGTACGTCAACATCGGCTTCGCCGTAGACACCCCGGATGGCCTGCTGGTCCCTGTGATCAAGAACGTTGATCAGAAGAGCCTGCTGCAACTGGCGGCGGAAGCGGCGGCACTGGCTGCCAAGGCCCGTGACAAGAAGCTCACCGCTGACGACATGCAAGGCGCCTGCTTCACCATTTCCAGCCTGGGCCACATTGGCGGCACCGGCTTCACGCCGATCGTCAACGCGCCGGAAGTGGCGATCCTTGGGGTTTCCAAGGCAACTATCCAGCCAGCCTGGGACGGCAAAGCCTTCCAGCCGAAACTGATGCTGCCGCTGTCGCTGTCCTACGATCACCGCGTGATCAATGGCGCTGCGGCTGCACGCTTCACCCAGCGTCTGAGCCAGTTGCTGGGCGACATCCGCACCATCCTGCTGTAAGCCAGACCCTGGCCTTCTTCACAGAAGGCCGGGGCCGCGCACTCTTTTTCGAGCGCCACGCTCGTACCTCAACCCCGCCCATGTGGCGGGGCTTTTTTTATCGCTGCGACCCTCCACCGAGTCGATCCCGGTGCACATGCTCGAATCCGTGATCCCCACTCCCGCACCGTCATAAAACTGAAACGTACGACGGTCGGTATGCAGGAAAGTCTCCGCCTGCCGATAACGCTATATAGCACTTAGCCTGCATGCTCACTTGTCAGCGCCGTGAGCATGATGCAACCTTGCCCAAACCGCAGGAACAGGCGCCAGCCCGTGCGTAAACAGCATTTGTGAAGCGAGTTTCCCAATGAAAAGCCAACCCGATGCTGCCCCGCGCGCGGCAGCCGAGGTCGTGACGCAGCTCCCCGTGCCTTCCAGGCTCGGTATGCTGCGTTTCGAGCGGCTTAATGAAGCCAGTTGGGCCTTGCTCTATCTGGACCCTAATTGCGAACGTCAGTTTGGCCTCGCTGCGGTAGACCTGTGTTCGCTGGTCGGCTCACCCTTTGCCAGCCTGATGGAGCCTGAAGCGCGCTATCGCCTGCACGATGCGATACAAACCCAGCTTGGGGCCAGCCCGCATTACGTGGTGCATTACACGCTGCATACCTCTCGGGGCGCCTTGAGCCTGATGGAGTTGGGCGAAGCGTACAAACAGCACAATCGGCATTTGCTGCGCGGTTACCTGCTCGTGCTTGAATCCACCCTCAACAGCACCCCGCCGGTGCCGCTCGCCGACCTCGAAACCCAGAATTCTCGCCTGCAAATCGCGCTGGAACTTAATCAGCGTGCCCAACAAGAGCAGTTGCAGCATTTGGAGCGGGTGCGGGCGCAGCAGGACTTGATCCTGCGTCTGGCGCGCCACCGTTATAGTCAAAACAACTCGCTGCAAGAAGCCGCCGAGCTGATTACCCACAGCGCCTGCGATATCTATCAGATCGACGCAGCCAGCCTGTGGAACCTTGAGGGCAACCGGCTGCTGCCTATTTCCGCCTACGAGCGTGAAAGCCAAGCGCACGTGGCCAACGAGGTTTTTGACGCCAGTGGCTTTCCTGATTATCTCGAAGCCCTGCACACCAGCCGCTCAATCGACGCGCACAACGCCACCCGCGACCCGCGCACCCGCGAATTGGCAGCCAGCCTCAGTCGCGGCGACGTGAGCGCGATGCTCGATGCGAGCATCCGCATTGATGGCCAGGTGGTCGGCGTACTGTGCCTGGAACAAATCGGCAGTACCCGCGTGTGGCAGTCCGATGAGATTGCTTTTGCCGGCGAGTTGGCGGACCAGTTTGCGCAGGTTATCAACAACCACAACCGCCGCGCTGCCACCAATGCCTTGCACCTGTTCCAGCGCGCGGTGGAGCAAAGCGCCAACGCCTTTTTGCTGGTCAACTGCGAGGGCCTGGTGGAGTACGTGAACCCCAGTTTTACCGCCATCACCCAGTACAGCACTGAAGAAGTGCAGGGCCACAAACTCTCAGAGTTGCCCGCGCTGGAGAACCTCAGCGAACTGCTGTTCGATGCCCAATCGAGCTTAAGCAAAAGCAACAGCTGGCAAGGCGAATTCAAGAGCCGGCGTAAAAATCTGGAACCGTACTGGGGCCAGTTGTCGATTTCCAAGGTCTACGGCGATAACCGCGAACTGACGCATTACATCGGCATTTACGAAGACATCACCGACGCCAAACTGGCGCAACAGCGCATCGAGCGACTGGCCTACACCGACAACCTGACCAATCTGGGCAACCGCCCGGCCTTCATCCGCAACCTTGATGAACGCTTCAATCGCAACAGCGAACAGCCCATCTGCCTGCTGCTGGTGGACATTGATAATTTCAAGCGCATCAACGACAGCCTCGGCCACCAGACGGGCGACAAACTGCTGATCAGCCTGGCACGCCGCCTGCGTAACAGCCTCAGCCCTGGCGGCAGCCTGGCGCGCTTTGCCAGCAACGAATTCGCCGTGCTGCTGGACGACACGGACCTGGAGACAGGCCAGCAAATTGCCAGCCAATTGCTGATGACCCTCGACAAGCCGATGTTCGTCGACAACCAGTTGATCAGCGTCACCGGCTCGGTTGGCGTGGCGAGCGCGCCGATTCACGGTCGTGACCCGCAGACCTTGATGCGTAACGCGGGGCTGGCGCTGCACAAAGCCAAAGCCAACGGCAAACATCAGGTGCAAGTGTTCACCGAAGCGCTGAACGCCGAAGCCAGCTACAAGCTGTTCGTCGAAAACAACCTGCGCCGCGCCCTGACCCAAAACGAACTTGATGTGTTCTACCAACCCAAACTCTGCCTGCGTTCGGGCCGGTTATTGGGGATGGAAGCGTTACTGCGCTGGAACCACCCGGAACGCGGCATGATCCGCCCCGATCAGTTCATCAGCGTCGCGGAAGAAACCGGGTTGATCATCCCTATCGGCAAATGGATTGCGCGCCAGGCATGCCGCATGAGCAAGCAATTGAGCGCCGAAGGCTTGGGCAATCTGCAAGTGGCGATCAACCTGTCGCCCAAACAGTTTTCTGACCCGGACCTGGTCGCCTCGATTGCCAGCATCCTCAAGGAAGAACAGCTACCGGCCTCTTTGCTGGAGCTGGAGCTGACCGAAGGCTTGCTGCTGGAAGCGACAGAAGACACCCATTTGCAGCTCGATCAGTTGAAAAAACTGGGCCTGACGCTGGCGATGGACGACTTTGGTACGGGCTACTCATCGCTCAGTTACCTGAAGAAATTCCCGATCGACATCATTAAAATCGACCGCAGCTTTATCAACGAAATCCCGGACAACCAGGACGACATGGAGATCACCTCTGCCGTGATCGCGATGGCGCACAACCTCAAGCTCAAAGTGGTGGCCGAAGGCATCGAAACCGCAGAGCAACTGGCCTTCCTGCGCCGTCATCGCTGCGACGTAGGCCAGGGATATCTGTTTGACCGACCGATCCCCGGTAGCGAACTGGTAGAAAAACTTAAACGCTACCCGCGCGGCCCTCTGGCCTGACATCGTTGCAACACTCGGGCACACTGGCGGTCTACATTTTTACAATCTGACTGAGAGGGCTTGAAACATGGTCTTGCGCTCGGAAATCCTGGTGAATAAAAACGTGCTACCTACTCCTGAACAAGCCCTGCCGGGGCGCGAAACACCCATGGTGTTGCCTGAATACCATTTTGTTCATAAAAACATCCCATTGCTGGGACCTTTTATTGGCAATGTCGGCTTTGCGATTTTTGGCCTGGGTTGCTTCTGGGGCGCAGAGCGCAAGTTCTGGCAGAAAGAGGGTGTTGTCAGTACGGTTGTGGGCTATGCCGGAGGCCATACGCCGAATCCGACCTACGAAGAAGTGTGCTCCGGCCTGACGGGTCACAGCGAAGTGGTGCTGGTGGTCTATGACCAGGACAAGGTCAGCTACCAAGAGCTGCTGAAGATGTTCTGGGAACTGCACGATCCGACACAAGGCATGGGCCAGGGCAACGACATCGGCACTCAATACCGCTCCGTGATCTACTGCACAACCCCTGAACAGCTCGACGAAGCATTGGCCAGTAAAAACGTATTCCAGGCCGAACTGACCAAAGCCGGCAAAGGCACTATCACCACCGAAATCCTTCAAGCGCCGACCGTCTATTTTGCCGAGGCTTACCACCAGCAATACCTGGCGAAAAACCCGAACGGCTACTGCGGCATTGGCGGCACAGGCGTGACCTGCCCGATTTGAGGCAAGCAAAACGTGTAGATACCGTCTTGACCCTCATCGCGCAAGCGCAATGCCGGGGTCAAACGCTCTGCCCGATCGCAGCCTCGTACCTCGACAGCGACTACAAAGGCCCGCGACTCCCGAGCACACACCTGTAGTCGCTGACGAGTCGTGCGAGGCTGCGTCCGGCGGCGCAGCCGTCGTAAACCATTCAACGCGCTGTTTCAGACACACCGCAGCGCCCGATCGCAGCCTCGTACCTCGACAGCGACTACAAAGGCCCGCGACTACCGAGCACACACCTGTAGTCGCTGACGAGTCGTGCGAGGCTGCGTCCGGCGGCGCAGCCGTCGTAAACCATTCAACGCGGTGCCTCAGACACACCGCAGCGCCCGATCGCAGCCTCGTACCTCGACAGCGACTACAAAGGCCCGCGACTACCG
>NZ_JAFCUO010000007.1:281565-297988 GCF_049896545.1 Pseudomonas sp. TWR3-1-1
GTGCGAGGCTGCGTCCGGCGGCGCAGCCGTCGTAAACCATTCAACGCGGTGCCTCAGACACACCGCAGCGCCCGATCGCAGCCTCGTACCTCGACAGCGACTACAAAGGCCCGCGACTACCGGTTACACACCTGTAGTCGCTGACGAGTCGTGCGAGGCTGCGTCCGGCGGCGCAGCCGTCGTAAACCATTCAACGCGCTGTCTCAGACACACTGCAGCGCCCGGTTGCAGCCTCGACCTCGACAGCGACGACTACAAAAATGCAGGCTTACTCTGCGATCAACCATTCCATCTGCCAGCCGCCCTGGGTTTGACCCAGTTTCTTGGCCAACCACGGCAACAATTCACGCAGCTCTTCTTCCAGGCCCCACGGCGGGTTGGCAATGGCCAAACCCGAACCATTCAGGCTGTTCGGAGTATCCAAAGGATGCACAAACAGCTCAACTTGCAGCAGTTTGGGCGCACCCGAACCCGCCAGATCCTGATAAAAGCGGCGCAACTGACGTTTGTCCTTAATCGGATACCAAATCGCAACAACGGTCTGGCGCATACGACTGATGGCGTCTTTCAACGACTCCGTGCAACGCTTCATCTCGTCGAGCTTTTCAAACGGCGGATCGATCAGCATCAGCCCGCGCTTTTCTGCCACCGGCAGCAGCGCACGCGGCACATGCCAGCCTTCACCCAGATGCACCGCTACCCGGCGATCACCCTTCATGTTGTCTTTGAGTAACACGCCGTCTTCCGGGTGTTTTTCGTTCAGCAACACGCGGTCTTGCGAACGGGTCAGGCGCCGCGCCAATTCAGGTGAACCGGGGTAGTAACGTAGCGTTCCATCCGGGTTCATCTTGTGCAGCACTTGCATGTAATCCGCTGTTACTGCGGGCAAGTCTTTCTGGTCCCACAAACGGGCGATACCTTCCAGGTACTCACCAGTACGGTTGGCCTGGTCACCCTGAAGGTCGTACAGACCGATGCCCGCGTGGGTATCAAGGTAAGCAAAAGGCTGTTCTTTACGCGACATCAAGGCGATGAGGCGGGTCAACACAATATGTTTGAGAACGTCGGCATGGTTGCCGGCGTGGAAGGCGTGACGATAGTTCATGGTTGCTCCTGCGCAGGGGGCGAAGTTTACCCTGTGCAGCGAGTAACGTCAGGGGTTAAGCCGCTCGCCACGCCAAACGGTGTTATCCATCAAACCGCTTGCGGCATCAGCGTCAGATTTTGCACCTTTCGGTCTTCGTTCCAGTCAAAGAAGAAGCTTCTCTCGGCATCAGCCACAACGACCTGGTTGTCCAGGACTTCCGAGCGGATGACATACCCGGCGATGCTTGGGTCATTTACCGCCCCCCCGGCATAAAGCCCATACACAAAAGGCGATGCGATCTCACTGTACATTCTTGTTTCAGCCAGCGTCTTGCGACACCCCATGAGGTCATGTGCAAACAGCGTAACTGTCCATACGTAATGACGCTGAATAGAAAAAGGCAGTTCGTGGCTGGACACGTAACCGGTAACTGCTCTGTTGGGCATCTCAACGCTCCTTGATGAGGTACTCAACGCTGAGCACTCACACAAGATTAGTCGGTGCGTTTGAACAAAAACAGCCTCCAGACCATTCGATGCACAAATGCCGAAATTTCATACAGTTCATCCAAAAAAAAGCCCGCTCATTTACAGAGGCGGGCCTTTTTTAACCACATTTACCGTGTGAGCCGAGGCTCAAATCACTCAGCGGTTTTGCTGGAAGTCTTTCTCGGCAGCGCTGAAACGCTCAACCATGTTCTTGCTTGGGCCTTTGCCCATCAAGCTAACCACCAGAATGGCGATGCTGGCGAAGATGAAGCCCGGAATGATCTCGTACAGACCAAACAGCGAGAAGTGTTTCCACACGATCACGGTAATGGCACCCACCAAAATACCGGCCAATGCGCCATTACGGGTCATGCCCTTCCACAGTACCGAGATCAGTACCACTGGGCCGAACGCAGCCCCGAAGCCTGCCCATGCATAGCTCACCAGGCCCAGAACGCGGTTATCCGGGTTGGCGGCCAGTACGATGGCGATCAAGGCAACCACCAGCACCATGGCGCGACCGACCCACACCAGCTCAACCTGGGAGGCATTTTTACGCAAGAAAGCCTTGTAGAAGTCTTCAGTCAGGGCGCTGGAGCACACCAGCAACTGGCAGCTCAAGGTGCTCATTACCGCAGCCAGAATGGCCGACAACAACACACCGGCAATCCACGGATTGAACAGCAGCTTGGCCAGTTCAATGAACACGCGCTCAGGGTTTTCGGTCACAGGACCGGCCACCTCAGGATGTGCCGAGAAGTACGCGATACCGAAGAAGCCCACAGCCACGGTACCGGCCAGGCACAGGATCATCCAGGCCATGGAGATACGACGCGCCTTGGCGATCGACTTCACCGAGTCTGCAGCCATGAAACGCGCCAGAATGTGCGGCTGACCGAAGTAACCCAGGCCCCAGCCCATCAGCGAAATAATGCCGATGAAGGAGGTGCCTTTAAGCATGTCGAAGTTGCTTGGGTCTTTGGCTTCAATGGCCAGGAACGTGGTGTCTACACCGCCCGTGGCCAACAGCACGATGATCGGCGTGAGGATCAACGCGAAAATCATCAGGGTCGCCTGAACGGTGTCGGTCCAGCTCACGGCCAGGAAACCACCGATAAAGGTGTAGGCGATGGTTGCCGCGGCACCTGCCCACAATGCGGTTTCGTACGGCATGCCGAAGGTGCTTTCGAACAGACGGGCACCGGCGACGATGCCGGAAGCGCAGTAGATGGTGAAGAACACCAAAATCACGATGGCCGAGATGATCCGCAGCAGACCGCTTTTGTCTTCAAAACGGCTGGAGAAGTAATCCGGCAGGGTCAGCGCATCGCCGTTGTGCTCGGTCTGCACCCGCAGGCGACCTGCCACAAACAGCCAGTTCAGGTAAGCACCGGTTACCAGGCCAATGGCAATCCAGCTTTCCGACAGACCGGAAACATAAATGGCGCCCGGCAAGCCCATCAACAACCAGCCGCTCATGTCGGAGGCGCCAGCGGACAGTGCAGTCACAACGCTGCCCAGGCTACGGCCACCCAGAATGTAGTCGGAAAGGTTATTGGTGGAGCGATAGGCCATGAGGCCAATCAGCACCATTGCCACGATATAGATCACGAACGTGATCAGGGTTGGGTTACTAACACTCATTGAATTAAGCCCTGGCATTGTTTTTATGTTTAGCAGCGGTCTGGTCGGACGCTCACAAACGTCCTGTTTGAGACGAATAACATAGCCGCGCAATTATGACTGACGTTTCCCCAGGAAAATCATCAGCCGATGAACCCAACAGTGAAGAGGTTGCACCTTAGCGGCGAATGCTATGCAACAAAGCAAATCGGGTGCAACCAGTTTTTGTCTGACAAGTTGCACCTTGTCGCCTTTTCGTCTCAATTCGGTTTTTTTGCTCCTTTTCGGAGCAAGAACCACGCAAAGCCAATCAAAAAGCACCAAGTCTGTGCAAAAAATTGCACTCCATTCAAAATCCTGACGAAGCGTCGAACAATCCGCAAAAAAACGGGTTGCACTAGGTTGCACCTCTGGGTGCGCGCAGCTAATCTTGCCGCCAGCTGCTGCCGCGCAACTGCGGCACCCATGAGGATAAAAATATGGCTACCACCACCCTTGGGGTCAAACTTGATGACCCGACCCGCGAGCGCCTCAAGGCCGCCGCGACCTCGATTGATCGTACGCCGCACTGGCTGATCAAGCAGGCAATCTTTAATTACCTGGAAAAACTCGAGGGTGGTGCAACCCTGACCGAGTTGAGCGGTATCCCTGGCGCAGCCAGCGATGACGCCGACGAGGTGCAAACCGATCACGCGCATCAGTGCTTCCTGGAGTTTGCAGAAAGCATCCTGCCCCAGTCGGTGCTGCGCGCCGCGATCACTTCCGCTTACCGTCGCCCGGAACCCGAAGTGGTGCCGATGCTGATCGAGCAAGCGCGTCTGCCTGCCCCGATGGCCGAAGCCACGCAAACACTGGCCGCCTCGATTGCTGAAAAACTGCGCAATCAGAAGAGCGCCGGTGGCCGTGCAGGCATCGTCCAGGGCCTGCTGCAAGAATTCTCTCTGTCATCCCAGGAAGGCGTGGCATTGATGTGCCTGGCCGAAGCGCTGCTGCGCATCCCGGACAAGGGCACCCGTGACGCGCTGATTCGCGACAAAATCAGCACCGGCAACTGGCACCCGCACTTGGGCAACAGCCCGTCTCTGTTCGTCAACGCAGCGACTTGGGGTCTGTTGCTGACAGGCAAGTTGGTGTCGACCCACAACGAAGCAGGCCTGACCTCCTCCCTGAGCCGCATCATCGGCAAAAGCGGCGAGCCGATGATTCGCAAGGGCGTCGACATGGCCATGCGCCTGATGGGCGAGCAGTTTGTGACCGGCGAAACCATCGCCGAAGCCCTGGCCAACGCCACGCGCTTTGAAGCCAAGGGCTTCCGTTACTCCTACGACATGCTCGGCGAAGCCGCACTCACCGAGCTCGACGCGCAAAAATACCTCGCGTCCTACGAGCAAGCGATCCATTCGATCGGCAAAGCCTCTAACGGCCGTGGCATCTACGAAGGCCCGGGGATTTCGATCAAATTGTCGGCCCTGCACCCGCGTTACAGCCGCGCCCAGTACGAGCGCGTGATGGACGAGCTGTACCCGCGCCTGCTGTCGCTGACCTTGCTGGCCAAGCAATATGACATCGGCCTGAACATCGACGCCGAAGAAGCTGACCGCCTTGAGCTGTCGCTCGACCTGCTGGAACGCCTGTGCTTCGAGCCACAACTGGCTGGCTGGAACGGCATCGGTTTCGTGATTCAGGCTTACCAGAAGCGCTGCCCGTACGTGATCGACTACGTGATCGACCTGGCACGCCGCAGCCGTCACCGCCTGATGATCCGTCTGGTAAAAGGCGCGTATTGGGACAGCGAAATCAAGCGCGCTCAAGTCGAAGGCCTGGAAGGCTATCCGGTCTACACCCGCAAGGTGTACACCGACGTTTCCTACCTTGCCTGTGCGAAAAAACTGCTGGCCGTGCCTGAGGCTATCTATCCGCAATTCGCGACGCACAACGCCCAAACGCTGTCGGCGATTTACCATATCGCTGGTCAGAACTACTACCCTGGCCAGTACGAGTTCCAATGCCTGCACGGCATGGGTGAACCGCTGTACGAGCAAGTCGTCGGCAAACTTTCCGAAGGCAAGCTCAATCGTCCGTGCCGTGTGTACGCACCGGTCGGCACCCACGAAACACTGCTGGCCTATCTGGTGCGTCGCTTGCTGGAAAACGGCGCCAACACCTCGTTCGTTAACCGCATCGCCGACCACACCATTTCGATTCAAGAGCTGGTAGCCGACCCGATCTCGCAGATCGAGCACATGGCGGCGCAAGAAGGCGGCTTCGGCTTGCCTCACCCGCGCATCCCTTTGCCGCGCGACCTGTATGGCAGCGAACGCGCCAACTCCAGCGGCATCGACATGGCCAACGAACACCGCTTGGCGTCGCTGTCCTGCGCCCTGCTGGCCACCGCACACAACGACTGGAAAGCTGCGCCGATGCTCGGTTGCGCCTCTAGCACCGAAACGCCTGCACCGGTGCTCAACCCGTCCGATCTGCGCGACGTGGTCGGCCATGTGCAGGAAGCTACCGTTGAGGACGCCGACAACGCGATCCAGTGCGCATTGAATGTCGCGCCGATCTGGCAAGCCACCCCGCCTGCCGAGCGCGCCGCCATTCTGGAGCGTGCCGCAGACTTGATGGAAGCCGAGATCCAGCCACTCATGGGCCTGTTGGCACGTGAGGCGGGCAAGACCTTCGCCAACGCCATCGCCGAAGTCCGTGAAGCCGTCGACTTCTTGCGTTACTACGCCGTACAAGCGCGCAACGACCTGACCAACGACGCGCACCGCCCATTGGGCCCCGTGGTCTGCATCAGCCCGTGGAACTTTCCGCTGGCGATTTTCAGCGGTCAAGTTGCTGCCGCCCTGGCCGCCGGGAACCCGGTGCTGGCCAAGCCGGCCGAGCAAACGCCGCTGGTCGCCGCACAAGCAGTGCGTATCCTGCTGGAAGCCGGTATCCCCGAAGGCGTGCTGCAATTGCTGCCGGGCCGTGGCGAAACCGTCGGTGCGCGTCTGGTCGGCGACGATCGCGTCAAAGGCGTGATGTTCACCGGTTCCACCGAAGTCGCCCGCTTGCTGCAACGCAACATTGCCGGCCGTCTGGATGCACAGGGTCGTCCGATCCCGCTGATCGCCGAAACCGGCGGTCAAAACGCCATGATCGTCGATTCCTCGGCATTGACCGAACAAGTGGTCATCGACGTGGTGTCCTCGGCCTTCGACAGCGCTGGCCAACGTTGCTCGGCACTGCGCGTGCTGTGCTTGCAGGAAGATTCGGCTGATCGCGTCATCGAAATGCTCAAAGGTGCAATGGCTGAATCGCGCATGGGTAATCCTGAGCGCTTGAGCGTGGACATTGGCCCGGTGATCGACGCCGAAGCCAAAGCGGGCATCGAGAAACACATCCAGGGCATGCGTGACAAAGGCCGCAACGTGTTCCAGATGGCGATTGCCGACATCGAAGAATGCAAGCGCGGCACCTTCGTCATGCCGACCCTGATCGAGCTGGAAAGCTTCGACGAGCTGGAACGCGAAATCTTCGGCCCAGTGCTGCACGTGGTGCGGTACAAGCGCAAAGACATTGACCAATTGATCGCTCAGATCAATGCGTCGGGTTACGGCCTGACGCTGGGCGTGCACACCCGCATCGACGAAACCATTGCCAAAGTGGTCAACAGCGTCAATGCCGGTAACGTCTACGTAAACCGCAACATCGTTGGCGCAGTGGTCGGCGTCCAGCCGTTTGGTGGCGAAGGCTTGTCAGGCACAGGCCCTAAAGCCGGCGGCCCTTTGTACCTGTTCCGCTTGCTGTCGACCCGTCCGGGCAATGCCATCGAGCAGTCGTTCGCCAAGGTCGATGCCATCAGCGCACCCGACACCCAAGCCCGCGAAGCCTTGAGCAAACCGCTCAAAGCACTGCAAGCCTGGGCCGACAACAACCAGCAGGCCAGCTTGGCCGAGTTGTGCAGCGAATTCGCCGCCCATTCGCAAAGCGGTATCACTCGCTTGCTCAATGGTCCGACGGGCGAGCGCAACAGCTACGCCATCCTGCCGCGCGAACACGTGCTGTGCCTGGCCGAAGTGGAAAGCGACTTGCTGACTCAACTGGCAGCGGTATTGGCCGTAGGCAGCTCTGCGGTCATGCCGGAAAGCGAGCTGGCCAAAGCCCTGCTCGCCCGTCTGCCAAAAGAGGTGCAGGCACGCATCAAACTGGTGGCTGACTGGACCAAAGACGACGTGATCTTTGACGCTGTCCTGCATCACGGCGACTGCGATCAATTGCGTGACGTGTGCCAGCAAGTGGCCAAGCGCGCAGGCGCGATCGTCGGCGTGCAAGGCTTGTCTCAGGGCGAAACCAACATCGCGCTGGAACGTCTGGTGATTGAACGCGCATTGAGCGTCAACACCGCAGCCGCAGGGGGTAATGCGAGCTTGATGACCATCGGTTGATGGATTACCCGAACGCTGAAAATAAAAACCGGGCACCTGTGAGGGTGTCCGGTTTTTTAATGCCCGAGCAACTCTAAGTACGCGGCAGAACCTGGCTATCAGTAGGGCACATAGACCAATAGCATCATCATCAAGATGAAAACCATCCACACAACAGCACCGCATACTGCCCAAACACGGTTGGCAACGTTCAGTGTCCGGTTTTTTTTGCCCTGTGGGTCGTTGTGCAAATAATTGACGGCGCGTTGCGCTCCGATCAACAACCACCCGCACGCCACAAACAACCCCCAATTCAGAAGGATAAATATCCAGAAGGACGGTTCATCTCCCTCAATCATCATGCTGAGAATGGGTAATGCCCAAGCGATGCCTAACAGAGCGGCCCGCCGTGTCGGGAACCATTGGTAAGTGCGACCTGACACATCCAGTGCCTGCTGAATCCTGCTGAACAGCGAAAAAATATAGACCCCGTTAAAAAGAGCGCGAAAGACCGGCAAAACCTGTGTCCCGGTAGAGCGTTGATAACATTTCCAATGTTGGTAGAACCATGCGAACAAATACAAACCCATCGTGACGCCATACATGAATGACAGTTTTTTAATCGAGACCACATAAAACTCGGCGGGCTTTACACCTGCGAGTGAAGTGTCCTGAGTCATGAGTGCGTTCCAACCAAAAGAAAGCTACGACCCTGATCCATTCCTCAGATTTAAAAAACCCCCCGGCTCTGATCTTCATGCAGGACAAATCTGATTTATTGTCCGAGTTCATTGTCTGGAGAGGCCTTATCCTGCGAAAACTTAATATTGTAAAACTCCAACAAACTTAAGCCTTGGCTAAAAGCCTCCCTGACTTCGGCACTTTGTTGCAGCAGCTCGGGGCTGGGTTGTGCGTGTTGTTCGGGAGGTATCGGTTTGGACCATTCGACAATTGAGTCAGGGAACGCCGCTTTGGGCTGATTGCCTACCCATTGGGCGAGTCGGCAGGGCAAAGTCCAGCCGCTGCAAAACTGAATCGTCAAAAAGCCAAAGGCATACACCGGCCAAGTGTGCATTTCGCGGTAGACCTCGCGACACATATGAAAGTAGGCCACGGTGCCCTCCTGAAACTCTTCATCCGTCAACAACGTGACTGGTAAGGCTTCGGGTCCCTCTTCCATGTAAACCCTCAAGGCTTCCCATTCACTGACTGCCAGACTCAAGTGCCCGGTAGGAATGGTCAGCCACGCCACAGCGCCACTGCTGCTGTCGCGCAGACCGATCATCAGTGAAGCGCTGGGCATGACGGCGTATTCAGTCACCACCGAGCCTACCGTGACGCAGGCAATCACTTCCTCCCAAGGCACGATTAACGGCGGCTGGCCTTTTTTAGGGACATACGCCACCTCGCGGCGTTGGCGGTTGAAGCGGACAGGGGGTTCATTTATGACTTCCAGAATGGTTTTGGTCAGGGGGATACCTGCCATTAGAATTAAGAGAACAAGAAAGCCCCATAAATAATAATTAGGAATTATGAAATTTATTAAAAAACCAAGTACCGGTTTACCAGAGTTAAAATACTCAAAAAAACCCAAACCTAAACCAGAAAGAAAAAAAAGAACAAAAATATTCACAATCGAACCTACAGACACTCTAACTGCAAATTCTAAACCTCCAGCACTGGGAGCAAAGTCCAAGAACACACCATTAATCTCTTTATGCATCCGCTGACCACTAAAAGCGTTTACTCCCGTAGGCAAAGGTCGAGGAGCCAGATATAAAACTTCCGCACCTTGTTTCTTTTCAAAGTCTCCTGCATGGGGCAATCGATTATATTTGGCCTCATCCATTATTCTGCCCCACACTTAAACTTACGAACAAGCTCACTCTCATAGAATAAATTTTCACTTGTTCAAAGTCGCTCATCGACCCACTTCCGCTGTTGCCGAGATGTCTTCATCTGCAAACTTAATATTATAAAACTCCAACAAATTTAAGCCCTGGCTAAAAGCCTCCCTGACTTCGGCACTTTGTTGCAGCAGCTCGGGGCTGGGTTGGGCATGTTGTTCGGCAGGTATCGGTTTGGACCATTCGACAATTGAGTCAGGGAACGCCGCTTTGGGCTGATTGCTTACCCATTGGGCGAGTCGGCAGGGCAAAGTCCAGCCGCTGCAAAACTGAATCGTCAAAAAGCCAAAGGCATACACCGGCCAAGCGTGCATTTCGCGGTAAACCTCGCGACACATATGAAAGTAGGCCACGGTGCCTTCCTGAAACTCTTCATCCGTCAACAACGTGACTGGCACCGCTTCCGGCCCCTCTTCCATGTACACCCTCAGGGCCTCCCATTCACTGACTGCCAGACTCAAGTGCCCGGTAGGAATGGTCAGCCACGCCACAGCGCCACTGCTGCTGTCGCGCAGACCGATCATCAGTGAAGCGCTGGGCATGACGGCGTATTCAGTCACCACCGAGCCTACCGTGACGCAGGCAATCACTTCCTCCCAAGGCACGATTAACGGCGGCTCGCCTTTTTTAGGGACATACGCCACTTCGCGGCGTTGGCGGTTGAAGCGGACGGGGGGATCGTTGATTATTCCCAGGATATTTTTTGTCAGCGGGATACCCGCTATTACTACAAAAAAAATCACGACTCCCCAAATATAGTAATTAGGTAAAACCAAATTAATTACAACCCCATAAAAAGGTTTTCCGGACTCAACATATTCATCGACCCCTAACCCTAAACCTATTAACAAGAAAGTTATTACCAAATTCACAACCAACCCAATAGAGGCCCTTATCGAAAATTCCAGCCCTCCTACCCCCGGACCAAAATCCAAGAACACATTATCTATTAATCTATGCATGCGTTTTCCACTACCCCCTCCCACACCTGTCGGTAACGGCTTGGGTGACAGGTACAAAAACTCCACACCTGATTTTTTTTCGAAGTCACCAGCATGAGGAAGTCGATCGTACTTAGACTCTTCCATTCTTCTGCCCCATGCTTAAACTTACGATCACGCCAACTGTGGCAAGGTATAGCCTCACTTGTTTAAAGTCGCTCATCGACCCATTTCTGCTTTTGCCGAGATGTCTTCATCCGTAAACTTAATATTGTAAAACTCAAACAAATTTAAGCCTTGGCTAAAAGCCTCCCTGACTTCGGCACTTTGTTGCAGCAGCTCGGGGCTGGGTTGGGCGTGTTGTTCGGCAGGTATCGGTTTGGACCATTCGACAATTGAGTCAGGGAACGCCGCTTTGGGCTGATTGCTTACCCATTGGGCGAGTCGGCAGGGCAAAGTCCAGCCGCTGCAAAACTGAATCGTCAAAAAGCCAAAGGCATACACCGGCCAAGCGTGCATTTCACGGTAGACCTCGCGACACATATGAAAGTAGGCCACGGTGCCTTCCTGAAACTCTTCATCCGTCAACAACGTGACTGGCACCGCTTCCGGCCCCTCTTCCATGTACACCCTCAGGGCCTCCCATTCACTGACTGCCAGACTCAAGTGCCCGGTAGGAATGGTCAGCCACGACACAGCGCCACTGCTACTGTCGCGCAGACCGATCATCAGTGAAGCGCTGGGCATGACGGCGTATTCAGTCACCACCGAGCCTACCGTGACGCAGGCAATCACTTCCTCCCAAGGCACGATTAACGGCGGCTCGCCTTTTTTAGGGACATACGCCACTTCGCGGCGTTGGCGGTTGAAGCGGACGGGGGGTTCATTTATGACTTCCAGAATGGTTTTGGTCAGGGGGATACCCGCTGTCAATATCATGAAAGCAAGAAAACCCCAAATAAAGTAACTCGGCAAAATCAAATTAACTAAAATTTCATAAAACGGACTGCCGTACTCTATATACGCATGCACGCCCAAACCAAGGCCTAGCAGTAAAAAAAATATCACCATATTCATAACCGACCCTACAGAGAGTCTTATCGCAAACTCTAATCCACCCCCTCCCGGGCCAAAATCCAAAAACACAGCGTTAATTTCCCTGTGCATGCGTTGACCACTAAAAGGTACTACGCCTGTCGGTAAAGGATTGGGTGCCAGATATAAAGCTTCCGCTCCTTTGTTTTTTTCAAAATCACCGGCATGAGGCAGTCGGTCGTATTTTTCATCACGCATTAAAGTCACTCACCTTCAATTCACACCACTCAGCCTCACCCATATAAGCAACACCCTCAACTCCCTCGACAGGGGCATTGATAACTCCAATATCCAAAGGAATACGATAGCTTAGGTAGTGCTCATTCGACTTCAGATAGCTTTCTGCAAGATCCGGTTTAACTGCAAACCTGACATTCAATATGGACTGAGTACCACACCATTCATAAGGCAAACTAAGCTGTATGCCTAGAGGACTGTCGCCTACCAGTACAAAATTGCTCCTTACTATTGCCCCAACATCCCTATATTGGGAGGTACTGTCACGCCGCCACTGAGCTGTAAAAATTATGGGGGAACGCTCCAAGCTTTGCAGACTCATACCCGGGAAGCTCAGATAAAAAGAACGAACTTTCCCCCATTCGTCCAACGACTGGGTAATTCCTTGATCTAAAAAAACTGGACGTTGGGTAGCTTCAGACAAGTGCTGCGCGTGGTTAAGCCAGTTCCACCCCTGACTGTCATTCCCCCAGCAACATTGCAATAACCAACGCTGATGATCATTGCGTTTATGGTAGTTATAAATGGCTTCCCCTACAAACCCCAAAGCCATAAAAGCCAGGTTCCAGGGAGTGAGGCCTGCTACATATCTCAAATAACGTCTACCACCAATCGCCCATGCTGCGCTTGTCGCCTGAATCCCTTTGCCAAAAGTTTTTATTAATAAACGGAACTCAACTAGCGCTTTGATTTTCATAGCGCCAGCTAGTGCAGTGCCTCCAGTGTCACCTACTAACGCTATAAAGGCGCCCGCTTTTTCTCCCCCATCTCCTGTTCGTATAGCATTCACCCACTTGTCGAAATTATTAAGTGATATGCCTAACGCCCCAAAGAATGCAAAAGGTGTAATAAGCCCACCAAGGCCTAGGCCTAACTTCCCGATTTTCACGGCAAGCAACATTCCACTTTCACTATGACTCGAGATCTGCACAGTTCTAAAAGCCTTTTCCACCAAGCTTATATGTGTATTTTGATAAGCCGATAGCGCCGCCGATGCAGTTCCGCTTATCGCTCCTCCTAAAATCAACACGTTCTTGATGCCGCCCTCACTCTCTTGCCCTTTCCACGCCCCCCAAGCCTCCCCCAACGAATACGCCTGCCACAGCATCAGCCCCAGCGGGAGCCAGCCACTTTTGAACACAGTAGCCCCGGCGTTTCCTTCGCCGTATCCGCCTTTGATGCCCGAGCGCAGGCGGTTGATTTCTTCGTTCAGGTACGCCTGCTGTTGAGGGTTCAAGTTGAGTTGCAAGCCGATAAATCCAGCAGGCTGGGTGCTGGTGAGGGTCAGGCTGTTTTGAATGATTTTGACCAGCGCCACCCGCTGTTCGCGAGCATCTAGCAGCAGGCGATGGTAATGCTCGGCCTGCTGCCGCGCTGTCTGACGCTGAATGTCAGTGGAATGGCGGTAGTGACTGTTTTTGTTTGCGACAGAACGGTTGTACTTGTAGGTGTCTTCGTTTTTTAGCAGCACTTGCAGGTTGGTAAGGCGCAGGTTGAATTGCTGGACGTCTTGCGCGCTGGCAATCCGCAAGGTGGCTCCTTCGTGTTGCAAGGCCATCAGACCTGCCAGTCGGTGGGCACGATTGGTGGTGCTGTCAAAGGCGTCGAGGTGTGCTTTGAGGGCGGGGCCATTAACGCTTGCCTGAAGCGTGACCAACCAGCGTTCCAGCCGCAGCGCCGCCGCCGGGGCGTAGGCCGCCTGCACCAATTGGCTCGACTGCCTGGCCTGCGGATCGAGGTCGAGGGTGTTGGCCCAGTGCTGGCCCATCAGGGTGTTCAGTTGCTGCACGCGCACGTGTGATTGGGCAATGCTGTCTTGTGCGGTGCGCGCCTGATCGAGCCACTTGACCAGATCGGCCGCCTTGCTGCTCAGAAAGGTCCAGTCAAGGCGACTGCCAAACGCCGGCAAAATGTAATACGGGTGCGTATGCAGGTACTCTCCTACAGCTTCCAGACTCTCATCGGTTCGGCACAGATCGCGCACGCAGTTGTGTTCCGCCACCAGTGCCGCGTGCAGTTGTTCATCCACTTTGGGGTCGAAGTACCACAGGCTGCGGTGCAGATCGCCACGAATGAGCAACTGGGTGCGGTCTTCGGTGATGCGGTCCAGACGCGCGGTCCAACGCTTGATGTGTACCCGTTCGGCTTCCAGGTAGGCGGTCATTTCCCGGTGGCGCACCAGATCATGAATGCCCCGCGCACCCAGCCCCCGGCCTTGTAAGGTCGCATCGCTATGGTCTTGCAGGGTCTCGATATCGTCTTGCAGTTCATCATGCAGCGCTTCACCGAGGGCGTCGTGCATAGCCTGTTTTTTGTCATTCAGGCTCTGGCGCACACCACGCGTCTGTGCGTCCAGGCCGTGGCCGGGATAGGTGGCTTTTTCAGGACTGAGTCCCCGATAGGTATTGCGCGCGTTCAAGTAGGCATAGATGGCTTCGCGCTGCGCCGGGCTGGTTTTCTCGAACAGGCGCTTATCTACGCCGGTGCTGACAGCGTTGCCATCACTGAGCACCATCAGGGTTTCGATGTAACTGCCCACCAGGTATTTGAGTTCTTGGCGCTCTTTGGCCACCCAGGTGTCAATCCAGCTCACCACAAGGTCTTGTTCCTGGGCCAGATCGCGCATCACGCCCAACGTGTCGTTGAACAGCAGATACAAATGATCATGCTCGTAGGCCGCGAGCATCTGACCTTTGACCGCGCCGATGTGCCGCTTTTGAAAATGCGGCTGATCTTCCCAGGCGTAATCTTCAGACTCTTGCGGGTCTTGCCCCTCGACAGTCACGTCAGTGCCGGGTTGTTCTGCGACTTCTGCCAACCACTGTTGCGCCTGGGCTTCAGTCAGCAAGTGCTGCCCACCGGTGGCGCAATGGGCCGTGCTCAAGTCGACGTGCTGCATGAAGTGATCACGCTCGTTGCGACTGTCGATCATTCGCGAACACTTGTGGGCCGTCCATTGCAGTTCGCTGTAGGCCATGTGCAAGGTGGTCGAGCGCTCGAACAGCAACGCATGTTGGGCAAACACGCCGTCGCGCTGATCCTGGCTGGCCTCGCTGCCTTGCCACACAATTTGTGTCACCTGCCCCTCAAGCACCCGGTATTCGTGCAAATAGCCACTGGTGTTGTCGATGACATACAGCCAGCCGTCACGCAGCTGGCGAATACCCAACGGCCGCGAAACCAGTCGATACGGCATCGTCAGCGCGCTGGCCGGGTCGAGCCGCTCTACCCGGCCATACCGTAAGGGCAACAACTGCACACGCGGCTTGCGCAGCGGACACACACCCAGAGCCGTTTTCGCGTCGCTGCGGCTCAGGTCAATGTGATTGGGATTCGGGCGCCGGGCACTCATACGTTGAATTCCTCACGGTATGGACTGCGGGCAAGCGCCAGTGCGGCGGCCTGTTCGATGCGCTGGGTGGGCGTCAAGGCGCACGGTTGGGTGAGCAACTGCGCGATGTCGGGGTGGCGCTCGAGCACGTCATCACCCAGCAAAATGCGCACGTTGGCGTACAGGCACATCTCGTGTTCACTGTTGAACCCCAATGCATAGGCGCTTGCGGCCACGTTTCGAATCCATGCCCAGCGCGCGAGGGCATCCTGCCCGCCGAACACCTCGAGGAAGGCTTTGTGCAGATGCCCATGCAGGCTTATCCAGATGGCCCGCAGGCGTACTTCATCAAGCAAGGCCACCTGACGCTCACACAAACCATAAGGCTGGGCAGCCAATGACCGGGGTTGAGCACCCCGGCGTACGTGGTGGTGCCATGCGTTGCTGATGGCATCCGGCAGCACCACCTGCTCCATCGGCCCAAAAAAATCAGCGCTTGCGGTATCTTCAGCGTGCTTGAGCAAAGCGTGCATCACGGCGGGATCAGCCACCCGCAACCAAACTTTTTGCCCGTGCGGGTACTGCGCATCCAGCAGCGTACGCAAATGAGTGATGACCTCGAACGCGCTGGCATGACTAAAAATCAAATAGCCCCACTCCTCGGCACTGTGCGCCAAGTAGTGGCTCAACCCCGGTGTACTTGGCCCCTTCAAGGTAATCAGGCACGGGGACACCGGGTTGCAGGACACCAGCGGCGTATTGGCATACAACAGCTGGAAGTCCGGCGCTGCGAACCAGTCGAGCAGGCGAACCCGCAGGTTTTTCACGCTGATGCCATCCAGCAGCAGGTAAGCATTGCCCTGCCAGGGCAAATCAGGGGGCAACGTATCAGGCGTCAACATGGATGCCACCGACTTGCGTATTCGCCTTCAAGGCTTCGCACTGCGCACAGGCCGGCGCCTTGACCTGTAAGGCTTGCAGCTGTGCCGAATGGTCCAGCTCAATACTGTGCAGGACCTGAACCACGCCCGGTGATAACGGCATGGCAGGCGTACCGGGCATCGCCACCCCACCCACTTGAATCGGCGTACTGCTAAAGATCCCCGCCGCACTGATTACCAGGTGTTGCCCGCCTGCCATCAACGTGATGCTCGCCCCCGCGTCCAGCACCAGCATGGCCCCTGCCTTGAGGTGGATTTGCTGTCCGGCGTCGGCCAGCAAATTCTGCCCGACACGGGTGTGCTGGCTGGTGGCGACCTGCAAGTGGTCATTGCCCTTGATCTGCACTTTGCGGTCGGCCGT
>NZ_JAFCUO010000008.1:0-87649 GCF_049896545.1 Pseudomonas sp. TWR3-1-1
TCCTGATAGGTATTGCCCACTGAGTCCGCGGTAAACGCACCGGCAGTGATCAGACCCTGTTTGGTGCCCGTGATGGACATATACGCTGGCGTCGCCATGGATGCTCTCCTTGCTGAAAATGTGCTGACAAATAAGCACTTGGCACGACCCAATGCCGCCCAAGTACTGATTAGACACATCAAGGTTCGTGCCACAGCGTAGAAAAGCCATTAAGGACAAAGAGTTAACTCAATCATGGCGTCTGGAAGACTGATTTACAGGTAGGAAACATCGACAAAGTGCGCAAGAAGTTGCGCAGTACTGCGCAACTTCTTGCGCACTCGCCTACAGACCAATAGCTCTATGAGCTACACAAATGTATGCACAGGTTTATCCACAGATGAGTGCGCAACTTCTTGCGCATAATGGCCATAGGCTGCTATCCGTTGATGCTTGCGACCTCACACACAAAACGGGCGGCTCAAGGCCGCCCGGATCAGAGGTGTAAACGCAGGTTTAAAGGTGCGATTCGGCGTACTCGGCGAGTATCGAACGCGGCACCCCTTGCAGGGCAATGTGAACACCGTTCGGGAAGTCTTTGAAACGCTCCGTCAGGTACGTCAACCCAGAACTGGTGGCTGACAGGTAGGGTGTATCAATCTGCGCCAGGTTGCCCAGACACACGACTTTGGAGCCCGCCCCCGCACGGGTAATGATGGTTTTCATCTGGTGCGGCGTGAGGTTCTGGCACTCGTCGATCAAAATCAAACTCTGCTGGAAGCTACGGCCCCGGATGTAGTTCAGGGATTTGAACTGCAATGGCACCTTGCTCAGGATGTAGTCGACGCTGCCGTGGGTGCTTTCATCCTCCATGTGCAACGCTTCGAGGTTATCGGTGATGGCGCCCAGCCAAGGCTCCATTTTCTCGGCTTCGGTGCCGGGCAAGAAGCCGATTTCCTGGTCCAGCCCTTGCACACTACGGGTACAAATGATGCGCCGGTAACGTTTGCTGACCATGGTTTGTTCAATCGCCGCCGCCAGCGCCAGGATGGTTTTACCCGAACCCGCCGCACCCGACAGGTTGACCAGATGAATGTCCGGGTCGAGCAAGGCATACAACGCCAGCCCCTGGTAGATATCGCGAGGTTTAAGCCCCCAGGCTTCCTGATGCAGCAACGGTTCCTGATGCATGTCGAGGATCAGCAGGTGATCTTTACGCACCTCTTTGATCCAGCCGACAAACCCCTGTTCATCAATGATGAATTCGTTGATATGCACCGAGGGCAGGTTCTCGATCATCTGCACTTGATGCCAGGTACTGCCATGGCCCTGACGGGTTTCCACCTTGCTGACACGGTCCCAGAAGGAACCGGTCATCGTGTGGTAGCCACGCGACAGCATCGACACATCATCGACCAACTGGTCGGTGCTGTAGTCCTCGGACTCGATCCCGCACGCGCGGGCTTTGAGGCGCATATTGATGTCTTTGGTCACCAGCACCACCTGAATTTCAGGCGAGCGGGCATGCAAATCAATCAACTGGTTGATGATGATGTTGTCGTTAAGGGTTTCGGGCAGCAGCGCGTTGGGTTCTCGGCGCTTGTTCATCAAAATCGACAAAAAGCCTTTAGGGCCACTTTTACCGCGCTGAATGGGCACGCCCTTTTCAACGTTTTCCGGCGAAGCCACGCCCAGCACCTGGTCAATCAAACGAATGGCCTGACGGCATTCGGCGGCGACCAACAGCTTGCCGGTTTTGAGTTTGTCGAGTTCTTCAAGCACCGTCATCGGGATTGCGACGTGGTGTTCCTCGAAGTTGAGCATGGCATTTGGATCGTGAATCAGAACATTGGTATCGAGTACATAAAGGATTGGCTGGTTGGAAGAAGGAGTGCGTCCGTGATCATCCATACTCGGTCACCTTTGTGGGAGCCATTCGACGCAATACCGCAACAGTGCTGCGCCTCGATGTGACTGCCGGCTCATCTGCCCATGTCAGATGAATCCCTGCCCGATGGGTCTTGGAAGACGCCACCTGTGTGGCAGGTTTCGGCGGTCTGTCTTCGTAATACTCCAAAACGTGTGACAAGAAAAAGTCTTTTTAGCGGTTTGGCACTATTTTTTTCTGAATGACGAACAGCCCTTGGCGCAATGCCAAACCGCTACTAGGCTGAGGGATCAACCTGTAACAAAAAAGTATCAAAACCGATTAAACACACACACCGCAAGCTTGCAGTCCCCCCCAAAACAAAGCGTTGAATTCTCGCTACCAAAGACCGGCCCGCGCCGACAGCAAGCAAAGATCCGACCTACACCCCCGTCCTTTTGCCCGCACTAAGCTTCACCTCGCACCTGCCAAGAGTGCGCAATGCGCCACGCCGTGGTGGTTGTGCCGACACAGGCCCGTGCAACAACTTTCATTTATGACCGTATTCGTGTCGTGACATGCCCTGCAAAAACACAGGGTACGCGCCAATACGCCGACCGCGCTCATACAAAAGGACGACGCTATGACCCCTATTTCCAAAACGCTCGAACAGATGCTGCTGGAGATCTATAAAGACGACAGAGTTTCATTTACCGAGTTCAGGCAACTGCGCGACAGTGCCGACGAACGTATGGACAGGGTTATCGAACACTTTGGTCAACACAACAATATGACGGCCTTTCAAAAGTCGATGGACGTGACCATGCAACTGCTGCAACTGTCGGTCATTGACGCTAAAAACGGCAAACTGTCTGACACCGGCGAAGCCATCGTCAAAGACGCCATCACCGCCCAGGTCGAATACCTGCGTGCAGGCAGCGAACTGGCGCTGCGGCTTTTGTAAGACTCTTCACTGCCCGCCCTGATCCAGTGCGGGCTATCGACGCTACGGCTGAGCCAGCGCCGAACACTCCTGCCACCCCAGCCCGCTTTGCGCAGTGGCTTTCATCAGCCAGGGCAAAGCGCTACGCACCTTGCTTTGAGTGTCGTGAAAACTGATCACGCCGTGGCGCCATAACAGCATCAGGCTCAATACGCGTTGCGCAGACTGTTCAGCACTCAGGCTGCCGGCCAAGTCCTGGGAGTCAATGTTCCACAGCGCCACCTGCATGCCCTGGGCCTCAAAAAAAGCCCCGCTGTCGGCGCGGCGATGCCCGTAGGGCGGCCGGAATAAAGGCACGTAATTGTCGGGCAATACTTTTTTGACCAGCGCCGAGCTGCGCACAATCGAATCTTGCCAGTCGGTCCAATGGCTATGCGAGCGGTACTCCCAGCCTTGCACTCCTAAGCATTGCCCTTTGTAGAGCGCTTGCAGTGCCTGCACGGACTGTTTGTCCAACCGCGCCTGAACGCTGTTACCCAAGACAAAAAACGTCGCACTCACCGATTGCTTGCGCAGATAGTCAGTCAACCAATCGGTGGTGCCTGGCAGCTGAGTAGGACCACTGTCGAAGGTCAGCATAAACAGTCGGTCATTCATACCGCCGCCATTGAACTCACGGTCGCTGAACAGCTCGATTTCGCTGCCGATTTGCGGGAACAGCGCAGCAAGGCGCAACTGCTCATCCAGGTAGCGGCGGTGAAACTCGGCACTCGGTTCAGCCCAATCGACGTAGAACGAGTCAGGGGCGATTTCAAACTTGCCTGCTTGCTCACGCAAGCTGTCCATGCCGTCCACGTAATAACAGAACGAGGCATCCTGATCGCAGCTTTGCTGGGCGAAGTTGTAATTGGCCAGCAGACGCTGCCACATACGCTGACGGACCGTATCAACCGCGTCCATGTTGATGATTTTCAAGCCCAGCCGCTGGCTGAGCGCACGCTCGTCCAGCGCTTCACTGCTCAACAGGGCATGGGCGAAGGTCAGAATTTCTGCCCGTGACGCCACATCAAACAGCGCCGGGCTGATCAATTGCTCGGGCCATGTGCTGCGATCCAGCGTCGCTGGCTCAGTGGGCGCAGCCACCGCGCTCAGGCACACCAGCCAGGCCGACAAAAAAAGAGCAATACGCACGGGTCAATCTCCCTGTAAAAACTGTGCGCACTATAACCTGCAACCCGGAAAATACCTGTAGTCGCTGCCGCAGGCTGCGATAGCGCAGCAAAACCTGCTGCCATCCATCGCAGCCCCGCCCCTCGACGGCGACGACTCAATCGCGCGGCATACGTGCTATCAGCGTGATAGGTGGAGTCAAACCGCCCAACCCCCTAGAATCCCTCCCACGCTAAAAGGAGACGATACCCATGCTGATGGTGATTTCACCCGCTAAAACCCTCGACTATGAGACGCCGCCGGCCACCCAGCGCTTCACTCAGCCGCAATACCTGGATCATTCCCAAGAGCTGATCGGGCAACTGCGCGAATTAAGCCCGCAACAGATTGGCGAGCTGATGCACCTGTCCGACAAGCTGTCCGGCCTTAACGCCGCACGCTTTGGCTGCTGGACCCCGGCCTTCACGCCCGACAACGCCAAGCAAGCATTGCTGGCCTTCAAGGGCGATGTGTACACCGGATTGAATGCCGTGGATTTCAGCGAAGCGGACTTTGACTACGCGCAAACCCATCTGCGCATGCTCTCCGGGCTATATGGCCTGCTGCGCCCGCTGGACCTGATGATGCCTTATCGCCTGGAAATGGGCACCAAGCTGCAAAACCCGCGCGGCAAAGACCTCTATGCCTTTTGGGGCACGCGCATCAGCGACTGGCTCAATGAAGCACTGGCCGAGCAAGGCGATGACGTGCTGCTCAACCTGGCCTCCAACGAGTACTTCTCGGCGGTCAAAAAGTCAGCCTTGAACGCGCGCATCATCAACACCGAATTCCGGGACTTTAAAAACGGCCAGCACAAAATCATCAGCTTTTACGCCAAAAAAGCGCGCGGCATGATGAGTCGTTTCGTGATCAAGGAACGCATCAACGACCCTGAGCAGCTCAAGCAATTTGACGCCCAGGGTTACTACTACAGCGCCGAACACTCCAAACCGGACCTGTTGGTCTTCTTACGCGATCACACCCCCGAATAAACCCCCGCCTTTTTGACGCCCTCGGCCTGATCGAGGGCGCGTCGCGCTGTGAACCCCTTCACACTCTCGCCCGAACAGCCAAATAATTGACGCCAAAAATACGACTTGAAATTTCCATGAACATAAATTCACTCGACAAATGTGACTTTTTTTCATAGTGGCACCTAATTTTTTTATCAGTAGTGGCACTTAACTATCTACGCCGACGAACGCCCTTAAATTAAAGGACGAAACCTTAAGTGCTATCAATATGGAACCAGTGCCATCTTTTTCCATTTTGTTAATTTTCGTCGAAAACGGGATAAACGGCCCGGAACTATGTTTGGTACGACCGCTCATACAACCCGTAACGATTCTTACAGAGTTTGTGAGACATCACTTACAACGATAAACCTAACTTTCAGGTTTTATCCGCTGCACTCAGGCCCAGGCAAAGGTGATCGAAATCCAGCTATAACCCTTTGTTTATAAAGGCTAAAAAATAAGAAACATCGCGGCGCACAGCGCCCGCCCAAGGCCGTCCCCATCATCTGACATGCCTTAGTAATAGTGATGAGCTGCACTTTAACTGTGCAACTTTCAACAACTTGAAACTTAACGATGCCTGCACTGGGCATTGCGGCTTATATGCGCCGTAGTTCCCTGTGCGCCCACACTTTAAGTCCGGTCATTAATTGGCCTATACACGACAGAGGTAATTGCGATGCGCATCAGCATATTTGGTTTGGGTTACGTCGGTGCAGTGTGCGCCGGTTGTCTTTCCGCTCGCGGCCATGAAGTCATCGGCGTTGACATCTCACAAGACAAGATCGACCTGATCAACCTCGGCAAGTCGCCCATCGTTGAACCGGGGCTTGGCGAACTGCTGGCCCAAGGCATCCAGAACGGCCGCCTGCGAGGCACCACCAACTTTGCATCGGCCATTCGCGAAAGCGACCTGTCGATGATTTGCGTCGGTACGCCGAGCAAGAAAAACGGCGACCTGGAGTTGAACTACATCGAAGCCGTGTGCCGCGAAATCGGCGCCGTACTGCGCGATAAAACCTCGCGCCACACCATTGTGGTACGCAGCACCGTGTTGCCGGGGACCGTGAAAAATGTGGTGATCCCGATCCTCGAAGAGTGCTCGGGCAAAAAAGCCGGCGTCGACTTCGGCGTCGCGGTCAACCCTGAATTCCTGCGTGAAAGCACGGCCATTGCCGACTACGACCAGCCGCCGATGACCGTGATCGGTGAACTCGACACAGCCTCGGGCGATGTCCTGCAATCGCTGTACGAAGAACTCGACGCGCCGATCATCCGCAAGGACATCGAAGTGGCCGAGATGATCAAGTACACCTGCAATGTGTGGCACGCCACCAAAGTTACGTTCGCCAACGAGATTGGCAACATTGCCAAGGCCGTCGGCGTTGATGGTCGCGAAGTCATGGAGGTGGTGTGCCAGGACAAAACCTTGAACCTGTCGCAGTACTACATGCGCCCCGGCTTTGCCTTTGGCGGCTCCTGCCTGCCCAAAGATGTGCGTGCCCTGACTTACCGTGCCAGCTCGCTGGACGTGGACGCCCCGTTGCTCAACTCGCTCATGCGCAGCAACGTGTCGCAAGTGCAAAACGCGTTCGACATCGTCGCCAGCCATGACAAACGCAAAGTTGCCCTGCTCGGTTTGAGCTTCAAGGCCGGGACTGACGACCTGCGCGAAAGCCCGCTGGTGGAACTGGCCGAAATGCTGATCGGCAAGGGTTTTGACCTGAGCATCTACGACACCAACGTCGAGTACGCCCGCGTTCATGGTTCGAACAAAGACTACATCGAATCAAAAATCCCCCACGTCTCCTCCCTGCTCAATTCGGATTTCGACGCGGTGATCAACAACAGCGACGTGATCATTTTGGGTAACCGCGACGAGAAGTTCCGCGCACTGGCCCAAAACGCGCCGCATGGCAAACAGGTCATCGACCTGGTGGGCTTCATGTCCAAAGCCACCTGCACCGTAGGCCGTACCGAAGGCATCTGCTGGTAACACGCCGCCCACTGCAGGCACTGGCGCAGGCTGCGCCAGTGCCTGCAGAGCTTGTGCACCACAGCCTTCATGCTCACACGGAACCTCATTATGCTCAGGCTAAAACACGGCCTTCTTCAAGCCGCCGGTTGGCTGTTTTACCTCACGTTGTTGATGGGCCTCGCGCTGGCGCTGCCAACATCGACCTTCGACGCCGAGTCGAAAAACTTTATTTTCCTGATTGGCGCCGTGGGTATCTGGCGCTACTCAATGGGTGCCACGCACTTTTTGCGCGGCATGCTGTTTTTATATGTGGTGTACCCGCATCTGCGACGCAAGGTGCGCAAACTGGGCAAGGCCGCTGACCCTTCCCATGTATTTTTGATGGTCACCAGCTTTCGTATCGACGCACTGACCACCGCTCAGGTGTACAGCTCGGTCATTCGCGAAGCCATTGACTGCGGCCTGCCCACCACCGTGGTCTGCTCGCTGGTTGAGATGTCCGATGAGTTGCTGGTCAAGAGCCTGTGGGAGCGAATGAACCCGCCAGAGCGGGTCAAACTCGACTTCGTGCGTATCGCCGGCACCGGCAAACGCGACGGTCTGGCCTTCGGTTTTCGCGCCATCTCACGCCATATGCCGGACAGCCGCGCCGTGGTTGCCGTGATCGACGGCGACACCGTGCTGGCACCCGGCGTAGTACGCAAAACCGTGCCCTGGTTCCAGTTGTTCGGCAACGTCGGCGGCCTGACCACCAACGAATTCTGCGAAGTGCGCGGCGGCTACATCATGAGCGAGTGGCACAAACTGCGCTTCGCCCAGCGCCACATCAACATGTGCTCGATGGCCCTGTCCAAACGCGTGCTGACCATGACCGGACGCATGTCGGTGTTCCGCGCCAACGTGGTGACTGACCCCGACTTCATCGCCGACGTCGAAAGCGATTCGTTGCAGCACTGGCGTCTGGGCCGTTTCAAGTTTTTGACCGGCGACGACAAATCCAGCTGGTTCAGCCTGATGCGCCTGGGCTACGACACTTTTTATGTGCCTGACGCAGCCATCCACACCGTGGAGCACCCGCCGGAAAAAAGCTTCATCAAGGCCAGCCGCAAACTGATGTTCCGCTGGTACGGCAACAACCTGCGCCAGAACGCCCGCGCCCTGGGCCTTGGGGTCAAACGCCTCGGCCTGTTCACCAGCGTGGTGCTGTTCGACCAGCGCGTGTCGATGTGGACCTCGTTGCTGGGGCTGACGGTTGCACTGATTGCCAGCCTCAAATACGGCATCACGTTCCTCATCGCTTACCTGCTGTGGATCGGCATTACCCGCCTGATTCTGACCCTGCTGCTGGCCTGCTCGGGACACACCATCGGCCCGGCCTACCCGGTGATTCTTTATTACAACCAGATCGTCGGTGCGCTGGTGAAGATCTACGTGTTCTTCCGCCTCGACCAACAGTCCTGGACCCGTCAGGACACCAAATTGACCCGTGATCTGGCCAGCTTTCAACGTTGGTTCAACACCTGGTCGTCTCGAACCATGACCTTCTCAGCCGCCAGCATCTTTGTGGCCGTGCTGCTGACGATGGTCTGAACCGACACGATCGAATTAACCAGGAACAAGACCTTATGAACACTCAAGTAAACACCAACGTTGTCCACGAATCCGAAGCCCAGCGCCAACACGCACGGGTCAAAATCCCGGCCAAATTACGCTTTACAGGCAAAGACCGCACGCCGATGGACGTCAACATCATCGACCTGTCAGCGGGCGGCCTGAGCTTCTACGCGGCCAATCAGCCACTGAACGTGGGCGAAGTCCATAAAGGCCGCTTGCAGTTTGTGATCGACAACCTCGGTCTGGCGATGGACGTCGATCTGCTGGTGCGCAACGTCGACCGACAGTCCGGGCGGGTCGGCTGCCAGTTCCAGAACCTCGACCAGCAAGACATCTCGACCCTGCGTCACCTCATCACCTCGCACCTGAGCGGCGACCTCGTGACGATGGGCGACGTGCTCGCCACCTTGCAGCGCGATAACTTCACCAAGGCGCGCAAGGTCAAGGACGGCGGCAGCGGTATGACCCCGTTCGGGCGCATGAAAGCCGTGGTGTTGAGTGCGGGCGTATTTGTCGTCGGTCTGGTGGCGTTCGGGTTTGTCGTCAAATCGGTGTACGGCCTGTATTTCGTCACCCACGCGCAGTCGGCGCTGGTCAGTGTGCCGGGCATGAACATCACCATGCCGCGTGACGGCACCGTGCAAAGCCTGGTCAAGGACGACAATCTGGCAGCCAACGGCGCGCCCATTGCCACCTTCAGCACCAGCATGCTGGACGTGCTCAAAGGCCATCTGGACGAAAACCAGTTGCAGCCGGCCAATATCGAAACGCTGTTTGGCAAGCAAATGACCGGCACCCTGACCTCGCCGTGTGACTGCGTCGTCGCCGAGCAAGTGGTTGCCAACGGCCAATACGCCAGCAAAGGTGACGTGATCTTCAAACTGGTGCCGCGCACCAGCGAAGCCAACATCGCCGCGCGCTTCAGCTATCGCCAGTTTGACAACGTACTGCCCGGCACCCCGGTCAACTTCAAAGTCGCCGGTGAAGACTACCTGCGCACCGGCAAGATCATCAGCAGCACCAGCCTCAACAGCGATGACCTGTCCTCGGACATCCGCGTGCAGATCAAGCCCGATGCACCGCTGGACAGCGCCCTTGCCGGCCGCCCGGTGGACGTGCGCAGCGACCGTGGCCCGTCGATGAACTGGCTGATCAGCAAAGCCTCGGCGGCAGGTCTGTAACCATGAAAAACTCATTCCCGGTAGTCGCTGGCGCAGGCTGCGATCCCGAGCCAGGCGCTCGCCAACCACGCGACGGTTTTTTTCGCATTCACAGCGGTTTCGCAACCGCTCGCAGCCTGCGGCAACGACTACAAGGGCCAGCGCTTTGCTTGTTGTCCCTCGCACTCGCCGGTTGCGCGGGCCTGCCCGATCAGCGGCTGGCCAATGAAGCCTTGAAAAACGGCGACACCGCCACCGCACAGCGTAACTATCAGGCACTGGCGGATTTGGGTTACACCGAAGCGCAGGTGGGGCTGGCCGATATCTGGATGCAAAGCCCGGACGCCGAGCAGTTGAAACAGGCCGAAGCCACGTACCGTGAAGCCGCAAAAACCTCGCCCCGCGCTCAAGCGCGCCTGGGGCGTCTGCTGGCCAGCAAACCCGGCGCTACCGAGGCCGAGTTGCACGAAGCGCAAGCCCTGTTGCAGCAAGCCTTTGCCAATGGCGACGCGAGCAGCCTCACGCCGCTGGCGATGCTGTATTTGCAACACCCGCAAAGCTTCCCCCAGATCAATGCCCAGCAGAAAATCAGCCAGTGGCGCGCCGCAGGTTATGCGCAAGCAGGCCTGGCCCAAGTGGCGCTGTACCGCCTCGACGGTACGTACGATCAGCATCTGGATGAAATCGCATCCATCTGCCGTCAGGCGCTGTCCGCCAACGACAGTTGTTACGTCGAGCTGGCCACGGTGTATCAGAAACAAGGCAACACCCAACAGCAGGCCGAGCTGATCCAGCAACTGCAAAGCGCTTACAGCCGTGGCAGCGCCTCGGCGCAAAAGGTCGATGGCGTGGCCCGCGTGCTGGCCGATGCCACCTTGGGCACCCCCGACCCGGACACCGCCAAGTCGCTGCTGGAACGCATTGCACCGGCCTACCCCGCAGCTTGGGTCAGCCTTGCGCAGCTGCTCTATGACTTTCCCGATCAGGGCGACGTCGCGCAGTTGCAGGAATACCTGGACAACGGTCGCGCCGCCGACCAGCCGCGCGCCGAACTGTTACTGGGCAAGCTCTATTACGACGGCAAATGGCTGACCCCGGACGCGCAAAAAGCCGAAGCGCACTTCCTGCGCGCCGTGGACCAGGAAGTGGCTGCCGATTACTACCTTGGCCAACTCTACCGTCGCGGTTACCTGGGCCAGGTGTACCCGCAAAAAGCCCTCGACCACCTGCTCAAGGCCGCGCGCAACGGTCAGAACAGCGCCGATTTCGCCATCGCCCAGTTGTTCTCGCAGGGCAAAGGCACGCAGCCCAACGCCATGAACGCCTACGTGTTCAGCCAACTGGCCACGCTGCAAAACACCCCGCAAGCCAACGAACTGGCCGCCCAACTCGACGAGCAATTGCCCGCAGAGCAACGCGCTGGCGCCCAGCGCCTGCTGCAAAAAGAGCAAGCCTTGCGCGCCACCCTGAGCCAGAACGCCGTGGCCGTACAGGCACTGCAAGCAGAAAACGGCGAGGAAGCCCTATGACCCTCAATCCTTTTGTAAAAGCCGGCATCGGCCTGACTTTCGCATTGCTGTGGTCATGCCCGACCCTCGCGGCCCTGACCGATGAAAAAAACTTCGGCCTTGAAACCAAAATCACTGCGCAATCGGAAGACGACCGTGACCTTGGCACCCGCGATGGCGGCGACGTCAACGGCATCGGTCTGGACCTGCGCCCGTGGGTGTACGGCGAACGGGGCAACTGGAGCGCCTACGCCATGGGCCAGGCCGTGACCTCCAGCGACATCATCGAAACCGACACCTTGCAACAGTCCGACCTTGAGCAAAACAGCAGCAGCGATGCGCGCAAACAAGACAAAAGCTACCTGGCCCTGCGCGAGTTCTGGGTCGGCTACAAAGGCTTTACCGCCTACCCCGGCGAACAGCTCAAGTTCGGTCGCCAACGCCTGCGCAATGACGACGGCACGTGGCGCGACACCAACATCGAAGCGCTGAACTGGACCTTCGATACCACCCTGCTCAAGGCCAATGTGGGCGCGGCTGAACGTTTTAGCGAGTACCGCACCGACCTGACCGAACTGGCCCCGGACGACAAAGACCGGCTGCACCTGTTTGGCGATATTGCCGCGCAATGGACACCCGGCCAATGGGTCGGCCTGCGCGCCCACCACAGCCAGGACGATGGTTCGCTCAAACATCAGGGCGAAGAAGTCGATGCGCTGGACAAAACCCAAAACGGCGACCTGACCTGGCTCGGTATCGAAGCCAACAGCGACGCCTACAACTACCGCAACACCCACACCGTGAATTACTGGGCCAGCGTCACCGGCATGAGCGGCACGCGCGACAAACTCGCCACCTCAACCGTGGGCGGGCGCAACATCGCCGGAGCCAAAACCCGTGACGATGTGGATGGCTGGGCCACCGATCTGGGCGTGCGTTTGCGCCTCGATCCCAACTGGCAAGTCGGCGCTGCCTATTCGCGCGCCAGTGCCAACTATCAGCAGACCGGACTTGAGAGCAACCGCTCCAACTTCACCGGCACGCGCTCGCGGGTTCACCGTTTTGGTGAGGCGTTTCGTGGCGAAATGCAAAACATCCAGAGCGCCAGCCTGTTCGGTTCATGGCAACTGCGCGACGACTACGACGCCTCGCTGGTCTACCACAAGTTCTGGCGGGTCGATGCCAGCAAGCCGATTGGCAGCAACGGCATCAATGCCGTGCAAAACAACGAAGACCCTACCAGCGGCCTGCTCTCCAGCACTTCATTACCGATGATGGATGGCAAAAAAGACCTCGGTCAGGAGATGGACCTGGTCGTCACCAAGTACTTCAAGCAAGGCCTGTTACCGGCCGCGCTGAGCCAGTCCATCGACGAGCCTTCAGCGCTGGTGCGCTTTCGCGGCGGGGTATTCAAGCCCGGCGATGCCTACGGTAAAGGCGTGGACTCATACATGCACCGCGCGTTCGTTGACGTGATCTGGCGCTTTTAATGACAACGCCAACGGGAGTGCGTGACATGAATCATCCTGCCTATCGCGGCGCGATCAGCCTGCTGGCCGGCGCGCTGCTGCTGGCCAGCGCCCCGGCGTTTGCCAGCGCCGAACCGGTAAAACCGAGCGTGGCCAAAGAACTGCAACACGCCAAAACGTACACCGTCAGCACAGCGCCCACCGCCCCGCTGAATATCGCGAAACCGGCGTTGCCCGACCTCTCGGGCTACACCGCCGAGGCGGCAGCGGCCAAGATCGTGCGCAGCACCGCAGGCAAGGTCAGCGTGCGCCGCATGATGCAAGAAAACGCGCTCAAGGACTTTATCGGCGGCGACAACAAAATGGCCGAATGGGTGGTGCGCCAAGGAGGCATTCCGCAGGCGATTTTCATCGACGACGGCTATGTGAACCTCAAGGATTTGGCCAAGCGCCTGCCCAAACAGTACTTCAGCGAAACCGCGCCGGGCGTTTACCTGGCACGCTTGCCGATTGTGGTCGGGCACAAGGGCATTCTGGAAATCGACGCCAGTACCCAAGAGTTGCGCTTGTCCCAGGAAGCCGGTTCGTTTCTGGTCAACGATGGCCAGTTATTCGTGCGTGATACCCGCGTCACGGGCTGGCGTGAAAAAGCCAACGGCCCGGCGACCTTTCGCGATGCCAAAGAGTTTCGCCCGTTCCTGCTGTCGTGGGGCGGCACCGAGACGTACATCATCAACAGCAAAATGGCGAGCTTCGGCTATGCCAACAGCAAGTCGTATGGGGTGAGTATTTCCCAGTACACGCCCAACATGGCCAAGGTGGTCAAACGTGACGAACCCACCGGCTGGATTGTCGGCTCCGAGTTCTCGGACATGTGGTACGGCTTTTACTGCTACGAAACCCGCGACTTCGTGGTCAAGGGCAACACCTACCGCGACAACATCGTCTACGGCATCGACCCGCATGACCGTTCCCACGGCCTGATCATTGCTCAAAACGACGTGTTCGGTACTCAGCGCAAACACGGGATCATTATTTCCCGTGAGGTCAACGACAGCTTCATCTTCAACAACCGCAGCCACGACAACAAACTCTCGGGGCTGGTGATTGACCGTAACAGCGTCAACAACCTGATCGCCGACAACGAGATTTTCCAGAACCACACCGACGGCATCACCCTCTATGAGAGCGGCGACAACCTGCTGTGGGGCAACAAAGTCATCAACAACCGTCGTCACGGTATTCGCGTGCGCAACAGCGTCAACATTCGCCTTTACGAGAACGTGGCGATGGCCAACGGCCTGACCGGCGTGTACGGCCACATCAAAGACCTGACGGACACCGACCGTGACATTGACCTCGACCCGTTCGACGCCGAGGTGTCGCTGATCATGGTCGGCGGTGAGCTGGCCGGGAATGGCAGCGGCCCGCTGGCGATTGACTCTCCGCTGAGTATCGAGCTGTACCGGGTGTCGATGCTGGCCCCGACCAAATCCAGCGGCATCAGCTTCAACGGCATTCTGGGTGAGCGTCAGGACGAAATTCTCGACCTGATGGTGCGCCAGCAAAAAGCCGTGCTGATCGACCCCGTTGAACGCCAGACCGAATTGCGCCACTGAGGATGACTGTTATGCCCCCCCATCTGATCAAGATCTTGAGCCTGTCGGGCCTGACAGCCGCCATCCTCGGCGCAGCCGCAGGCGCACAGGCAGACGCCATTCAAGCGCCAGCCTTTACCGCCCAGGCGTGCTGCAACCTGTGCCCCGAAGCCCACGACGCCAAAAACTACACCACGCGCTATCAGCAGAACTTCACCACCCTGGTGCAGGCTGAAGGCGACTGGTTGTTCCGCACCCAAGAAGACCTGCGCACCGAGTTTGACACCACGCCTGCCGGATACAAACGCATGCAGCAGTTGCACGACGCCTTCAAAAGCAAAGGCGTGGAACTGGTGGTGGTGTACCAACCGACTCGCGGGCTGGTCAATCGCAACAAACTGATGCCCACCGAACGCGATAAGTTCGACTACGACAGCGCGCTGAAAAACTACCAGGCCATGCTCGGGCGCTTCGCCAAGATGGGCTACTACGTACCCGATTTGTCGCCCCTGACCGATGAGTCTGATGCCACGGGCAACAGCGCCCACGATTTCTACTTTCGCGGCGACCAGCACTGGACACCCTACGGTGCCCGGCGCACGGCGAAAATCGTGGCGCAGACGGTAAAAAAAGTGCCGGGCTTTGCCGACATCCCGCAGCGTGAATTCGAAACCAAAATCACCGGGCGCATGGGCAAAACCGGCACCTTGCACAACATGGCCGGCCAACTGTGCGGCACCAGTTACGCGGTGCAGTACATGGACCAGTTCAGCACCGAGCCAAAAGGCGAAGCGGCTGACGGTGACCTGTTCAGCGACGCGGGCAACCCGCAAATCACCCTGGTGGGCACCAGCCACAGCGGAAAGAACTACAACTTTGCCGGTTTTCTGGAGCAATACATCGGCGCTGACGTGCTCAACGTCGCCTTCCCCGGCGGCGGCCTGGAAGGCTCGATGTTGCAGTACCTGGGCAGCGACGAATTCCAGAAAACCCCGCCCAAAGTATTGATCTGGGAGTTTTCGCCGCTGTATCGCCTCGACCAGGAAACCATCTACCGCCAGATGATGGCCCTGCTCGACAACGGTTGCGAAGGCAAGCCTGCGCTGATGAGCAGCAGCACCACGCTCAAACCGGGCGCAAACCAGATGCTGGTCAACAGCAGCAACAAAGACCTGCGCAACGCCAATCACCAAATCGACATCCGCTTCGCCGACCCGTCGGTGAAAACCCTGCAAGCCACGCTCTGGTACATGAACGGTCGGCACGAAGATTTGAAAATCGACAAACCGACCACGTCCGACACAGACGGGCGCTTCGCCTTTGAACTGCGTACCGATGAAGACTGGGCCAGCCAGAACCTGCTGGCCATTGAAATTCAAGGCCCGCAAGACGCGGGCGACGTACAAAAAGTCGACGCCAAAATCTGCAAACGCAACGTTTTCCCCACCTCTGCGCAGCTCAATGCGCAGGCCGGACGATGAGGTTTCTGATGCCTACTGCACCGATCAATTTGCGCACCTTGCTGGCGCCGACGTTGCTCGGCCTGGCGATGTTTGCCAGCACCGCCCATGCCGCCGCGCCCTTGCGCCCGCCCCAGGGCTACTACGCCCCGGTCGAAGCCTTCAAGACCGGCGATTTCAAAAACGACTGCGAGTCGATGCCCCAGCCGTACACCGACAAGCTGGAGTTTCGCAGCAAGTACGAAGGTTCGGACAAAGCCCGCTCGACCCTCAACGTGGCCTCGGAAAAAGCCTTTCGCGACGCAACGTCCGGCATCACCACGCTTGAGCGCGGCACCAGCAAACGCGTGATGCAGTACATGCGTGACGGGCGCCCGGAGCAGCTCGACTGCACCCTGAGCTGGCTGACTGCGTGGGCACAGGCCGACGCACTGATGAGCCAGGAGTTCAATCACACCGGTAAGTCGATGCGCAAATGGGCGCTGGGCAGCATGGCCTCCTCGTACTTGCGCCTGAAATTCTCCGCGTCGCAGCCATTGGCGCACCATGCGCAGCAAGCCCGCGAAATCGAAGCCTGGTTCAGCAAAATGGCCGACCAGGTGGTCAGCGACTGGGACAACCTGCCGTTGGAAAAAACCAACAACCACTCGTACTGGGCTGCGTGGTCGGTGATGGCCACGTCCATCGCCACCAACCGTCGCGACCTGTTCGACTGGTCGGTAAAAGAGTTCAAGGTCGGCGCTCATCAAGTCGACGCCCAAGGCTTTTTGCCCAACGAACTCAAGCGCCAGCAACGCGCCCTCGCCTATCACAACTACGCCCTGCCGCCCTTGGCGATGATCGCCAGCTTTGCGCAGGTCAATGGTGTGGACCTGCGCAACGAAAACAACGCGGCATTGAAACGCTTGGGTGAGCGCGTGTTGAGCGGGGTGAAAGACCCTGAAACGTTTGAAGCTAAAAACGGCAAAGCACCAGACATGACGGATTTGAAGATCGACGCCAAGTTTGCCTGGCTGGAACCGTTCTGCACGCTCTACACCTGCGCGCCCGAGGTGATTGAAATGAAGCGCGGCATGCAGCCGTTCAAAACCTTTCGACTGGGCGGGGACCTGACCAGGGTCTACGACCCGGCGCACGAAAAAGGCTGAAAGCGTCCCCACCCCTGACCTCTTCCGCAGGCTCAGGGGTGGGGTGAGGGTCGATCAAACGACACCCAAACCGCAAAAGATAGACGTACACCTCCCCACTTTTTCTCGGGGGGGGGTTGGGGGGGCTGAGCCCTTTATTGTTGGTCCACACGGAGAGGTCAGGATGGTTTTTTCATCCAATGTGTTCCTGTTTTTATTCTTGCCGGTGTTTCTCGCCCTGTATTACTTGAGCGGGCAACGCTATCGCAACCTGTTATTGCTCATCGCCAGCTACGTGTTTTACGCGTGGTGGCGCGTGGACTTTCTGGCGCTGTTTATCGGGGTCACGGTCTGGAACTACTGGATCGGCCTCAAAGTCGGTGCCGCAGGTGTTCGCACCAAACCCGCGCAGCGTTGGCTGCTGCTGGGGGTCATCGTCGACCTCGCCATTCTGGGCTATTTCAAGTACGCCAATTTCGGCGTCGACAGTATCAACGCGATGATGGGTTCGGTCGGTCTTGACCCCTTCATCCTCACCCACGTGCTGTTGCCGATCGGGATCTCGTTCTACATCTTCGAGTCCATCAGCTACATCATCGACGTGTACCGCGGTGACACCCCGGCCACCCGCAACCTGATCGACTTCGCCGCCTTTGTCGCGATCTTCCCGCACTTGATCGCAGGCCCCGTGCTGCGTTTTCGCGACCTCGCCGATCAGTTCAATAACCGCACCCATACCCTCGATAAATTCAGCGAGGGCGCCACGCGGTTCATGCAGGGCTTCATCAAGAAGGTGTTTATCGCCGACACCCTGGCGGTGGTTGCCGATCACTGTTTCGCGCTGCAAAACCCGACCACCGGCGATGCCTGGCTCGGTGCGCTGGCGTACACCGCGCAGCTGTATTTCGACTTCTCGGGTTACAGCGACATGGCCATCGGCCTGGGCTTGATGATGGGTTTTCGCTTCATGGAAAACTTCAAACAGCCTTACATCAGCCAGTCGATCACCGAATTTTGGCGGCGCTGGCACATCAGCCTGTCGACCTGGCTGCGTGACTACCTCTACATCACCCTGGGCGGCAATCGCAAAGGCACGCTCATTACTTACCGCAACCTGTTCCTGACCATGTTGCTGGGCGGTCTGTGGCACGGCGCAAACATCACTTACATCCTGTGGGGCGCCTGGCACGGCATGTGGCTGGCCATCGAAAAAGCACTGGGCCTTAACACTAACCCGCGGGCGCTGAACCCGATCCGCTGGGCACTGACCTTCTTGATCGTGGTCATCGGCTGGGTGGTTTTCCGCGCCGAAAACCTGCACGTAGCCGGGCGTATGTACAGCGCCATGTTCAGCTTTGGTGAATGGTCGCTGTCGGAACTCAACCGCGCCAACCTCACCGGTTTGCAAGTCGCCACGCTGGTGGTGGCCTACCTCACGCTGGCGTTCTTCGGCCTGCGTGATCTGTACCGCAAGCCCACAGAACTGGACCTGAGCAAGGATCAAACACTGCCCGCTGACTGGTCACGTTATGCACTGCGCAGCGTGATCGGGCTGTTGTTTGTGGCCTCGATTTTCAAACTCTCGGCGCAAAGCTTCTCGCCGTTCCTGTACTTCCAGTTCTAAGGGGAGCCGACCATGAACCGAACATTACGCATCGTCTACGTCACCAGCTTCTGCGGCCTGCTACTGGGTTTGGGCGCGGTCTCGCTGCGCAGCTTTATCGGCTTTGACACGCCAGCGCAAACCACTGTGCTTAATGGCCATTGGAGCAAAGCCGTCGAAACCCATTACGACGACGAGTTCCCGATCAAGCGCCTGGGCACCAATCTGTGGGCCGCGCTGGATTTCACCCTGTTCAACGAAGGCCGTCCCGGCGTGGTGCTGGGCCGCGATCAATGGCTGTTCAGCGACGAAGAGTTCAAACCGTGGCCCAACGCGCAGCAGAACGTGGCCGACAACTACGCGCTGGTCGAAGGGGTGCGTAAAACCCTCAAAGAACATGGCGTGAAACTGGTGATGGCGGTGGTGCCGTCCAAAGTGCGCTTGTACCCCGAGCACATGGGTGAGCAGCGCCCTGCCCGCATTCATGCCGATCTGTACCGCGACTTCCACGCGCAACTGGCTGCCAGCCAGATCATCGCCCCCGACTTGCTTGGCCCGCTGCAACAGGCCAAACAGGGCGGCGCGCAGGTGTTTTTGCGCACCGATACGCACTGGACGCCAGACGGCGCGCAAGTCGCGGCCCAGCAACTGGCCGCGGCGATTGGCAGCCAGTTCCCGCTCAGTGGCGAACCGCAGCAATTTGTCACCCAAGCTCAAACAACCGAACAGCACAACGGCGACCTGGAGCGCTTCCTGCCGCTGGACCCGTTGTTCAGCCACCTGCTGCCACCGCCCGAGCCGCTGGAAAAACGCAACACCCGCGCCGCCGATACGGTCGCCGACAGTCAAGACGCGCTTTTCGCCGACAGCGAAGTGCCCGTCACGCTGGTGGGCACCAGTTACAGCGCCAACCCGAACTGGAACTTCGTCGGCGCGCTGAAACAAGCGCTGCGCAGCGACGTGATCAACGATTCCAAGGACGGCCACGGGCCGATCCTGCCGATGCTCGCTTACCTGAAAAGCGATGCCTTCAAGAACACCCCGCCCCAAGTGCTGATCTGGGAGTTTCCCGAGCGTTACCTGCCCGTGGACAACGAGATCGGTGACGCCGACCCCGCGTGGGTCGCCACCTTGAAAGAAGCGGGCGCACGCCAACCGCAACTTGCACAAAACACTGCGAAATCCGAGACGCCCAACCGGGCGCAAAACTGAAAGAGAGGTTCGACTAATGACTATTAAAACCCTGCCGTTCACACCTGCTCCACGTCGTCTCGCCAAATCCTTCGCGCTGATCGCCGGCATGAGCCTGCTGTCACTGCAAGCGTGGGCCGGTGGCGATGCCGCCCTGTACGGCCCCACCGCACCAAAAGGCTCAAGCTTTGTGCGCATGTTCAACGCCAGCAATCAGCAAGTCAGCGCCACCGTGGGCAATACCGCCCTCAACGACATCGCGGCGCAAGGCAGCAGCGATTTCAGCTTCCTGCCACAGGGCGATTACAGCGCCAAAGTCGGCAGCCACAGCCTGCCCGTCAAACTAAGCGCCGATCACTACTACACGCTGGTCAACACCAGCAGCGGTCAGCCGCAACTGATCGAAGAACCGCCGTTCAAGAACAAGCAGAAATCATTGGTACGGGTGCAGAACCTGACCGACAAGGCGCTGACCTTGAAGACTGCCGACGGCAAGACCGACGTGGTCAAGGCCGTGGCCGCTCAAGGCCGTGGCGAGCGTGAAATCAACCCGGTGAAAGTCAGCTTCGCGCTGTTCGAGGGCGACAAAAAAGTCAGCGACCTCAAGCCGGTAGCTCTTGAGCGCGGTGAGGCGGCGGTGCTGTACGTCACCGGCAGCGGCAGCAACGTGTCACCGACCTGGGTCAAGCGCCCGGTTTCGACCCGCTAACCCTTTTTTGCTCTGTAGCCGCCAAGTGCTTTCAAGATCAAGAGATCGCAGCCTTGGGCGGCGCCTACAGGGAAGCCAGCAACCCATTTCAGTTTTTGGAGAGACATCATGATTCCGGTAATTCTTTCAGGTGGTAGCGGTTCGCGTCTGTGGCCTTTGTCGCGCAAGCAGTTCCCCAAGCAGTTTCTGGCCCTGACCGGCGATCAAACGCTGTTCCAGCAAACCCTGGAGCGTTTGGTGTTTGACGGCATGGACGCACCGATTGTGGTGTGCAACAAAGAGCACCGTTTCATCGTCAACGAGCAGTTGGCCAACCGCAACCTCGACACCCAGCGCATCCTGATGGAGCCGTTCGGCCGCAACACCGCACCCGCCGTGGCACTGACCGCGATGATGCTGATCAATGAAGGCCGCGACGAGCTGATGCTGGTGCTGCCGGCCGACCACGTGCTGGAAGACCAAAAAGCCCTGCAACGCGCACTGGCACTGGCCACCGTGGCAGCTGAACGCGGCGAAATGGTGTTGTTCGGCGTGCCTGCGCTCAAGCCTGAAACCGGCTATGGCTATATCAAGTCCACTGCCGATGCCTTGCTGCCCGAAGGCGTGAGCCGCGTGGCTTCGTTTGTCGAAAAACCCGATGCCAAGCGGGCCGCCGAATTCGTGAAAAGCGGCGGTTATTTCTGGAACAGCGGCATGTTCATGTTCCGCGCCAGTCGCTTCCTCGAAGAGCTGAAAAAGCACGACCCGGACATCTACGACACCTGCCTGCTGACCCTTGAACGCAGCCAGCAAGACGCCGACACCGTGGACATCGACGACGCCACCTTCGCCTGCTGCCCGGACAATTCCATCGACTATGCCGTGATGGAAAAAACCCAGCGTGCCTGCGTGGTGCCGTTGACGGCGGGCTGGAGCGACGTGGGTTGCTGGTCGTCGTTGTGGGATGTGAACGAAAAGGACGCCAACGGCAACGTCAGCAAAGGCGACGTGGTGATTCAGGACAGCACCAACTGCATGATCCACGGTAACGGCAAACTGGTGTCCGTGATTGGCCTGGACAACATCGTGGTGGTGGAAACCAAAGACGCGATGATGATTGCCCACAAGGACAAGGTTCAGGGCGTCAAACAGATGGTCAACACCTTGAACGCACAGGGCCGCAGCGAAACCCAGAACCACTGCGAGGTGTATCGCCCGTGGGGCTCGTACGACTCGGTGGACATGGGTGGGCGCTTTCAGGTCAAACACATTTCGGTCAAACCGGGGGCTTGCCTGTCGCTGCAAATGCACCACCACCGCGCCGAGCACTGGATTGTGGTATCGGGCACGGCAGAAGTGACGTGTGACGAAAATGTGTTTTTGCTGACCGAAAACCAATCCACTTACATTCCGATTGCCTCGGTACACCGCCTGCGCAACCCTGGCAAAATCCCGTTGGAAATCATTGAAGTGCAGTCCGGTAGCTACTTGGGCGAGGACGACATCGAACGCTTTGAAGATGTGTACGGTCGCTCGACGCCGATTGAGCGCGGCATTTCAATCAAGACCATTGCCCAGTAAACAGGTGATCGGGTGTGGCTGACTGTTGACCCAACCCTCGCCCACAGGGAGAGGGTTGGGTAGGGGCCGCACCTGGCGCATCACCAATTCGCCATTCCCACCTAAGCTTGAGTAGGATGTCCCTCCACTCTTTGCGAGGCGAGCGTCATGCTTATCGGCGTTCTACTGATCATCACCTGGCTGGTTCTTCTGTTGCGCTACCCGTCCAAGGCGTTGCCGGTTTCAATGGCCGCACTGGTGGGACTGGGCCTCGTGGCCGCCTCGGTCGCCTGGCTCGATCACCGTGAAGCCCAGCAACTGGCCCGCCTTGAGCTGCGTATGGTCTACGCGCCCGACCAATGCCCTGCCGATCGCCCCCTGCGCCTGACCCTGCGCAATGGCAACGACGTGCCGCTGCTCGCACTCGGCTGGCGCGTGGCCGCTTATGCGCCGGGGGACACGGTCAACCTCGCTGACAATTTGTACACCGCCCCGCGTTACCGTGGGCCGGGTGAACTGCAAGCAGGCGGCGTGTGGCAAGACTGTCTGCCAGTGCCGCCCCTGCGCGCCGGTTACCGCCCGCAAACCCTCGAATTTCGTGCTGAGCGCCTGCAAGGCAGCTTTTCCAACTGATTTTTTTGCTTTATCAAGGATGTTTTGATGCCTCTCGTGTTGATTACTGGCTGCTCCAGCGGCATTGGCCGCGCCCTTGCCGATGCCTTCAAACAGGCCGGTTACGAGGTATGGGCCACGGCCCGTAAAACGGCCGATGTGGCACAGCTCAGGGCCGACGGCTTTGTGGCGGTGCAATTGGACGTGAACGACAGCCTTGAGATCGACCGTTTGAGTGCGCGGCTCAAGCAGCATGGCAAAGGCCTGGATGTGTTGATCAACAATGCCGGCTATGGCGCGATGGGGCCCCTGCTCGATGGCGGCGTGGCGGACCTGCACATGCAGTTTCAAACCAATGTATTTTCCGTGGTCGGCCTGACACAGGCGTTGTTTGAACCGCTGCGCAGCAACCGTGGGTTGGTGGTCAATATCGGCAGCGTTTCCGGTGTGCTGGTGACGCCGTTTGCCGGGGCCTACTGCGCGTCCAAAGCCGCCGTGCATGCCTTGAGCGAGGCAATGCGCATGGAGCTGGCTCCCTTTGGTGTGCGGGTGATGGAAGTGCAGCCAGGCGCCATTGACACCTGTTTCGCGAAAAACGCCAGCGCTCAGGCCGAAGTGCACATTGGCCAAGACTCGCCCTGGTGGCCCATGCGCGAGGGGATTCGCGCACGCGCCAAGGCCTCGCAAGACAACCCCACGCCGGTCAGTGCGTTTGCCAACGCAGTGTTCAAAGCCACCCAAAAAGCCCGCCCGCCTGCACTGTTGCGCTACGGCAATGGCAGCCGCGCCATGCCGCTGCTGGCTGCGCTGTTGCCGCGCACGTTGCTGCAAAAAATCTTGATGAAACGCTTTGGCCTGAACACGCCCGCATAACGCCCCTACGTTGATCAGGCATGGCGTTTCATGAAGTCGATAAACACCCGCACTTTGAGCGGCAGGTGACGGGTGTCGGGGTACAGCGCGTAAACCCCTTGGCGGGTGAAGTGCCAGTGGGGCAGCAAACGCAGCAGTCGCCCTGCGCGCAGGTCGTCTTCAATCAGCCAGTCAGGCAGGATCGCCACGCCCTGACCGGTCAGTGCAAAAGCACGCAGCACCGACGAGTTATCGGCCTTGATCCGTGCCCTGCCCGGATTGGGCTGATAAGGCCGCACGCTGGTCGTGCCGACCTCGGTCACACTCAACTCCCCGACGCGCCCATGTTCAAGCCACGGCGTTTGCTCAAGGGCATGCACGCTGTCGATGGGCGGCTGGCCCTGCACAAAGCCCGGTGAGGCCACGGGCACAATCTCGAATGTACTTAACTGCACGGCGCGATGGCTGGAGTCCAGAATGCGGCCCAAACGCAGGGCCACGTCAAAGCGCTCGGAGATCAAGTCGGCGTGGGTCGATGAGGTCGAGAGGTGCACATTGAGGTCAGGGTGCAGGGTACGAAACACCTCCAGCGCTGGCACCACTTTGGCCAGCGCATATTCCACCGTGGTGGTAATGCGCAGCGTGCCCTTGAGTTCGGTGTGCTCGCTGCGCGCCTCGTCAATGGCGAGTTGCGCCGCTTCAAGCATGCTCAGGCAGCGCTGATAAAACCGCTCGCCCGCTTCTGTCAGGGCCAGCCTGCGGGTGTTGCGCGTGAGTAAAGTAACGCCCAGCTCAGCTTCCAGGCGTTTGATATTGAAGCTCACCACCGCCCGGGTTTGCCCCAACAAATCGGCGGCCGCAGTGAGGGAACCGGCCTCGACCACGGCTTTGAAGGTGTCGAATCGGTCCAGACTGACCATGCTGAATGCCGCCCATTGTCAAAATAATTTTGACAATCTAGCAGCGTCGGCGCCGTTCCTCCATTCGCAAAACCCACCTACTGTGCGGCTTCGTATCAAGGAGCCGGTCATGGCCTATCGCAACAAAATCGCAGGGGTGTACCTGTTGGGCTATGCGCTGGATCTGGTGAACATGTTTGCCGTTTCGATTGCCTACCCACAGATCGGCCTGGAACTGCACGCCTCTGTCACCCAACTGGCCTGGATCGGCAATGCCTACATGCTGGGTCTGATCGTGGTTATTGTGCCCAGCGTGTGGCTGGCGGCGGCGGTGGGTGAAAAACGCCTGCTGCTGATTTCACTGCTGCTGTTCACGGCGGCCTCATGGGGGGTGGCACAGGCCGCGTCGATTGAAACGCTGATTGGCTGGCGCTTGCTGCAAGGGCTGGGGGGCGGGTTGTTGATCCCGGTGGGGCAAGCAATGGTGTATCGCGAGTTTCGCCCCCATGAACGCGCTCGCCTGACCTCAGTCATTTTGCTGGTGGCGCTGCTGGTGCCCGCCCTTTCGCCTGCGCTGGGCGGCTGGGTGGTTGAGGCGCGGTCATGGCGCTGGGTGTTTTACGCCAATGTGCCGCTGGCCCTGCTTGCGTTGCTGCTGGCGCAGTGCTGGATCAGGGCGAAGGGGCAATCAACGCGCCCCACCCCCGTCAAATTCAGGCAAATGGCTCAGTTGCTCAAAAGCCCGTTGCTGCGCATTGCGATGCTGACGTACCTGTTTATTCCGGGGGTTTTTATTGGCACCCAACTGGTGAGTATTTTGTATTTGCATCAGTTGGGTTACACCCCTGCACAAACGGGTGCGCTGATGTTGCCGTGGGCATTGGCTTCGGCCCTGGGCATTGGCCTGAGTCGCTATCAATTCAACCGGGTGGGCCCCAAGCCGTTATTGCTGCTGGGCATGAGCGCTCAGGCGCTGGGCATCGCGCTGTTAATGCAGCTGGAGGCGGGGCACACGCTGCTGCCGATGGCGCTGTATGCCTTGATGGGGTTCGGTGGCAGCCTGAGCAGCAGTACCGCACAAAGCACCGCCTTTATTGATGTACCTGCCGAGCACATGACCCACGCCAGTGCCGTGTGGAACCTCAATCGGCAGTTGAGTTTTCTGCTCGGCCCGGCGTTGATGATGGCGCTGTTCGCGGCCTTGACCGCGATCACCTCGACGCCCCACGCCTTTGCCCTATGCTTTGCCATCGGATGCGCGTTGACGCTGGTGCCGCTCATGCCTGCGTTACGCCTCGATACTCCACGCGTGCTGGCCTTGCTGGCACCCTGACTCAAGAGAAAGTGATGACTGATTATTCGCGCTACTTCGACCTTGTAAAAGAAACCCATGTCGAGATTGAAGGCTGGTTCAGCGGGCTGCAACCGGGGATATTGCCGACGTTGCTGGCCCGTTTTTCAGCGCAATTTACGATGATCACGCCCCACGGCAAGGTCCTGGACATCGACGGTGTAGAACGCCTGTTCGAACCACTGCGCGGTGCCCGGCCGGGTCTGGCCATTACGCTCAGCGAGTTCAACGGCATTGCCCTGCACGCAGGCGGCGCGGTGGTCAGTTACCGCGAGGTGCAAGAAGAACACAACGGCAACCGTACTGATCGGCGTGCGACCGTGGCATTTGAAGTGGACGCGGCAGGCAACGTGCTATGGCGCCATTTGCATGAAACCTTCTGCGCGGTTTGATCCTGCACCGCAGTTGTCGCTGAGATGCAGCGCGAGGCGGCGATCTTCCACTGGTGATCGCCGCCTCGTTCCTCGACAGCGACTACAAAGAATGTCCCGGATGCGCGTCAACTTCATCCTGCTGCACGATCACGGTGCAGGTGGTGCCCGCCGCCAGCAAGAAGCCGTCCGGAATTTCGTCGATGTGGATACGCACCGGGACCCGCTGCGCCAGACGCACCCAGTTGAATGTCGGGTTGACGTCAGCCACCAGCTCGCGGCTCTCAGGGTTATCACGGTCATAAATGCCCCGCGAGATGCTCTCGACGTGACCTTTCAACACTTCGCCACTCATCATTTGCAGGTCAGCTTTGTCGCCCACGCGGATATGCGGCAACTTGGTTTCTTCGAAGAAGCCGTACACCCAGAACGAGTCTTTATCGACCACGGCCATTTTCGGGTCACCGATGCGCGCATAGTCACCGCGATGCACATTGAGGTTGGTGACGTAACCATCGACCGTCGCCAGCACACGCGTGCGCTTGAGGTTGAGCTGCGCGCCATCCAGTTGCGCCAGTGCGTGCTGGTAATCGGCCAATGCGGAGTCCGCGATGTTGCTCGCGTCGTCACGGTTTTCTTTGGAGATGACCAAGTTGTCCAGGTCCGCCCGGCGATGGGCATTGAGCTTGCGCATCTCCCACGTGGCCTTGCGTGAGGCCACCAGCGACTGAGCCTGTTTGACCGCAATTTCGTAGTGCTCGGGGTCGATTTCCAGCAGCACGTCGCCCTTTTTCACCAGTTGGTTGTCTTTGACCGGCACGTTGACCACGTAGCCGTTGACGTCGGCCGCCACGTTAATGATGTCGGCACGCACGCGGCCGTCGCGGGTCCAGGGGGTGTTCATGTAATGCACCCACAGGGTTCGGCCGATCCATATCGCAAGGGCCAAAACCAGCAAGGTGGCAAGCAGGCTGAAGAACTTTTTCATCGGATCGGTCTCAACGGTAAACAGTGAGCGCCATGGCGCCAAAAAGACAAGCAAACAGGCTCAGGCGCAGCAGCGCCGGGTGCCAGAAGAAGCGGTACAGGTCGTAGCCGGAAAACAGTCGGTCAAAGCCCCACGCCAACCCCGCCGCGATAAAAAACATCAGGGTCATGGTGGGCATATAGACGCCGTGGAAGGCGATTTCACGAGGCATGGTTCAGTCCTTGCGGCTGCGCGTAGGCCGCCAGTGGCGATTGCGGGTCAAGCAGTGAGGTACGAATGAAGTGCAGGTAGCTTTGCACCCGCACCAGCGCCGAGGTGTCGAAGTTGCGGGCAAAGGGTTCGTCGGTGGCCTGCACGCGGCTGATGGCGTGGTCAACGGCGATCAGGGCGCGTTCAAGGTTGCTTTCGCCGGGGCTGATAAACAGTCGCACCAGGGCGCGGCCCATGACGCGGATCGCCTGTCGCCAAGGCTGAGATTCGGCATAGGCTGGGTGAATCGGCAGAATCGCCTGCTCTTTGCGCAGCTCAATAATCGCGTGGCCCACTTCCAGCACGACAAACATCCAGCGCAGCAGCTCGCGTTGCACCTTGGGCTGACCAGCGGCCAAGCCATACGCCTGGTTCATCAGGTCGCGGGTGCGGCTTTCAAGGGTGGAACTCAAACCTTTGAGCTTGCCGCTGATGGCGTACACCACTTGCTCACGCAGGTCTTGCTCCAGGCGGCTCCACAACCAGCGGCTGTTGGGCGGCAGGATGATTGCGCCCGCGGCGGCGCACACCAGCATGCCAATCACCATGGCGATGTAGTCATTGATGAACTGGTACGGGTTGTAAATAGTCAGGTTGTCCGGCACCGAACCGGTGCTGAAAAAGATCAACAACCCCAGCCCCACGCCCGCGTAGTTGGCCCGCGAGGTCAAGAATGAGCCGAACATGATCACCGGCGTCAGCACCAGGCACAGCAACGGGAAGCCGTCGATGTGCGGCAAGACGAAGAACATCTCGAAAAAACCCACCAGCGCACCGATGAACGTGCCGCAGGCCATTTGAAAGGCCATGCGTTTAGGGTTTGGCGTGGCGGCAGACAGGCCCACCGTCGCCGCCGCAATCAAGGTCATGGTGGCGCCGCTCGGCCAGGCGGTCATGACCCAGTACGTGCCCAGCACCACCAAAATGAACGACGCGCGAATACCCGACGCTGCCGCCGACCACCAGTTGGTTTGCGAAATAAACGGCTGGTCCCAGCGCTCCCGTTCGTGAGTGTGGTCGGCCAGCGAGGCATGGGTCAGCGCGTAGCTGTGCATGTCGTCGACAAACCGGTACAGCAGTTCATAAGCGGTGTTGAAGTCCAGAAAGTCCGAAGGGCTTGGCTCGGTTTGCAGAAATTCAACGCGCAAACTGCGCACATGCTCGGGCAGGCCCGCTTTGAACGCGGCCAATTGCTCGGCCAGTAAGGCGGCGTCTTTGTCCGTGAGCGAGCGCGCGTTGTAGGTGTCGAGCAGTTGCGCCAGCAGTTCCAGCTCTGGCTCGATGGCAGACACCACTTGCACCACGCCCCGGCTGCGCAACCGCGCGAGCAACTGGTGCAAGGCGTTGAAGCGTGTGGTGATGGCCATGAACTCACTGTTGAGGCGGCTCAGGCGACCGCTGCGCCGACGCATGTGCGGGTCTTCAAACACGGTCACGCTGCGCATGCCTTCAAGGCCCACGCTTTCACCGATAAAGCGCACGTTGCTGGCTTCGTAGTCTTCCTGGGACGACTGGCCGCGCAAACCCTGGGCCACAAAACCGGCGAACACGCCGAAGCGCTGGTACAAGGCGTTGTGCATGGCCGCGCCTGCGGTTTTGGGCAGGATCGCGGCACTGATCACCGTCGAACAAAGAATGCCGAGGGAGATTTCCAGCACCCGCCACACCGCCGCCATGAATGCGCCATCGGGATGCGCCAGCGCAGGCAAGCCCACCATCGCGGCGGTGTACCCGGCCAACACAAACCCATAGGCACGAAAGTTACGGCAGCGCGCCGCACCGGCCGAACAGAGACCGACCCAGATCGCCATTGAACCGAGAAACAGCACCGTGTTTTGCGCGAACAAGGCGATCAGCGCCACCATCACTGCCGAGCCGGTCAGGGTGCCTAAAAAACGGTAGAAGCTTTTGGCGAACACCTGGCCGCTTTGCGGCTGCATCACGATGAACACAGTGATCATCGCGGTACGCGGTTGCGGCAATTCCAGGCGCATGGCCAGCCACAGGGTCAAGAACGCTGCGACCAGCACTTTGAAGATATGCACCCAGGTCACGCCATCGCTGCGGACCCAGTCAAAAAAGCCCCGGCGCCATTCCAGCGAATACAGCCAGCGTACCGGGGCGGGCAAATGGTTCATCTACAGGCTCTCAAAATTAGCCATCAGGGGGTATGGGCTGTTGCAGGCCGGGATCCAAGCATAAAAAGATCGCAGCCAGCGCCAGCGCCTACGGGGGTTCTTCATCCGATCGTTAAGGGTTGAAAATCGCCATCACGGCGGGCGGTTTGTCCGGCACGTAACGGTCGTCTTTGGGCACATCGTTGCCTGCCCCCAGACCGCCACCCAACGCCGTCACCAGTTCAGCGTGAGCACTCAGGCGCGCTGCCTGCACCTGCTGCTCAATTTGCTGCTGCTTGAACAACAGGGTTTGGGCGTTGAGCACGTTGAGGTAATCGGTCAGGCCGCGCTGAAAGGCGACCATGGCGATGTCGTAGGTTTTTTGCGCTGCTTGCACCGACTCAACGGCGAAGGCCTGCTGTTTTTCCATCGACTCACGCTTGATCAATTGATCGGAAATGCCCTTGAGCGCGGTGACCAGGGTTTGGTTGTACTTGGCCACGGCCATGTCATAACCGCCTGAAGCCACGCCCAGTTCAGAGCGCAGTCGACCGCCGTCGAAGATCGGCAACGAGATGGCCGGGCCGACGTTGTAGTTAAGCTTTTTACCCGTCAGAAATGACAGTGCGCCGCCACCCGTGGCCATAAAGCCGATGCTGCCCACCAGGTCGACGTTGGGGTAAAAACCGGCGTGGGCGACGTCAATTCCGCGCGCTTGTGCGGCCACTTGCCAGCGGCTGGCGACCACGTCAGGGCGCTGACCCAGCAGCTCGGCCGGCAAGGACGAGGGCAAATTGAGGGCGGTGCCCAGCGCCAGCGTTGGACGCTTCAAGCGCGCACCTTCACCCGGCCCTTTACCCGCCAGTGCTGACAATTGGTTACGGGTCAGGGCGATTTCTTCTTCCTGAGCGTCGATCTGACGATGAATTTCGGGCAACGGCGCCTGCGCCTGGCTGACTTCAAAGTGCGTACCGATGCCGCCGTCCAGACGTTTTTGCGCCAGGTCGAGGATCTGTTCCTGCTGGTGCAGGGTCGACTCAATGATATCAAGCTGGGCGTAATGCAGCGACAACTGGATATAGGCGCGCACCACGTTGTTCTGCAATTCGAGCTGGGCCTGACGCGCTTCGGCGGCGCTCATGTGGGCCATGTCCACGGCCTGTTCGGTGGCATTGCTTTCGCGGCCCCACAGGTCGAGGGCAAAGCTCAAGCCCAGCGCGGCGTTGTTATCCCAGGTCGTGGAGTTGTCGAGTGCGCCCGGCCCATAAAACTGATCGGACGGCCAGTTATGGCGTTTGAGCGTGGCGTCAGCATTGATCTGCAACGACTCGGCAGACTCGGCCACGCCCGCCATCGCCTTGGCCTGACGCACCCTGGCGGCGGCCATGGCCATGCTCGGGCTGCCCTGCACCGCGAAGCTGATCCAGGCATCCAGCTGGGGGTCGCCATAGGCATGCCACCATTGGGCTTTGGGCCAGTTTGCGTCTTTCGCGGCGCTTGCAATCGCCTCGTCAGTGGCCAACGTATTGGCGGTCAACATCTGGCTTTTGGGACCGATGCCACCAAAACCGATACAGCCGTTTAATGCTAACGATAAAGCCAGAACACTGAGGGCTTTAAGCTCTCTGCTGATGCGACGCGGCACTGCTGCAAATTCCTGCATGAGGGGAAGGAGGCTTGAGTCGGATAAGTCTATGGGTTGGCAGGCGCAACGATAAGCTGGCATAACTGTGAATCTTTATTACCGTTATCAGGATAATCCGTTGGTCGAATGCATAACCCTCGGTAAACACTGAAACTTCATGTCACAATTTGTTGCTGTCTACTTTGTTGCTGTCCCTTTTATTGCCCTCTGAGAGCACCCCATGGACACCTTGCAAAACATGCGCGCGTTCAGTTGCGTGGCCGAAGCCGGAAGTTTTACGGCCGCCGCCGCCATGCTGGATACCACCACCGCCAACGTGTCGCGCGCGGTCTCAAACCTTGAGGCCCACCTGCAAACTCGACTATTGAACCGCACCACCCGGCGCATCGCTTTGACTGAGGCCGGTAAACGTTATTTGCTGCGTTGCGAGCAGATTCTGGCTTATGTAGAAGAAGCCGAAGCCGAGGCCAGCGACGCTCATTCGCGTCCTGCCGGGCAGTTGAAAGTACACACCATGACCGGCATCGGTCAGCACTTTGTGATCGACGCCATTGCGCGCTATCGCAAGACCCACCCGGACGTGACGTTCGACCTGACCCTGGCCAACCGCGTGCCGGACTTGCTCAACGAAGGCTATGACGTGTCCATCGTGCTGGCCAGCGAACTGCCGGACTCGGGTTTTGTGTCCCAGCGTCTGGGCATTACCTACAGCATCGTGTGCGCCTCGCCGGGTTACGTAAAAGCCAACGGCACCGCCACCAAGCCCAGCGACCTGCTCAACCACGCCTGCCTGCGGCTGGTCAGCCCGGTGATTCCGCTGGATAAATGGGTGTTCGACGGCCCTGAAGGTCAAGAAATGGTGTTGATCAACACCTCGCCGTTTTTGGTCAACTCGGCGGACGCGATGAAAACCGCGATCACCAGTGGCATGGGTGTGGGCGTGTTGCCGGTGTATGCGGCTATCGACGGTTTGCGCAACGGCACACTGGTGCGCATGCTGCCCCAATACCGCTCCCATGAACTGAACCTCTACGCCATCTACCCGTCGCGCCAATACCTGGATGCGAAGATCAAGACGTGGGTGGAATACCTGCGTGGCTCGTTGCCAGAAATCTTGACCGCGCACCAGACAGAACTCGCGACATATAGCTGAGTCGCGGCCCTCACCCCAACCCTCTCCTGCGGGAGAGGGGTTGAGGCGCTGCAATCTTCAGCCATGAATGTTAGCGTGCTTGCATTCCCGACAGCCGATGAGTCTTGTTCCGATGAGCCTTCCCAGCACCAAAAAAACTGTTCTCGCCTTTAGCCGTGTGTCCCCCGAGATGATCGAGCGCCTGCAACAGGACTTCAACGTCATCGCACCCAACCCCAAACTCGGCGATATCAACCAGCAGTTCAACGACGCCCTGCCTCACGCCCATGGCTTGATCGGCGTCGGCCGCAAATTGGGGCGCCAGCAACTGGAAAACGCCAAACAGTTGGAGGTGGTGTCCAGCGTGTCGGTGGGTTACGACAACTACGACGTCGATTACTTCAACGAGCGCGGGATCATGCTCACCAACACCCCGGATGTGCTCACCGAAAGCACCGCCGACCTGGCTTTCGCCCTGATCATGAGCAGCGCCCGCCGGGTGGCTGAACTCGACGCCTGGACCAAGGCCGGTCAATGGCAAGCCAGCGTTCCGCCCGCTCTTTTCGGGTGCGATGTGCACGGTAAAACCCTGGGCATCGTCGGCATGGGCAACATTGGCGCCGCTGTGGCACGCCGTGGCCATTTCGGTTTCAACATGCCCATCCTCTACAGCGGCAACAGCCGCAAGACGGCGCTTGAGCAGGAGTTGGCCGCGCAATACCGCAGCCTCGACCAACTGCTGGCCGAAGCTGATTTCGTGTGCCTGGTGGTGCCATTGAGCGACAAAACCAAACACCTGATCGGCCAGCGCGAATTGGCACTGATGAAGCCAAGCGCGATTCTGGTGAACATTTCCCGTGGTCCGGTGGTGGACGAACCGGCGCTGATCCAGGCCCTGCAAAACGCTACGATTCGCGGTGCCGGGCTGGATGTGTACGAGAAAGAGCCACTGGCTCAATCGCCATTGTTCCAGCTCAAGAACGCCGTCACCCTGCCGCACATTGGTTCGGCCACCCATGAAACCCGCGAAGCGATGGCCAATCGCGCGCTGGCTAACCTGCGCAGCGCATTGCTCGGTGAGCGTCCGCAGGATCTGGTGAACCCGCAGGTGTGGACAGCCTGATACGGTTGCGGCGCCTTGATATCAAGGCGCCGGGGTTGGTTTAAATCACGTCAGCCTGGCCAGCGCGGAGTGAGTCAAGCCATTAAGCAAGACCTGGCGCTCTCGCTTCCAACTCTCGAAGTTGTCCACGGTCGCGGTGTAGCGCTCATTCTCGATATCGCCCATTGCCTCAAAATCAATTTCAGCCTTTGCGCTATTCAACGCCTCAAACTGATCGGCGTAACGCGTCTCCAAAAAGCCGACCCAAAACTGATTCAGGGTCATGTAATGGATCATCAACTCGCCCCCCTCCAGGACCAGCACAGCATCTCGCGCCCGTTCAATCACATGGGTTTCTACGGCGCCAAGGGTATTGAACCGCATGTGTTTGGGTTGCGCTGGCAACTGCAACTCATCGGTTAATTGAAGTCGGTAAAAAAGGGCTATTTCAAGCTCATCCACCGCTTCGGCCCCGCCTCTTTTTCTCACTTCCTCGCCTGCCAGGCGATCCAGCTGATGCCCGCGAAACTCCCCGCGTATGAGGCGCGCAAGATTGAGTTCAGCCTGCACCGGATCATCAGAGGCCAGGGCAGCACTGACGTGTACTTGCAGCTCCAGCCTGCTAAATAGCATCGCAACTGAATCACAGCACTGCCTGGGCTCGGCTGCCAACTCAAAGAGTGCGCTGCGCAGGCCCTCGTCAAGGGCGGCTGCGTGGAGCAGTGACTGAACACGCAGGGCCAGATCGTGCGGGGCATTGGTAAAGTCAGCCGTAGTGGTCAACCGGCCAAGCAATTCAAAAAAGGCCTCTGCCTGGGGATCCGCTTGCAGCAACTCGCATTCCTGCTGCCGGACTGTCCTTACGCGTGGATCAAGCCCATTGAGCCAGACTTGGCGGTCAAACGGCAGCAGTGACGGGTGATCGGCAATGTGATGCAGGCCAAAACTGATACCGGTGCGTCTCTGGTAAGCGTGCAACTCACGCAAAGCGGCAGGTTCCAACCGGTTGCCTTGCAAAAAGGTAATGCGATTGATGGCCTCAGAACCTTGCAGTACAGCGGGCGGTAGCACGCGAATGTGGTTATCGGTTAAATCCAGGCGCGTGAGGTGGGCCAATTGCAAAACACCCAGTGGCCAGGTCTCCGTTTCGGTATTGGCGAGGTTTAATACGCGCAAGGCGGTCAGATTTCGAGCATCGAATCTTGTCGATAACCTGCAGCCTTTAAGGTTCAGACGCTGCAACCTGACCAGCCTGGTTAACGCGTTTAGATTGGCTTCATCCAAACGGATAGCATTGTAGGAAAGTGACAATTCAATCAGGTTTTCAAGCTGGCCAATGGCCTCAGGAAAGCCCGACAGGAGGCAGCGCTCCATTTTCAATACGCTCAACTTTGGGAAGCAACGCAGGAACTGATTGATATTTTCATTCACCCCCAGCCCCACTCCGGCACCCACCCGCGAATCGTTCAGGACCAACTGCCTGATATGCCCAAAGCCCGCAGTCGGGACCGGCAAGGTGGCAACCCGTGTTCCTTCCAGCACCAGGGTGTACCCCACAATCGCCCCGGCTTCATTCGTAAAGGCAGGGGTTTCTTTACGCCACGCGCGCACCAGTGCTTGGGCAACTCCGGCCTTATGATTGCGGGTACCTGCATCCCCCGTCTGAGTGTCAGGCGTGTGTGACACCCATTCTTTGAGTTGCTGCTCCAACACCGTGAACTCGGCTTCGAGTCGAGTAAATTCGGCGCCGATGTTCAATCTGCGTTCACGCATCCTGTTAATGGCCCGCTGCGCCTCGTCTGGGGGGCTGGCGGGGTAGAGGTTTTGATAGCGCCTGATTAATGGAAGGTCGCCTAACCAACGCTCGCTTGCTTCTCCCCGGCCACTGAGTGTGTAGCCGATACGCCCGTCGGCCAATCGCCGGGGAGGCAAAAACCACGGTTGAGGTAAAACCATGCCAAGGGCTTGAAACGCCGAATCACGATTCTCGGCAGCTTTTAACGTCAACTGCTCCTTGAGCAATACGGCTGCGCTTTCATCGGTATAACCCAATGCTTGACGCTCGTGAGTGGGCAGGGCCGCCAACAACACGCTGAAAAAATCGTGCCCCCGGACACTCTCAGCGTTATCTGAAGCCCGTGATGCGTGCCAGCCCTGCTGTGTTTTCAAAATCGTAACCTGCACAGCCGCACTGTCAGGCCCCAACGTACTGATCAAGGTCCCGCCAGGAGAGCCCTCATGCACGTTGATCTTGACGCTGGCTGGCCACCCTGGATGCTTTGCGAGCCAGTGCATCATTAACTTCACACTGTCGTTATTTTGCAGGCCCGGTAGATAAAAGCCTTCAATGGCCCGGTTGATCCGTAGCTCGCGCGCATACCATCGTGCTTCTTGCGCCAGGCGCAAGGGCACCCGCCCCTGCTCTTTCATCTGGGCCCGTTCAAAGGGGCTCGCACTCTGCACCAGGTCTGTGGCGATGCAGCCTGGCAGGCTTGGGAACACACGCATGATTAACGCCACCGAAGGGTCAGGCTGGCGCTCGGAAAGCTCAGCGATGAGGTCGAACAGAACAGGCGTCACGAGGCCTTCAGACCGCGTCAAATGGTGGTAAAGCACGTGCGCATACACCACGTCATCCGGGGTTTGGCTCAGTACGTCATAAAAGCGCTCACCCGGTTTTAGTAACGGCCTGAATGCCTGTAACTGCTCGACGGTTAAAGGCGCCATCACGCCCTGCTGTTCCGGCCCTTCAAACGCGTTTTTGATGTCATTGAAAAAGGAACCCTCAGCATCGCTCGCCCGCTTGGACAGCAAGATTTCAAGGCTGCGTACGAGCTTGAAGCGTTGCTGTGTATCGAGCAGTAACGGCGGGGGTTGTTCGTCGTTGACATGTACTCGCCTCAGCCTCTCTTCAGTCGTACCGCTGGTGTGCAAAATGGCCGTGATTTGATCGGCGTCAAAGTGCGAGGCGCCATACCCCAGGCGCCTGAACAAATACTGTCCGTCCCACTCCAGAGGCCGTTCAAATTGATGGCGCCATGCGCCAGCACCATTGCCATACGCACGTATCGGTGCCTTGGCAAAACAGGTGGCATCAATGATTGAGGCGACAACGCCATTGAATGGCGATTGCACTTGATAGCAATGACCGTCAATGACGATGGCCGGGGCATTATTGAGGGTGTACCTGCCTTGGGCGTCAGGGCGGACATCCGCTACGGCGCGTGGGTCCTTTAATGCATAGCTCTTGACCTGCGGGCGCTTGGGATCAAGGAACCCCTGCGCTGATCGTTGTGCCATAAGCCGCTTGCACACAAATGTGCGCCAGCCGTGTGCCGTCAATAAAAAATCGCTGAGCCGTGTGTCGTGTACCGGGGAGGCTTTATACCCTGCGATCAAAGCTTCAAAAAAACTGTCCGGGCCCTCTATCGCCGGGATAGGCGCATAGGTGTGGGTGTCATATGCCGAGTACTTGCCTTGACCATGGGCGGTGAGCACCCATGCCGTGTTGCTGTACCTGTAGGCCGCTGCCCCCCCGTCTATACCGCTCACGTCAATGATCAGATCAGCACCCAGCCACTCTTTGATCAAACCTGCGCTGACGATACGCGACCATTGATCGACATCCGGGTTAAACGCCCGCGGGTGGTAAATACCATCCAGCATGCGTTCGACACGGGCCGTGAAGATGGCCTGGCGGATCGCGTTGTATAGCGTGTCAGGCAGGTGGTAAACCTCAGAGGCGACACGCGGTGCACGGCTCTCATCAAGGTGGGCCATGTAGCGTACAAGCTCGGGATAAGCGCGTATCAATTCGCCACATCGAGCCTGTGACAGGCCCGCATGCAAATCCCGCAGCCGGTGCATGACGGGTAACGGCGGTGCCTTTCTTGGCGACTCCAGCGCAAGGAAGTTGAGGTCCAGGCTACTGGCCACACCGCTCGCCGGGAGGCGATCAGCGTTGAGGGTCAGGGCATTAAATAATGCGGCCTTATGGGTTTGGAGTTGTGTCGAGAGTAACGTGACCATCTGCGTTTTAGTGATCGGTAACGAGAGTTCCCGGATGACTGCGCTAAAAAAAACCTCATCAAACGCTTTCAACACCGAAGGCCGGTTCAATACCAGCACGCCATCATCCAGACGCCTGATGTCCAACGTGTTTGAAGCACTGCCCTCCCGCCATGACTGTCCATACGTATCGTTCAAATGGCCGTCGTGATCAAACACACGCAAACGCTTGTCTTTAGGCCAATCGTCGAGTTGGGTCATTAGCGCCAGCACAGGCCGCTCAATGACGGAGGAAGACTGCACATCATGACTTAAACGTTGCGCGCAACGTTCAAGCAACGTGTCTGCAAGGGCCCTGGTCACCGCATCCGCCAGCGAAGCCGGGGCCGCATCTCCTGCCCACATGCCTTGCAACTGGCTTCGCGTCACAGCGCTGATACCCAACGCGACCTGGGCCGACTGCTCAGTCAAACCAGGGGTGAGCATGGATAAAAACTGAGCATCGCTTAAATTGCTTGGGTCATAGTTTTTGAGAGACCAACGCTGTTGCGTGGCATCCCACTCCACCTGCGGCCGATATGACGCCGCATTTACGCTGGTGATCGCGCGCCAGGTGCCATCCGGATTGCGTACAACTTCCACGACCGATTGGCGCCCGTCTTTTTCGAGAAATACATAATCACGCGCCTCGTGCCGGTAAATGCCGCGCTCATCGAGCGCCATATTCTGAGTGACGTCCTGAGGCACGGGGGCAAATCGGGCGGGGTCGCTCATCCATACATCGGTGGTCCCGTCACTGCGAACATAGGGTCGGGGCTGCCCCATGCTGTGCAACAGCTTTAACTGCCTGCGGTGTGCCAGTCGGCCTGCCTTTGAGTTCAACCATGGCGTAATCAGAATATCCAGCGCATCGACCAGCGTCTGTGCCAGCCCCGCAGAGTCGCTCTGACTGGCTTGCTGCAATGCGCTGAATGCACTGCGGGCGGTCGCCCCGAGAAACAAAAATTGAATCGCCCGCGATAACCCCTTTGTGGCGCCGGGGACCGGTATCAATAAGAGGCTCGACACTTCGTCAAGGAATACGCTGGCCACCGTCCTCACGTCCTCCCAGTCCTTGACCGACTTCTCTACCGCCATTTGCTTGAGGCGGTAGAGGTATTGCTCGCAGGTGAAGGTGTGCAGCGTATCTTCCAGCGACGTACGGACACTCATTGGCTTGAAGCCCAATTCGTCGAAGGGGATCCAGCCACGTTTGAGGTGGGGCAGTCGGCCAATGAAGTTGAAGTTGGTCGCGTCAATGACGTCAGGAATAACCGCGGTCAGCTTCTCGTAGAAGGGAGCGGTCAAATGCGCTTCAAACCAGCCCAGCGTATTGTCAGCCCGCGCCTTGAGCAGTTGCGCCCTGAAATCAGCAATCAAATGACTTTGACTGTCGTGCAAACGCAACTCGCCGTCGGGTCGCCCCGGAAAAAAGCTGAACAGACCCTGCCCGCCCACGTACTCAATCTGATAGAGCGGAATATGAATGTGATGCTCTTCCCACTCAAATTCAGGCGCGGGACGATTCGAGAGAGTCAGTCCGGTTTGCACACGAAAACCATGACCCAGCCAATACTCCGAGGCTTTGAATTTTTTTGTCAGCACAATTGGCGTAACACGCAAACGGCCCAATGGGTGATCAAGCACTTCACTCAGGGCCCGGATATTTGCGCGCACGCTGGGGGGGCGAGCGGACCTTCGGTATAAGTCCAGCAAACAAAACTGTAGGTGGGCTTTTGTATAGGTGCGCAAAAGCGTCTGCAACACAGCACCTTCGGCCATTGACGCTTCAAGTTGCTCGCGAAGTTTGACCCCCAGATTCAGCTCACGTGCCACGTCAACAAATGTTCTGACGGAAATGATTGAGGTTGAATCAATGGACTCGGGAATTTGAGGTTGCCGCAAGTCGGTCCCGGCAGAGGCATTGATATAGCTGGCGTTTATCAAACTGCCACTTCTGAAACTGGCGAAATAAGACAAAAAGCCAAAGTTCACACACGCGGCTTGCCACAGGCTCATGCTAAGCACATGAACCAGGGGAGCATGTTCATCTCGAATCGCCTGCGGCTCAGGCAAGACCTCTGCTTCACCGCCATCCTGCGGCGCTGCGACAGAGCGTTTTAATCGCGTCGCCAACGCAGAAGAGCGTTGTGGCAGGGCGAGAAACCGGGTGTGTATAAAGACTTGATGGGGGTCCAGGTCTTTGCCCGTCAGCGCTAACAGCCGAGCCCGGATCAAGCCCGTGCCTTGGGTTTTAAATGCCTCCTTGATCGCGCTGTCTTCGTTTTCAAGGTTCTTTAACGCCGCCAAATGCTGACGCACCAGTTGACGGTATCGAAGTTGCTCGGCCTGTGTGAGTGAGGCCAGTTGACCCGTGATTGACTGACGCAAACTATCCAGCACACGGCCATCTACCCATTCTGACGCAGAGGTAAACAGGGAGAGAGCTTCATTATCTGACGGGTTCATAGGCCGTACTCTGGGTGGTAAACCTTGAGATTAACGACCTGACCCGGTTTAAAACGTTAGATATGTACTACCTCGCTCAACCCCGTTACGCCAACTGGGCCGCCTTGTCGTCGGGCAGGACACGCCTGGGTTTGCGAAACACCAGCACGTTGCCGAGCATCACCAGCACCAGCCCCGCCAAGGCCGGTGCTGTCCATTGATAGCCTTCGGCGAAGGCCGACACGTTCAGCGCCACCAACGGGAACAGCACCGTGCAATAGGCGGCCCGCTCCGGCCCCATGCGCCCGACCAGGGTCAAATACGCGGTAAAGCCAATCACCGAACCCGGTATCACCAGGTACAACAACGAACCGATGTAACGCGTGTTCCATTCCATGGTGAAGGGAATGGCGCTGAACACACAGTACAGCGCCAGCAGGCTGGCACCGTAAAGCATGCCCCACGCGTTGGTGGTCAGCGGTTTAAGCCCGGCCTTTTGTTGCAGGCTCGACAACATATTGCCCGCCGAAAAACACATCGTACCGAGCAAGGCCAGGCCCAACCCGAGCAAGGTGTCCGGGGTCGCGGTGTGGGCACTCAGTTCCGGCCAGAATAAAAAACCCAGCCCCAGCAACCCCAAACCACCGCCGAGCAATACGTTGCGGGCGATTTTTTGCTTGAAGAAAATTCGCGCATTCAACGCGTTCCACAGCGTGGCGGTAGAAAACACCACAGCGATCAAACCGGTGGTCACCCACTGACTGGCCGTTAAAAAGCACATGAAGTTGACACAAAACAGGCACACCCCCTGCGCCAGGCAAATCAGGTGCCCGCGCCGGGTCATCACCTGCAATTTGCGTGTGAGCAGCAGCAACACAAACAGCACCAGCGCCGCCAGACCGAAGCGGTACACAATCGACACGGGAATCGCCACCACCCCCAACTGCAACTTGAGCGCCAGCCAGGTGGTGCCCCAAATCAGCACGGTCAAAAGATACAAAGATAGGTTCATGGCACGCTCCTGAAGATGACCTTCAGTGTGAATCGCGCCCTGCCGAGGCACTTGCAGATTCTTGCGCTTTTGTCGCTCGGGGGCTGGCGGCGCTGACGCGGCAGAGTAGGATGCAAGACGTTGGAGAAATGACCATGACCGCGTTCGACACCCTGCAAGTGTTTCAGTCCATGAGCCGCTCGCCCAATGCTCGCCTTGAGCACTGCGCCGAGCTGGGTGACGGCATGGCCGCCGCTTTGTGGACCAACCATCACGATGCCCGCGACTATGAAGCGCCCACCCATCACACCCTGTCGTGCTACATCTCGGGCGGCACCGGTACGTTTCGGCGTGAGCAACCCAGCGCCCGGGGCGCACCGGGCAAACTTTGCGTGTTGCCTGCCGAGCACCAATCGGCATGGGTCATCAATGGCGAAATCCGTCTGGCCCATGTGTATGTCAGTCAGGCGCAATTCGCCCTCGGTTGCATCAGCCTGCTCGATAAAGAACCGCGCACGCTGCAATTGCGTGAGTACACGTTTCTGGACGATGCGCAGCAAACCATGCGCTTTCATCAATTGCTGCAGATGAACTGGACTGAACCGGGCGAGCGTATGCTCACCAGCAGCCTGGCCAACGAATTGCTCGACCACGCTGTACTGAGCCAGGTGGGGTTACGCGAGGGTTTGCAACTCAAGGGCGGACTGGCGGCGTATCAGCGCCGCCAGTTGGTGGACACCATCGAACAGCAACTGGCCGAGCCGTTAAGCATCGGCCAGTTAGCGGCGCAGTGCGCGCTGTCGCCTTATCACTTTGCGCGCATGTTTCGTGAAAGCTTTGGTGTGGCACCGCATCAATACGTGCTGGCGCGGCGCTTGAGTCGAGCGCGCTCATTACTGCGGCACAGCTCGCTGGCATTGGGCGAAATCGCACTGAGCTGCGGTTTCGCCAGCGCCAGCCACTTCACCAACCGGTTTAAACACACGCTGGGCGGTACGCCGGGCGAATACCGCGCGGCGTTCAGGCCATAAACCCGCAGTCGCAGCCCAAGGCGGCGCAGCGAGTTAAAACTCCAGCGTGCTGGCCACGGACACTTGCCGCGAGTCGCCCATCGAAACGAAGGTGCGACTGGCCGCCGAGGTGTAGTACGTGCGGTCGAACAGGTTTTTGATGTTGAGTTGCAATTTGACCTTTTGCCCTTCTACCTGCGTGTCGTAGGTCGCAAACGCATCGGCCACCGTGTAGCCCGGCAGGTCGAAGTCGTTGAGGGCGTCCCCTGCACGTTCGCCGACATACCGCGCACCCGCACCGAGACGCAATTTATCGCCGCCAAACACGCTGCCGACCTCATACACGGCCGACAGTGAACCGCTATTTTTGGCCACGTTTTGCAGGCGCATACCATTGTAGACAGGGTCTTTGGTCACCTCGGCATCGGTGTAGGCGTAGCTGCCAATCAGGCTCCATTGGTCGCTGAGCTGGCCACTGACGTCCAGCTCCAGGCCCCGCGAGCGAACTTCGCCCGCCGCTGAATACACCGTGTCTTCGCCCACGGTGGTGGACACCAGTACGTTGCGTTTTTTAATGTCATACAACGCCACGGTGCCGGTGATGCGCCCCGGCATGTCCAGCTTGGCCCCCACTTCCCACGACTTGGACTGCTCAGGTGCGATGGCCGAGTCCAGCACCACGCCGCCGGTCAGCGGGGCGATGGTGGAGTTGGGTTTGAACGATTCGGTGTAGCTGGTGTAGAACGACAGCTCGTCGGTGTAGCGATACACCAGCCCGGCACGCGGGATCCACTTCTGACCGTTGTTGTCGGTGTTGGCGGTAAACGGGCGACCTTTGCCCGCCAACTGGTCGTACTTCTGGAACCGCCCGCCTGCCACGAAAATCCATTGGTCGGTAAGGTGAATCGAGTCCTGCATAAAGAGCGAATCGCTGCGCAGCAGGTCGGTCTGGTTACTGTCGCTGGCGCTGACGGTGGTGCCGGCCACTTCACGGCCATACACCGGGTTGAGGTAGCTGAAGGGGTATTGGCTGTTTTGGCGGATTAAATCGGCGCGGTAAATCTTGCGGTATTCATCGTCCAGCCCGAACACCACGTCATGCTGCATACCTGCCGCCTGCACCTTGCCTTGCAGGCTGAGCGTGGCAAAACGGTCAGTGGTGATTGCGCCTTGAGTGCCGTCCATTTTGCGCGTGAGGGTGCCGGTCTTTGGGTTGACCGCCGTGACCCGCACTTGGCTGGCGTCGTAGGTTTCGCGGTTCCAGCTGTAGCCGAAGTGGGTTTTCCAGTCATCGTTAAGGTCGTGATCGACCTCAAAACGGTACAGGTCCGAGCGTCCTTGCATGTTGTTGAACGGCTCGTCCAGACGACGTGTGGCCGGAATGTCCAACGGGTGGTTGGTCGCAGGATCAATGGCGGAGCCCCGGTCAAACGGCGACAGGAACTCGCGGTGTTCGTAAGCCAGCAACACTTGGGTCGTGTCGCCGTACCACGCCAGCGACGGGGCAATCAGGGTCTCGCGGTGCGTGCCGAAATTGCGCCAGTAATCCTCATCTTCGTGGTCAACGATCATGCGATACGCCAGCCCCGAATCCCCCAGCGCGCCGGTGCTGTCAAAGCTGCCACCGCTGCCGTTTTTGCCCGAGCCGTAAGTTGAGCCGCGCACCGTCAGGGCGTTGTACTGCTCCAGTTGCGGTTTTTTGCTCACCACGTTGACCACCCCGCCGGGGTCCTGGATGCCATACAACAACGAGGCCGGGCCTTTGAGCACTTCGATTCGCTCGGCGGTGGCATTCAATGCGCGCCCCTGCACCAGCGGCATGCCGTCGCGCATGATCGAGCCATCGCGGTTGTCGCCAAAGCCGCGTTTCATCACGGAGTCCTGGGTGCTGCCCAGCGTGTTGCCCTGGGTGATGCCGCTGATGTTGTTCAGTGCATCGTCCAGATTGCGCGGCACCTGATCGCGGATCACCTGCGCTGGCACCACGTTAATGGTCTGCGGGATTTGCAGCGTGTCGCCCTGCCCGCGCATCACCGAGGTCACGGCGGGGGGCTGATAACGGGTGTCGTTTTGCGCCAGCGAAGTGATGCGGGTGGCGCCCAGGTTCAAGGCACCTGCGGTCGGCGCGGGTTCGAGGGCGAAGGTGTGGGCGTCTGTGCGTCGGGCCGTGAAGCCAGACTGCGCGAGCAAGGTAAGCAATGCCTGTTCGGCACTCATGCGGCCCTTGAGCGCGGGGGCTTGCAAACCATACGGTGCTTCGTCGGTGTAGACCACGCTCAGGCCGGTCAGCCGACTGAAGTCATTCAACGCCTGAGGCAAGGATTGGGCAGGCAGGTTGAAGGCAAATTCACGCTCGGTGTGATGGGCGGTGGCCTCTGCGGCCACAGCCACGCTCAACGGGGCCAATGCCATACCGGCCATCAATAACGCAGACGCACCTAACCACTGTTTAACCGAACCGCTTGGCGCTGACATTGCCTTGGACTTCATGCTCATGACCTGTGTGTCGACCTGTTACGTAATGCGAATTTTTCGCATTTTCAAGCACTACACGGATCGGCGAGGGGTTTACCTCACCCTGGATTGAAAAATAATCGCGGTGACGGTTTTTCCCTCATCCCAACCCACTCCCGAAAGGAGAGGATGGGGATGGGGATGGGCGAAGGCGTCAACGCAACACAATCACCCGTCCAAGCAAGCTGTGCTGCTCAAACCCCAACACGCTCTGCAAAGAATCCAGCACCGCTTGCGGGTCGCGGCTGGGGAAATTGCCACTGATACGCCGACGCCCCAGCTCGGCGTTGAGCAACACAATGTGCCCCGGAAAATAACGTTCGAGGTCCGCCACTACGTCTACCAGCGGCGTTTTTGCATACGTCAGCCACCCGGTTCGCCACCCCAGCTGACTTTTAGCGTGCGCGGCATGCAGCGTCTGCGTAACGCCGGCACCGTATGCCACTTGCTGGTCAGCGGTAAGAATTTGCTGCGGCGCGCCTTTGCCAGCCGTCACACCCACCCGGCCGGACAACACCGTCACTCGCGCACCTGTGGGCTGCAAACGCACTTCAAACTCAGTGCCCAGCACCCGCGCTTGCCCCTCATGGGCATCGACTACAAACGGCTCGCCCGTGTGCGTGACATGGAAAAAAGCCGCGCCACGGCGCAACTGCACATGGCGCTCGCCAGCGCTGAAATTCACCGCGAGGGCGCTGTCGGCATCCAGTGTGATGTGCGAGCCGTCCACCAGCGTGATGGTGCGCACTTGCCCCGGCGCACTCACATAGTCGGCGCCCAAATCATCGACCCAGCGTGCTGGCTGCCACCCGGCAAACACGCCAACCATCAGCAGCAGGCATGCGGCTACGGCCAGCCCACTGGACCACTGCCACACACGACTGCGTTTGGATTCATTCATGGCTGACAGGTAACGCTGCATCGCCAACGCGTCTTCATCAGCCAACTGGCGGCCTGCGACTTCGGTCAATTCCCACACCACTTGCGCCTGAGCGTAGGCCTCGGCATGGGCTGGGTCTGCCTGTAACCAACGGCTGAAGGTGGCCTGGTCGCCGCTGTCGGGCTGGTCGTGCAATACGCTCAACCACGCCAGCGCCGTACGCTCTTGTTCAGCGGTAATGGGGATGTTCGAACGGTTGATCACGGCGCTGTCCCTGTCGGTGGCTCACGCAAGCTGGCCTTGCAGGCTTCAAGGGCGCGCATCATATGTTTTTCGACGGCACTTTGGGACACGCCCATGACCTTGGCGATGTCGGCGTAGGTACGGCCATGAATGCGATTAAGCAAAAAGATATGCCGCGTGCGCTCGGGCAAGGTGCGCAACGCGGCTTCGACCTGACGTAAATCGTTGCCCGCCTCAAGCGCTGCCTGCGGCTCACCGCCGTGGCTATCGGGTTCAGTCTGCCACTGCTGGTTGATTCGCCCGCGCGAGCCTTCACTGCGTAAGTGATCAATTGCGATGTTGCCCGCGCACCGCAGCAGGTAGGTGCCCAGCTCTTCGACCTGCACCAGAGGGCGGCGCCAAAAACGCACAAATAAATCCTGTACCAAATCAGCTGCCGTCGCGCGACAACCCACGCGGCGGCTGACCAGTGCTTCCATTTGCAGGCGTTGGGATAAAAAAACCTGTAGGAAATGCGCACGTCCATGGCGCGATTCGCTGTCGGGGCCTTCCTGAAGGTCGGGAGGATTCATGGGCGTCGCAAGCTGATGTTCAAAAGGAAAGCGATACTAATGATAAATATTCTCATATGCAAAAGCAGATGACGGCCTGCACGCACGTTGCTGATCAAGGGTGATTGCCCAATGCAATCACACACCCCTACAATGCGAACAATTCTTGTTCTCTAAAGCGTTTTTAGCGCAGTCGGAGTGTTGGTTGTCGCAGTCAAATCACGTTGAGGTCCTGTATGTGGACCACCACAGCTGGCTCACAGGCTGGTTGCGGCGCAAGCTTGGCTGCCCGCAAAGCGCCGCTGACCTGGCTCAGGACACGTTCATGCGCCTGCTCACGGCGCGCGAAACCCCGACCCTGACCGAGCCGCGCGCGTTTTTGACCACCGTCGCCAAGCGCGTGCTGTTTAATCACTACCGTCGCCAGGACCTGGAGCGCGCCTACCTGCAAGCCCTGGCCGATCTCCCCGAAGCAGTCGCGCCGAGTGAAGAAGAACGCGCAATCATCCTGCAAACCCTGGTGGAGCTGGACCAATTGCTCGACGGCCTGCCCTCCCCGGTCAAACGCGCGTTTTTGCTGGCGCAACTCGATGGCCTGAGCTACGCGCAGATCGGCGCGCAACTGGGCATTTCCATTGCGACGGTCAAACGCCATTTGAACAAAGCTGCCCTGCGCTGCTATTTCGCCTTATGAACGGCACATTCAATAATCCCCCGGATATCGCGCCGCAGGTGGCTGAGCAAGCGGTGAGCTGGCTGGTCGAAATGCAGGGCGGGGCGCTCAGCCCGCGTCGTCAGCAGGCGTGGGAGCAATGGCTCGACGCTCACAGCGAGCATCAGCGTGCGTGGGATCACATTCAACGGGTCAATCAGCGCCTGCGCGGGTTGCATTCGCCCCTCGCCCACGCCGCCCTGAACGCCCCTAAAAGCAGTACTCGGCGCCAAGCCCTCAAGCTATTGCTGCTAGTGGGTGCAGGCTCGGCCGTGACTTATGGCCTGCGCCAACAACTGCCCATCACGCCTCTGTTGGCCGATTACAGTAGCCCGGTGGGTCAACGCCGCACGGTGAAGTTGCACGATGGCAGCCAGATCCAGCTCAACACCGCCAGCGCGGTGGACGTGACCTTTGACGCACAACAGCGGCTGATTCGTTTGCTTGAAGGCGAGATGCAACTGACCGTGGCTGACGATCCGCGTCCGTTGCACGTTGTGACCGCGCACGGTCTTTTACAGCCCCAAGGCGCGCGCTTCAATGTGCGCCAGTGGCGTGACCACACTCAATTGGCGGTCTTTGCAGGGCAGGTAAAACTATCGCCTGTGGCGCACAGCGGCGGTGCGCTGGTGGTCGAGGCTCGCCAGCAAGTGAGTTTCACCGCAAAGGCATGGAATGCGACGCACGCACTGGATGCAGGCAGTGGCGCCTGGGTCGACGGCATGCTGGTGGCCGCGCATATGCGTTTAGGCGACTTTCTCGCCGAGCTGGGGCGCTACCGTCGTGGTCAGCTCAACTGCGACCCTAAAGTCGCCAACCTGCTGATCTCCGGCACTTACCCGATTGACGATACCGAGCGCGTGCTCGATGTGTTGCCCCTCAGCCTGCCGGTACGGGTCAGGCGCTTTACCCGCTATTGGGTCACGGTTGAATCCAACGTTTAGCCCCTCATTGGCGCACGGTGCGATTTAATTTTGCGCGGTTGAGCTGATTTCACATCTGGCGTGACAGAGAAGGTAAGCCACTTCGATTCTCATCTTCTCAGGACCACTTCATGCCCGTTCAGCCTACGCGTCTCACCTGCCTGGCCCGTTTAGTGTTAGGTGCCAGTCTCACTCTGGGTGCCTTACCCATGGCGTTTGCCGAGGCCAGGGCCTATCACATCGCGCCCACTTCACTGGAAGCGGCCTTGAACCAGTTTGGTCGCGAAGCCGGCGTGCTGATCTCATTTGGTTCGTCCACCGCCAGTGGCATTCAGAGCCGTGGCCTGGAAGGCAACTACAGCCCGGAGCAAGGCTTGCAAGCCTTGCTCGAAGGCACTGGCCTGCAAGCCCGCGCTGAGGGCCAAGGCGCGTTCAGCCTGCAACCGGTGACCCGCGCCAGTGCTCCAGCCAGCATTGAGTTGGGCGCCTCCAGTGTGGTCGGCGACTGGTTGGGTGACGCCGCACAGACGGACGTGTTCGAACACCCCGGTGCACGTGACGTGATCCGCCGCGAAGACTTCGAGCGCCAGGGCGCCACCTCGGCCCGTGAGGTGCTGAACCGCATCCCCGGCGTCAACGCCCCGGAAAACAACGGCACTGGCAGCCATGACATGGCCATGAACTTTGGCATTCGTGGCCTCAACCCGCGCCTGGCCACCCGCTCCACGGTGCTGATGGACGGCATCCCCGTGCCGTTCGCGCCGTATGGCCAGCCGCAACTGTCGTTTGCGCCCGTGAGCATGGGCAACATGGACGCCGTCGACGTGGTGCGCGGTGGTGGCGCGGTGCGCTATGGCCCGCAAAACGTAGGCGGCATCGTCAACTTCGTGACCCGCGCCATTCCCGACGAGCCGACGGTCAAGGCCGGTTTCCAGACCGAGACCAGCCCGTCTTCCAGCCATGACGGTTTCAAGACCACCGGCAACCTGCTGGCTGGCGGCACAGCCGACAACGGACTGGGCGGTGCATTGCTGTATTCCGGCACACGCGGCGGCGACTGGCGCGAACACAGCGACACGCGCATCGATGACTTGATCCTCAAAGGTAATTACCAAATCGATGACGCCAACAGCCTGCACGCGATGGCGCAATACTACGACGGCGAAGCCGATATGCCGGGCGGCCTGAGTACAGCGGCCTACAAGGCAGACCCGTATCAGTCGACACGCCCGAACGACAAATTCTGGGGCCGTCGCACGTTGGTCAATTTCGGTTATCGCTATCAGCACGATCGCCGCGAATTCACGGTCAACAGCTTCTTCACCAAAACCCTGCGCAGCGGCTATCTGGATCAGGGTTCATTCCTGTCCTTGTCGCCCCGCCAATATTGGGTGCGCGGCATTGAAACCCGCTTCTCCCAAGGCTTTGATCTGGGCAACACGGCCCATGAAGTCGGCGTGGGTTATCGCTATATCAGCGAGGCCGGGCATGAGTTGCGCTATCGCACTCCGATTGCGGCCAACCAGTTACCGACCACCAACAGCCGCAACGACCGCGACACCCGTGGCGCCACCGAAGCCCATGCGTTCTTTATCGATGACAAGATCGACATCGGTCAGTGGACATTCACCCCCGGCATTCGCTACGAAATGATTGAGCAAGAGCAAACCAACCTGCTGACCCACGTTAAATACAAAGGCGACTACAACACCCCGCTGCCCGCCTTGAATGTGCTGTACCACGTGACAGACAGCTGGAACATCTACGCCAATACCGAAAGTTCGTTCGGCAGCGTGCAATACAGCCAAATGCCGAACCGGGTCAGCGGCGGCGAAGTCAAGCCGGAAAAAGCCCGCACTTGGGAGCTGGGCACACGCTACGACAATGGCAACCTGCGGGCGGAGATCGGCGCGTTTCTCATCAACTTCAACAACCAATACGACAGCAACCAGACCACCGACACGGTGATCGCCCGCGGCAAAACCCGTCACCAGGGCATCGAGGCCAGTGTGAACTACGCACTGGACGGCCTGACCCCGGCGCTGGCAGGTTTTGACGTGTATGCCACCTACGCTTATGTCGACGCGACCATCCGCGAAGACGGCCCGAACAAGGGCAATCGTGTGCCGTTCTCCTCCAAAAACAAAGGCACATTGGGTATCGGTTACACCCAGGGCCAATGGAAAGCCAACCTCGACAGCAGCTACCAGACCGACCAGTTCGCAGATAACGCCAATACCCGTAAAGAAAGTGCTGACGGCAGCACCGGCAAAATCCCCGGCTACATGGTATTCAACAGCCGCGTGGGCTATGACTTCGGGCATCAATTGTCGGACCTGAACGTCGCGGTCGGGGTTAAAAACATCCTGAATCACGAATACTTCACCCGCTCATTTGACGACAACAACAAGGGCAAATACGTGGGAGAGCCGCGCACGGTGTACGTACAGACATCTGTCGCATTTTGATATAAATCGGCAAAAGTCCGCACCCACGGGCCTTTCCTACAAACCGAAGACTGACGCCGAACACGGCATATGATCTTTCCTGAAAATAGAGCTTGAAATATTTGCCCATCGGCTCAAACACTGTGACTGAGCAATGACGATGAACCTTTGTCCACTCAAGGCCGTCAGACCTCACACGAGCACGCTGAAATAAGGGAAGCACTATGCAAATCCAGGTCCATTGCGATAAACACATCAAAAATGACGTTCGACTGGAGGAGTGGGTAAACACCACTGTTAAAGATAGTCTCGACCTTTACAAGGATGACATCACCCGTGTCGATGTTTTCCTGAGTGATGAGAATGGTGGCAAGTCAGGGCCAAACGACAAGCGCTGCAAAATGGAAGCGCGCCCAAAAGGCCATCAACCACTGATCGTCACTGAAGACGCCGACTCCGTAGACCGAGCCGTCGAAGGCGCTGCCGAAAAACTGCAACACGCACTTGAGCACTTGTTTGGCAAACTGCGAAACAAACCTTCGGCGAAACTGCCCGCTGAAGGGTTTGGTGAAGAAGAGTTAAAAGAAAGCGCTGACGACTTGCTCGAAGAAGAGTTTTTGGAAAAAGAAAAAGAACTCGACAAAATCAGCTGATTCAGCTGGCAAGACGCACAAAAAAAGGGCGGGACTACTCAGGTAGTCCCGCCCTTTTTTGTACGGCTGCGCCGGGTTTACAGCTCGCCCTTCTCGACCTCAGGATGTTCCCCGGAGCCAGCACCGGTCTTGCGGTGCGGGTTTTCGATCTTCACCGACGGAAACTGCGACGAGGCATAGCGCACCACCAGAATCGCAAAGGCCAGCAGCAAAATGGCGCCGGTCAAATACACCACACCCATGTCTGGCGGGTTGTGATGCGACACGTTGGAAATCAGCAAACGGGTCAACGCCGTAATCGCCACATAAATCAGGAAGCGCACCGGCATGTGGTTGGTCTTGAAATAAATCCCGACCATGGCGCCCAATTCGAGGTAGATAAACAGCAGCAGGATGTCATCGATGGAGATATTGCCCTTCTCCACCATGCCCAGAAATTCCATCACGGCGGCCCATGCCGTGACCGCACCAATGGCGAACAACGCCAGGTAGTGGAAGGTTTCGACAAACAAATTGCCCATCGACTCAGCCAGTTCATGCACTTGGCGCCGTAGCTTTTCGGCTTTATTCACTTTCACGATGCAGCTCCTTGAAACGACTCGAACGGATCATCCGCGATGCTCATGACACTTTCTGCATGCAGAAAAAAGGCCAGCACCACGAATGAGAAGATGGCAGGCCGCCATTAGACACGTCGTGTACCCCGCTTCACACGCCAATTGCAGCTAGAGTAAAAAAGCCGCTATTCAAATGCTGGCGATTGGCTTATCCTTTTAGCTGTATATAAATACAGTAATCGCAAGACAACTTATCGTGAAGGCATATGAGGTGGTAAATGGCCGTCGAAGTGGTATACCGCAGCAGCCGAGATCTGGAGCGTTTGTTCATGGATAAAGCCGAAGCTGACCGTCATGACAAAATGCTTGAACTGGCAGAGTTGCTGGCTGAAGTGTTGCAAAAAGCGGTGCCGTCCTTGAGCGAGCAGCAAGTTGAAGAAGCCGGTATCTACATGGCGAAAAACCGCGATGTGTTTGCCAAGGCGTTCAAGAGTCAACCCGATGCACTCTCCGAGTTGCTGGTCGCAAGCGAGTAATCGCCCACGGCACTCGCTTGACTCTCCCCCTAGGGGCAGGCTCTACGCTGCAAGACCCTCTTTGTGGTTGGTGTCTTAATGAGCAAGCGAGTGCTGGTGATTCTGGGCCACCCTTCTACCCACAGTTTTTGTAGCGCGCTGAGCGACTGTTATGTCGCGTCGGCGACAAGCGCAGGCCACGAGGTACGTGTACTGCGCCTTGGTGCGTTGCGCTTTGATCCTGTGCTGCATGAAGGGTATCGACAGGTTCAGCCGCTGGAGCCTGATCTGCTCCATGCGCAAGCCGACATCACCTGGGCCGAGCATCTGGTGTTGGTTTTTCCCATCTGGTGGGGCGGTGTTCCTGCCCTGTTGAAGGGCTTTCTTGATCGCGTGCTGCTGCCTGGCTTTGCCTTCAAATACCAAAAAGGCAACCCCTTCCCCGCCAAACTCCTCACCGGTCGTACGGCCCATTTGCTGGTGACGATGGACACCCCGCCTTGGTACTACACGTGGGTTTATCGAATGCCCGGCCTGAATCAAATTCGCAAAACCACGCTGGCGTTTTGCGGTATCAAACCGATTGCGACCCTGACGTTCGGTCCTCTGCTCGACTCCACCCCCGCAAAAAGACAGACTTGGCTGCAACACGCCCGCGCCCTGGCATTGCGTTAAGCGATACCCGGCGCTTCGATTGGAAAGGGACTTTTCATGTACATCGGCAAAGCCGCTCAGTTGTCGGGCACCACCATCAAAACCATTCGTCACTACGAAGCCATCGGGTTATTACCCAGCCCACAACGCCGTGGTGCCTACAGGGTGTACACCGAGCACAGCGTTGAACGCCTGAGCTTCATCAAATGCGCGCAACAACTGGGCTTCAAGCTTAAAGAAATGCAGGCGATGCTAAAAAACCAGCCAGACCAGACACTGCCGTGGGACGTAGTAAACAAGGCCATTGCGGATAAAAAAATGGCTGTGATGCAGCACATACAAGCCCTGCAAACCGTGTATGAGGGGCTGCAAGCATTTGAAGCCTTTTACCAAGAACACCCGACCCAGAGCCTCGGTTTTGCTGACGACACGCGCTGCCCGCAGCGCCCGATTGAACTGCAATCACAGCACTTGCCGCGCTGACCAACGGGTGTAGCGAGCATTAACAGAGCAAACCGCAGGTTCGCAGGGGAGGCTGTTTGACGTCACAGGCTGACACGGCCGCGCATCACTCGCCGTACAGCAACTTTTTCGCCAGTTCATCCGACACGCGCGCCGGTGAGCGTTTTTCTGCCTGCGCATGGGCATAAATGCCTGTCAGACGCTCACTGATACGCAACAGTTGCAGGTTGATTGCTTCGGGTTGCGCGCCTTGATGGGTGAGCGCCATGTAAATCAGACCGCCCGAATTGATCACATAGTCAGGCGCATACAAAATGCCGCGCCGTTCGAGTTGGTCGGCCACTTGCAGGTTGGTCAACTGGTTATTCGCACACCCCGCCACCGCTGAACAGCGCAGTTGCGCCACGCTGTGCCAATTGAGCACGCCACCCAAACCACAGGGCGCGAGGATGTCACACGGCGTGCTGAGCAAGGCTTCTGGCGCAACCGGATGTGCGCCCAATTGCTCCATCGCCAAGCGCACCTTACCGGGGTCCGTGTCGCTGACCAGTAACTCGGCACCCGCTGCGTGCAACTGCTGCGCCAGCGCAAACCCCACCTTGCCCAAACCCTGTATCGCCACCCGCAGACCTTCGAGGTTGTCACTGCCCAAGCGTGAAGACGCCGTGCTGCGGATACCCGCAAAAACGCCCATTGCCGCGTGGGGTGAAGGATCTCCCGCGGCCGTGGTGCTGGTGACGTGCCGGGTGTATTGGGCAATGCAATCCATGTCGGCCATTGATGTACCGCTGTCGATAGCGGTGATGTAGCGGCCATCGAGCTGTTCAACACATCGCCCGAAGGCTTCAAACAAGGCTGCGCGGCTTTCAACATGCGGGGCGCGCATGATCACCGCCTTCGCGCCACCCACAGCCAAACCTGCCAGCGCCGCCTTATAACTCATGTCTTGCGCCAGGCGGACAGCGTCGGTGACAGCGCTTTCGTCATCGGAATAGGCCAGATAACGGCAGCCACCCAGTGCAGGCCCCAGGCGACTGCTGTGAATGGCGATGATGGCTTTTAGACCCGTAACCGGGTCGACGGTGAGGTGCAGTGACTCCACATGAGCACTTTGCATGAGAGCAAACATTATCCAGCCCTCGAACGGTGACAGGTAATCGCCAGTATAGGCGTCGCCTGAAAAGTCGTTGAAGTGAGCAGGCATAAGCCTGTGTGGCATTCGTTACTTCGGGCATATCTGCGCAAAGACAGAGAATGCCTTGGCTGTTTAAAGAGCCAAAGCCCCCTTGGAGCCAGCCCCCGATCAACGGACAGGCTCAAGGCAGACTTTTGGTCTTGCCGACGTTCAACCCGGTGTGTCGGGTTGCCGCGCCGGGTGTGCCTTGATGAATGCCGGGTGATCCTGCGCCAACCGCGCCACTCGCAAAATTCGCGGATACGCGGTCAACACCACGTTAAAGCGTTCGGCCGCATACAACTGAGGCATCAAATACACATCCGCCAGGCCTGGCTGAGGGCCAAAACAGTAACCACTGTCGCCAATCAATGGCTCGATGGCCGCCAAACCCTGTGTGATCCAGTGGCTGATCCACTGCACCACCTGCGGCTCGTCCTGCCCTAAAGCACGCAATTGATTCAAGACACTGACGTTATGCAGCGGGTGTATGTCGCAGCCGATCATGCTCGCCACCGCTCGCTCATGGGCCCGCGTTATCAGGTCGCTGGACAACAACGGCACCTGCGGATATTGCTCTTCGAGGTACTCGATGATGGCCGGTGATTGGGTCAGTACATCGCCATTGTCGGTGCGCAAGGCCGGTACACGGCCTTGCGGGTTTATTGCCAGGTACGGCGGTTGACGGTGTTCACCCCCATTGGCCGCGATCAGGTTGACCGCAACCGTTTGGTAATCCAGCCCTTTGAGCGCCAGCGCGATGCGCACCCTGTAGGAAGATGTCGAACGGTAGTAGGTAAAGAGCTCCATGACCCGCTCCTTCTAGCGCGCCGCGACCACGGTGCCACGGCACTCGCCGAAGCCGATGGAGGCATAACCTTCACGGACACAGCGGGCGCGCAGGATGATTTCGTCACCATCTTCGAGGAATTTACGCACCTCGCCAGACGGCAATTCAACCGGGTGTTTGCCACCTTCTGTGAGTTCCAACAGGCTGCCCAGCTGCGAACGCTGTGGCCCCGACAGCGTGCCCGAACCAAACAAGTCACCGGCTTGCAGTTGGCAGCCATTGACGCTGTGGTGCGTGACCAGTTGCGCAGCCGTCCAGTACATGTTCAGGCTGTTGCTCAAACCCAGTCGATGCGCTGGCAGTTTTTGCTCACGCATGGCTTGGGTCAACAGCAACACTTCCAGTTCGATATCCAGCGCGCCATTGGCTTGATCCTCAGGATCGAGCAAGTACGCCAGCGGTTGCGGATCACCCTCTGGACGTGGCGGCTGCGCACGGCGAAACGGTGCAAGGGCTTCGGCGCTCACCACCCACGGCGAGAGGGTGGTGATGAAACTTTTAGACAAGAACGGACCCAGCGGCTGGTATTCCCACGCCTGAATATCACGCGCCGACCAGTCGTTAAGCAGGCAAAAACCGGCAATGTGCTCACCCGCTTCACTCACGGGAATGCTGTCGCCCATCTCATTGCCCTGGCCGATCCAGATGCCCAGCTCCAGCTCGTAATCCAACCGGGCGCACGGGCCAAAGCTCGGTTCGGTCTGACCGGCCGGCAAGGTCTGGCCTTTAGGGCGACGCACCTCAACACCTGAAGGGCGAATGGTTGAAGCCCGCCCGTGATAACCAATCGGCACGTATTTGTAGTTGGGCAACAACGGGTTGTCCGGACGGAACAGCTTGCCGACGTTTTTTGCATGTTCAATGCCCACGTAAAAATCGGTGTAGTCACCAATTTTCGCTGGCAGATGCAGTTGGCAGTCCGCCGCCAAAGGCAGCAGTGTGGCGCCTTGGGCCTCGATTTTTCCGCGCAGCGTGCTGCCTTCGCTGAGCAGTTCGAGCAAGCGTTCGCGCAAGGCAATGCGGGCACTGCGACCCAAGGCAAAGTAAGCATTCAACGCACCGCCAATGGTGGCTTCTACAGCGACCTTGGCCTGACCTTCGAACAGACCCGCCGCCAGCGCCGCTTCCAGATCGAAGATGTGGTCGCCAATCGCAACGCCGCTGCGCGGCAGCGAACCGGCGAGGCTGAACACGCCCATAGGCAGGTTATGCAGCGGGAAATCGGTATGGCCGTTAGCAGAGGCGATCCAGCTACGGGTGAGAGTGGACTGGGTCATGCTTATCTCCGATTCGGGGTGAAGGTGGCAGGCAAGGAAGCCCAGCACGCGTCGTAATGGGGTTGCAGTTGCGGGCATTCGAGGGCAAACCGGGTGGGACGCAACACTTGGCTGGTTTCAAACATGAAGGCCATGGTGTTGTCGATTTTGCTCGGTTGCAGCTCGGCCGCAATCGCTTTGCTACAGGTTTCACCGTCCGGGCCGTGGGCACTCATGCAGCTGTGCAGCGAAGCGCCGCCTGGCAAAAAGCCTTCGGCCTTGGCGTCGTAGTTGCCCTGGATCAGCCCCATGAACTCGTTCATCAAGTTGCGGTGAAACCAGGGCGGGCGGAAGGTTTTTTCAGCCACCATCCAGCGTGGCGGGAAAATCACGAAGTCGAGGTTGGCCAGGCCGGGAACGCTGGTGGGCGAGGTCAACACCGTAAAAATGGAAGGGTCAGGATGGTCAAAACTGACCGTCCCAATGGTGTTAAAACGACGCAGGTCATAGAGGTACGGCACGTTGTTGCCATGCCACGCGACCACGTTCAACGGCGAATGATCCAGCTCACAGCCCCACAGTTCGCCCAGGAACTTTTGCACCAGAGCGGTGGGTTGCTGGCGGTCTTCGTAATGCGCGACCGGGGTCAAAAAGTCCCGTGGGTTGGCCAGGCCATTGCTGCCAATTGGCCCCAGATCCGGCAGACGCAAGGGTGCGCCGTGGTTCTCGGCCACATAACCGCGTGCCTGAGCATCGAGTAACTCGACACGAAATTTCATGCCACGGGGGATCACCGCGATCTCTAAAGGCCCGAGCTCCATACGCCCCAACTCAGTGGCAATCCGCAGCCGCCCTTGCTCGGGCACGATCAGCAACTCGCCATCAGCATTGAAAAATACGCGCTGCATCGACGTATTGGCGCAGTAGTTATAAATGCTGATCCCTGAAGGATTTTGCGCGCTGCTGTTAGCGACCATGCCTACTAGCCCGTCAACAAAATCCGTTGCCTCACTGGGAATTGGCAGTGGATTCCAACGCAGACGGTTCGGTGTGACTTGGCCCAATGAGCCACCGGCCAGTTGCCGCTCAAGTTTTTCAAACGCCGGGTGATTGGCCGATGGCTGAATGCGGTACATCCAGGTGCGACGGGCCTCACTGCGGGTCATGGTAAACGCAGTGCCCGATAACAATTCGGCGTACAGCCCATAAGGGGCTTTTTGCGGGGAGTTTTGACCGACAGGTAACGCACCGGGCAGTGCTTCGCTACTGAATTCGTTGCCAAACCCGGATTGATAATCAAGGGCTGACATAGGCGAGTCGAGGTTCATGGAGCCTCCAGCGTGGAGAATGCAGGTGACTGCGCCCTGCTCTGAATCCGCGTGCGCAACGCTGCGTTATTTTTATCGTAATTTGATTACGCATAACGTAATTTGATTGGTATTAAGCGTCAAGCTATAAAGACGCCCATTGATCCCGAGATGTAAGCGACACCATGGAAAAGCCCCTCAAAAGCACCGACAGTTCTGGCAAGCAAAAAGTACGTTCTGCCGAAGTAGGTACGGACATTCTCAAAGCATTGGCCGAACTGTCGCCCGCCACCTCGCTGTCGCGCCTGGCCGAGCACGTACACATGCCGGCAAGCAAAGTGCATCGCTATTTGCAGGCACTGATTGCCAGCGGGTTTGCGGAACAGAATGCCGCCACCAACCATTACGGCCTGGGCCGCGAAGCGTTGCGCGTAGGCCTGGCAGCGCTCAATAGCATGGATGTGGTGAAAGTCGCGGCCTTACCGCTCTCGCAGCTGCGCGATGATTTGAATGAAACCTGCTTTTTGGCGGTGTGGGGCAATCAGGGCGCAACCGTGGTTCACATTGAGCCAGCCGTACGCGCCGTGACCGTCGTGACGCAATTGGGGTCTGTTCTGCCGTTGTTGAGTTCGTCTACTGGGCTGGTATTCAATGCGTATTTGCCCGACCGTGAAACCGCAGAGTTGCGCGAGCAAGAACTCAATACGGAGCAGGTTCATCCTTTGCAATCAGCTGAAACCTACGTGCAGCTGTGCAGTGAGGTGCGTGAACGAGGCCTGCATTTTGTACACGGCCTGTTGATGCCCGGCGTCGATGCGTTATCGGCGCCGGTCTTTGATGCCACCGGCAAAGTGGCCGGGGTGCTCACCGTTGTCGGCCCCACCTCGGTGTTCCATGCCGATGAAAATGGTCCAGCAGCCAAGCTTGTACTCGCTACCAGTCGAGCCATCAGTTGGCGAATGGGCTATCAACCCGGCTAACACCCACGGGTATCAAACGCCCCACTGGTATTTGGCCTCATCCAGCAGGCTGCGCATTAGTTTCTCAACGTCTGCCAATGATGGTTTACGGATGCGATACGCCTGCTCAAACGTCCACGGCTGGGAGAACACATAGGTGATTCCCTGCACGTACACAGGCTCACTTCCTCGTGCCAGACACTCAATACCCACTTCGTAAAGCGACTGGCTCGACACCAGCTTCAGCGTGACCGGATCGTCCACGATGTTGATGTAAACGTCAGCACAATTGAGTGCCAACGGTTCGAGCGTGTTGTTCAGAAATACCCGCACGCGCTCATCTAGCATGCTCAGTGCGCGTGGGTCCGATGGAGCATTATTTAACGTATTCATGGTGGAACTCCTTTTTTAGGCGCCTGCCCTCCAGCGTCATGCTGAAAGTCGTTGTGCAGACAGACACTTTTCGTTGACGTATTAAGCGCCGCTCACGATTAAACGGTGCACTGCATATTTATCGATTCGCTCATACGCAAAGAGCCCCGCGAAGCCTGAGCCAGAGAGGTTGAGAGAGGATTTCACTATTGCCAAAGCTGTAACAGAGATTGTCTTGAAGTGGGCTTACTCCATCAACAACCAGACTTTATTCTTGTCGCACGTTTCAGGCACATGCCTTAAGCGTCCCGACGATCCAGTGTGGATGCCTGCGTCGGCTTTATTCAGCACTTGGCCCTGACAGGCCAAGAAGCAACCTGGTTCACCCTGACGTTGATTTGTAGCTCCTTGATCGAACGTCTTCCTTGGCCGCTGTGTTTACAGCGGCCTTTTTTATGCGCGCGATTTAAGGCGAATGCATCGCGAGTGCCGACACACCACGCTCGGCGGTGCTACAGCAACATCGCCAGCAACGGGGCGGCAAACAGGTTGAGAATACCTGTGAGCACCATCACCAGCCCCGCAACAGAACCTTCTTCGCTGCCCACCTCACGCGCACGACTGACACCTGCACCGTGCGCCCCGATACCAAATAAAGCGCCCCGCGCCAGGCTGCTGCGCAACGGTAGCCATTTGAGCAACACGCCGCCCAGCAGCGCACCAAACACACCGGTAAACATCACGAACACGGCCGTCAGTTCAGGGATGCCACCCAAGTCCTGCGCCAGCGGCATGGCAAACGGGGTGGTGATGGAGCGCGGCACCAGCGACAGGGTCAGCGAGGTGTCCAAAGACAGCGCCTTGGCCAGCCAGAATGAACTGCCAATGGACACAGCGCTGCCCGCCAACATGCCCATCAACAGCGCCACCCAATGTTTGGCCAGCAATTTACGCTGCTGCCAGATAGGCACCGCAAACGCCACGGTGACCGGGCCCAATACCAGCATCAACCAATGGGTGTTGCTTGAGTATTCGGCGTACGCGGTGTGCAGCGGTACAGCCACCGCGAGCAGTAACGCGGGCACCAGAATCAACGGGGACAACAGATAGCGACCCGTGCGCCGGTATAACCAGCGGCTCAGGCCATAGGTGGCAAGTGTGAACAGCAACCAGAACATCGGCATCCATTCAAACTTCATGGCGTAACCTCCAGCGGCACACCGCTTCCACGGTAAACGCCGTCACCACCATCACCAGCAACGTACTGACACCAATCACCAGCAAAATGCGCCAGCCTTCATCACGCACCAATACGCCGTAGTCGAGCAGGCTCATCAGGGCCGGAATAAAAAACAGCAGCATTTCGGCCATCAGCACGCCCGCTCCCAGCTGCAACGCCGCAGGCTTGACCCAGCCCAGCGCAAAGGCCAGCAGCAACAGCGCCATGCCCACCACGCCACCCGGTATGGGTAGCTGCAAGCCGCTGGCAATCTGACACCCGGCAAAATAGATGGCCAACAGAACAACGATTTCAGTGACCAGTCGACCCAAGCGTTTTACATCGAAGCGTTTCATTTTGTTTCCATCCCAGACAGGCCTTCAGTGTAAAGACCCCTCTTCCATCTCGAAAACGAATTGTTAGACTGGCAGTCATTCCAAAATGGAATTCACTCAATGGAATTCAAACAACTTCGCACCTTCGTTGAAGTCGCTCGCCTCGGTGGGTTCACCCAGGCCGCGCACACCTTGCATATCAGTCAATCGGCGGTGAGCAAACAAGTGGCTCAGCTCGAACAAAGCCTGGGCACGCCTGTGTTTGACCGTTTGGGCTCACATGTACGGCTGACCGCAGCGGGCAATGTGGTGCTGCAACGGGCAGAAGGCATGTTGCGTTTGCAAAAAGAGTTGTTGAGTGAACTCGATGACTTGAGTCATTTGACGCGGGGCGAATTGCGTCTGGGCCTGCCGCTATTGGGCAGTGATGCCCTGTTCGCCGGGCTGTTTGCCGAATACCGCCGACGCTACCCCAACATTCAGGTGCAATTGCTCGAAGGCGGTAGCCTGGTGGTCGAGCAAGCGGTGTTAAGCGGCGAGCTGGAGATAGGTGGCAGTTTGACGCCCAACAATCGGGCCTTTGCCTACCAACCGTTTTGCGATGAACCGCTCGATGCCTTGCTGCCCATTGATCATCCACTGGCAGAAGATGGCAGTGTGCGACTGGAGCAGTTGGCTGAAACACCGTTTCTGCTGTATCAGCGCAGTTTCGTACTCAATGATCGTTTGCTCCAGGCTTGCCAGCAAATGGGCTTTACCCCCAAGGAAGGTGGTCGCAGCGGGCAATCTGATTTTTTGGTGGCGCTGGTGGCGGCCGGCCAAGGCGTCGTATTGTTGCCCAGCGTCGTCGCGCGCGGGCTGGTGCGCCCCGGCGTGGTGAGGCTAAAACTCATTGCGCCGGATGATCTGCGCTGGGACATCGCCTTTATCTGGCGCAAGGACGCGTATCTGTCGCGCGCCGCTCACGCCTGGCTGGAGTTGTTGCGCGAGCGGCCAGTTACGGCTTCAGCACTCGGATGAGCTCACCAAGCCAAAGCTCGCTGTCAGTTTCAGGCGTTACTGTTTCGCTGGCATCCAGGCGCAGCATGGGTTGCACCTCCTGCACGCCCAGTTCAGCAAATAGCTCGCGCATCTGTTCGCCGCCGCCGCAGTACGTGTCGCCGTAGCTTGAGTCGCCCAGCGCGATAACCGCACCCGGCAAGCCACGCCAGGGCGCCGGGAGTTGATCGCGAATCTGGCTGTAAAGCGGCATCAGGCTGTCCGGCAACTCACCCATACCCGTGGTCGAGGTGACCGCCAAAAAGGCATCGGGGGCAAACGCTTGAACATCAGCCAAGGTTGCACGCAGGTTAAGCAAGACTTCAAACCCGGCATCGGTCAGCAGTTGCTTGGCATTACGAGCAACTTCTTCTGCGGTGCCGTACACCGAGCCACATAGGATGGCGACTTTCATCAATCTGATCCTGTTACTGACTAAAAGGCCGGGATATTAACAGGTGAGATGGCGTTTCGGTGATGGCACGTGGACAGCTATCACCGATGTCTTAGAATGCAGAACACCGCTGGCGACAATCTGGCGATGAATCACTTGTTTATCGTCCGTTTGACGAGTTCGCGCTTGCCGACAGTCAAAAACATGCATCCGTAAAGGATTCCCCACTTTCAGAAGAGCGGTTCAATGATCAACGCACGCTTGCTGCAACGCATGGTCGACGCATCCCAGGACGGCATCGTGGTCGCCGAGCGGGAAGGTGATGACACCATTCTGATTTACGCGAACAGCGCTTTCGAAACCCTCACCGGTTATAGCCGTGACGAAATCCTGTACCAGGATTGCCGCTTTTTGCAGGCAGGCGATCGCGATCAACACGCGCTGCAATTGATCCGCGAAGCGGTCGCCAGCGGTCAACCGATCCGCCAGCGGCTGCGCAACTATCGCAAGGATGGCACGCACTTCTGGAACGAACTGTCGATTACCCCGGTGTTCAATGAAAGCGATCAATTGACGTATTTTATTGGCGTGCAAAAAGATGTCAGCCAACAGGTCAAAGCGGAACAACGCGTGGCGCAGCTAGAAGCTCAACTGGCGGCCCTGACCGCAGAGCTGCAAACACTCAAGGCGACGAGCGGCCTCAACAAAACGTAAAAATGATGGTCTGTTGTAAACAGTTACGATTTTCTTCTGCCAAATACCGAGTTGCACCATGTCGCACGATGCCCTTCTGACTCAAGACGAGTTGGATTTTATCCAGACCATGCATCAAAACCCGCTGCTTAATCAGCGGGATGCTTCGTCGAGTCTGCTGGTAAATGGGGTGTCGCAAATACGCGATCTGCTGACCCGCCTGGCCGCCCATGAGCAAGTCACGATTCAGGCTCAATTCGCTAATCAGCAAATGAGCTTTCCGCTGCGTTTGGTTGAAGACGAATTTCATGCCCAGCATCTGCAATTGGGCGCGCCGAGCATTTTTGAAGACGGGCCGATGGTGCGCCCGTGGCGTTTGACACTGCCCGAACCGGTAGCCCTGGAAAATGTGCGCGGGCGCAGCGGCCACTTGTGGGTCAGTGAAGTGTCGTTCAAGGGTTTGTTGATCGAGGTACGCAACGACACCCGCCCTCCGCGCCAGTTCGCTCAGTGGTTCAGCCCCACCGGCTATGAACGCATTGCGGTGCACGGCACGCTCGAACGCCAAACCGAACTGGGCCTGTACGCCTATCGGTTAAGTCAACGCGACCAGGGCGAAACCGAACGCTTGCGCCAGTTCATCCTGCAACAACACCGCCTGGCCCACCCCGCGCTGCACGTTTAGATTCAAACGCCTTTCAGGAACATATCCAGGCGCTGGCTCATCACACTCGCCTCACTGCCCAAGCACCCGATGGAGGACGCCATCAATGCTTCGCAGGCCAGATCCGACGCTTCGCCAGCCAACCAGACCGCACTGTTGAGAGGTTGCGCCAGCCTCAGCAAACGTTGAAGGCGCGCAGCACTCAGGGCGCGGGTACCCAATAGCACAACCGCTTGGGGGCGGATTTTTTCACATACCAGCGACAGTTCTTCCAGCGGCTGCCCGATGGCCAAAACCCTGACGACCCGATCATTGCGCGCCAGCAACAACCCCGTCACCAGCAACTGCAATTCGTGGCACAACTCTGGCAAGGCCACGAGCACCACACACTGCGCCGGCGCAGCTACAACCTGTAGTTGCAGACGGTGCTGAACACGACCGCGTAAAAATCGATCCAGCAACAGCCATTCACTGGTGCGACCAAACTCATCTTGCACGCGCAACAAACGCTGCCAGAGCGGCAAGAAAATCTCATGAAATACGGTTTGGAGCGGGTAGCTGGAAAAAACCTGTCCGTAAAGACGTTCAAGTTCAGGCTCATCAAAGGCCGTGAGTACGGCACCAATGCGGGACTGCCACTGTGTGTATTCATCCGTTTGGGCACTGGGTTGAGCAGGCGTGGCGTTGACACTACGCGCCAATAACTCGCCCACTTTGCTCACTGAAACACCGCGCTCGATCCACCCTTGAACCTGTCGCACTGTCTCAATATCGGTCACGGAATACAGCCTGTGCCCACTTTCGGTGCGTTTTGGCTGGATTAAGCCATAACGACGCTCCCAGGCGCGCAGCGTGACCGGGTTGATACCAGTCAGGCGCGACACTTCACGGATCGGATAAAGGCCGTCCTGTTCTAGAGGATCAGCAGCAGTCGCTACAGTGCGTTCAATATCTGTCATCACAGGCATCACAAAGGCCACAGCCGAAAGTAAGTCTGGCGAGTCTACTCCTCATGGGCCTCACGTTCCCTTTTAACGAGGGTGTCGAGCAGCTTTAACGCGGGCACCTGAGTTCCCTCATCCTGCTGATAGGTGAATACAGGGAATGCTCTTCCTGCAAACTCAGGCCCTCCTTTATCAATGACTTTCTGAAAGTCTGCTCTGGCCGCGAGCCAATCAGGTTTGGACAGTACGGGGTAAAAAAGCAGCCCCGCAATCGCGCCGGGTTCAATGCCCACCGTTTGCACTTCATTATTTTCCAGCCGCTCGCTCTGCCGCACGTTCTGCTCCTTGATCAAACTCGCCAGCATTTTATTCAAGTGAAAACGCGCATCTGCCTCATGAATCACAGACATATCCGGTGCAACATTACCTGACGCGTTGTCTTTTTCATGAATGCCCACAATATGCCGACCGACTTTTTCTGGCAGCACCAAAAATGCCATATGCCTTGGCATACCGGTGACGTTGGGGCCCATTGCGAAATAATTGGGCACGAGATTGGCGTGTGCCAATGTCCACTTGCGTAACCCGCCGTGCTGACTGGCGCCACTGGCGTGTAAGTTTCTGGCGTTGTCGACGCTGATGCCACAGTGGTGCAGCTCTTTATGGGCATGAGGCAATTGCACCGTGCGCACCAGCACCCCACCCCGAGAGAACGCCGCGCTTATGTCCTCGGGCCGCGAATTATCCCCAGCCTTTAAAGATGCATGAACCGCATGACCTGCTCGCGTACTGACAGAGAGGCTGTCATTGGGCGCAATAGCGTTGAGGTTCTGAAGAAGCATGCTCTGTCCTCTTGAAGTATCGGGTTGTTAATGATTGGCCATTAAGCAAAGCAAGGTTCCACACGAAAACATTGGAGTCTGTGTGCCCGAGCAACGGCTGAATCAATTGAAAAGAGGAACAATCCTTGCTTGCACTCTCCGACGCAGCCCACCACCCCGGCGCTGCGTTTTATGCCTGCCTTACCCTGGCAGCATCAGCCACATGGAGATACACAATGTCTACCTCCCCTGTCACCTTGATGGTTGCACGCCGTGTCGCCGAAGGTCGCTATCAGGAAATGATTGCCTGGCTGCATGAAGGCGAACAGTTGGCCACCGATTTTCCAGGTTATCTGGGCTCGGGTGTGCTCGCGCCGCCACCCGGTGATGACGCCTTTCAAATCATTTTCCGCTTTGCCGATGAAGCCACCCTGCACGCGTGGGAACATTCAGTCTCGCGCACGGCCTGGTTGCTGCGCGGCAGCGATCTGTTTGCCCACCCGCACGAACACCGGGTCAGCGGCATCGACGGCTGGTTTGGCGCCGCCGGGCAGCGCCCACCCCGCTGGAAGCAAGCCGTGGCTATTTGGCTTGCGTTTTTTCCGATTTCATTGCTGTTCAATTTCGTGCTCAACCCCTTGCTGAGTGAGCTGAGCCTGCTACCCCGGGTGTTCGTCAGCACGCTGGCCCTGACGCCGTTGATGGTTTACTTCTTTATTCCTTTATCGACCCACTTATTGTCCGGCTGGCTGCACCGCACACCTGCCAAACCTGTGGGCAGCGCCGCGACCTCCAGCGGTCACTGAAACGGCACCGGGCACAGGGGACCCGCACAGGCATGGCCGTGGCGCAGCGGACGCTGGTATAGTTTTGCCATCACGCTGCCGCTCTCCCCTGTTCTCTGACGCCGAGCCTGTCATGCCATCTCAATCCGCACCCATTCTGATCACGGGCGCTGCCCAGCGCGTTGGCTTGCACTGCGCGCAGCAATTGCTGGCAGACGGCTATCGAGTGATTTTCAGCTACCGCAGCGAAAAGCCCGGCGTGCAAATGTTGCGCGATCTGGGGGCCACAGCGGTGTATGGCGACTTTTCAACCGAGCACGGCATTCTCGCGTTTATCGAACAACTGAAAAACCACACCCAGGCTTTACGGGCGATTGTGCATAACGCGTCGGCCTGGCTGCCAGAAAGCATCGAGACACACATCAGCGACTTCACACAGATGTTCAGTGTGCATATGCTCGCGCCGTACCTGATCAACCTGCAATGCAGCGAACTGCTGGAGCGCTCGAGCCCGGCGGATATCGTACATATCAGTGACGATGTGACCCGCAAAGGCAGCAGCAAGCACATTGCGTATTGCGCCACCAAAGCGGGCCTCGACAGCCTGACGTTGTCATTCGCGGCTAAACTGGCGCCACGGATCAAAGTCAACGGCATCGCGCCCGCGCTGCTGCTGTTCAACCCCGACGACGACGCGGCGTACCGCGCCAAGGCCCTGGCCAAGTCAGCACTGGGGATCGAACCCGGAGCCGAGGTCATCTATCAAAGCCTGCGTTATCTGCTGGACAACCCGTATGTGACCGGCACCACCCTGACCGTCAATGGCGGTCGGCATCTCAAATAAGCCGTCCGCGAGGAAGTATTTTCATGAGCACATCATTGCCTGAGCACTACCGCGAGATCCTCCTGGGTCTCGGTGAGAACCCTGACCGCGAAGGCTTGCTCGACACTCCGAAACGCGCCGCCAAGGCCATGCAATACCTGTGTCACGGCTATGACCAAAGCGTTGACGATATCGTCAACGGCGCTCTGTTCGCCTCCGACAGCGACGAAATGGTGATCGTGGCCGATATCGAGCTGTACTCGCTGTGCGAACACCATTTGCTGCCGTTTATCGGCAAGGCGCACGTGGCGTATATTCCGACCGGCCAAGTACTCGGCCTGTCGAAAGTGGCCCGCATCGTCGACATGTTTGCCCGCCGCCTACAGATTCAGGAAAACCTCACCCGAGAAATCGCCGACGCTATTCAGAGCGTCACTCAGGCGGCGGGTGTGGCCGTGGTGATTGAAGCCAAGCACATGTGCATGATGATGCGCGGCGTGGAAAAACAGAATTCGACCATGAACACCTCGGTGATGCTCGGTGCTTTTCGCGAGCCCAGCACCCGCATGGAGTTCCTGCAACTGATTGGACGGAGCAAGTCGTAATGCCACAACTTCAGCCAGGAATGGCCCGTATTCGCGTCAAAGACCTGTGCCTGCGCACCTACATTGGCATCAATGAAGAAGAAATCCTCAACAAGCAGGATGTGTTGATCAACCTCACCATCCTGTATGCCGCGCAAGACGCCGTACGAGATAACGACATCGACCACGCGCTCAATTACCGCACCATCACCAAAGCTGTGATTGCCCACGTTGAAGAAAACCGTTTCGCGCTGCTGGAGCGGCTGACCCAAGAGCTGCTGGATTTAGTGATGGCCAATAGCGCTGTGTTGTATGCCGAAGTCGAAGTCGACAAACCGCACGCCCTGCGCTTTGCCGAATCGGTCTCCATTACGCTGGCGGCAAGCCGCTAAGCTGCCCCCCTCTCTCACTCGGTGAACCCCATGACGTCTCAAGAACGCCTTGAACTCGAAGCCGCTGCTTTTCGTCGCCTGGTCGCGCACCTGGACAGTCGTAAAGATGTGCAAAACATAGACCTGATGAACCTTTCGGGCTTTTGCCGCAACTGCCTGTCCAAGTGGTACAAGGCCGCGGCCGATGAGCGCCAGATCGAGGTCAGCCTCGATGACGCCCGCGAAGTGGTGTACGGCATGCCGTACGCCGACTGGAAAGCCCAGTACCAGAAAGAAGCCTCTGCCGAACAGGCAGCGGCGTTTGCCCAAGGAAAAAAGCATGACTGATCTAACCGCCCTGCGCGCCAGCCTCAACAGCGGCGAACACCTGTTTGCCGACACCCTGGCTTTTATCGCCGCGCACTACGATTACCAGCCGCAAGCCTTCACCAACGGCGAGGTGGAAAATGCGGCAGGGCAAAACGAAGGGTCGTGCAAGACCTTGGGCCTGGCGGTGCTGGAAGGGTTGAGCGACCAAGAGGCCCTGTTGGCGTTTGGCGAACATTACCGCTCAGTACTCGCGACACCTGAAGGCAGCGATCACGGCAACATTCGCGCCCTGATCGCCCACGGTCTGGCCGGGGTGAAATTCAACGCCCGGCCATTGACCCGCAAGGCTTAAAGCGAGCCGCCTGAATTGAAGTACTGCGCCAGGCCGCTGTAACAAGTGGCCAGGTGATAAGGGGTGGTCGAGGGCATGTCCTCGCGACTGACCTGGCCTTGCGCATCAAGGCATTCGTACCAACCCCCGACGTGTAAAAAGTGCTGCTGCAACGCCTGCAATTGGCGTTGCACCCGCACCAGGCCATCTTCGCGCAACGTCAGTGCCCGCAGGTATTCGGCCTGAGCCCAGATTCGCTGCGTGCCATCACGCAGGCTGCCATCACTGCCCAACATGCCGCAGACCGCCCCGCTCTGCGGATCGACACCCACCTGCTCGGCAAACCCGAACGCGCGATCCAGTGAATCGTGCAGCGCCGTAGTGCGCAGCAACGGTGAGGATTGCAGCAGGAAATACCATTCGAATTGATGGCCCGGCTCAAACCAGTTATCGGCTGCACCGCGGGGTTTTTCCAGCATCACCCCGTGTTCGGGCGCGATGAAGCGCTGCTGCATGCCCTCGGCGAGCGCCAGCAGCGCGGCGTGAGTGGCGGCGTCTTCGCGCACCGACAAGGTGGCGAGAAAGGCTTCAGCCAAGTGCATCAGCGGGTTTTGCAGCGGGCCGCTGCCCACTGTGGACCAGTCCCGGTTCAAGCTGGCTTCGTACAAACCGTTGCCATCATTGAAGCGCTGCGCGACCACCTCCAAAGCAGCATTGAGCACCGACGCCACCAACGGCTCACGGACTTTGGCCCAGTAATGCGCACAGGCAAAAATGATGAAAGCGTGGGTGTAGAGGTCTTTGCGCTGATCCAGCGGCGCGCCCTGCGGGTCGATGCTGTAGAACCAGCCTCCATGTTCGGCATCATGAAAATGCTGCTGCAAGGCGCGAAACAACGCCGCTGCGCGCTCGCCCGCGTCAGGGAACTGAGCGTCCCCCATCAGGCTGGCAAATACATACAGCTGCCGGGCGCAAGCCATCGCACGGTAACGCGCAGGGGGCAACGGTTGATGGGCTGCGCTCAGCGACTCGTAAGGCAATGCCAGCTCGGCATTCCAGCCGGGGCCTTGCCACAGCGGCACGATCACCTGACGAAAGTGCTGCTGCACGGCCGCAAAACCGGCAATCAGTTCAGGAGGGAAAACAGAGCTGGCTACATCAGGCATCGGCAAGGATCGTCACGGCTGGGGCGTTTGCGCGACATGATACACCCAAAGCTTCTTGGCGCAGATGAGAGCGGCTGACGCCGGGGCGCTTGAAGTGAAATGATCCACGAGCACCTGGTCGGCAGTATTTTGCACAGGGGGCAAATTGCGCAAAAAAATGCACAGCCTATTTCTGATTTATGCCCACTAAAGGGCTACAGCCCTTGTCGATCAAGTGCCTTGCCGGATTGGCAAAAAATTGCACAGCACTGCGCAAAAAGTTGCGCAATTTGACGCGTATTGAGCCCAACAAACTCTCCCTACTCATCACCAAACCCCCTGTTTATAAGGGCTGTAGAGGTTCTGGCATAAGTCTTGAGAGGCATATGTTTTTAATCAACACGGGCTACCCGCCTGTGGGAGCCTCCGGCATGGCCACACGCATTCCCCGCCGCAACCCGAATAACATCAACTTAAGCCGCACCGACGCCAAAGTGGCGCTCGCCCCATGCCCGCTGAATAAACCGACGATGCAGCTGGTGCCGCTGCGTTACGGCTTGGTCGATAACCTTGCACTAGACCCTGCCAAAGAACTGCTGATGGCCCATCACCTGAGCAGCCGCCCGTTGGGCGTGCGCCTGCCTAGTGATGGCTGGCTGTACGTGATCGACACCGTCACGGGCGTGTTGTCCGAGTACCGGTTGCTGAACGGCGTACTCACCGACTTGCTCTTTCATGGCACACACGTAACTGAAGACGAGCGCCAGTCCTCGGCGGGGCAGGCGCACTTGATTGTCTCCAGACACAACCCGTTGTATGTCAGTTATGCAGAAGTGCAGTGGACGGCCAAAAAGTGCCATCAAGTGCTCGACTCACCCGGCGAACGTGAACATTTCATGCAGGCAGTGCATCCGGCCAGGAGCAATTGCCAAACAGGCGGCGCTCATTTGCTCACGCCGCAGATGACCGAAGAATGGCTGGCTGAGGTGGCCACCGAGTTTGTGGAGTATCACCAACAGCACCTGGCCCCGAACGCCTCGTTGGCCGAACACGCCGCCTACACCGAACGCCAGCGCGTACTCGCCCAAGTCCCTGAGCACGAGCGCCAGCCCTACACGTGGGAAGAACCCAAGCGTTTTGCACACATGTTCATGGGCAAACTGGTCACTTGCGTGGCCCCCGGCTATCACTATGACACCTTGTATTTAGTGCTCGATGACACCTTGGGCGTGTTGCGCGACTTGGCCAACTATCAGGACCAAGTCGCAGGTTGGGTCACCGATTGGGCAAACGGCGGTGCGCAAAAGGGCTACAACGAGCGCGATTACTTGCTGGGCTGTTACATCGAGTCCCTGACCTGGCTGGCCGAGTCAGATGTGCAAGCGTTTATGGACGACATCGCTGACCCCGCCGGACGTGCGTTGCTGGCTGACCTCAATCACCTGCCCGAGCCTGAACGAGCGATCACCGCCAAAGCCTTGCATGCGTACATCAATCGGGGCGGACTGATGACACCTTCAACCGATAACACCCCGACACCTGCCGACCTGCAAGCGTTGCGACAGGCGGTACAGGATGACGCATTTGCGGCCGATTTTTTCCCGGGCTCGGGACAGGAACCTGTAGGGCTGAGTGCCGTTGAGGATGTGGATCGCCGTTATTACACCCGGGAGCACTTTCGGGTCGCGCCTGCGGCGTTTGTCGACACGCATTTCCAGACCTTGATCGCTCTAGGTAAACGTCGCAGCAGTGACTTGAGCAACATCCTTCATGGCGCTCGACTGGGCCAGCGCGGCGTCAACGACCTCATCGACCGCCAAGCAATGGACAGCGAGATGCACGCTCACCGCACCGGGCTGGAGCGCTGGAACTCATTGCTCGACCACATCACCGCCGACCGGGTTGCCTTGGTGAGTTCAGGCGCATTTCACAAGGCTGCCTGGTATTTCGATGCCCAGCATTCGCTGCAAACGGGTCACGCGTTTGCCCTTGAATACGCGTGCCTGAAAGATATTTGCCGCAGTGACGATGCCTGCACCCAACTACTGGCGTATGCCGAGCGCGAACCGCAGTTCAGTCGCCCGCTGTATTACACCCTGCCCTTGAGCGAACAGACCTCATTGTGGGTGCAATACGCCTTTTTGTTTGCCAGTGGCATGGCCGTGTTGAACAACCTGCCCGAGCAGATCGCGCGCCTGGACACCCTTGAGCGCGGGCGTCTGCCGATACTGGACGATCTGCCCGATAGCACGCGCAACGTGGCCCAGGCTGCGCAAAACGCCTGGACGCCTGCGCTGAACCGCGGGCTGGACACCCTGCTCGCCAGCTTTGAAGGCATCGCCAAAGGCCAGGCCATGCCCGACCTTGATCAGTTATTGCGCAGCCTGCCCCAGGCATTGATCTTGCGTATCGTGCAGGCGGCCAAAACCGAAGGTGCCACCTTGCGCTTTGCCTCCCGCGCCGAGCTGGACAGCTTGCGCGAAACCTTGAGCGAAGTACTGGAGCAACGCGAAAGGCTGCTTACGCTCAAACAGGCGCGCCAGCAGTCCAACCGTGTGAATGGCCATCACTCAGCCAAGTCCCAGGCACTTCTACAAGACATCCACTCTGTACGCTGGCAACTGGACTTGGGAGAAGCGCGCCTGGCCGCCAGCATCAGCCCCATCACAGAACTGCCGGATGAACAGGCGCGGTTATACGGCTCAACACCGGGGCGTGCAGGACTGACCGTCATCTTTGCCCCGGAAGGTCGACAACAAGTGGCTCGATTGATGCGCACCTTTAAAGAAGGCGTGAGCCGCGCGCCTGCTTCGAATGTATTGGGGGATGGGGCGGCGCTGTTGTTGTTCGTGGCGCAGGCGGTGAATTTGGTGCAGATATTTAAGGAGACATTTGCTGTCAGTCCTGAAGAACGGCAGAGAATGGCTTTAATGAATTCGCTAGCGGCGACGAGTGCTGCGGGTTTTGTGGCGGCCCAAGGGGTATTCGACACGGCCTTGAATGCCCAAATAAAGTCTTTGAAAGAAAATTTAAAAACCAGCTCCTTAGGTCGACTGCAAGTCACGGTGGGAAAGCTGCACATTGGACTAGGATTTGGCACTTATTTATTAAGCGCCATTATTGCGACAGTTAGTTTTCATACACATCAACATAACTGGAAAGAAGCAATACGAAGCGGTAATCGTGTAGCACAGCGCGGTGCAATCCTGGCAATGATTAGCTCAGGTGGATTAGTACTCAGTAATGCTTATAGTCTGAGTTATACCGTGAGTTCAATGTATGAAGTGATGAAGACGATCAAAGGCGCTGCCCGAGAGGCTGCTTGGATAGCATCAGGCATACGTCTATCAACCGTGTTTAATCGTGCCAGTCTGACAGGGGCAATTTTTACGTTATTTGAGCTGACCGGCACTTGGCTACACAACCGCTATAACACCACCTCCCACGACCAGTGGCTGCAAAGTACGAAGTGGGGATTAGAGGCTGACAAGCGAAAAACCCTCAGCCTGGAAGGTTTTCAAAATCATCTGAAAGCTTTGCTGCAAGCCCCATTTGTACAAGTCAAACGCGCTCAAGCGGGTTCATATCTGACAAGTTGGTTTCCGACCACCCATATCGGCGAGGTTTATCTATGCTTGCCCGGCTTGAGTCTGGCGGACTTTGAAGTGCCGCTAGGAGGGCGAGCCAGTCATGGATTAAAGATCGGGGCTCAACGTTTCACCACTGTTTTGGAGCACAGTAAACGTCCACATGAGCACAGTGAAGAAATCAGCGAGCAAGTCTCGGCACGTCTGTTTCGTGTGCATATGGACAGGCCGGGGCTGATCTTAAGCCTGAGCTATCCGCGCCATCCAGAACGCATCAACGGCAAGTTAGATGAAGAACTGCTGCTTGAACTGAAGTTATGGTCCCTGGATGAACAAGGCCAACAAGTCTGGCACACCCACCGCATTCGTTTTAATCCCTTGAAAGAGGGTCGCTACCCCGCCGCCGACTACCTAGCCCCAGCGTTAACCTTATTACCCATCGACATCCTGGCATTGGAAGTCATACCGAATGTCTGAATCTCAAGAAACTCGGCCTGCGGCAGCGGCAATTAAGCCCTTGCATAGGGCTGGCGATATCAAAAAAATCCTGACCGGAACTAAGACGTATCTCGCGCCCTTACCTTTGCCTACAGGTGCCCAGCCGTACTGTCCATCTATCAGTGACTTTAATGATGTGTATCTGGACTTTGGCGGGGGGAAGCCCAATGTGTTTTCTTATCAGTTGAATTTGGGAGGGCCATTTACCTGCGCGTGTTTGATCGGTTTAGGAGGGCCATTACTGGCCATTTTCTTAGGGGTGTTTTTTGGACATAACCTTAAAGAAAGCTGGGAATTTTCAACGGATCTCTTCTGGCTCTCAAGAGAGTACGCACTCTATATATGGCTGACTGGTTCGGCTTTTTGCTTAGCCATCTGGCTCTACCACCACGCCCTCTACACCAAAGTTATCCCCACCCGCTTCAACCGTCAGCGCCGCGAAGTCTGTTTCACACCGCATGACTCAAACGAGCCGTTATTTGTCCCGTGGGAGGCGTTGTCCGCGTGGGTGGTGCAGTCGCAAAGCGCTACGCAATACGGCGTGACCCGCCAATACGGTCTGGGCATGGGGTTTGAACATGAGGGCGAGTTAGTCAGTCTTGAGTTCCAGTGCGGCGGACTGCCATTGGCCATCGCTCATTGGGAGGCTGTGCGCGGTTACATGGAGTACGAACTGGACGATCTCAAGGCCATTCAGGACCCGCTGGAACTTCAAGGCCCTGACGATCCATCCCACGAAGGGCTGCACACGTTCCGCAATGCACGCGCCGCCATGCACCGTCGTTGGCGTGAGAAGGAGGTGGGTTGGGTGTACGCGTTTTTCTGGTACGTCTATCACGTCATGACGTTCTGGACGCTGCCCAATCGTTTGGTCGAATGGGAAATAAAACGCATCGCCAAAGTCGGCCGCCGCGCCCTGCCACAGGCCATGCGCGAATGGTCGAAACCCTTGCCACCCGAACACAGGGCCACACCCAGCCACGACCTGTTGCGTTTAAGCGCCAAGGTCAGGGCCTTGCAGCAACGCTCACCACAGCGCGACATCACCGACATTTTTGCCGAAGTGTATCGAGCAGAACCTGACGCGTCGGATGGAGGGTGAGCACGGACAAGCAAAAATGCGCACAAAAAAATGCCCGTATCGTTCGATACGGGCATTGCCGTGATCCGGGCCACGCAGGACTAAAAAGTCACGGTGCCCTTCGGGTCAAGCGGTGTATCAGAACTCAGCGTTCTGCAAGCCGTCCAGGTAGCGCTCGGCGTCCAGTGCAGCCATGCAGCCGGCACCGGCCGAGGTGATGGCTTGACGGTAGACGTGATCGGCCACGTCACCGGCAGCAAACACCCCTTCGATGCTGGTGGCGGTGGCGTTGCCTTCGCGGCCGCCCTGCACAACCATGTAGCCATCTTTAAGCGCCAGCTGGCCTTCGAACAACGAGGTGTTCGGGGTGTGGCCGATGGCGATGAACACGCCGTCGACGGTGATTTCGTCGAAGCTGCCGTCATTGTTTTTCAGGCGCGCACCGGTCACACCCATGTTGTCGCCCAGCACTTCATCCAGGGTCGCGTTCAGCTTGAGTTCGATTTTGCCTTCCGCCACACGGGCATTGAGCTTGTCGATCAGGATTTTCTCGGCACGGAAGGTTTCGCGGCGGTGAACCAGCGTTACTTTGCTGGCGATGTTGGCCAGGTACAGGGCCTCTTCAACGGCAGTGTTGCCGCCACCGACCACAGCCACCGGCTTGTTGCGATAGAAGAAGCCATCGCAGGTCGCGCACGCCGAGACGCCTTTGCCCATGAAGGTTTCTTCAGACGGCAAGCCCAGGTAACGGGCGCTGGCGCCGGTAGCGATGATCAGGGCGTCACAGGTGAAAGTACCGCTGTCGCCCTTGAGGGTGAACGGCTTGTTTTTCAGGTCCACTTCGTTGATGTGGTCGAACACGATCTCGGTTTCAAAACGCTCGGCGTGCTCGCGCATCCGCTCCATCAGCGCCGGACCGGTCAGGCCGTGAACATCACCCGGCCAGTTGTCGACCTCAGTGGTGGTGGTCAATTGACCGCCTGCCTGCATGCCCGTAATCAGCAGTGGCTTGAGGTTGGCGCGGGCCGCGTACACAGCAGCGCTGTAACCGGCAGGGCCGGAACCCAGAATAATCACTCGCGAATGACGTACTTCAGACATGACTCACTCCTATGACCGCCCGCGTCGAAATCGGGTCGGAACGCCGCTTGAGCAGCTGGAATATAAAGGGATCGCAAAGCAGTACAGGCTAGACCTGAAACGCATCGATCCTGAAAAAATGTAGGTGCAGCGTATCGAGGTGGCAGAGATTAAGGAAATACGCTTTAACAATCCAGCTCATAGCAGGTCTCAATGAGACCGCAGCCGTCTGAGGCCGCCTTTGTAACAGTTATTGTCGATCCTGATCCAAGGCTTTCACGCCATTCGTAAAGCCGCTAAGGTCGCCCCGTTTTCTCATTGCTCGGAGTACAACTATGCCCGCCCCTGTTCTTTGCGGCCCGCACTACCTGCGTGAGGGTCTCAAGCTGGTGCTCACCCCCGGCCTGCGCCTGTTTGTATTGCTGCCATTGTTGATCAACCTGGTGCTGTTCGTCGGCTTGATTTATTTCGCGGGGCATCAGTTCAGCCTATGGGTGGATACCCTGATGCCCGCGCTGCCCAGCTGGCTGAGTTTTCTCAATTACCTGCTGTGGCCGTTGTTCGTGGTGCTGGTGGCATTGATGGTGTTTTTTACCTTCACCATGCTCGCCAATATCATTGCTGCCCCATTCAACGGTTTTCTCTCAGAGAAGGTTGAGGTGGTGGTGCGCGGCACGGATGACTTCCCGGCGTTCAGTTGGGGCGAGCTCATCGCCATGGTGCCGCGCACCCTGGCGCGAGAGATGCGCAAACTGGGGTATTTTCTGCCCCGCGCCATTGCCTTGTTGATCCTGTCGTTTATTCCGGTGCTGAACCTGATCGCCGCACCGCTGTGGCTGATTTTCGGGATCTGGATGATGGCCATTCAATACATCGACTACCCGGCGGATAACCACAAGCTGGGCTGGAACGAGATGCTCGCCTGGCTGCGCCAGAAACGCTGGCAGAGCATGAGTTTTGGCGCAATCGTCTACCTCGTGCTGCTGATCCCGCTGGTCAACGTGCTGATGATGCCCGCCGCTGTCGCAGGCGCAACCCTGTTTTGGGTACGTGAACGCGGCGAAGACGCCCTCAAAAGCCGCTGAGCGTTTCATAAATCCATCATCAGCGTGACACATCGACGTCATGGCCCTACCCGACACTGGGGTCATGACCACTGCCCTTCATATCGCCCTCGTCACAGAAACCTTCCCACCCGAGATCAATGGCGTGGCCAATACCCTTGGCCATTTATATGAAGGTTTATGTGCACTCAATCATCACGTGGAACTGGTGCGCCCGCGCCAAAGCGGGGATGGCCATCAACGCAGCACCGATCAATTGATGCTGTGCCGAGGTTGGCCGATACCGGGCTATCCCACCCTGCAATGGGGCATGACTTCGATCCATCGCTTGAGCAAACGCTGGCAGCAACAGCGCCCGGACGTGGTGTACATCGCCACCGAAGGGCCGCTGGGGCTGTGCGCATTGCGAGTGGCCAGGCGTTTGGGGATTGCGGTGGTCAGTGGTTTTCACACCAATTTCCAGCAGTACTCCAGCCAGTACGGCTGGGGGCTTATTACCCGCGCCTTGACCCACTATTTGCGCTGGTTTCATAACCGTTCGGCGCTGACACTGGTGCCCAGCACCAGCCAGCGTCTGGAACTGCAACGCCGGCACTTCGAGCGCCTGCAACTGCTGGCCCGTGGTGTCGACAGCCGCCTGTTCAACCCGGCCAAACGCCAGAACACCTTGCGTCAACACTGGGGCCTGCGTGAAGACGACATTGCCTTGCTACACGTGGGCCGTCTGGCGCCGGAAAAAAACCTCACAGCCCTCAAGCGCTGCTTGCAGGCACTGCAAGCCCGTTACCCGGCGCGACGGCTCACGTTGATCATTGTCGGGGAAGGCCCCAAACGCGCAGCCCTCGAAGCCTCGCTGCCCGAGGCTATTTTTTGTGGTGTGCAGACGGGAGAAACGCTGGCCCGTCACTACGCCAGCAGTGACGTGTTCTTGTTTCCGAGCATGACCGAAACCTTCGGCAACGTTGTGCTCGAAGCCCTGGCATCAGGTTTAGGCGTGGTGGCGTATGACGAGGCGGCGGCGGGGTTGCATATCCGTCATGGCTATAACGGCGTACTGGCCATGACCGGGGACGAGCACGCGTGGATCGAAGCCGCAAGCTGGCTGCTGGATGACCCTGAGACGCTGCGCACCATTCGTCTGAATGCGCGTCAGCATGCCAGTCGTCATGGCTGGCCAAACATCATCAGGCAGTTCGAAGGGGTGCTGCACAACGCCTGTCGCGCTGAAAACGACGCAGAGGCCATCCCCGTCTCCGTACCGGTGAAAAAGCGTTAACCCAACGCTTTTTCAATCGCCTGAATCACTGCGCCATCGTCTGGAGCGGTGCGCGGCGAAAAACGCGCCAATACGCGACCGTCCTGACCCAGCAGGAATTTCTCGAAGTTCCAGGTAATGTCCCCCGGGAACTCAGCGCCCTCGCCTGCCAACAAGCGATACAGCTGATGACGCTCAGGACCGTTGACGTTCATTTTGCCGCTCAGATCGAAGGTCACGCCGTAGTTGAGGCTGCAAAAGGACTGGATCTCCTCGTCTGTGCCAGGCTCTTGTCCCGCGAATTGATTGCACGGCACGCCCAAAATGCTGAAACCTTGATCCTTGAACTGCTGATAAATTTTTTCCAGCGCCGCGTACTGTGGGGTCAAACCACATTTAGAGGCGACGTTCACCACCAGCACCACCTTGCCCTTGAGGGTTTCCAGTGGTAGCGACTTGCCGTCCAGCGCGTCGAGCGTAAGTTCGTGAAAAGCACTCATGACGGACTCCAAAAATCTCGGGACCAGGTTCAGACAACCGCTCAAAAGCCAATTGCCCTACGCTTTAAAGATGAAAAAAGGCGCCCGTAGGCGCCCTTTCCTGGCTAGCTCAGGTGAGCTTAGCAGCCATTATCAGTGCTGATGACCGCCTTCACCGTGTACGTGGCCGTGAGCAACTTCTTCTTCGCTCGCGTCACGAATGGCCACAACCTTCACTTTGAAGTTCAGGCGTTGACCGGCCAATGGGTGGTTGCCATCCACGGTCACGTCGTCGCCGTCCAGATCACGAATGGTCACGATCTGCATTTGGCCGTCCGGCGCGGAAGCGTGGAACTGCATGCCAACTTCCAGTTGGTCAACGCCTTCGAACATGCTGCGGTTCAACGTGCTGACCAGTTCAGCGGAGTACTCGCCGTAAGCGTCTTCAGGCTCTACGGCAACTTCCAGCTCGTCACCGACTGCCTTGCCTTCCAGCGCCTTTTCCAGACCCGGGATGATGTTACCTGCGCCTTGCAGGTAAACCAGTGGCGCGCCACCGGCGGAGCTGTCGATGACCTCACCAGCGTCGTTGGTCAGGGTATAGTCGATGGAGACAGCCTTGTTGGCGGCGATCGTCATGGGGCGAGACCTTTTGCAGAAAATAAAGAGTGCGCAAGTTTAACCAAGCAAACGCACGAAAGCGAACACAACGAAACACAACCAAGACCAACGGATAATTTTGAAAAGCTCAACAATCATTGGTTGGCGACAGGATGAGGAGGCGCATTGGGTGGCCGTACTGTCTTGTGGCCACACCCAGCACCATCGTCATCAACCGCCCTGGCAATCGCGCGCCTGGGTGCTTGACCCCGAGCAACGGCGCGCAAAAATAGGTCAGCCCTTTGCCTGTGGCTGGTGTGCTCAAGGGGCGGATAGCGCTAATCTTGGCAATTGATTCAGGCACATGACCCGTTCGGCGGGTGTGCCCTTGCACTGCTCACGTCAGGAAGCTCGCATGCAAACTTTCTTTATCGCCCCCACTGATTTTGGTGTGGGCCTGACTTCTATCAGCCTCGGCCTGGTGCGCACCCTTGAACGCGCTGGCTTGAAAGTCGGCTTTTTCAAACCGATTGCCCAGCCGCACCCAGGCGATCTGGGCCCTGAGCGCTCGACCGAGCTGATGGCCCGCACCCACGGCCTGAAGCCCCCAAAACCCTTGGGGCTGGCGCACGTTGAACGGATGCTCGGCGACGGCCAGCTCGATGAGTTGCTTGAAGAAATCATCCGCCTGTATCAAGAGGCCGCGATTGGCAAAGATGTGCTGATCGTCGAAGGCATGGTGCCCACCCGCAGCGCCAGCTACGCCGCACGGGTCAACCTGCACCTGGCCAAAAGCCTGGATGCTGAAGTGATTCTGGTCTCGGCCCCGGAAAACGAAGTCCTGACTGAACTCTCCGGGCGCGTTGAACTACAGGCTCAACTGTTCGGCGGCCCCAAAGACCCGAAAGTGCTGGGCGTGATCCTGAACAAGGTGCGCACTGACGAAAGCATGGAGGACTTCGCCGCACGGCTCAAAGAGCATTCGCCTTTGCTGCGCTCCGGTGACTTCAAACTGCTGGGTTGTATTCCGTATCAACCGGAACTCAACGCACCGCGCACCCGCGACGTGGCAGATTTGCTCGGCGCCCAGGTGCTCAACGCCGGGGACTATGAAACCCGGCGCATGTCGAAAATCATTTTGTGCGCCCGTACCGTGCTCAATACGCTGCAACTGCTCAAGCCTGGCGTACTGGTGGTCACCCCGGGCGACCGCGACGACATTATTCTCGCCGTCAGCCTGGCCGCGATGAATGGCGTGCCGCTGGCCGGCCTGCTGCTGACCAGTGACACCCAACCCGACCCGCGCCTGATGGAGCTGTGTCGCGGCGCCCTGCAAGCCGGGCTGCCTGTGCTGTCAGTGAGCACCGGCTCGTATGACACGGCCAATCGCCTGAACAACCTGAACAAAGAAATCCCCATCGATGACCGCGAACGTGCGCAAATCATCACTGATTTCGTCGCCAGCCACCTCGACGCCAAATGGTTGCACCAGCGTTGCGGTACGCCTCGGGAAATGCGCCTCACACCTGCTGTCTTCCGTTATCAGTTGATACAGCGCGCCCAGCAGGCGAACAAACGCATCGTGTTGCCCGAAGGCAGCGAACCGCTGACCGTGCAGGCGGCGGCCATCTGTCACGCTCGCGGCATCGCCCGCTGTGTGCTGCTGGCCAAGCCTGAAGAGGTGCACGCCGTGGCCAAGGCCCACGGGTTTGAGCTGCCTGAGGGGTTGGAGATTCTCGACCCGGACGTCATTCGCGGGCGTTACGTCGAGCCGATGGTGGCGCTGCGCAAAACCAAAAGCATCAACGCGCCGATGGCCGAGCAGCAACTGGAAGACCCGGTGGTGATCGGCACCATGATGCTGGCGCTGGACGAAGTGGACGGACTGGTGTCGGGGGTGATTCACTCCACCGCCAACACCATCCGCCCGGCCTTGCAACTGATCAAAACGGCGCCGGGTTGCACGCTGGTGTCCTCCGTGTTCTTCATGCTCTTCCCCGAGCAAGTGCTGGTGTATGGCGACTGCGTGATGAACCCGCACCCGTCTGCCACCGAACTGGCCGAAATCGCGCTGCAAAGTGCCGACTCGGCGGCCGCATTTGGCATCACGCCTCGCGTGGCGATGATCAGTTACTCCAGTGGCGACTCGGCCAGCGGTGAAGAAGTCGAAAAAGTCCGCGAAGCCACCCTTCTCGCTCACGAAGCGCAACATGCGCTGTTGATTGATGGCCCGTTGCAATACGACGCGGCGGCCAACGAAAGTGTGGCCAGACAATTGGCCCCCAACAGCCAGGTGGCGGGCCGCGCGACGGTCTTTGTGTTCCCGGACCTGAACACCGGCAACACCACGCACAAAGCCGTGCAACGCAGCGCCGATTGCGTCAGCCTTGGTCCCATGCTGCAAGGGCTGCGTAAACCGGTGAATGACCTGCCACGCGGCGCCCAAGTGGACGACATCGTCTACACCATCGCCCTCACGGCGATCCAAGCCGCCAACCGACCTATGGATGTATAAATGCTGGATTTCCTGCCTGCGCCGTTACGCGGCGTCATTGCTTCACTGCTGTTGGCGATCAACACCATCGTGTGCTGTACGCCGCTATTCGTGGTGGCCATTTTTAAACTGTGCCTGCCCTTCCCGGCCGCGCAACGGGTCACCGACGAGTTGATGCGGCGTATCCACGAAGCGTGGGTCAGCAACAACCAGCGCTGGATGAACCTGCTGCGCAAGACACGCTGGCACATCAAAGGGCTGGAGGGTCTTGATTACGAGCACTCTTACCTGGTGACCAGCAACCACCAGAGCTGGGTTGACATCATGGTGCTGCAATACGTGCTCAACAAACGTATTCGCCCGCTCAAGTTCTTCCTCAAGCAAGAACTGATCTGGGTGCCGGTCATTGGCCTGGCCTGGTGGGCGCTGGGTTTCCCGTTCATGAAGCGCTACTCCAAGGCTTATCTGGCCAAGCACCCGGAGAAAAAAGGCGCCGACCTGGCGACCACGCGTAAAACCTGTGCGAAGTTCAAAAACCAGCCGGTGGGTATTTTCAACTTTGTTGAAGGCACCCGCTTTACCGAGGCCAAGCATGCGCAGCAGCAATCACCGTTTCGCTACCTGCTCAAGCCCAAGGCCGGCGGGATTGCCTTTGTGCTGGATGCGATGGGGGAGCAGCTCAAATCCATCGTCAACGTGACGATTCACTATCCTGGAGGGCGTCCGGGTTATTGGGATTTACTGTGCGCTAATGTGCGCGAGGTGGTGGTGGTGTTCGAAGAGTTGCCCATTGCGCCTGAGTTTATTGGCCGCAACTACGATCAGGACGCTGAGTACAAGCTGGCGTTTCAGGGCTGGATCAATCAGTTGTGGGAAGACAAGGACCGGTTGCTGGACCAATTGCATCGCGAGTACCCCAAGGTCTGACTCGCCAATAAAAAGCCCGCCACCGATCACTCGGTGGCGGGCTTTTTGATACGCCTTATATCGCGCCGCGTTGACGCAACAGGTCCAGCACTAACTTCACGCCTTCATCGACCGTCAGCGCCTGGGTGTTGACTACCAGGTCTGCATTTAACGGCACGTCATACGGGAAGGAATCACCCGGAATGTTATCGCCGCCCGCCGCGTACAAGCCTTGCGGATCACGTTCGGCGCAGACCGCTGGTGATGCCTGCACATACACGGTAATTAAGCGATCATCCCCGATCAACGCTTTGGCCTGCTCACGGCCTTGCGCATCCGGCGCCACAAACGCAGCCAGTGTCAGCAAGCCGGCTTCGTTGAACTGACGTGCCACATGCGCGGCGCGGCGCCAGTTTTCTGTGCGTCCAGCACGGTCCTGAGGCAAACCTTTGTTCAGGTCATGCCGCAGGTTTTGACCGTCCAGCACAAACACCGCACGGCCCATGTCGAACAATTTGCGCTCAACCGCATAGGCCAAGGTGCTTTTGCCTGCGCCCGACAAGCCGCTGAACAACACCGTGGCCGGTTGCTGGCCAAAACGTTGCGCACGTTCTTGAGTGGTCACATGCGCCAGCTCGCCATGATGGCCGGTGCCGCCATGACTCACGGGCTGGGCAACGATCATGCCTGCGCCCACGGTGCCATTGGTCAGGCGGTCAATGATGATGAACGAACCCGTGGTGCGGTTGCTTTCATAACCGTCCAGCGCAATCGGTGCATCGAGGCTGACCTTGACCTTGCCGATCTCGTTCAACTGCAAGGCGCTGGCCGGACCTTCTTGCAGCGTGTTCACGTCGACTTTGTTGACGATGCTGGCAATGGAACCCGGTACATAGCTGGTCGCACGCTTGATGTCGTACTTCTTGCCCGGCAGCATCGGCTCTTCGGCCATCCATACCAGCATGGCTTCGAAGCTGTCAGTCACCGGCGGAACGCTGTCGGCATGCACCAGCAGATCGCCACGGGAGATGTCGATCTCGTCTTCCATGGTCAGCGTGATTGCTTGCCCAGGGCCTGCGTGTTCCAGCTCGCCTTCAAAGGTAACAATGGATTTGACACGGCTGCTCTTGCCCGACGGCAGCACCACCACCTCGTCGCCCTTGCGCACGATGCCACTGGCCAGGGTGCCGGCGAAGCCACGGAAGTTCAGGTTCGGACGGTTCACGTATTGCACCGGAAAGCGCAGGTCAGTGAGGTTACGGTCCGCTGCGATTTCCACGGTTTCAAGAATTTCCATCAGCGACTGCCCGGTGTACCAGGGCGAGCGCTCGCTTTTGTTCACGACGTTGTCGCCTTTAAGGGCTGACATCGGCACGAAGTACAAGCTCGTGGGCTTGACCTTCATGCCTTCAGCGAACGCCAGATAGTCGGTCTTGATCGACTCAAATACGCTTTGATCAAACCCGTTGATGTCCATTTTGTTGATGGCCACCACGATGTGTTTGATGCCCAGCAGCGAGGCGATAAAGCTGTGGCGACGGGTCTGGGTCTGCACGCCATAACGGGCATCCACCAAAATGATGGCCAAATCGCAGGTCGACGCACCGGTGGCCATGTTGCGGGTGTACTGCTCGTGACCCGGGGTGTCGGCGATGATGAATTTGCGCTTGGCCGTGGAAAAGTAGCGATACGCCACATCAATGGTGATGCCCTGCTCGCGCTCGGCTTGCAGGCCGTCCACCAGCAGCGCCAGGTCGATATCATCGCCCGTGGTGCCGCTCTTTTTCGAATCGCGGGTGATGGCTTCCAGGTGATCCTCGTAGATCATCTTGGAGTCGTGCAGCAGGCGCCCGATCAGGGTGCTCTTGCCGTCGTCGACGTTGCCGCAGGTCAGAAAACGCAACATCTCTTTGCGCTCATGCTGGCCCAGGTAGGCGAGGATGTCCTCGCTGATCAAATCAGATACGTGCGACATGACAACCCCTTAGAAATAACCTTGACGTTTTTTATCTTCCATTGAGCCTGCGCCATCGTGATCGATGACCCGGCCCTGGCGCTCGGAAGTTCGCGTCAGGAGCATTTCCTGGATGATGTCGGTCAGGGTTTCAGCCTCCGATTCCACCGCGCCGGTCAGCGGGTAGCAACCCAGCGTGCGGAAACGGACCTTTTTCTTGACGATGCGGGCTTTGTCTTCGTCAGACAGGTGCTCAAGGATGCGCTCGTCGTCAATCATGATCAGCGTGCCGTTCTTCTCGATCACTTCACGCTCGGCGGCGAAGTACAGCGGCACAATCGGGATGCCTTCGAGGTAGATGTACTGCCAGATATCGAGTTCGGTCCAGTTCGACAACGGGAACACGCGGATCGATTCGCCCTTGTTGACGTTGCCGTTGTACACGTTCCACAACTCTGGGCGCTGGTTTTTCGGGTCCCAGCGGTGCTTGCTGTCGCGGAATGAATACACGCGCTCTTTGGCGCGGGACTTCTCTTCGTCGCGGCGGGCGCCACCGAATGCGGCATCAAAACCATATTTGTCGAGCGCCTGCTTGAGACCCTCGGTTTTCATGATGTCGGTGTGCTTGGCACTGCCGTGGGTGAAAGGGTTGATGCCCTGCGCCACGCCGTCCGGGTTGACGTGGGTGATCAAGTCCAGGCCCAGCTCGGCAACCATCTTGTCGCGAAAGCGGTACATCTCCTGGAATTTCCACTGTGTGTCTACATGCATCACCGGAAACGGCAGCTTGCCAGGGAAAAATGCCTTGCGCGCGAGGTGCAGCATCACGGCGGAATCTTTACCGATCGAGTACAGCATTACCGGGTTATCGAACTCGGCGGCCACCTCGCGGATGATGTGGATGCTTTCCGCCTCCAGCTGTTTCAGGTGCGTCAGTTTGTCGACCATGGCTACTCACGAAAGCTATCTTATGAACGGCCTGCGGGCCGTGTTCGAGCTCAGAATGCTAGCACAGCGCCCTCTTATATAGAGGGCGCCAACTAGATCGAAAACGTCTAAGAATAGATCGCGGAGTTTGCCCGATTGAGCACTCGCAGGAGCTGGCGCAGGCTGCGAACATTTAAAAGATCGCAGCCTGCGGGGTCGCGTCAGATGGGGTTAGGGCAATCGATGAACAGGTGTTCAAGGGCAAAGCGTCGGGCCAGGTAATCGCCCAATGCCTGTACGCCATACCGCTCGGTGGCATGATGCCCGGCGGCAATAAAACTGATGTCGTTTTCGCGCGCACTGTGGAAGGTCTGCTCCGACGCTTCGCCACTGAGGTACAAATCGACACCGGCCAGCACGGCTTGATCGATGTAACCCTGGCCACCGCCCGTGCACCAGCCCACGCGACGGATCATATCGCTGCCTTCAATCAGCAGCGGTTCGCGGCCCAGTGCTTCTTGCACCCGACGGGCAAAATCACGCGCAGTCACCGGTTCCGCCAGCGACCCGACCAGCCCCACCACTTTGGCATTGGCGGGGTCCAGCGGGCCTTCGACGGTAATGTCCAGTTGCCGGGCCAGCTGCACGTTATTGCCCACCTCAGGGTGCACGTCCAACGGCAAGTGATAGGCCAGCAGGCTGATGTCGTGTTTGAGTAACGTTTTGAGGCGACGCTGCTTCATGCCCGTGATGCACGGGTCTTCACCCTTCCAGAAGTAACCGTGATGCACCAGCACCAAGTCCGCCTGAGCTTCAACGGCGGCGTCCAGCAACGCCTGGCTGGCAGTCACGCCACTGACAATACGCAGCACTTGAGGCCGCCCTTCGACCTGCAAACCGTTGGGGCAGTAATCGCCGATGGCAGCACAGTTCAGGTAACGATTGGCTTCTTCAACCAGGGTGCTCAAGGCGACAGCCATAAAAGACTCCTAAATATAGCGTTCAGAGGCGCGCAGCCCTCGTATAATGGCCGCCATTATGGGCCGTGATGCAGGCTCTGCAACCTTCAGGACTTAGTTCAATGCTCAAGGCTTTGCGTTTTTTTGGCTGGCCACTGCTGGCTGGCGTGCTTATCGCTTTGCTGATTATTCAGCGTTACCCGCAATGGGTCGGGCTGCCGAGTCTGGACGTTAATCTGCAACAAGCGCCGCAAACCAATTACGTGCAACAGGGCCCGGTGACGTACGCCGACGCCGTGGTCCGCGCCGCGCCGGCCGTGGCTAACCTGTACACCACAAAGGTGGTGAACCGAAACGCCCGCCCGTTGTTTGAAGACCCGCAGTTCCGGCACTTTTTCGGCAACAACGCACCCAAGCAAAAGCGTATGGAGTCCAGCCTCGGCTCAGCCGTGCTGATGAGCCCGGAAGGCTACTTGCTGACCAATAACCATGTGGTGTTGAACGCTGACCAGATCGTGGTGGCACTCAAGGACGGGCGTGAAACCCTGGCCCGGGTCATTGGCAGCGATCCTGAAACAGATTTGGCAGTACTCAAAATTGACCTGAAAAACCTGCCAGCCATCACCATTGGTCGCTCCGACACGCTGCGTATCGGTGACATTGCCCTGGCCATCGGCAACCCGTTCGGTGTGGGCCAGACCACCACCATGGGCATCATCAGCGCCACCGGGCGTAACCAGCTGGGTCTTAACAACTACGAAGACTTTATCCAGACCGATGCCGCGATCAACCCCGGCAACTCGGGCGGCGCGCTGGTGGATGCCAATGGCAACCTGACCGGTATCAACACCGCTATTTTTACCAAGTCCGGCGGCTCGCAAGGCATTGGCTTTGCAATTCCGATCAACCTGGCAATGGAAGTCATGAAGTCGATCATTGAACACGGCCAGGTGATTCGTGGCTGGTTGGGGATTGAGGTGCAACCGTTGACCCCGGATCTGGCCGAATCATTTGGCCTGAGCGGTCGTCCGGGGATTGTCGTGGCGGGTATTTTCCGCGATGGCCCTGCGCAAAAAGCAGGTCTGCAACTGGGTGACGTGATTCTGAGCATTGATGGCGCACCGGCAAGCGACGGGCGTCGCTCGATGAACCAAGTGGCCCGAATCAAGCCTTCGGACAAAATCAGTATTCAGGTCATGCGCAACGGTAAAGAGCTCAAGCTTACGGCCGAAGTAGGCTTGCGCCCACCGCAAGAACAGCCGCCACAGCAGGAATAAATCTCGCATAACCGAAGAAACCGAGGTGGGTGTGGCCCTTGCCGAAGGCGACGTCCGATGGCGAAGCGCTCGTAAACCCGAGGTTTGCGTTGCCTCTGAGGCACCGCGTTGAATGGTTTTACGAGCGCTTCGCGCCCGGACGCAGCCTCGCACTACTCGTCAGCGACTACAGAAATGGCAACGATTGGCGTGGCCCTT